>JANRJA010000084.1:0-6642 GCA_033764315.1 Oculatellaceae cyanobacterium bins.114
TCTCAACAATATCTCTGCTGAAACACTTGCATCCCTCACCTCCTATGACTTCATCCTAGAAGCTCTTTTTGGCGCAGCTTCATAAAATATTGGTATAAGACGCTATCTCGATCACCACCCCTATCCTGAAGATATCTTTTGGTTGGTTGAATACTCCAATGCAACGCTGGCAAAAGACTTAGGGCAAAAAAAGCAGGTGTATGCCAAGGTGGGCATTCAAGAGTATTGGGTTGTTGATTTGAAGCATGCCCAGTTAAAGGTCTTTCGAGAGTTAGACAACGGAGACTATCAAACTGAGCTAGTGCTGATACAAGGGACGGTTTCACCGCTGTCTTTTCAAGATGTTGTAGTCGATGTACGGCGGCTATTTAGCTAGACCTTTATGAGAGGCTATTAGAGACGATCGCCTCAGAGAAGGAACTGCTTCGCTTCACTCTGGATTGCTACAGTTCAAGACCGATGTTGAATCTACCTGTATAGCGATCGCCCTCTTGAACCACAGGCACGATTAACGCCGTGCCACCTCGCCCAAAGATGCCATCTTGGTCATTGCGAACAGTTCGTTCACCTCGGTCAGCATAGGGTGAGTGAGCAAAAACCCGATCGGTCAGAGTGTCATCAAAATAGATCTGCGATGTGAATTCGTAGTTGGAGGAAGGGGAAGTTCCCCGAATTTTGAAGTGGATGTGGACGGTTCTACCTGGATACCAGCCCGGATAAATGGTGATAAATTGGACAGTTCCAGTGGTATCCGTCACCTGGAAACCGCGCAGAAGTCTTTGTCCGACGGTGTTAAAACGGCGATCGCTCACATCAGAATAGACTCCCTCTGCATCGCAATGCCAGACATCTACAATGGCATCCTTGAGGGGAGTGCAGGCTCCGTTGCTCACCTGGCTGACCTGAAACACTAACTGCAAGGCTGTACCAGATTTGATAGCTCCATTAGACGGATCGGAACGGATATCAGAACGATTTAGAGCTTCATCAACAAAATAAGGACCTTCGGTTTGTTGGGGTCTGACGACACAGTTGGCAGTGCTGGTTGCCTGGGCTATGGTTACAGGAGGTGCTTGAGCAGAAGCCCGGTCAGCACCAGATGGGTTGCGAAAACACCCCGCCAGCCCGATAGATGCGGTAGCTCCTAAAAACCCCAACACCTCACGCCGCTTTAACATCCGAACGACTGCTGCTCTGTTGATATTAGGCTTGCTCATGGTGCTATTGCGATCGCAGGATTGGATAGTCACTTCAAATTGTAGCGATCGCCTTCATCCATCAACAATTACAGGCAAAAGATCTGCCTCAGTTCTTGGTCGATTGAGCAGAAGGATTGTTACACTGCGTCTAATGTCTTGATGTGTGCAGCAGTAGGCAGAGTGTCTAATGACCCCAGTGCCAACGAATTTGCCATGATGCCATTTTCTGATCAAACTCCTAAAAGCTCGATTTCGGGGACTCGCTCTGGTGATGATCGCCCGCTCAGCTACCAGAAAACCTATATCTGCCCGATTTGTCGGCATGGACAGATTGCCGAGTTGACCTTGATGGATGCCTTTGCCTGTGATTTTTGTCGCCATATTTTTACAGCCAACCTGACAGAGCAATCGGTGCAAGTGGTGGATAGCTCTCAACCGATGTCGTGGCGATGGAATGGGCGCAACTGGCGGGTTGCCTACCAAGATGATTTCAATGTGACGGTGTTGATTTGGTTGTTTGGGGTGGTGTTGGTGGTGGTGCCAGGGGCGATCGTGGGGCTGTCGGCTTATACGTTTCCTCCCCTGCCAGATAGTCCGTGGGACTGGTTTCCGATGACGTGGGTTGCCTGTACTTTTCTAGTTCACCTGGTCATGGTGGTGTGGGTCATGGTAGAGCACTATCAAGTGCCCTGGTATATTGCAGGCAAAATCAGGGTGCGATCGCTGTTGGGCTATCGCTAAGTCAAGCCCCACTACTGAAATCGCTGGTTTTGGGGTGACCATTGTTTGAAGACATACCCTTGATTGGCGGCAACAAACAGCATTGGTATGGGATCGTCTAGCAGGGTGGCGATCGCCATCAGTGTTTGCCCCTCATTGCGGTTGACCTCGTTGTAAATCAAACTACCCCGGTCTAAAAAAATTAAAGCCTGGGGTGGGGTAGTCTGGAGATTATTCACTGCATCAGTTGCAACATAGGCAGAACTGGTCAGAGAAGCTGGTTGAACTGTGAGGACAATTTCAGGTTGGGTGTTGCCTGTTAAGTCAATCAGTTGCACAGACCAGGCACCCATTGTTTGTAGCATTTCTGCGGTGGTAGGAGTTTTGTCAGGGCTGACATACCCTGCCTCCTGGAGTGCCTGCCAAGTTGTGGGCAATAGAGTTGGCAGCCAATCGGGCTGTTGCTGGCTAAAGTCGGTTAGAGTCATGGCATAGGTTGGTTCTAGCCACTGTAAGCTATTGGTCGTCAGGGCTAGGGGTTGAGAGACGTGACGCGAAGCTCTTCCTTCATTCGGATAATTGCCAGTTTCTGGCAATTTGTCTCCCACTGCTAATACTTGCAATATGCCGTTGTTAAATCGAATGGCTTTGGCAGTGACTGAGACCGTCTGAAACTGCCCATCGGGCGCCCAGAATGCAATCTGAAACTCTGGATTGCTGGCAAGCCCCATATCTTCCCAGAGTTGATTGGCAATTCCCAATGCAGGCAGATTAAGGGATCTAAAGGGCGATCGCCACCAGCGTTGACCATTGTGAAATTGGGCAATTTGCACGCGATACCATTGCTGCTCACCTGGCTCTAACGAGGTGTTTGCCTCAGGCAACGTCCACTCACGAGGGTTAACCGTTGACACGGGAGTGGCAACCCCCAAAAAGTTGCTGTCTTGATGAGTGGAGACATCGGACTGGGGAATCAGGGTTAACAGATTGAGAATGTCTTGTAACCGCTGATCAATGACAGTGGGATTTTGATTAGGGGGTTGGAGCGATTGTAACCAGGCGATCGCCGCTCGTCGTCCTTGTTTGGTGGTAATCGTCAATGCCCCCCATGCTTGCACATCATATTGCCGACGATTGACCTGAAGGGCTGCATTTACCCGTCGCCAAAGCATTTGAGCATCATCTCGAAGCAATGGAGCCAAGTCATGCCCATCTTTGAGTGCGGCTCGAAATTGTTGTAGTGCTGCTGCCCACTGTCCATTAATTAGAAGGGCTGTAATGTGTTCACTGGGGTTTGCCCAGACTCGTTTGGCTTGCGCTTGAGTAAACTCTGCATGAAATCGAATCAAGTCAAACTGGGCTTGTGCCGCCGCTGACCATCCTGGTGCTTTGCCCTGGCTCTGGTCTTTGACCCGCTGCAAGAGTGACAGAGCAGGCGACCATAGACCACTTTGAGCTAACACCAACCCATTTTTATAGTTGGGGTTGGTTAGAGCAGGTTCCGTTATGCCGATGGGTTTTAACTCCAGCGTTGAGGGGGCAATTGATTTGATTTGGTGTAGTTGAAAATTAGGCTCTAGCCCCACCGTTTGATTGACCACTAATTCTGGCGTTCCACCCGCGACGATGTCTTGCCAATAGGGCAACTCAGCCGATGGGCTGGTCCACTGTAAGCGGGTCTCAAGTTGTTCTTTTTGAGGGTTATAGCTCATGATTTGCCCATAAACAATGTGCGTATCCCCTCGGACTCGCTCACCGCTGACTTGAAACCAAACTCCAGTCTTGGGAACTGTGCCATTGATAGCACTGATCGTAGTAACTTGCAGACGACGCGATGAGCCTTCGGTGCCCGTGGTTAAGGTCAGTGGAGCGACTACAAAATATTCTTCTAACCCTGGTATTGCTAAGCGATCGACCAATTCATAGGTGGCTTCCCGTTGAGGCGTTGCGGTAAAAGGGCGATAGACTTGTAGTTCGCTGATTTCACCACAACTGGCAGTTGGCACCGCTTCCAACCCGCTGCAAGGCGTCATCTGGGTTGAGACTGGAATTACCAAATCACCCGTTTCTGGCAAAGGGAAGGGTTGCCCCAGATAAAGCCCTGCGGCTTTTGCTTGAGCTTGAATTTGAGACAGCGATCGCGGTGCGTTTTGCTCTAAAAAGGCTTCTTGACTGCCTTCTGGAAAAATCCACTGCATCCAGCGAATCGAGCCAGGATTAATAATTAATTGAAAGGCCAACCAACCCCCTCCAGCCACGAGAGCCGCAATGCCCAACCAGCCAACTGTGACCCAAAGAGCCGCGATCGCCGGGTTTGTAGGACGGGGTTTTGAGGTTGCCAAAATCCGAATGGGTGCCCGGTCAATCTCATCGTCTTCCTCATCGTCCCATTCCTCTAATTCAGGGAACGACGGAGGTGGAGCCTGGGAAGACACAAGTACTTTGACTTCAGCTTTAGTAGGATCGGCTGGGGTTGGCGATGCAGAATTATCTTTTGGGTGTGCAGCTTTACGGCGACCGTGAGAAGACACTAAAACACGAATCCCAGATGGCTCCGAAGGGGGAGGGTCGGGTTCCCGTCGGGGTGTTTTTTTAGAAACCAGAACCTTGACCTTGACTGGAGGTGTGCTGGAGCTAGATAGAGGAGAGGGCTGACCGGAGGCATGATCTGGGCTGGGTCGGTCTTGTTTGCTCACACGACATTCCTCACTTGACTTGAGTCAATACCTTCTCGTAGGCTTGTCCAGCCGCTTCCCAGGTATAGGTGCTCTCGATCAACGATCGCCCCTCTTGAGATAACTGCGATCGCAACTGTGAATCCGTAAACAAACGGCTAATTGCGTCAATATACTCCTCTACTCGATTGGCTCGTAACGCTCGCAAGGGAGTATTGTCCCCATCTACTGCCAGTCCCTCTAAACCGCGATCGCTACCTACCACAGGCACTCCTGCGGCCATCGCTTCCAGGGTTTTGTTTTTGATGCCAAAGCCAGTCCGCATCGGCACTACACACACTGTCGCTCGATGTAAATACTCTGCCATTGAGGGAACTCGTCCGGTGACGCTGATGCCGGGGCGATCGCCCAACGCGGCGACCTCTGGCACTGGACGAGCACCCACCAACTCTAGTGTCACGTCAGGATAGCGGGTTTGCAGGGCTGGAAAGACCTCGCGGCTAAAGAAGCAGGCAGCATCAATGTTGGGGGTATTGTCCATCGCCCCGATAAAGATCAACCGATGGCCACCGGGGTCAGACGGGCGATAGGGAAACTGCTCAAAATCAACCCCATTGGGAATCACATGGGTGGCTGGATTGGCACAAAAGGCTTGAATTTGATTGCGATCGTCTTCGGTTGTCACCACCAAATCAGAAAATTTGGCACAATATCGCTGCTCATATCGCTTTAATAACGGCAGATTGAGGCGATCGCGCCATTCGTTTTCTGAGGTGCCTGTTGCTAACTGGTTTTTGCAGGTGCCATAGACCGAGCTATGGATGTTAACCACCCGACGCAGCGATCGCCATTCTGGACGGATATAAATTTCATTGACCGAATGTTCGCTCGTGACAGCCTCAAATTTTCCTGCCTCCACTGCTCGGTCAACCCAATCTTGAATTTCTGGAGAATACAACGCCAATACACTGGGTGGAATGCCTTGCCAAACAAACTGGGCAAAGCGTTGTATTTTTTTCAACTTTCCGGTGGCGGCAGCTTGGGGTTTGGGAAATACGACTAACTCCTGAACCCACTCTCGCAGTCCTTCAATCTCGGCATCTGTGACATCCTCTGCTCGTTGAGTGACTAAAGTAACGGCATGATGGCGATTAAGATATTTGAGCAAATTAAAGGTTCTGACCTGAGTTCCCCCGCGTGTCGGTGGATAGGGAAAGGTCGCCGACAACATCAAAATATTCATTTGGGTTGAGATTAGGTGCGTTAGTGAACCATATGCGTTAGAGAGCTACAAGTGAGGTTAGCTAGAGATGCACGCTCAGTTTACATACTAAGTTAATCGCTCCTCAACATGGCAGATACGGAGAGATCTTGAGTAACTTTATTTAAGCTTTACAGGATTTCCGTGGATATTCTCTAGGCATTGAAGATTAAATGAACTCTTATCCTCAAATTAATTCGGATGCCTTAAGTGTTGCTACTGTAGAGCAATCAGAAATTGCGTGATAACTCGAAAAGCTAACGGACTTATTTATCTCCATAAATTTCATACTTCTTTTTAGAAGAGTTCAGAGTATGATTATTTTCATTCACGGAGAGAATTTGTAATTCTGGAGACAAGTCATGAAACTTTCTCAAGCCTATCTCTCGACTCCTTTAGTTTACTGCCCATCTGCCACCAGCATTTGCATCAACGGCTATACAAGAATGACTCCCCCCTAAACACTCACTTTAGTTAACATCTAGGAGCCTTTAAAACATGAAACCCTTTGGTATCTATACCCTATCCAGCGACATGGTCTATGACCAGGTTGTAGCTTTGTTAAATAGTATCGAGGTTAATGTTGGAGCAGATGTTCCGGTATGTATTATTCCTTATGACGACGTTCCACAACGTGTTCAACAAGAGGGAACCTCGATTAATTCAGTTTTGACAAGTTGGGATCTCAAATGAGACAGAAGGCCATCTGCTAGAAACACCATTTCCTTGAACTCCAGTTGGGCAAGGTTACTGGTGCAGCATGAATTAGGGAGGACTATCCCGTGTG
>JANRJA010000086.1:0-92448 GCA_033764315.1 Oculatellaceae cyanobacterium bins.114
CACACGGGATAGTCCTCCCTAATTCATGCTGCACCAGTAACCTTGCCCAACTGGAGTTCAAGGAAATGGTGTTTCTAGCAGATGGCCTTCTGTCTCATTTGAGATCCCAACTTGTCAAAACTGAATTAATCGAGGTTCCCATGAATTTTGCTCTACCCGCGATCGCCCCTTCATTAAAAGCTTTGGGGGTGGGGGTTGTACCCCTACAGACGTTTCACTCCATAACTGTTTTAATAGAGAATAGTTATAGGTCTATCGGAGCAGATTGCTGTAGAAACTATCACCTTAGTTTTGTGAGATGATGCCCTAAATCTTATAGTATGAGGTCTTTAAAGGAGTAGGCTAAATTTTATAGTGAAAACAAAATATTTTCATTCATTCATTGTTTTACAGGCTCAAACTTACACACTTCATTGCAAGTCTTAAGCTTAAATAATGATATTTTTTATAGCTATTGTCTTTTACTTATAGATGAGCTTTGAGTTCAATAAAATCATCTCTTTTAGCTAGTAATCTTAGACCAAAGAGGCTGTATTGCCCATCAGGTGAAACCTTCTGAATTTCAGATTATTACCTCTAGACTACTATCTTTGATCTTTATAGTGATGGTTTCTGAATTAGATAATTTGGTCTTGATAGCCCATCATTTTTACTAAAACTACTCTTCACAATAGTTTTTTCAGAAAAATTTCATCATTTCTTTTAAGGATTCAAGCAATTCTCTCACTCTTTAAAAAAGCAAATCCATAGTATTTTAGATATTCCACAAAAAAGTTGACTAAAACAATTAGATCACGGTATCGTAGCTTCAAATGAAATAAGTCAACCTAATCCATTTTTATCTTTATATCAGGTCTGTTTGAGGCTAAGAGAAATGGAACGGAGGAACCAGATTTAGGGGCGCATCTTAATAAGGAGATTCGAGAGTTTAATTTTGGCTTTAATGTCCAAAGATTAAGGCTCATCATCTCAGAGGAAGGACATCTCTCAGTCCTAGCCCGTCAGCTAACTTCGTCGGTGTTGAGAGGAGACTAAACATTCAGCATTTACCTTGGTAATACCCTGAATCTGGTTGGTGTCCTCGGCTGATATTTGTCGTGCTGCATACCTGCTCTTGACCCTGAGGAGAAGATTTTTAGCACTTCACTTCTGGTGTCAGGGGTTAGGAATCCTAACCATGAGGTGATATCTACAATGTCGATAACTCAAAAGCATCGGATTGCCTTGATTTCCGTTGATGGTGACCCTGCTGCCGAGATTGGCCAGGAAGAAGCGGGCGGACAGAATGTTTATGTACGTCAAATTGGCGAATTTTTAGCGGGGCTAGGGTGGCACGTTGATATGTTTACTCGACGAAGCCATCCTGATCAAGCTGAAATCGTTCAACATCGTGATAATTGTCGAACGATTCGTTTAAAGACAGGGCCAGCAACCTTTATAGGACGAGATCATTTGTTTGATCTGTTACCAGAGTTTGTACAAGAATTTCAGGCATTTCAGCACACACAAGCCCAACCTTATTCTTTAATTCATACGCACTATTGGCTGTCCTCTTGGGTTGGCATGAAGCTAAAAAAGCTCCAACCCTTAGTGCAGGTTCATACTTATCACTCCCTGGGAGCCATAAAATATAACACCGTTGAAGATATTCCACCTATTGCGACAAAACGTTTAGCTATCGAAAAAACTTGTCTAGAAACAGTGGATTGTGTGGTAGCCACCAGCCCCCAAGAACAAGAGCACATGCGATCGCTCGTTTCGACAAAAGGGCATATTGAAATGATTCCCTGTGGCACAGATATTCAGCGATTTGGCTCTGTTGACCAGGCTACAGCACGGCAACGACTCAGTATTTCACCCAACACAAAATTGGTGCTCTATGTAGGTCGGTTTGATAAGCGCAAAGGGATTGAAACTCTAGTTCGAGCAATGGCTCAGTCAAAATTGCGGAGAGATCCTGACTTAAAACTGATGATTGGTGGTGGCAGTTCTCCAGGGCGCAGCGATGGAATTGAGCGCGATCGCATTGAATCGATCGTTCACGAGTTAGGTCTGGCTGACATGACCGAGTTCCCAGGTCGTCTTGATCCGACTGTCTTACCCAATTACTATGCCGCTGCGGATGTATGTGTTGTCCCTAGCCATTACGAACCGTTTGGCTTAGTGCCAATTGAAGCAATGGCCTGTCGGACACCTGTAGTGGCTAGCAATGTTGGTGGCCTACAATTTACGGTGGTTTCTGAAGTGACAGGTTTACTAGTTCCTCCTAAAGACGACGTCGCATTTGCCCAAGCGATCGATCGCATTCTCACCAATCCAACCTGGCGTGATGAACTCGGTCAATTGGCACGGCAACGGGTTGAGATCGACTTTAGTTGGAATAGCATTGCCTCTCGATTAGAGCAGTTATACACCACCTTACTCAATCAAGCTACTCCAACTATGGCTCCTGCTGAATCCATAACCACTACTACTAAGGCGGCACAAGTTGCAGCCTAAACGCAATCTTGAGAACTGCTGCAAATCATTAAACCCTTTAGAGACCCATAATTTTCAGATAAGCACCTCACCGTAAAGGTGTTTCACAAAACGCCTTTACAGAATTTACACAAAATTCTGCTATAGAGTGTCACTTGGCCCCACCCCCCTAATGCACCTCCCCGGAGTCAAGGGGAGGTTGAAAAGGGTGAGTTTCATAGTGCTATTTTGCTACCCAACCTTCGGATCAAGGTTGGATCAACTGCTAGCTTCTAGCTCCTTTAAACGATAGAGCCACTCCTGCATTTCTGTATCTTCATCAAAGCTAATCCAGGTTAGATATTTCGGGTTTTCTAGTAGTTCATTTGCCAAAATAAAGCCAGCAATGCTCCAGGTTTGATATTTTCTAGAAGCCTTTCCGACCAAACGACCGTTACGCCCGTCATAATATTCAGGCCATCCATCTTCACTCAAACGACGTTCAGCAAGGTCGATCGCTCGCCAAGCCATCTCTTGCCTGCCTGTCTTTTGAGCGGCTGCGGCTAAAAACCACAACAATACGGGCCAGTTCCCACCATTGTGATAAGACCACGGCACATTTTTAGGATCGCACCCGGTCAAAATTCGCCACTCTAAATCAACAACTGCTGGATAGCAAATCTTCATGGGCATATAGCCCACCAGATCTTGCCACCGTTGCTCAATCAGGTCCATGATTCCTTGTGACTCCTGAATTGTAGTCAACGAAGAAATCACAGACATTAGATTACCCAATGTAAAGAAGCGAAAATCCATGCGGGCTGGTCCCAAATTACCCGCTAAATAGCCACCTCTCTCTGGCATCCAATCGGCAACCCATTCTGGAATCGAATCAGGATAGATGTTGAATTTGTTGATGGCTTCTTCCCCAAATTCTTCACCTCGATATCGATAGATTTCATTCAGTCGTCTGAGGTCAAGCCAATAGTATTGGCGAATGTGACAGTTGAGGGTACTCAGTCGTTGGTTGATGATTTGAATATAAATATCGCGCTTATAGCCTGGTAATAGTAACTCTCTAGCAGAGCGCAGTGCTGCATAAAAGAGAGCTTGAATTTCAATGGGATGTCCATCCACTCCCATGCGACGATCAATCATAAATGTACCGTCTGGAACCAGCATTGTGGGGTACATATCAAAGCGATCGGCAAGACAAAGCTTGAGAATGAGTAAGATACCCTGTTGAAATTCAGGCTGATGGGCAAGATCTAAATCACCCGTTGCCTTGACATAAGCCCGCAACAAAATAAGCCACCACAGACAGGAATCGACTGGAGTAACACGCCCGATCGCATGCTCACCAAAATCAGCCGTTAGATATTGACCCCCTTCCCAGGTTTTGACCTTAAAGCTGGCAGGCATTAAACCTCGTCCAGCGTTAAAGCAGTCCATTTGTTTGTCACTGCTTTGCAATGCCAGCGTTTCAATCAAGAAATTGCGGACAATATCTGATCGACCCCGCATTAAAAAAACAAGTGCTGACGAGACAAAATCTCGCACAAAGCACTGGTCATAGTTCAGTGCTTCAGCGGTAGGATCACATGCAGCTACTGTGCCCACGGGGCGATCGCCAAAATAGACAATTGAATCTTCAAGTAATTTCCAGGCTTCTTCGACAAGGTAACTTTTTGTCCTCATTGCTTACCCTATTCTCCTGCTGGGCTAACCAACTTTATGACTGAGTGTAGAAATGATGCATCAAATTCTTCGATCAAGGCACTTTAGGCAACAGCAATGTGTTTCCGCACTGTTTCACAACAGCACTTTAAAGACACCATAAATATCAATGCGATTGCTACACCGCAAAATCGCATTCACAATCAACCCCTGCATAGCAGAGTGACTATAACTGAGTAATCAAGTTCCAGCCCTAGTAATGTGGCAACTGCCGAGACAGTTGGAGACAAAGGGGAGGGCTTGGCCCTCCGTCAGGGGTTCCACCATTCGGCTGAACTCACGACGAAGCCCCTGCACCCCGTTCCAACTAACCCTTCGATTGCTATCAGCGTAAGTAGGGCACTATCAAACCCTACAACCGTTTCCACAGTTAGCCTTTTGCAAATAGGTTGAGGAAACAATTTAACTAGAGCCGCTATCTGCACCCACTGATGAATTAACCCAAACACGTTTTCTTGAGAGAACTGCACACCTGAAGCGTCTGAAACTTTATAAGGCTTAGCCCAACAAATCCTTCTATCTAATGGTTGCTCATCTGCAACAAACTGAGTAAGAAACACCTTGTTGCGGAATCAGCAGAAGAACGTATGCAACCGTATCGGCTGATATGCTCACAGAGAAACTTGATAGCTAGATCAGGAGATATCAGGAGATATGTCACCTGAGGCTATATAGTCACCTGTTGATAATCAGAGCGGCGTTGGGAGCTAAATTTATTTTTTCCTGTAATTTCTTGAGGCAACTCTCAGAAACCACCGGGGGTTGATGGTGCATCTCTCCGTAAGATCACCATACGAGATAGCTTAATCTGCCTAGCGTTGATCCTAGGTGAATTCTTGGTAAGAAAAACTTTCGTTATGATGAGAAACGATGAAGATTCATAATCAATAAAGGTTAAGCTCTCATTGATTCCTCATTTAGCCCAAGCAAAACTGAGCCTACGGCAGTTGAAGGCAAAAAAGGGGCGATCGCCCTTTCCTTCGCCATTTACTGTACACAATGTGAGCCAACCTCTTGAGGAGTAGTGCACTTAGGCAATAGCTCATTTTTAGAATCACAGAAATGCAAAGCACTCACCCTCATAAAGACATCAAAGTACATCCTTACATTGGCGAGTGCATTCTGGAGGTAATCCCTCTCGTACTCTTGAAAGCCAGGAGAATTATGAATTTGCAGTTTGAGTTGCTAGTAACTGCTTGAGCTTCTCTAACTCCTGTGCCCAACGTGGATCGGGCTGAACGGCCTCAGAATCAGTGACAGTTGTCGTCTTCTTAGACGACTTGTTGTTGCTACCTTTTTTGCGGGTGTTAGGTGAAACACCAGCTGCCGCGCTGCTTGCTGCAGGAGCTTGCTGTTGCTCATCTTCACTTCCTTTAGAACGAGGCAGTGCTTTTTCAATTTTGAGGGGTTGGTCTTTGAACATGAGACCGTTGAACTTTTCGATCAACTGATCTGCCTGTTCATCACTTTTAACAGTGACAAACCCAAAACCCCGGCACTTGCCAGTTTTGCGGTCTGTGATGATTTTCGTGGTAACTGATTCATCGAAATCTGCAAAAACAGCTTGTAGCTCCTGCTTTTCAAGCTCTTTAGGTAAGTTACCCACGTAAAGACGGATAGACATGAGAGAAGATACCTCCAGACGTTGGCTCGGACAAACTCACTTACATTTACAAGTGTCGCTTTTAAGTTGGTTATTGATTAAAGAAACATTCATGAGAAACTTCAGAACCATTAACGTAACTCGTAACCCAACCTCAACGACGTATGTTAAAGCGATACAACCTATTAATGCTAAGAAATAGCTTTTTGCAACACTTCATGCTCAAGGGTGAAATCTGCTTTAATCTAACCGTTTATTCAATAATTCAGGGACACCTGACAATGACAGTTAAACACTCTAGGGTGGTTCTGCGGATTCAACATTGTTACGCCATTCATTAAGGTATCACGGTGGAAGACCCGGAGATCGCCAAAAGTAGAGATTTCAGTGATAAATCAGTCATTGATTCTAATTCGCGCCGCAAGTTAAATAAAAGCCAGCCTAACTCAAGGCTGGCTATAGTTTTTGCTGTGTTGGGAGGAAAACCTGATACCGAGACATAAGAGCCACGTCAACCGCCGAAATCGCGCTAGAAGCACAGCTTCTGTCTAAGTAAATTTGGTTCTTATTAAGAAAAGTAACATTAAACACTGTGATCATGCAATATTTATTTACATTCATATTGGTTTAGATACCCCTGAGATACCTCATTCATAGGTGCCCCTGTTCTGATGAGATCGATAGAATCTCATACCAATTTCAATTGAAAACACGACAGATCCTAATACGGGCTTGGCAGTGCCAAGCCTCTCCTGAACTTTAATCTGCCCAAGAATCCGTTTAAATCGGTATCACACAAAGATGGTTTAATCTGGCTGGGTTTGCTCAAGAGCCACCCTGAAAAATGATGTAAGCCCCTAAAAAGCCAGTCGCAAACGCTAACAAGGTAGACCACAAAGGATGAGCCGCTTGCAATTTTGCCCCTCGTTGAGGCTGAAGGGTCTCTACATCTATCCAGGGAGTTGCCCCTCGACGAAACCAACCTGTAATAGTAACTGGGCTTTTGACACATTGACTGGGGCGGATGGCTTGAGGCAGCAGATGCCCTATCGGACCCAAGAGAGGCATGTAATGCAATCGAATGAAACCTGACGGAGTATGAAGGATTAAATCTTGGGTAAGGATATTTCCGATTCCTGGTCGCCCTAACAAAGTACCCTGCATTCGCACAGGTTGGCTATCGGTTGGCAAGGCATAGGGAGCCGTCAACAGTTCAGGAAGCACTGGCTCAACTTGCAGAGTTGAGGGCTTGATATCTGGAAAGAAAGTGTTGATGCGTAAGATGGTGCCAATACTAAACCCTGACAAGAGAAACCCCCATAAAATAGAGCGATCGCCAGACATCCAGATTAACTCTATCCACCCGACTTGAGCCGCGATCGCCCCTAACAGCCAAAAGCACGCTGCGATCAGAAGCCCAATCAACATGCCCACAAATGGAGCACTCTGAATCCAAAATCGTTTTGCTTGTCGAGATGCACGAGGATTAGACGAAGAAGATGCATCAAAATCTAATTCAGTCGCTAAACGCCAATGACGAGCATAGTTGGTTAATTGTTGCAGGCGATCGCCCATTGGAGGATGGCTGTTATTAATAGCTAACCAGTGCCGATATGGATTAATCCGATCCCAAAGCAGCAAATGCTCAAACGAAGAGTAGGGATAAGTACTCCCTAAGGTCAGAGCCGTTTGATAGCCAACCGGAGTCAGAAAATCAAGACTTTGCAGCAGAGCACCCGTAGAGCCTTGACGCTGAATTTCCTCTGTTACACCAATCGCAATTTTGAGCAGCGCACGAGTGAGTCCGTTGGGGTTGCCTGTCATCTCACTGGCGGCGCGATCGCTATAGTAAAGGCGCAATCGGGAGAGCCAAAGCCCAGTCCACCGCAACACCCAAAACAAACCATAGGCAAATGAGGAAACACCCACAGCAATCGCTTTGAGCAGCCCATTCCGCTGGTTATTACCCCAGGTCGCCACCATCCAATAAAGCTGGTAGGGCAGTTGTGCCATCAAGGCTACCCAAGCTGTTACTCCTACATCCCAATAGGTGACATGTCCCACTTCCCCAATCACAACTGCCGCGATCTCATCATCGCTAAGTTGTTGCAATAGCCCTCGGCTAAGCACAATGCGGATGTTTTGGGGTAAAAATCCATAGGTTAATGCGACAGGGGCAGCTATAGGTAGCACCCTCAACGAGGGTAACGGATAGCGTCGTTGGTTACAAATTCGTTTGAGCACCCGAACTGCCTCTGGGCTGGATACTGCCAATTCATCTAGCTTGAAGGGTCTAGCCCGATAGGAAACCCTCAAAATGCTATCCATTAACCAGGGAGACGCTATGAAGAGCAGCCCCAGCACCAGCACCACAAACCAAAACGGGTCAGCAAAAATAGTGTATTGGCGTAAATCAATCATCCAGCGAAACTGAACGAAAGCCCCATTTAAAAGGGCGATCGCCACTTGTAGCAAGGCACGTACCACCAAAACTAATACAACCACCGTTGCAGCTTCAACGGCCCACAGCTTTGCTACATCAACCGAGCCTAACGATCCCCATTTAGAGGCCCGTCCAGCTTGTCGCCAGATGCGCTCATGGGGGGTAACAGCTTGAGAACTGTCATTGGGGGCGATCGCCGCTTCAGGAGGCACTTGAGTATCGCCAGGGAGAGCATTTTCTAGAGTGGATGGTTGAGATTGAACGGGCGTCGCTGCTGGGAGAGATAGATTGACATCAGAAGGATTGTGGAGGGGGTCTGTGGCATCTCCGCTGGCTGCTAATGGCACCTCTCCCTCTCCGGGCGAGGATTCTTCAATTGACGGCACAAACCCACTTTCGTCTTGAGGTGAAGTTCTGGGGTGAATGGGCGGTAAGTCGATCGTATTTCTAACACTAGAACCTGCATTGAGAGGCACAAACCCGGTAGCATCGTCTTCAGCCGTCAGTTCTTCATCAGTTTGCAGTGTGGTTTGCGCGTCAGACTGGATGGACGTGTTGATTGGGGTAAACCCAGTTTCGTCGTCTACCTCAATCGGTTCAGCAAGGGGTTCAGAAGACACCTCCGAGGACAATCCAGGTTCTTCCTGACGACGCGCCAACTCATCCTCCATGCGAATCGCCCACAACCGCACCTGACGATTGGAGCTTCTACTCAATCTCTGCGACAACACGATCGCTTGGGCTAGATTACCGCTCCGTTCATAAGCCATCACCAGGCTCATCTGAGCTTTGGTTGCGGTGGGCTTATCTGTAGTGGTTTGTGCAACCGACTGCAACAGGGCGATCGCAGTAGGATAATCTTTACCCTTCAACGCCGCCAATCCTGCCTCTAGTGAAGGCACATTTTCTGAGTTGACATTTGTGGCAGATGCGTCTGCTTGAGACGACTTAAACAAATCATCCATAGTTGTCCCTCCACTAAAGTTAGTGCAAGTGAGGGCACCGCCCCAACCTAAGCACTTTTAGCAGAACTTTCCAAACCTCGACCTCCGTAGATTTCCCACATTCCCCACAGAAGTGAGCACATTCTTCAGGAAAGAACTTTTATAAAAGTAGAAATTATCTTCATAATCCGCATGAGGTCTCTGTGCAATTTAGGGGTTTAGATCCCCGGTTTCTTGTTGGAGCTGACTAAAAGGTGCCTCGTTACATCCCTAGAAACCGGGGATCTGGAATAGTCATATAAGTCATATATAGGGTTATCGATCTAAAAAAGATCGCTGTAATAGTCTGATCCAAGCTCATCAGCTTAAACAAAGATTCCCAGACTCTTACAGTAAAGAATCTGGGAATTGATTAAAGATTTATAGCTTGAACTGAACTTGCGTGTACTTACGCGCGTTTTGCCGATCGACGACGAGAAGTGGCGATCGCCCCAGCCACTAAACCTAAGCCAGCCAAGCTAGCAGGTTCGGGAACATGCGCGGCGGCGACCTTGAAGTCAGGGCCATTAAAGTTGCCCAAGCGACCTCCATCAAAGCTAGTGAGACGCAAACGATCGGTGTGAGCATCCAAGCTCAGTCCCATTGCACCAACAGGCTGGCTTCCACTAATCTCAGTTGTGTCGATGTCGTATCCAGCATATTGAGATTTCCGGCTATCTAAAATGGTGCTCGCCAAAACCGCGCCATTTTGATCCAAGGCTTCAACCATTAAACGGCTGTTCATGCCTCGTTCCCAGAAGAAGAAGTGATTGGCTGCTGCACCTAAACGCAATTCCATCTTGAAAGCACCGCTGTCTTCGGTGTCAATAATGTTGTTGAGGTTTAGATTGCCCAAGCTAGCGACCACTTGTGCGTTACTAGGAGCCTCTGCACGAACCCCAGTGGCATTGTCACCGCGATCAGAGCTAGCGGCTCCAGTGTTACCACCAGTCCACTTTTCATTAGTGAACTGATCAAGCCCAGTTACCAAAATAAAGTCATCGACTGTAGAATTACCGAAGGTCACTGAGTTTAGGATGATATTGCCCTTTGGGTTGTTACCAGTGCGATTAGTGTCAAAGTTGAACTGAGTGAAGGTTGCTGCTTGTGCAGGAACTGCTAATGATGCCAAAATACTGCCAGCCAAAACGCTGGCGCATGCGGAAATGTGCCCAAGTTTCATATTCGCCTCGTTAAACAATCTTGACGCTCTGGTGTGATCTCAAGCAAGTGCCAACTGATTGGGACTGGGCTGAGCTATAACAGAAGCTTTTGATTGCTCTATTACTCGCTATCTTAGATCTGAGGTTGTGTAAATGTCCTCAGAAAGTAGCGAGTTTTACATTATCTTTATTGCAAGCCGTGGAAAAAGGTGTGTTAACGGGGGTTATGTAAAGGCTTTTTGTAGATAAAGCAATGAACTACGTAGAAGATTGTGCTGACGTATCCTAAATGGGCAGATTAGATCGCGGATCAAACGTCTCAATTTGACGGAGTTTCTCGTAGAGGTCACGTTCTTGAGGCGTAAGATCACGGGGCAGAGCAATTTGAATTTCCACAATCTGATCGCCTTGTTGACCATCAATGAGATATCCCTTGCCTGATAATCGGAGTTTTTGCCCAGGTCGCACGGCTGGGGGAATCATCATCTTGACAAACCCATCCAAGGTCGGGACTTCGATTGGCCCTCCTAATACTGCCTCCGGGGGAGTCACAGGCACCTGACAGTAAATATCGGCCCCGTCTAGCTTAAAGAAGGGATGAGGGGCTACCTCAATCTTTAAGTACAGATCGCCTCCGGCAACCCCCTGCCCCTTAAGCCGAATTTTTTGCCCCGTTACCATCCCCGCAGGCATGTTGACCTCAAGCGATCGCCCATCCTCCAGGCGGATCCGCTCTCGCCCACCCGTATAAGCCTTTTCTAACGGCACAGTCAACCTTGCTTCGGCATTGCGAGGAGTCGTTCTGGCAGACACCGTATACGCGGTCTTTGTTGTCCCTGGTCGAAACGGATCGCTGGATGTGGCACCTGGAGCAGTGCCCCGATTTAGTAATTGATCGACAAAGGCGTTAAAGTCAGAAAACTCTCCAAAATCAACTTCCTCAATCGGCACACGACTGCCATTGGCGCGATTAGTCCAAGTTTTAGGGCGAGGAGTCGCAGCGGTGCCCCCTTGAAAGCCGCCTTTATTCCAATAGCTACTGAACTGGTCATATTGCGATCGCCGACTGCTATCAGACAAGACTTCATAGGCTTCGCTGACATCTTTAAACGTTTCCTCTGCCTCTTTATTGCCCGGGTTTAAATCCGGGTGATATTGCCGCGCCAACTTGCGATAAGCCTTCTTGATTTCATCAACAGTTGCGCTTCTGGGAACTCCGAGAATAGCGTAGTAGTTCCGATAATTTTGCATTCAAGTAAGAGAAAAAAGGAAAAAAGAAGAGGGAAACAGGAAAAGGAAGAGGGAAGAAGGAAATGAATGATTCATTTTTCTATCTTCATACTTCACTCTTTAATCTAAAGCCAATCATCATCGTCGTCGTCCCAATCGTTGTTGTCATAACGATTTACAGGAGCGTTATAGGGAGAGGGATTATTATATCCTCGGTCGTTTCCAGATCGGTCTCTGCCCCGCTCGTTATACCCACTGCGATCGCTGCTTGCTCGATCGGTATAACCAGAACGGTTGTCATAACCGCGATCGCCACTGACACGGTCATCATAGCTAGAACGGTTGTCGTAGCCCGAACGGTTATCATAGCCGCGATCGTTGCCACTGCGATTATTACCAGCGCGATCGTCATAACCAGAACGGTTGTCATAACTAGGACGATTATCGTAAGGACGAGCATCCCGATTGTCGTAGGGGCGATCGTCGTAGCGACTATCGTAATAGGGGCGGCGTGATGGCTGGGAATAAGAGCGATCGCCCCAATCATCGCGGCTGTCGCGATAGGGCAGTTCGTCATCATCATCGCCAAACAAGGTGCGCTTGATAGAGCCAAAGAAATCGTTGTCTTCTTCTTCCTCTTTGTTGAATTGATAGACTTCTCGCTGCAACTCATAGAGCGCATCTCGCAAGTCTGCCTCAACGACATCAATGCCTCGCTCATCGTTGCGTCCTAGTGCTGCCCGCAATTCTTGAATCAGGTTTTCAATCTTACGGCGATAGCTGCTAGCAAATTGCATCCCAAAATCCAGGGCAACTTCCCGCAATTGTCGCTCGGCTTGATAAGTTAACGCCTCAGCACGGGTGCGTTTCTCGACTCGTTCGCGGCGTTCTCGGTCTTGTTGAGCATTCTTCTCGGCATCCCGAATCATTCGTTGCACATCGGCTTCATTCAACGTCGAGGCATCTTGAACAGTAATGCCCTGCTCACGTCCAGTCGTCTTGTCAAGGGCAGTAACTTGCAAAATACCGTTGGCATCGATATCAAAAGAAACCAGCACCTGAGGCACACCCCGTGGGGCTGGGGGAATACCCATGAGTTTGAAGCGTCCGAGCGATTTGTTATCGGCTGCCATTTCACGTTCACCCTGAACGACGTGAATCTCAACCACGGTTTGATTGTTTTCAGAAGTTGAGAAAATGTCCGATCGCCGCACTGGAATGGTGGTGTTGCGGGGAATCAGCTTCTTCATCACCCCGCCAATGGTTTCTAGACCCACTGACAAAGGCGTGACATCGAGCAACAAAATATCACGCACTTCTTGCGTCAAGATGCCCGCTTGAATCGCCGCTCCGATCGCTACGACTTCATCAGGGTTAACATTTTCATTCGGTTCCAGGTCAATCAGCGATCGCACCAATTCTTTAACCATTGGCATGCGAGTGCCACCGCCCACCAACACCACCTCATCAATGTCTCTAGGAGACAGGCTGGCATCATTAAGAGCTTGCTTAACGGGCGCACGCAAACGACTCACCAAATCGGTACATAACCCCTCAAATTGCGATCGCGTCAAACGAGTTTCTAAATGCTTGGGGCCATCTTCGGTAGCCGTGATAAAAGGCAAGTTGATATCGGTGACACTCACGCCCGATAGCTCAATTTTTGCTTTCTCTGCCGCTTCCATCAAGCGTTGCAAAGATTGGCGATCGCGCCGCAAATCAACGTTTTCTTGCTCTAAGAATTGCTCTGCCAGCCAATCTACAATTTTTTTGTCAAAATCAGCCCCACCCAGTTGAGTATCACCACTCGTGGCTTTGACCTCAAAGACGCCATCCCCAACATCTAAAATCGATACATCAAAGGTGCCGCCCCCCAGGTCAAACACTAAAACCGTCTGGCTTTCCCCCCGATCGAGTCCATAGGCCAATGATGCAGCGGTCGGCTCATTGAGCACCCGCATCACCTCTAAGCCTGCAATTCGCCCTGCATCTCGCGTTGCTTGTCGCTGAGTGTCATTAAAGTAAGCCGGAACTGTAATTACTGCGCTAGTGATAGGCTCTCCTAAATAGCGAGCGGCTTCCTCTGCCAGCTTTCGCAACACCATCGCCGAAACCTCTTCGGGAGCAAACTCTCGCTGCAACCGAGGACATTTAATTTTGACGTTGCCGTTTTCATCTTTGCGAATGGTGTAGGGCACTCGCTTTGATTCAGGGCTGAGTTCAGAATAACGCCGTCCAATAAATCGCTTGACGGCATAAAACGTATTTTGAGGATTTAGCACCGTCTGCCGCCGTGCCATCTGCCCGACGAGTTGCTCTCCATCCTTACTAAATGCCACCACCGAGGGGGTAGTTCGCATTCCCTCAGCGTTAGCAATGACGACGGGTTTGCCGCCTTCCATCACGGCAACGACTGAATTTGTGGTTCCCAAGTCAATGCCAACGACTCTGCCCATGCGCTCCGATGCTCCGTGCCTTACCAAAAAATTGAGAACATTTGTTGAGTTTATTGTATCTTGCCAGTTGTAAGCCTCAGCAGATCGGATACCCGTCTGCTAATCATAAACTGTCGGTCAGTCCCGTGAGTGCCCTTATGACAGATCCGAATATGACAGATACAACTGCGGATATACCCTCGCCTCAGACACCACTCCACACACAAAACCCATTAAAACGATTTTCTGATCGAGCTGAAGACTATGCCAAGTACAGACCCCGTTACCCAGAAGAGGCGATCGCCACTCTGTTGGATAGTGTGGCAGATCCCGCCCAATGTATCATCGCCGATATCGGAGCCGGGACTGGTATTTCATCTCGTCTGTTAGCCGATCAAGGCGCAACCGTGTGGGCGATCGAACCCAACGCCGCTATGCGAGAGAGTGCCACCCCTCACCTGCGAGTTAAGTTCCATGATGCTACTGCCGAAGCCACCGGATTGTCTAGCCAATCTGTCGATTTAGTCACCTGCTGTCAGTCGTTTCATTGGTTTGAGCCGATCGCCACCCTCTCCGAGTTTCACCGCATTCTCAAACCAGGAGGACGAGTCGCCCTGATGTGGAACGATCGCGATCTCACTGATCCGCTCATGGTGGACTATACCAATAGTGTCAGCAATGCGTCTGAGCAAGGATTTTTTGAACGGCGCGATCGCAAATCTCCTGATGCCTTAGCCAACAGTCCCCTGTTTCAAAACTTTCACACCTACACCTTTACCTACAAACATCCTCTGAGCCTAAAGGGATTGATTGGACTAGCCTCTAGTGCCTCTTATGTAACCAAAACTGGCTCCACTTATGAGCAACTAATCGCTGATTTGCAAGGGTTGTATCAGCGGTGGCAGCAGGATGGATGCGTTCCACTGTCCTACCAGACTTATTTGTATGTAGCCGAGAAACAAGGGTAGGTGAGTGACGGGGTAATGAGGTAATAGGGTGATGAGGTGGATGGATCATGGGTGGATAAAACCGTAAAGACGCGATTAATCGCGTTTCTAACCTCCACCTGCACAGACGCGATGAATCGCGTCTCTCCACCGTTTCTTGATATCCTTAGATCCTGGACTTGCAACCGTTTTCCCTATGCCTGCGCTCACCACTCCCTCATCTACATCATTTCCTCTCGCGGCTGTCGTCGGACAAGATGCCATCAAAACAGCACTCTTGTTGGCAGCCATTGACCCAGGATTGGGAGGCGTGGTGATTTCAGGACGACGCGGCACCGCTAAATCCGTTATGGCACGTGCCATTCACGCCTTAATTCCACCGATCGAAGTGGTGCAAGGCTCTTGTTGCAACTGCGACCCCACCCGCTCAGACGAGTGGGACGACGACACACAACAGAAGTTTGTGGCTACAGAGTTTTCAGACTTGCCCACCCAGGTCATCCCTGCACCCTTTATCCAGATTCCCCTGGGAGTCACCGAGGATCGGTTATTGGGTTCTGTCGATGTGGCTCAATCGATCAAGCAAGGGGAAACCGTCTTTCAGCCCGGACTGTTGGCAGAAGCCCATCGAGGTGTGTTGTATGTCGATGAGCTGAACCTATTGGATGACCAGGTGAGCAATTTGTTGCTGTCTACCTTGACAGAGGGCTGCAACCGTATTGAACGGGAAGGCATTAGTTTTCAACATCCCTGCAAACCTCTGTTGATTGCTACGTACAATCCGGAAGAAGGGGAGTTGCGTCAACATTTACTCGACCGAATTGCGATCGCCCTCTCAGCAGATGCCGTTTTAGGCTTGGATGAACGGGTGCATGCGGTCGATCAAGCGATTCGCTATACCGAGTCGCCTCAGGCATTTCTCCAACAATATGCCGAAGATATTGACAACCTCAAAACTCAAATCGTGCTGGCGCGAGAATGGTTGAAGGACGTCGAAGTCACGACTCAACAAATTGAATATTTAGTAACCGAGGCACTGCGAGCTGGGGTGCAGGGACACCGCGCCGAGCTGTTTGCGGTGAGAGTTGCCAAAGCCCATGCGGCTCTCGATGGTCGCGATCGAGTCATAGCGGATGACTTGCGGCGGGCTGTGGAGTTAGTCATCATTCCTCGTGCCACCGTAGTACAAACACCCCCCGATCAGCAGCAACAACCGCCACCCCCACCCCCTCAAGAACAACAGCAATCTGAGCAAGACCAGGACGACCCCGAAGACGAGAACGACCAGGAAGAACAAGACCAAGAACCCCCTAGCCTACCCGAAGAGTTTGTCTTTGATCCAGAAGGGGTGATTCTCGACTCGTCAGTGCTGTTTTTTGCTCAAACCGCCACTCGTCAGGGCAAATCAGGTGCCCGCAGCATTATCTTTTCAGACGATCGCGGTCGCTATATCAAACCCGTGTTACCCAAGGGTAAGGTGCGTCGCATTGCGGTGGATGCTACATTGCGAGCAGCTGCCCCTTATCAAAAAGCCCGTCGGCAGCGATACGACCAGAGCCGCAGCCAAGAAGTCGTAGTCCAACCTACGACACGCCGTGTGTTTGTCGAACAAAGCGATGTTCGGGCAAAACGTCTGGCTCGCAAATCAGGAGCATTGGTGATTTTTGTGGTGGATGCCTCTGGCTCAATGGCACTCAACCGGATGCAGTCTGCTAAGGGAGCCGTCATGCGGTTGCTCACTGAGGCTTATCAAAACCGTGATCAGGTGTCGCTGATTCCGTTTAGAGGAGAGCAAGCCGAGGTGCTGTTGCCTCCTACTCGCTCGATCGCGGCGGCTCGTCGTCGCCTGGAACGCATGGCGTGTGGTGGCGGCTCCCCTCTAGCACATGGCTTGACTCAAGCGGTGCGGGTGGGAGTGAATGCGCGGCAATCAGGCGATATTGGTCAGGTCGTGATTGTGGCGATTACCGATGGCAGAGGCAACATTCCCTTAGCGCGATCGCTCGGTGAACCCATCCTCGACGACCAAAAGCCAGACATCAAAGCCGAGTTGTTAGATATCGCTGCCAAGATTCGAGCGATCAACATCAAACTTTTGGTGATCGACACCGAAAATAAATTTGTCTCGACAGGCTTTGCCAAAGAACTGGCAAAACATGCAGGCGGCAAATATTATCATCTGCCTAAAGCCACCGATCAGGCGATCGCCGCTATGACAATGGGTGCTCTCAACGATGCCATGCAACGGTAGGTTCAACGTCAAAAAACCTCATCAATTGCCCCTAAATTTAACAGGGTTGTGCGTTGTGATTCTGAAATCCCTTTGGCTCCAGTAATAATCATGCCTTCATAGGGTTTGGCAACTTTCAGAGTCATCAGTTCTTGATGGGTTTCAATATTCCACAACTTGATAGTTTCATCGTTACTGCCGCTGGCAAGAATAGCACCATCGGCACTAAATGCAACTGAGCGCACTCGACTGCTATGTCCTTGTAATGGCACAAATTGCTCAGAGTCAATTCGCCAAAGCCTAATAGTATGGTCAGCACCACCACTAGCTAAAATCTTTTGATCAGGGCTAAATGCTAAAGATCTGACTCCATTGCGATGTCCGGGTAATGTCTTCAGCAATTGACCTGTCTCGACATCCCATAGTCTGACATTTCGACCCACGCTGCTGCTAGCTAAAATCTTGCCATCGGCACTAAAGGCGACTGAGCGCAGCCAGTGGCTATGTCCTTTTAGGGGTTCAAGGACAAGTTCTCCCGTGCTGATGTCCCACAAGCGAACCGTCATATCGCCACTGCCACTCGCCAACATGGACGTTTGCGGGTTAAATGCAACTGACCAAACCCACCCTGTATGCCCTTTAAGGTCATCCAAGCATTCCCACGTGCGAACATCCCACAATTTAATGGTGCGATCGCTGCTACCACTCGCCAACAACCGACCATCGCCACTAAAAGCAACAGAAAGTACTCCATCTTGATGTCCTTCCAGCTTCTTGAGACACCGTCCTGTGTTGACATCCCAAATTCGGATGGTCAGGTCCTCACTTCCACTGGCAATCAGCTGATCATTAGGGCTAAAGGCTACTGACCAAACCAACCCTGTATGACCAGCCAGAGAGATGAAATCACCGTTCCCCGTGGAAGTAATATCCCACAATCTGACTTGCCAATCGTCACTGCCACTCACCAGACGGCGGCGATCGCGGCTAAATGCAACCGACCTTACCCCTCTAGCATATCCTTGAAAGGTTTTGAGGCGTTCACCCGTCTTGGCATTCCATAAACGAACGGTCTGGTCATCACTCCCACTCGCCAACCACTGATCATTGGGACTAAACGCCACTGACCGCACCCATCCCATATGGTTTTCCAACGTCTTGAAGCACTCTCCCGTGTTCATATCCCAGAGCTTGATGGTGTGATCTCCACTGGCACTGGCAAGCACTTGCCCCTCTTTGTTAAAGGCGACTGACCAGACCCACCCAATATGATCAGCTAACGTGCTGAGACACTGTAGTTCCCTCTGTTCGCTTGAACATTCACTCGAATAAGATGCCTCCGCTTGAGAAGCAAGCTTACTGACGTCCCACAATTTAATGGTTTTGTCACTACTGCCGCTAGCTAATAATTGACCATTTGGGCTAAATGCCACTGACCGCACGCCTCTACTATGCCCTTTTAGAGTTACGAGGCAAGTGCCTGCTTTAAAGTCCCATACTTTGATAGTGCAATCGCTGCTGCCACTAGCTAATAATTGACCATTTGGGCTAAAAGTCACCGATCGGACAATCGCTTTATGTCCTTTTAAGTAGTGATATTGACCCGTTTTGACATTCCAAAGGCGAACTTGGGAGTCATCCCCCCCGCTCGCTAGCCAGTGGTCATCAGGTCCAAATGCAACCGAACGCAGCCAATTACTGGTGTCTTTTAATATCTTGAAACAATGACCTGTCTTCACATCTGTTAAACCAGCATTAACATCCCACAATCGAATCGTGCCGTCATGACTGGTACTCGCCAACCACTGACCATTGTGATTGAAGGCAACCGATCGCACCCAATCAGTATGACCCTCCCAGGAAAATTGCTCCCCCGTCTCAACATTCCACAACCGAATTTTGTGGTCTAAGCTACCCGTTGCCAAAATTTTGTTGTCTGGGCTAAAGGTAACTGCCGAAATTGCACCCATCGTTTCTGCGAACACCGACTTTGATAAATCAGTGTTAGCAAAGTTGACATGACGCAAATTAACATCCGACAAATAGGCTTGCCAAATCGCTAATGCCGAAAAATCACGATCATTCAAACGGGGTTGCAGATCAGCATTGATCTGTAGTTGACGGAGCAAATTCAACACATTGCCAGTGGCATAGCTGGGTTTTGGGGGCGTGTGTCGAGGCAGTTTTTCTAGCAACTTTTGTAATTGGTCTTCAATCGCTTCTTTGCCATCTAAGAGAGTCAGCAGTTTCTCTGTCAGCGGTTTCAAAATAGTTTCAATCTGTCGCTCTCTCAAATAATCTTTTGTCTGCGCTTTAATCAATACATGGCTGTTAAATCGCAGGATTTTTCCCAGCTTAATTTCTTGACAGATTTGATCAATAAACCGATTGATCACATATTCCATTACTACAGGTTGCAACAAAAATAAAACAGAGGTTGATGAGCGAGTGAACGAGGATTTGGTGTCAATTAGACTCCGATAGCCCAACGATTCAATTACCTCTAACAGTTCAGCTTGGGCAACAGTCGGCACAATATCTTCCCGTAAGATAGAAAGTGAGACTGGTTCACAATAAATGGCGAGCCAATACATAACGTCCTCTTCAAGAGGAGATAGCCGTTCAAATTGGTGATCAAGTAGGTGTCGGATATCTCCAAACACAGTTGTTTTTTGCTTCAAAAATTCAGAAATGCTGCCAAATAGCTCTTGAATCGTAGCAGAGACAATTTTAAGTGCCAGCGGATTTCCGGCATATCGCTCATTAATATCTCTGAGTTCATCCTCTGAAAAATCAACAATTCCCCTTTCTTCAAAAATTTTTCGAGTGTCTAAACCCTTCAATCCTTTCAATAGAAGCGATCGCACTTTTCTGCCTTCTAATAAAGCAAACTCCTTTAATTTTTCTCCACTTGTAATGACCAAACAACTTTGATGAGATTTGCTACCAACTTGCTTTAATAACTCCGTATAATCTTCATACCCTTTTTTATATCGCCCTGCCAAGTCATCATCTTTTAAGATTGCTTCTACCCCATCTAAGATCAGCAGACAACGATATTCCTCTAAATAATTTAATAACTGACTGATGCGATCGCCAACCGATTCCTTTAGATCAACCACCTGTGTTTTAGAGAAGGACTTTAGCAGGTCTGCCAAAAGCTCTTTTAGAGAAGGAGTATGGCTCAGCGATCGCCAAATCACTCGCTCAAATTGGGTTTGAATTTGCCTTGCCAACGCTAAAGACAGGGTGGTTTTACCAATGCCCCCAATGCCCAAAATTGCTATCAATCGACATCGGTCTTGCAAAATCCATGTCTCTAGTTTTTCTAGCTCATCCTTCCGTCCATAAAAGAAGGTCGTTTCAACATCAATAGCATCTCCCCAATCTGGGGGATGACCCTCTATTTGTTTTCCTTTGGCAACATCAATTTCATTTAGAGAAATTGAAGAATGAGATTGATAGCTAGAAACTAAATTTTGCTGTAACTTCGCTAGCTTTCCAGGACCACTACCACCAATCTGAAACTTTTTATAAACTTCCCCTAACCGTTTCCGAACCGCATCAGGCTTAATCTCTAACTTGGTAGCGATCTGAGTGATTGAGTAACCGTCCATCACAAGAGTGAGGACTTCAAACTCATTATCAGACACTCCCTGATCGTTAGCTAACGCCTTGAGAACATCTTGAGGAATCACGACAACACACTTACCTCTAAAAGTTGACTATTCAATCACTGTCACGACCATTAATTTGTAACATCATATTCACCTAAGTGAACTTCTAATTTAGGAATTGTCTGCATTTTTGTGAGAAAAAGATGTAGTTAAAGTTTCGGTAAAAGTATCCTCCAGATATCCCTCTAATTTTCAAAACTTAATAGATAAATTTTTTGTAGCGATGCTTACAAGTCATAGGTAATAAGTATTACATCACTAAACCCAGTAAGGAAGCATTGGAGCGATCGCCCCTACTCCAGAAACACTCAAAAGATATCAGTCATTCTCGGCATCTCACTTAAATCTCACTTTGCCTCACTTTAATCTTGCTTTTTAGCATAGAGTGAGATACTTTATGAGCAGTAGTTCAATCTGAAGCAGCTTTAATCTTTGGTACAGAAACTACCCAAAAAGCTTTCGGAATAAGCTTTTGACTTAAAAGATAGTAATACATCCACCGGTTTTATCACTTTAGTGAGATACAATTCCATACTATCTCAGATTAAATCGAGTGTGGGCGAGAAGTGAGGTTACGCACAGTTCCAAGCAAACCAACTTGCGTTAAGTAAAAGGTATCTACAATGACTGACTCGTTTTCTCCATTTGCCCCACCGTCCCTTGAAATGTTTAATGAGCCTGTTAAAGGCATTGTCGATCAAGCCATTACTTTGAACTATCCAGGAAGAGTTCGCTTTCAAGGCTCCCATTGGAAAGCTGAACTTTATCAACCCAAATACAGTCTTGTCATTCCACCTGGACAATCCGTCAATATTGTTGCCCTACAAGGCAACACATTACTAGTTATTCCAATGACCTACTAAGTTCCGACTTTAAAAGCCTGAAAGTCATTTCAAGGGATAGACCTAGTAGCTGCATTTGACAAAGCAGATTTGAAACCTTTTCAGTCTCACTCCTTGAAGTCAACTCTCGCTGAATATGACCTAACGTTGCCCCTTCTGTCAGTGCGGAGAACCCTCATGACTCAAGTTAAACCCCCTAGCCCCTTGTTCAATTTCACTTGCAAAGTTCTCAAATATTACTTATTAATTGTGTTCGGGTTTACAGTTGCCTGCCTTATCAGCGGTTTGATGGGGGCAGAGGAAGTCGTGCTTCCCCTATTACCGATCGCTGGCATCGTTTTCTTGCGGATCGCAGGCTTGTTGCTCTGCCTGTTGTTGATCACGATCGTTTTTGAATCGCTGCGGCAATAGATCTTACTCGTGTGCATTAATGGCATCACGCATCAATCGAGGATAAACCAACACAAAAAAGCCCATCCAGGTCAAGATCGGCACAGCAACCAGCACAGTAACCCAGACTCTCTGAAACAGGAACCAACTGCCACTGGTGATCGTGACTCCTGTTAACACAATTGACCACGGCTGACACCACCAGGGTTTGTAATGCCAAACGCTGGTATTTTTTTGCTCAGGTTGCGATGTCATAAGTAGGGTTATTTTCTTCAAAGTTTAGAAAAGTTTAGAGGAATTTGAACAAGACACAACCCAAAATATACAGCGATCAGATCTTTAACTCTTTAAAGAAATTAGAGATTTAATTTACAAAATGTCTCCTAAAAAACAATTAAAGATTCAAAATCTGCTAGGAGTTTTCTTTAAATTTAGCCTGATCTTGGCTCTTTCAAATTCCTTTTTATCGCTTAAGTACAAGGAAATCAAAATTTATTTATAGAACGATATTTCCACCTAAGAAAACAGTGGTTCATCTCTGATCTGAAACCCAGAAGCAACTTTCCTAAGTGCCTTTCGAGTTTGTCTTGAAAAGAATTTTAGATAAAAATCTTTAAAAATAGATTCTAGCAATCGAAAAAAATACAAGTAAATGTCAGGATTTCCAAAAATTGTATTTCGCCAATTACAACTCCCATGTAGCATTAAATTCGCCCCCCTGCTAAAGCAGTTTTTTTAGTTAATGAAGTTTATCTGAGCAAGCATTCAAATGCGTGGTTGCTTGAGCACTTAAACTTTATTTTTCCTCAAAAACATTTATTTTCAAAATTGCCATGTGTAGCGTTTGTAACTATTTGGGGCTTAATCCAACCCTGGCTGAAGCCACCGCTAAAGTGACCGCAACTGCGACTCCTTCGGCTGGTAGCGCAGGGTTGGGCGATTCACTCTATCCCAACTTCGGCAATGGGGGATATGACACACAACAATACACCCTTGATCTCAACGTCACGGATGTTGCCACCAGTACCTTAAATGGCGTTGCCACGATTGAAGCTGAAGCTACTCAGAATTTAAGTCGTTTCAATCTCGATTTCATTGGCTTTTCGATCGCCAGTATTACAGTCAATGATGCACCTGCCACCTTTAGCCGCGCTGGACAAGAACTGACGATTACCCCATCAGAAGCGATCGCCAGTGGTGACGATTTCACCGTTGAGGTGACCTATAGCGGTTCACCCCCACCGATTACTTCCGTCGCGATTCCAGTGCCCACGGGCTGGGTGATCTATGACGAAGGCAGCTTTGTCTTGAGTGAACCCGATGGTGCCGCCAACTACTATCCCGTGAACGATCACCCGCTCGACACAGCCGCCTATACCTTCCGAGTCACCGTTCCTGAAGGCTACGAAGTCGCTGCCAATGGGGTACTAGAAGAAACCACCGACAATGGTGACTCCACCACCTATCGCTTTGAAGCCCGCGACCCAATGGCGAGTTATCTCACCACGGTCAACATTACGAATGGCTTCAACATCGATACCGGAATCACCTCAGACGGGGTTCCGATTCGCAACTACTTTGATGAAGGCATTCCAGACAACCTGCTGGAACCGTTTGATCGGCAACCTGAAATGATTGATTTCTTTAGCGATGTGTTTGGACCCTATCCCTTTGAGGTCTATGGTTCAGTCGTGCTTAACACTGACACTGGCACCGCTCTTGAAACTCAAACCCTATCCATTTTTGGCATTCGGCAACTGGGTCGAGCCTCCACCGAAGAAACGATCGCCCACGAAGTCTCACATCAATGGTTTGGCAACAGCGTTGTCTTAGCAGACTGGAGCGACATCTGGTTGAATGAAGGCTTTGCGACCTACTCCCAAGGCTTGTGGGTTGAATATAGCCAGGGAGATGCCGCACTGGATGACTGGGTTGATGACCTCTATGACTCGGTCTCAGAGAACATAGCAGATTATGTGCCTCCTGGAGAACCGACCGCTGACGACCTGTTTAATGGCGGTGTCTATGATCGGGGTGCGCTGGCGTTACATGCCCTGCGTCTGACCGTGGGCAATGACAATTTCTTTGAAACGTTGCAGACTTACTATGATGACTATCGCGGTGAGAATGCCACCTCAGAGGATTTCTTTGATGTTGCCGAAGAGGTGAGTGGGCAAGATCTAGATGCGTTTTTTGAAAGCTGGATCTACAGCACAGAGTTGCCTCCCCTGCCGGAACCTGACTTGTCAGAAGACAATCTCATAGGCAAAACAGGAGTCAATTTGGCGGATGTAGAAGGGCAATTTGTCACAGCTCGCGTGCGAGTGACCGAAAAGGGACACTTTGATAACGAGGGCGGATTTTATGTCACTGATAATCCCTATGGAGTGGTGGTTGACCCCCTCACAGGCAATCGCATCGCCCCCGGAGAAGCAGGGTATGCTCAAGCGGCTCTGCGTCAGAGTGTGAGAACCCTGGATACGGGCAGAGATACCTTCTCGTTGTTGGGTGGTTTCCACTACGTTCCCTATGTGCTGGTAGATGGCGACCCCGATAACTTCTACACGCCTTTTGCAGAAGCCAACGAAGACGGACTCAATCACGTTCGATTTACCCCTGGCAAGTATGCGTTTGAAGAGCGAGCGGGCTTGGGCAATCGTGACTTTAATGACTTTGTGGTGAGAGTCGATCTCGCTCCAATTAATTAAGAACCTTGAATACAGAAGTCGGAGTTTTCTGAAAACTCCGACTTCTTGGCGATCGCCCCCCACAACCTCAAATAACAATTAGTTTGAGTCTAACCAATCTTGAATTTCCTGTACAAGCCACATACATTCCGCCTCGGTTAAACTCCACTTTAGTGAATAGCTACGATCAGTTCGTATGATCACTGTCCACACTGTTCTACCATCGTTATACCGAACTGCCTGAGTTGCCATCACGTATTTAATCGCCGGAATTGCATCCCAGAAATCTAGTTTTGTGCGTTTTGAAGTACTCCCAGAACTGACGTTTCGTCCAATTTCAAATCGATTTTGTTGAATATCAAAATAAAGATGTTGTCTATTTGTAGTGTTATCAAACACAATCCTTAATAGTTCAAGAAATAAACTGCAATAAAATAAAACACTCATCATAATAAGAAATGTTAGGAGCATTTCATACATTGAGTCTCCTAAAATCCAGCGCAGAGTGTAGAGAAATGCAATTATAATTGGTCCGATTCCTAATCCTAAAAAGAAGATGCGATTGGGTTTTGGTGGATTAATTGGCTGTATCTCTAGGCGAGTTGCTGTTTTTTTAAGCACAAATCGGCTATTAGCAGGTCGAGATAGTTTAAGAGATTTTTTAGGTCGAAGCGTTTGTATTGCACTAACCGAATTGGTTTTTTTAGAATCAGAGTCCTGCTTTGCATCCAATGAAGCAAGTGCTTGTCGTGCTGACTTAAACCGCTTTTCAACAGAGGGTTCCGTCATTCTCTCAATCCATTCAATAAAAGCAGGATTAACACTAATGCCATCTTGAAAGCGGATCTTCAAATCGTCTTGAGGTAACTCTGCTGGAGCTATTCCTGTTAACAAATGGATTAATGTAGCACCAAGCGCATATAAGTCGGAGGCAGGAGCCGCTTTGCCAATAAACTGTTCCAACGGGGTGTAACCAACCGTTCCAACCACCGTAAATGTTGTTCCGGGTAAAGCCACCTTTGACTGAACAGCTCCGAAATCAATCAAATGAATTTGATGATCTTGATCCAGAATTAAATTACTGGGTTTGATATCTCGATGCAACACAAGTGGACTTAGTTCGTGTAAGAAAACAAGAATTTGTAGAATTTCTCTAGCAATTCTCCGCAGTTCTTCTTCGTTAAATTTGTGTCCTTGTTCAAGGGCTTCCTTTAACGTGATTCCAGGAATATAAGTCTGCACCAATCCCCACCAGAGAGACTCTGAACTATTCTGTTGATCGACCTGAAAATAGTCTTGATATTTCGGAATTCTGGGATGCTTCAGACTCTTGAGCACGTGAGCCTCACGCTCAAACAGCTTGAGTTCATCCCACTGTAAATCAGAATTAACTGAGATCTTGCACCATTCTCAATAAGGGTTGCCAAAGGAGCCAAAATCTGAAAGAAAGGGCGTAGCAAAAAAATCAGAAGACGGTCATGGAAACCATTCTTCAACACGCCCAAGGGCTAGTGTATAGCCTCCTCTGCTTGATGCCTAGTACCTATCAAAAAGCCAGCCTCAAAGCTCTATTGGGACTGTTTTTAGATGCTCAAGGTCATGCCTTACCTGCTCATACCCATGTCAAATCAGCCAGTTCCTTAAGTCGATTTCTCAATCGCTATAGCTGGTCTACACGAGGTGTAATTCGCACGACTCGTCAGGCGATTTTGCAGCAGATGGCGGCTCATCTGCCCCATGCTCGAATCCCGATTCGCATTTTGATTGACTTAACGACCTTAGAGAAAAGTGGCAAGTTTTGGCATTTGAGTACCCCGACGGTAGATTCCGAACAATCCGACCCTTGGATACGCCTTCTTAACGGCAAACGGGGTCTGCATCTGGTTGTCCTCTACTTGGTCGTCGGGGAGTGGCGAGTGCCCTGGAGCTTTCGGGTTTGGCGGGGCAAGGGCTATGCTAGTCCTGCCCAGTTGGGATGCAGGCTGTTGGCAACGGTGCCCAAGTCCTTGGTCAAGGGTCGAGTGGTGCTGGTGCAAGCCGATACCGAGTTTGGCACCGTCGAGTTTTTCAAGGCTGTTCGCCGTCGCGCTTGGCGACCCGTCGTCGGACTCAGGAGCAATCGCACCTTACACGACGGTCGTTGCCTCAAAGACCTCTACCGTCATGCCAAGCGAGGTCTACAGGTATATCTCAAGGGCATTGGCTATCCCCTCACCGTCTCCTGGTTTTGGCTCAAACGAGCCGATGGCAAACGAGAATTAAGGTTTGTCGCCTCCACCTATCCTTATTCTGGAGCCTATCTCGTCGCGTTAGGGCGCAAGCGTTGGACCATTGAGGGCTTTTTCAAAACTGCCAAGCATCAGTTTGGTTTGCATTGTTTTGGTCAGGGAACCAAGTTAGGCGTGTATCGCTGGCTAATTTTGTCATTGATTGCTTATCTGTTAGCGCACTGGATTGACCAATGGTCACTCCCACCTGTGCTGGACTGGAAAATCGCCAGTCGTTTAGCACTGGAAACGTTATTGCCATCCATTATCTGGTTTCAATTACTCAAACAGCTCCAAATGAGTACAGATATTGCAGCACAATACGGGTTTGAAATTGTCCTCAAATCATTGCCTGACCCGCCTTATTGGGAAAGGTGCAAGATCTGAGTTAAAGATTAAAAGCTTGACGATAACGAGTTTATGAGGCTGAGTTTCTAAGTCTTTTGCTAACCAGGTTTGCCGTCCTCGCTGTGCCGCACCTAACCGTCGCTGAAGCTCGTAGCGTTGTTGCAAGACTTGGTTTGCTGTAAACACAGTCATTCACTCTAGATCTTCCTAATTAGGAGATTACCCAAAAGACTAGCAAAGTTAAACTGTGAGTAAGTTATTCAGTGAACAGGGCGATCGCCTCGCATATTATGCATACTACCTAGCAAGTACACCATCCAATACCTAATTTTTAGTACAAGCTATGGAACTTATTCAAGCAGTAAAAAACAGAGACACATTAAGAGTTCAACAGTTATTGAAATCTGGAATAGATGCAAACTTACGAGCCAGTGTAGTGGGTGATACAGCTCTCACTTATGCAGCTTTTTTGGGGTATGAAGAGATTGCTGATACGTTAATTCAACATGGGGCAGATGTGAATACCAGAGGTGTTGAGGGAGGGACACCTCTAATAGTAGCTGCCTCTGAAGGACATACTGAAGTGGTTCAGTTCTTAATCACTTCAGGAGCTCAAATTGATGCAGAAACAAGAGATGGTTTAACTGCTTTAATCGGAGCAGCTATTGGCAACCATTTAGATATTGTTATTACGCTAATTCAATCTGGTTCTGACATCTCTCATAAGGACAAAGAAAATAAAACTGCCCTTGAGTACGCAGCAATGCTAGGGCATACTGCAATTATTGAGGCACTGATAAAAGAACCAACGAAGCTTGGCATTGAAGTAATAAAAAAGACTTTAAGCTGGTTGGTTCAAAAACAAAACCATGAAGCAATTTATATTATTCGTCAGTCAGGAATATCGACAGAAATCTTACCCGAAATAGACTCTCAAGCATTAAACTTTGCTTTGATAGAATCTGCAAAGAAAGGAGCAAATAAGGATGTTCAAAAATATCTCCGGGAAGGAGCAGAAGTCAATGCAAAAGACGAGTACGGTAGTACAGCATTGAGTTGGGCAGCCAAAAATGGACATCAACGTATCGTTCTGACCTTGCTTAAGTTTGGAGCTAGAGTCAACACTAAAAATCGAGAACACCACACTCCACTGAGATACGCGGTGGAGCACGAGCATCTAGAAGTAATTCGCATTCTTCTTGATGCTGGAGCTGATCCTGATATTCCCGATCAAATGGGACAAAACACATTTTTGATAGCTTCTCAAACAAAGAACGAGAAGATTATCAAAATCTTAAATGGTAATTGTATTTAATCATTTCCTCCCCTCAATTAGATTACCTCTTGTAATGAATATGCTTTTTAATATAAATCGCTAGATCATTAAGCTGACTAAATGAATAGAGTTGATTCAATGAGTAAGACACAAGCAGTAGAGTTATTAAACACCTTGTTAAAGTTAAATTGCTTAGAGATAAAAGATTGGCTTCGTCAAGTGTGGAAAGAAACAGAACAGATACCTACTGAATTTCACTGGTTGGGGTTAGCTGAAGCGATCGCCTTTAAAGCAAGGAATGAAATTAATTCTGACATGGGAGAATCTAATTTAATTTGTGCAGAAGTAGCAACAAGCATTTATGATTTTTTAGCAGAATGTGAAATAGATTCCGCTATTAAAGAATCACTCTTGAACTCTTCTATGATGCTTCGGACATATATGATTAGAAAATTTGGAGTTATTCCCAATGATCCGGTTCTTGATCCAGAAGTCATCAATAATTGGTTCTTTAATCATTCAGAACAGTATGAGAGTGTGCAAAAACAAATATTAAAATGGAAAGAATCCGTATTACTCTCTCCAAGAAACAATGATTTAGCCAAAATTTTTGATGAATTTCCTATTGAGAACATCCAACGTTTGAGATGCATTAAAACAAGATTAAGGGTTCTTAAGTATCTATATGAAGATGAACACCTTAAACCTTCTGAAGAAATTTCTAAATGGCTAGCTATCCATCAAGATTTACCTTAATTTCGCTGGAGCGCGATCGCCCCTTCCCCTGACACCCTTAATATTGCCGCGTCTGAGGAATTAGGTTAATCTCAGAGCGTTGAGAGGAATCGGATATGAAGTTGAAACTGGGACTAGTCGGGCGATCGCTGCTGTTAGGGTTCATCATCCTCAGCATTGTGTTATTGCCCAGTGTGGTGCGGGCGATCGCCCCTAACGCTTCATTTTTTGCCCAGCTTCCCCCAATCCTAGAGAGAATCATTCCGATCGCTCCATCAGTTCCTGAACTAACACCCGACAACCTGCTACCAGAGACCAATCAAAGTGTCTTTAGCCGCATGCCTGGAGGTCAAGATGCCCCTGCCCCTGCACCCAACCGTTTTGTGCCCCGTCAAGAGCGAGTCACGGTCAACCCCACCAACTACGATCGCCGCATGGAAGTTGACATCTACGGCAATCCGGTCAACAATGCACCGATTGTCGTGCTCCATGAAACGGTTGGGTCTGCCAGCAGTGCCATCAACACCTTTCGTAACGCCTATGCCAGCGACGATGACCAAGTGAGCTATCACAGCTTGATCAAACGCGATGGCACGATTGTCTATTTGGTGCCGCCAGAGCTAAGAGCTTATGGGGCAGGCAATTCGGTGTTTGCTAGCGCAACTGGGATTGAAACCGTAAAGCTTGATGCGGTTTTACCTCCCTCTGTCAACAACTTTGCTTATCACACCTCACTAGAATCTCCCTCTGATGGACGCGGTAACGGAGCACGTCACAGTGGCTACACCGCCGCGCAATATCGTTCGCTAGCCTGGTTGGTTGCTCAAACTGGGGTTCCCGATAATCGGTTGACCACCCATCGTGCTGTCGATCGCTCTGGCACCCGACGCGACCCCCGCAGCTTTGACAGCCAGCAGTTTACAAATCTTTTAAGAATAGCTAGAGAAAATATCGCTCAACCTTAGCGATCGCTGCATAATCTCAGCACTTCATACATCTTTTTATACATACTCTTAGGGTGATACAAGCGTTCTATCTTAAGAGTGATAAGGTGCATCTGTTGTTTGTCTACCCTTGTCTTAGCTTGAGCTAGTCCTTCGCCGTTCCATGACGGATTTGTTGTGATGACTCCCTTTAACTCATTAGGTGCATACTTATGGTTTCCTCACTCATGTTGATCCTAGCGATCGCCAGTTTCTTAGGCGTTATTTGCTTCGGTGTTGGGGAAAAACTCAACCCTGAGAAGAAAAAGGAAAGAGAAAAAAGCCCAGAAGAAAAATTTGGAGAAGCCCTGACAGCTTATGCCAAACACTTGAACAAAGAGTTAGGAAAATCAGACTAAATGAGAGCAAATCATTGATGTGAGTTCAGGATCAGGATTTTGGTGGTTAAAACCGCAGATATATGAGCCAAATTGACCTGCGTCGATCGCCAGACTCTTAACCTGAACTGATGTTAATTAAGGCTAAAGTTTGTCAGGTTAACCCTAACACTCACTGATTTGGCTAGCTGCTCTCACTTCAACAAAACCCTTTAAAAGGATGAAGAGTCAAGAGTTATGGGTCAACGGTCAATCACAAGTTCACCCCTCACTCTTCACCATTCCTTTTTCTCTCTTCTTTTTTCTCCTGTCTGCCTCCTCCCATCGCCTGTCCGGCCAACCACCCCGTTGTCCAGGCACTTTGAAAATTAAACCCACCCGTAATTCCATCAATATCTAAAATTTCTCCAGCAAAATACAAACCTGGGCAGAGGCGGCTTTCCATCGTCTTAAAGTCAACCTCCTTGAGCACAACCCCACCACAGGTGACAAACTCTTCTTTAAATACTCCTTTGCCCGCGATCGCATATTGGCACTGCGTCAGCACTTGCACCAGTTGACCCAGCGTTTTTTTGGATAGATCTGCCCAGCGTTGTTCTTCACCGATCTGACAGCGATCGACTAGATATTGCCAAAGCCGACGCGGGAGAGATATGGGTGAATACGAGGCGATCGCCTTTCGTCCATCCGTTGTTTTGACCTCGTTTAACAACTGCTCTACTTGGCTGAGAGATAACTGCGGCAGCCAATTCACCTGCAATACGGCTTGATAACGGCAGTCATGCAACACTCGCGCCCCCCAAGCTGATAAGCGCAAAATCACAGGCCCACTCAAACCCCAATGGGTAATCAATATCGCCCCTGATTGCTCAATCGGTTTTTGATTGGGGACTAAAAATTGGGCTTGGACAGACTCCACCGCCACCCCTGCCAGTTCTCTCAACCGGGCATCCGCAACATTAAAGGTAAATAACGAGGGCACAGGCGGTTCAATCTGATGTCCTAAAGTTCTAGCAAACTCATATCCCTTAACGTTGCTGCCCGTTGCTAACAGCAGGCGATCGCCTTCAATCGACTCCCCTGATTTCAACTGCACCACAAAGGTTGTCCCAACTCGTTTAATAGCGGCTACAGTAACCCCTGTTTTGATCCTGACTCCAGCTTCTTGAGCCGCCTCTACCAAGCAATCAACGATGGTGGCAGAGTCATTTGTCACCGGAAACATCCGTCCATCAGCTTCAGTTTTGAGCCTAACTCCTCGACGTTTGAACCACTCAATCGTGTCTTTGGGCTGAAAGCGACTAAAGGCCCCTCGCAAAGCTTTGCCTCCACGCGGATAATGCTGCACTAACACCGCCGGATCAAAACAGGCATGAGTGACATTGCACCGCCCACCCCCCGAAATCCGCACCTTGGCTAATGGAGCCTGTCCCGCTTCTAGCAGCGTCACTTGAGTATGAGGATGGGCCTCCGCACAGGCGATCGCCCCAAAAAAGCCTGCCGCACCCCCTCCAATCACCAAAACGTTCAAATTGCCACTCATGTCTCAACACTAGCCCAAACCAAATCTACTTGTGGGTCGTGACTCATCCATGACAATACTTCCATGACAAGACTCAGAAATTAAACTGCTCCTCTCGCTTAAGAGCGATACAATTTCCTAGATAAAAACTTCAATTAAACCCACAACTTCTCTGACACGCTTTAACACTCTGTGTTGTTTCCCAGTTGTTTTGAGGAGATGCATCATTATGACAGTCAGAAGAACCAGACAAGCCACAACAGGTTTTATTCACGACTTTCGAGAGTTTGCCCTCAAAGGCAACGTCGTCGAATTGGCGATCGCAGTCGTTATTGGAGCCGCTTTTAGCAAGATCATCACCTCCTTCGTCGAGGACATCGTGATGCCCTTCATCAATCCCCTGGTGCCTGAAGGCAACTGGCGCGAGGCAACGATTGGCCCCGGCATCCGAATTGGGAATTTCTTTGGCTCCATCATCGATTTCATCATCATTGCCCTGGTGCTCTTTATAGCCATTCGAGTTCTTGGAAGTTGGAAGCGAAAAGAACAAGCAACCCCAGCCCCCACCGAAAAGGAATGTCCCTATTGCTTAACGCTGGTGCCGCTTGCGGCTAGCCGTTGTCGCTCCTGTACTTCAAATCTGCCGCCTGATCCCTCCCAGGCTTTTAATCGTTAACTAAACCTCATTTGAGTCATTGCATCTTAAGCAGAAATTAACGAAAAATTTGTTACCGCATTGAACTTCCAGGGCATACTATACCTCATGGAGCAGATAATGCGTTATGGAGCAGATAATGCGTTTTTGTGCATTGGTGCTGTTTACTACTCCAACCCTCTCATCAGCAAAACCAAGGAAAATTTGATCATGGGTCTTGAGAAACTTGAACCCGCCGATGCGCGTGCTGTCAATGTTTATGCCCCCTACTACCAAGGTCGTAAACGGAACGCTCTACCCCTAGCCATTAGCCTTTATCAAAAAGGTAGTCTTGAAGGCTCACGAAAGATTGAAGGAGGAGACAGCATTCCTTTTGTCGCCAGTTGGAGCGTCTCTTCACTACCGGCTGACTTGACCCGCTGCCGGATGCAATTTGACGGCAATGCCGACTTGAGTTATGAACTCACACTGGCAAACTTTGAATATGTTGATTTTCTCATTGACGTTGTTTATACATTCAGAACATCTCGATTAGTTGACTTCTCACAAGCCTTTTACCGCAAACTCTTGCGCTTAGACGACTAATCCCTATCCACTAAACTTCTTACCCACCACCCCTAAAACAACCCCTCAACACAGAGCTTGTCAAATCACGCTCTGTAATTTTTGTCGGTGCTTTTTATCGGTTTCCCATAGCCATCAAAGGGTTAGTTTAAGACGGGGGCCTCCCTCCAGCTTGAGCATTCAGGTCAAGAACAGACTGGGGGCGAAGCCTCCACACCCCGTTGTCTCAACTATCTCGATAGTTACTCGACAATGTACGACTAATGTCCTGTCCGAACAAAATTTAGTCCCAAAATAACGCCATAATAAATGGTTTGTTGTTTCGCAAAGTAATGGTCATGGGGCGCGCTGAACGAGTTGTGTTGGCATATTCGGGTGGGGTCGATACCTCCGTCTGTATTCCTTACCTAAAGCACGAATGGGGCGTAAAAGAGGTCATCACACTAGCGGCTGATTTAGGTCAGGGAGATGAACTCGAACCGATTCGTGAGAAAGCGTTGAAGTCAGGTGCAGAAAAATCTCTGATTGCAGATGCTACTGAGGGGTTTGTTAAAGATTATGCGTTTCCGGCAATTCAAGCGAACGCTTTGTATGAAAATCGCTATCCCCTCTCTACGGCTTTAGCCCGTCCCCTCATTGCTAAATTGCTGGTCGAGGCGGCAGCAGAATATGGTGCAGATGCTGTGGCTCATGGTTGCACAGGCAAAGGTAATGATCAGGTCCGATTTGATGTATCGATCGCCGCTCTAAACCCTAGCTTGAAGGTGCTTGCTCCGGCTCGTGAGTGGGGGATGAGTCGAGAAGAAACCATCGCCTATGGAGAACGCTACGGTATTCCTTCTCCTGTCAAAAAATCTTCACCCTATAGCATCGATCGCAACTTGCTAGGTCGCAGCATCGAGGCGGGTCCTTTGGAAGATCCCTGGACGGAGCCGCTCGAAGAAATTTATGCCCTGACTCAGGCGATCGCCAACACTCCTGACGAGCCAGAGTATGTCGAAATTGGTTTTGAGCGAGGCATTCCAACAACGCTCAACGACACAGACCTAGCTCCAGTCGCCCTGATCACCCAACTCAACGACCTGGTTGGCAAGCATGGCGTTGGACGCATCGATATGCTCGAAAATCGTCTGGTGGGGATTAAATCTCGTGAAATTTATGAGGCACCTGCGCTGTTAGTGCTAATTCAAGCGCACCGTGATTTAGAGAGCTTGACTCTGACGGCTGATGTCAGCCACTACAAACGGGGTATCGAAGAAACCTACTCTCAACTGGTTTATAACGGGCTGTGGTATAGCCCTTTGAAAGCCGCACTAGATGCATTTGTTATCCAAACACAAGAGCGGGTATCTGGAATAGTCCGAGTGAAATTGTTTAAGGGCACCGCCACAATTGTCGGACGCAAATCTACCAAATCTCTCTATAGCCCTGACCTGGCAACCTATGGTGCTGATGATCAATTCGATCACAAAGCCGCCGAAGGATTCATTTATGTCTGGGGTCTACCCACGCGCGTTTGGTCAGAAAAACTGAGGGGAGCGTGAAGGATAAGGGATAAGGGATGAACGATGAAACATGAAGGATAAAAAATAAAGCGTGAAGACTAGACAGGCGGATGGGATCATGCAATTCAGTTGCCTGCTCTTCCCCTCCTATGCTCTTACTCCCTTTTAGCCTTTGTCCTTCATCCTTGATCTTTTCCCTGGCTAACCTCACTCCCTTTTAGCCTTTATCCTTCATCCTTTATCCTGATTAATATCACTATCTCTCTTCATAAGGGAGTAAGATTTTAGGTTGAACTATTAAGCAGAACTGAACCCCAATGGCAGAAACCCTCCTGTACAACGCGCTGCGTGAGGCGATCGACGAAGAGATGGCGCGAGATCCCTCCGTCTTTGTTTTAGGCGAAGATGTAGGGCATTATGGCGGCTCCTATAAAGCCACAAAAGATTTGTATAAGAAGTACGGAGACCTCCGACTACTCGACACTCCTATTGCTGAAAATAGCTTTACAGGCATGGCAGTGGGGGCAGCAATGACGGGGTTGCGCCCTATTGTCGAAGGCATGAACATGGGCTTTTTGTTGTTGGCGTTTAACCAAATTGCTAACAATGCTGGGATGTTGCGCTACACCTCTGGAGGCAACTTCAAAATTCCTATGGTGATTCGAGGGCCAGGTGGCGTAGGGCGGCAATTAGGGGCAGAGCACTCTCAACGGTTAGAAGCTTATTTCCAGGGGGTTCCTGGGTTGAAGCTAGTGGCCTGTTCTACTCCCTACAACGCTAAGGGGCTTCTTAAAGCAGCAATTCGTGATGACAACCCTGTCCTCTTTTTTGAGCACGTTCTACTGTATAACTTGAAGGAAGATCTGCCAGAGGGCGAATATGTATTGCCTTTAGATAAAGCAGAGGTTGTGCGCACAGGAGCAGATGTGACGATTCTCACCTACTCCCGGATGCGTCATCACGTCACACAAGCGGTCAAAACCCTTGAAAAAGAAGGGTATGATCCTGAAGTCATCGACTTGATTTCTTTGAAACCACTTGATTTTGATACGATTGGAGCTTCTATTCGCAAAACCCACAAGGTCATTATTGTGGAGGAGTGTATGAAGTCAGGTGGAATTGGGGCAGAACTGAGTGCCTCAATTAGCGATCGCCTGTTTGATGAGTTAGATGCTCCGGTTTTGCGGCTTGCTTCGCAAGATATTCCGACTCCTTACAATGGCATGTTAGAAAACCTAACCATTGTGCAACCGGCTCAGATTGTAGAAGCTGTTCAAAAAATGGTGGCTCTGCGAGTTTAAGACACAAGTTTAAGGTTGGGCGATCGCACCTTCGATGCTACAAGTATAATTTTTCTTGTAGTATAGTCACTCGATTGCAATGAATGCCTCATTCAGCTATGAAACGCTTACCTCCTCCCAGGAAGAGGATGAGTTCTCACGACTACTCAGTCTATGCTTTAACAGCCTGGGTGAGTCTCTTTATATGAAACGGGTTGGCTCCCAAAACTTTCGCGTGATGCGTCAGGGGGGTCAACTCATGGGTGGATTAGCTATTTTGCGGATGGGGCAGTGGTATGGGGGGCAGTGCGTGCCGATGGCAGGTATCGCTGCTGTTGGGGTTGCCCCAGAATATCGTGGCTCAGGAGTCGCGATCGCTCTAATGCAAAAAACCTTGAGTGAACTGCGAGAACAGGGCATTCCGTTGTCGGTGCTTTATCCAGCCACACAACGACTCTACCGCAAAGCCGGATATGAACAAGGGGGATCGCTGTGTACTTGGGAAGTGAGTACACAAGCTATTCACTTGAGCGATCGCTCTTTGCCTGTTCACTCCATCACTCCATCGGTTGAAGTGTTAGAGCCGCTTTATCGCCAAAAAGCACAGACTTACAACGGTCACTTAGACCGCCATGCCGCTCTCTGGAAAGACTTAACCAACACTGAAGTCAAGGAGGCGATCGCCTCTACTTATCTGTTTGGAGACATTAATCACCCAGAAGGGTATGCCATCTTTCATCAAGTCCGAGTTAATAACAGTAATCGACTCATTATTAAAGATTGGGTCCTGCTAACTCCAGCATCTGTTCAACGATTTTGGTCATTTTTAGCCGATCATCGAACTCAGATTGATCACATTCAATGGCGTAGTTCAATGGTTGATCCTCTAACATTATTGCTACCCGAACAATCGGCCGATCTAGTCGAGACAGAACGCTGGATGGTGCGAATTATTGATGTCAGCAAAGCATTAGAAAAAAGAGGATATCCGGCTGATTTGCAAGCTGAATTGCACCTAGAGATCCAAGATGATTTATTCCTGCAAAACACGGGTAAATTTGTCTTAACTGTAGCCAATGGTAAAAGCGAAGTTGCAACAAGTGGAAACGGTGATTTAAAGCTCACTATACGAGCTTTATCTTCTCTCTATAGTGGGTTATTTACACCTCAAGAACTGAAATTAATGGGGCAATTAGAGGCAACCGAAAGTGCCCTTAAAACAGCTGCTCATCTGTTTAACAGTCACGCTCCCTGGATCTCTGATTTCTTTTAAGTTCGATTGCTATTCTTGCCCTCTTTCAATTGATGGATTCTCAGGTTAATGCTTGAGAACGAGGGAGTTAATGGCAGTCGTTTGTACGCTGGGTTTCATACACGTTGATCAATAATGGAACTGGCATCATGGCTAAACAAGAGACCAAGAGCAAGCAAAGCGGTGAAGACAAAGAAAAGCAACATGAAACTGCTCACAAAACTAGCAAGCCTGCCCATCAAGATGAAGATCAGCACAGCCAGACTAAGTCTGCTAAAGCAGAGAATCATGCTGAGACTCACGATGACCTCAACGAAGGGGAAGAACTGGATACTCTGTTAGAAACCTTCGAGGACAATGATCTGACTGCGATCGGTTTGGATGCGGCTACAGGCGTCGTTGATGAGTGGTATGACGTCTTGCACAAGTCTAAAGAGCCAGAACTGAAGGAAATTGGGAACAGTCTCAAACACCTGAAGAAATTGTTGACCGCTAAAAAGACAAAGGGAGAAGATTTGGTTGAGGTTTTGAACCAGTTGAGCGAACAAACCGAAAGCTTTGCAAATAACGCTGAGCGGGGTTATAAAACCAAGCTCCATAAACTAGGCAAAGCTCTCAGCAAGGCTGGTTCTTTTATCGAAAAGGAGCTAAAGAGAGATGACAAGGATCAGGACAAGTAGTTTTTACAAACTGCTCATCACTTCTCTTTTACTGAAAACAAAGCTGTTTTACTAAAGGCTCCATCAAGACAAAATCCCCGAAATTTCTAAATTTCGGGGATTTATTGCATTAAAGCTTGAACATGACCAGTCTTTGTAGCAACTGATTTGTAGCAACTGAAGAGTTGGTTAGGACGGGGTGCAGGGGTTTTATCCCTAGATGAGGCGAAGTCCCTCACACCCTCTTGTATCACCTGTCTTAACAGTTACTTTAGTTGGAGTTTTGGCGTGAAGGCTGTGCGGTTAAGCCTTGCTCTCTTAACGCTCTCAACACTGATTCATATAAAAGCTCTATTGAGCTGGGGTCAAGACTTTTTCTTCAGCATCACTGGTTTCAGGGCTATTTGCCTCTGAGGGTGGCACTACTTGCCAAAACTGGGGCAAATAGGTTGACCAATTCTCTAAAATTTGCTGCGCTCGTTGGCTGCCTGTGTGCTCTAGGTGCGCCTCAATTAACGATTTAAGCCGCTCTTCCCCAGCAGGAGTGCTAATTCGTTGAATCTTGACAATTTCTGGGTTGACCTTAGAGGGGAAACTGCCATCTTCATCTAAAAAGTAAGCTAATCCACCCGTCATGCCTGCGCCCACGTTACGTCCTGACTTGCCTAGTACGACAATGACACCCCCTGTCATGTATTCACAGCAGTGGTCGCCCGTTCCCTCAATCACCGCCTGGGCTTTTGAGTTTCTGACAGCAAAGCGTTCTCCAGCTTGACCATTAGCAAACAGGAATCCGCCTGTCGCCCCATATAAACAGGTGTTGCCGATGATGACGTTGTCAGCTGGATTATAGGTGGCGATCGCCAATGGTTTGATGACAATCTCGCCGCCATGCATGCCTTTGCCCACATAGTCGTTTGCCTCACCCTCTAGGTTTAAGGTCATCCCTGGTAAGTTAAAAGCACCAAAGCTTTGACCCACGCTGCCTTGAAAGTTGAGCGTGATTTGTCCTTCAAAGCCTGTGTCACCATACTGCTTTGCGATGACTCCAGCCAGTCTGGCTCCCACCGTGCGATCGGTGTTAACCACCGTCACCTGATGGTTGACTATGCCCTGTTGCTGAATGGCCGCTTGAATCTCAGGCTCACTCAGAAGTTGGTCATCCAGCACAAAGCCATTAGAATGAACCGTTTCATGATTGAGCCAACTGCGATCGTCGCGAGTGTCAGGTAGTTTAGTGAGACAGTCTAAATTGAGGGATTGGGTTTTGGTTAACTTCACCTGGTCGCGTACTTTTAACAAATCAGCCCGACCAATGATCTCATTGAGTGAGCGATAACCCAAACGAGCTAATAGCGATCGCACCTCTTCTGCCACAAAGTAGAAGAAGTTGACGACATGCTCTGGAGTTCCGGTAAAACGTTGACGTAACTTTTCTTGCTGGGTCGCAACACCCACTGGGCAGTTATTCGTATGACAAATTCGTGCCATGATGCAGCCTTCAGCAATCATTGACACCGAGCCAAAGCCATACTCTTCAGCCCCCATCAACGCCGCGATCAGCACATCCCATCCGGTCTTAAAGCCTCCGTCTGCCCGCAACAAGACGCGATCGCGCAAGCGGTTCTCCATCAACACCCGATGCACTTCGGTTAAACCCAGTTCCCAGGGCACCCCAGCATGTTTAATCGAACTGAGAGGAGAGGCACCCGTACCTCCGTCATGACCTGAAATTTGAATGATATCGGCATTTGCTTTGGCTACCCCAGCCGCAACAGTCCCAATACCCACTTCTGCCACAAGTTTGACCGACACCTGGGCCACAGGATTAATCTGGTGCAAATCAAAAATCAGTTGAGCCAGGTCTTCGATCGAGTAGATGTCATGGTGTGGCGGCGGCGAGATCAACGACACTCCGGGCTTAGAGCGACGCAACATCGCAATATAGGGACTTACCTTTTTACCAGGAAGTTGTCCCCCTTCACCAGGTTTTGCACCTTGAGCCACTTTGATTTCGAGTTGCCGAGCACTCAGCAAATATTCTGGGGTGACACCAAAGCGACCCGACGCCACTTGCTTGATCGCAGAGCTAGCTGTGTCGCCATTGCGCAATCCCTTTAAGTGAGGAAAGAGCAGAGAATGTCCTGTGGGATCGACATCATCTAGCACTTGATAGCGAGTCGGATCTTCGCCCCCTTCGCCACAGTTTGATTTGCCACCCAATCGGTTCATAGCGATCGCCAGTGTCTCATGCGCTTCTCGTGAGAGTGACCCCAACGACATCGCCCCCGTACAAAAGCGTTTAACGATCTCCTCAATGGGTTCGACTTCCTCAATCGGAACAGCGGGGCGATCGCCCTGAAAGTCCAACAAATCTCGCAAGGCAGTCACTGGACGATGCTCTAACTGACTCTTGTAAACCTCGTAGTGGTCATAGCTCTTACTAGCAACCGCCTTGTGGAGAGCTTTTGCCATTTCGGGGCTATTCATGTGATATTCGCCCCCCGGCTTGTAGTTAAAGAAGCCATAGTTTTCTAGCTTTTTGCTGGTCAACTCTGGAAAAGCCCGTCCGTGGAAGGTGAGCACCTCTTGAGCCAGATCGGCCACACTAAGACCACCCAAACGCGAAGCCGTTCCAGTAAACCCTAAATGGAGCAGGTCTGCTCCAACGCCGATTGCTTCAAAGATTTGAGCACCGTGATAGCTCGACAACAGCGAGATGCCCATCTTCGAGAGAATTTTTAGCAACCCATACTCCAACGCTTTGCGATAGTTGCGTTGCGCTCCACTGAGAGTCGTCGCAGGAATCTTGCCCCGCTCCATAAAACTTTGGGTTTTGGAGTCAGACCACCAATGGCGCACCGTCTCCCACGCCAAATAAGGGCAAACTGCACTGGCCCCATAGCCAATCAAACACGCCACATGGTGAGTGCTCCAACATTGAGCTGTGTCAACCACCAGAGAAGCTTTCATGCGCAACCCCTGACGAATCAGGTGATGGTGAACGGCACCCACCGCCAACAAGGGAGGAATGTAACTGGAGTTAGCACTCAGTGTAGTCGCTTCGCCAGCTTGATTGAGGCGATCGCTCAAGACTAAAATCTTTTTGCCTGCCCGCACCACCGCCATTGCTTGCTGACATAGAGCTGTCACGGCTCGGCGCAACCCCTCTGGCCCATCAGCAATCTCAAACAAGGTAGATAGCGTCGTCGTCTCAAACCCAGACCGATGAATTTGATCTAGCTCAGTCTCACTCACCACAGGAGAATCAAGCTTTAGCAAACGGGCATAGTCTGGCTTTGTCTCCAGCAAATTGCCCCGTTCCCCCAGTTGCACCGTCAATGACATCACCAATTTCTCCCGCAGGGGGTCAATCGGTGGATTTGTCACCTGAGCAAACCGTTGCTTGAAATAGTCGTAGAGTAACCGAGGCTTATCAGACAACACCGCCAGAGGAATATCGTCACCCATACAGAAGGTTGGCTCACCCCCTTGAGCTGCCATTTCCTCAATCACCATCTCAACATCTTCCGTGTTGTAGCCAAAGGCAATTTGATGGCGTAGCAATGTGGTTGCATCCATCTGAGTCGATTCGAGGAAAGGCTGAGCCTCCAATTCAACCCGATTGTGCTGCAACCATTCTCCATAAGGATGCCGACTGGCAATGCGCTGCTTGATCTGCCAATTTTTGAGAATTTCGTGGCTTTCTAAATCAACAGCAATGGTTTGTCCGGGCCCTAAGCGACCTTTTTCCACAATCTCTGCTTCGGGTAGGTCAACGACACCTGCCTCTGACGACACCACCACAAACCCATCTTGAGTAATGCTATAGCGAGCAGGGCGCAGGCCATTTCGATCGAGGGTCGCTCCTACTTTTTTACCATCGCTGTAAATCAGTAATGCCGGACCATCCCAGGGTTCCTGAATGCCACTGTAGAATTCGTAGAAATCGGTAATTTCAGGATAGTCTGCTAGATCGGGCTGGTTTTTGTAGGCTTCTGGCACCATGATCATGATCGACTCTAACGGAGTGCGACCCGACCGGACGAGCAGTTCAAAGGAGTTATCCAAATTGGCAGAATCGCTGTTTTCTGAATTAACGATCGGTTTTAGTTCTGCTAAGCGATCGCCCCAACAGGAGTGCTCCAAATCAGCTTCTCGTGCCATCATCCAGTTGATATTGCCCAACAGAGTGTTAATTTCTCCGTTGTGCCCCAACAGGCGCATCGGCTGAGCTAAAGACCAGCGAGGCATTGTGTTAGTGCTAAAGCGGCGATGATAGATCGCAAAGGCACTCTGATATGCCGAATTTTGCAAGTCTAGATAAAACTCACCCAACACAGCCGATCGCACCATGCCCTTATACACAATGGTGCGACTAGAGAAAGAACACACGTAAAACTCACGCAATTGCTCAGCTGTTTCAGAAGATGCATTTCCAGCGGCGATCGCCACTGACTTCTCAGCCTGTTTACGCACTAAAAACAGCAGCCGCTCCAACTCATCGCCGCTAACTGCATCCGACTTCACCACAACCTGCTCGATTTGAGGCAAATTTTCGCGTGCCTGTGGCCCTAATGTCTCTGGCTTAACCGGGACAACACGCCACCCCAGCACCGTCAAACTAGCCGCTTCAATGGCTTGATTAAACAATTGACGAGCGATCGCTGCCGCCGCTTCTGATTGTGGCAAAAATACCATCCCCACTCCAACGTGAGCGGGGTGAGCCATTCCTTGAGCACTCAACCATTCACTCAACAATTCCCAAGGCAAAGCCGTCATCAATCCGGCTCCATCCCCCGACTCCTGATCAGCACTACAGGCTCCCCGATGCTCCAAACATGTCAAAGCCGATAGGGCTTTTGCAACCAGCATGTGACTAGCACGACCCTGCTGATCGGCGATAAAACCAACGCCACAAGCATCTCGCTCTTCCACTAGCCAACGCTGCCCTGCAAACCCTACCACTCCCTGATTCATCAGTGTAGACTGAGTCACATTTGTATCACCCATATCAATTTGTTTCACCTATTGCATTTGTAATGCCGAATGACGACCCAAGAATTTCATATTGCCGAACGACCCCTGTCATCAACAACAGTAGAAGGGAAAACTATCGGTAAAGAGACAAATACATCACAATTTGACCAAGAGGGATGTAAATAACTCACCGACACTGCTGTTGGTGCCATTCGTTGAAATGGCACCCAGATCTAAGTTATGAGCTAAAGAGGGCATTTGCAGATGACACACTTAAAGCGAGATGAAGCTGTTTCAATCGGCTTGCATCGTTGCATCTAAGATTTAGAGTTCAAATCTTATAAAAAGTGATACATCTTTGCAATCCCTAACACAGGGACTGCCTGCACCATCTAACACCAAAGATACAGACCAAAGGACTTTTGGAGTTCTGAGGCAACTCTGCGCTCTATAGGTTTTGAATTCACGTCCTAATAAGTTCAGTGTTTAACCTCACTTCATTCATTATGAAACCAAATTTCAGGGTTGAGATCTATCGGTTTTTCTCACTCCAGTTATGAAATTTATTTCTTTTTCCTGGAGGTTGAGTCTTATGAGTCAATGTTGAATATAGATAAACAGCGATCGCCGTCTTAACAATTTGTGAATCATCAGTGGCAACATTTTCTGACTTGAGAGATTCTGTATACAACATCCGTCTGCTCATTTTGCTCAACGAGATAGGCTAGACCTGCAACTACACTCTCCAACAACTCCGTTGGTTAAACGAAATCTTTTGAGACAGCATCCTTCTCATCCCCCATCTCGACCTGGGAAACCATTGAAGCCATTTCTTGTACCCGCTTATCTGGCGATCGCGGCCTATCTTGTCATTTCTGCCAAAGGCAACGCTAATACGCTCGCCTCTCAAGCCATCTTTCATCAACAGTCCTGGGTTCCCACCCTGGCTCAAGCTTCTCCTCCATTGCCGTTAACACACCAGGGTAATCAAATTGTGTTGAATGGGCGATCGCTTCCTGGCAACTGGAGTCAACGTCAACAGAGTATTGGAATCAGCGATATATCCCTGCTGCAAACCATTGGGGTCGATTTGCTCAACAGCACTGATGCCACACGCCAACCTGTGCAATGGTTTTCAGATCCTGCTACCAACTTCACAACGCTCTCCACCTGGTTCACTGCTCAATATCGCTACCTCGACATCACAGCGTTTGCCCAACAAGCCGGATGGCAGGTGCGGGTCAACGGCAACACACTGCAAATCTCAACTCCCCCGTCTCAAGTCGTAGGGATTCGCCAGGGACGACAAGACTGGGGCGATCGCATTGTCCTCGATCTCGATCAACCAACTCCGTGGCAGGTCACTCAAGAAGCCAGCGAATTGGTCATCACCTTAGGGGTGCAAGCCAGTCCTGCCTTACTTCAAAGCTTCATTCCCACGTCTGGCAATCGTTTAACTCGCTTAAATGTAGAGGCAAGTAGCAACCAAACCGTCATTCGTGTTGGCATTCCAGCAGGCTTACGACCTCAAATTTGGACACTGCCCAATCCCAATCGATTAATCATTGATATTCGAGACACTGTGAGAGAACGCGATATCCTCTGGTCAGCCGGAGTGCAATGGAGAGAGCAAATTGTCAGCACCGACAATGCCCGATTTCCAGTCATCTCGCTACTCATTGATCCCCAACAAGCAGGACTAGCAGTCAAACCTATTTGGACTAATCCTGCTGGTGCTGCTGGCACAACTCCCCTTATCACTATGGCTCAACAATCTCAAGTCGCGGCGGCGATCAATGGGGGGTTCTTTAACCGCAACAATCAGTTGCCGTTGGGGGCATTGAGACGAGATAACCGTTGGATTTCGGGACCCATTTTAAATCGAGGGGCGATCGCTTGGAACGACACTGGGGCGATCGCCATTGACCGACTAGATTTTAGAGAAACCCTCACCACCTCAACCGGGCAACAATTTCCCATCACCCTATTCAACACAGGCTACGTCAGAGCCGGACTCGCCCGCTACACTCCCGATTGGGGTGCCAACTACACCAACATCATTGATAACGAAACAATTCTCACCATTCAAAATAATCAGGTCATTCGCCAACAAACAACCAGTGCTCAGGGGCAAACAACGGTTCCTATTCCCACCAACGGCTACCTACTGGTGGCACGCTCCTTTAACACAGCTCTAAACGCGCTCCCAGTTGGCACAACGCTTCAACTGTCTACGGCCTTAACGCCTGCTACCTTCAGTCAATACCCACAAATAGTTGGTGCAGGACCACTGCTCATACGCGATCGCCAAATCGTCCTTAATCCTCAAGCAGAGCAATTTACAGAGGCATTCATTCAACAGGCAGCCGTTCGCAGTGTCATCGCCAAAATGCCAGATGGCAAACTAATGATACTAACCATCCAAAATCGTATTAACGGCAGCGGGCCTACCCTCAATGAAACGGCTGAAATCCTCTATCGACTAGGGGCGATTGATGCCCTTAATCTGGATGGAGGCAGCTCTACCAGTCTCTATCTAGGCGGCACCCTGATTAACCGCTCTCCCCGAACCGTTGCCCGTGTTCACAATGGCATTGGTATTTTCATCCAACCCAACTTCTAAACCTCCAAACTGATTGCCAAACAAGCAATAAGGGGTAAAGAGCAAAGGGCATTTGTGAATGGTCAACTCGTCTCGGCTTCTGCTCATCAACCCTACAATTGATACCATCTCTAGAAACTTGGGCTACACATCAACATTCTCCATAAAAGGCATTTCGCATAGGCATTTCGCATGTGGCCGTTGTTTGTTGATTATTGGTTGAATTGGTATGACTACTGCATGACTGACTACTAATGGTCAATTCATAACCTGGCACTTCATTCTCACCCCCCACTCCCCTACTCTCTCACTCCCTCGCTCTCTGCTAGCTAAACACACCCCCCACCCAACCTTGACTGCCAACATATCACAATAAGTATTTCTACTCTTTTAGAAGAGACAAAAATAAAGCTCCTTTGAAGCTGCTATCCCTCCAGTGAAGAATCCATATAAATCGGCCTGTTTTCTAACAAGCGAGTTCCAGAACCCTAAAAATTTCTGCTATGTTTAGCTTCGGTTTCCCAATGCATACCAACCCTTCTGAGAGTTCATCTCCACGCCTTACTTTAGTTAAACTGACTTAACTCAAACCATTCTTCCACCCTCTAACCAACCATTAAGGAGATCATGTCATGCCTCAGACTCAAGAACTCATTCAGCCTACTGTGTCAGCTTTGTCTGCTTCCGTCGGAATCAAAGGAGTCGCCGCGACTGAACTCAGACCTTGGGGATCATTTACGGTTTTAGAAGAAGGACGAGGATACAAAATCAAACGGATTGAGGTTAAGCCCGGTCATCGCCTTAGCTTACAAATGCACCACCACCGTAGCGAACACTGGATCGTGGTATCTGGCACTGCCAAAGTGGTTTGCGGAGATCAAGAAACGCTGCTATTTAGCAACCAATCAACCTATGTGCCTCCTTGCACAACCCATCGCTTAGAAAACCCTGGCGTTATCAACTTGGTGCTCATCGAAGTCCAGAACGGGGAATATTTAGGAGAAGACGATATCGTCCGGTTCCAGGATGACTACGCTCGCGCCAAAGCTTAATTTTTTTCTTAAAAGTTATGACAGTTATCGATGGGATCGCAATTAAACTTGCGATCCCATCTTGTTTTTTGTGAATGCCTGAAGCGATCGCCACAGCTTAGCAGTAAAATCAGTGGGTTGATTTTGTGATGCTGCCATCACCGTCATGATTCATCTTAGTCATGCAGCTATTTATGAACTGAATCGCCTCAAAGCACGTCATCCTAATGCTACCGGGGTACGCTTAGCGGTTAAACCTGGAGGATGTGCTGACCTCTATTACTCCCTAGAATTTGATCAAGAAATAACCCCTACGGAATACGCTTATCAATATGAGGGAATCCAAATTGCCATTGCTCCTGATAGCCTAAACCACTTAAAAGGGACTACCATCGATTATTCAGAAGACCTAATGGGGGGCGGATTTCGGTTTCACAACCCTAATGCCACGCGCAGCTGTGATTGTGGAAATTCTTTTGCAGTTACTCAATTGCATGAAGAGTAATCAAGCAATTTTTTTAGCCAAATTGACAAGCAATCGATAAAATCGGTATAGTTAGAGACTGTGAAAAGTTAGACCCGTTAAGAGGTATCCTCACGCTACATCATGCCCACTATTCAGCAACTTATTCGTGACGAGCGCCGCAAGGCGAGCAAAAAAACCAAATCGCCAGCCTTAAAAAGCTGTCCTCAGCGGCGTGGTGTTTGCACAAGAGTCTATACCACCACTCCTAAGAAGCCCAACTCTGCCCTCCGGAAAGTTGCCAGGGTTCGTTTGACTTCTGGGTTTGAGGTAACAGCTTACATTCCGGGTATTGGGCATAACCTTCAAGAGCACTCAGTAGTGATGATTCGTGGAGGTCGGGTTAAAGATTTACCTGGCGTGCGCTATCACATTATTCGCGGCACTCTTGATACAGCAGGGGTCAAAGATCGTAAACAAGGTCGTTCAAAATACGGTGCTAAGCGACCTAAAGCGGCAGCAGCCAAGTAAAATTAGAAATTGCCTTTTTCAAGAGCAACTGATTTAGCATTCCGATTAAAATGTTCTTTGTCTGCTACTGATGCTGATTGACGCATCTGTCAGATAGAGAGTTTTGTTGAGCCAGCTTTTCCACTTGCCTCAAGCTATTGGTTTACGGTCAAGTGTTCACTATCTCTGAGTAAAATTACTTTTCACGGTTCTGTTATGTCTCGTCGTACAGTTATTCAAAAGCGTCCAGTTCCTCCCGATCCCACCTACAACAGTCGCCTCGTCAGTATGATGGTGCGGCGATTAATGCATTCTGGCAAAAAGTCGATCGCATATGGCATTATTTACGATGCCTTCAAGATTATTCAAGAGCGGACTGGGGGAGAGCCTCTAGAAACGTTTGAGAAGGCGGTTCGTAACGCTACCCCACTGGTTGAGGTCAAAGCTAGACGGGTTGGTGGAGCTACTTATCAGGTGCCAATGGAAGTTAGAACCGATCGGGGTATTGCACTAGCACTTCGCTGGCTTGTTCAATTCTCCCGTTCTCGAACAGGGCGAACAATGGCAGGTAAGTTGGCAAATGAGCTGATGGATGCAGCAAACGAAACAGGAAGCACCATTCGCAAGCGCGAAGAAACTCACAGAATGGCAGAAGCCAACAAAGCATTTGCCCACTATCGTTACTAAGCTTCTCTGCAACTTAGCTTCGCAAAAGTATAAAATCTTAATAGAGCCGCTAGGATTGTGTATCAGCGGCAATGTAAGGAGATAGCTGTGGCACGCACCGTCCCGCTTGAACGAATAAGAAATATCGGAATTGCCGCACATATCGATGCAGGCAAAACGACAACAACTGAGCGCATTTTGTTCTACTCTGGTGTGGTTCACAAAATGGGTGAGGTTCACGAAGGGACTGCTGTAACTGATTGGATGGATCAGGAACGGGAACGCGGAATCACCATCACAGCCGCCGCCATTAGTACCAGTTGGAAGGATCACCAAGTCAATATCATTGATACCCCAGGACACGTTGACTTCACAATTGAAGTCGAACGCTCTATGAGAGTCTTGGATGGTGTGATCGCAGTGTTTTGCTCTGTTGGTGGTGTTCAACCCCAATCTGAGACAGTTTGGCGGCAAGCTGATCGCTACAAAGTTCCCCGTATCGTCTTTGTGAACAAGATGGATCGGACTGGGGCAAACTTTTTTAAGGTTTACGGTCAGATTCGCGATCGCCTCCGAGCTAATGCCGTCCCTATCCAAATTCCTATCGGCAGCGAAGATGTCTTTAAAGGCATTGTGGACTTGGTACGGATGAAGGCTTACATCTACACCAACGACATTGGAACAGACATCCAAGAGACGGCTATTCCTGACGAGGTCAAAGAGCAAGTCGAGGAATTTCGCCTGAAGTTAATCGAGTCTGTTGCAGAAACAGATGATCTTCTGACTGAGAAGTATTTGGAAGGTGAGGAATTAACTCAGGAAGAAATCGCAGCTGCTCTCCGTAAGGCAACTCTTACTGGAGCTATTGTTCCAATGCTCTGTGGCTCTGCCTTTAAAAATAAGGGAGTTCAACTATTGCTGGATGCAGTTATTGATTACCTACCTGCTCCCATCGATGTCCCTGCCATTCAAGGTATGCTACCAGATGGAAGCCCTGTCGAACGCTGTGCGAGTGACAGTGAGCCTCTATCGGCCTTAGCATTCAAAATCATGGCTGATAAGTTTGTCGGTCGTTTGACCTTCATCCGGGTCTACTCTGGGGTTTTGAAAAAAGGCAGCTACGTCCTTAACTCTTCTAAAAATAAGAAGGAAAGGGTGTCTCGTCTGATTGTATTAAAGGCTGATGAACGAATTGACGTAGATGAGCTTCGAGCAGGAGACCTAGGAGCAATTCCGGGATTATCAGATACCCTCACGGGTGATACTCTTTGTGATGAGTCTGCCCCAGTTATTCTAGAGTCGCTCTTCGTTCCAGAACCTGTCATCTCGGTTGCAGTTGAACCTAAAACCAAGCAAGACATGGATAAGCTTTCTAAGGCACTGAAAGCTCTATCAGAGGAAGACCCTACTTTTCGTGTCAGCATTGACCCAGAAACCAACCAAACCGTAATTGCCGGGATGGGTGAGCTGCATCTGGAAATCCTGGTTGATCGGATGTTACGAGAGTTCAAGGTTGAGGCAAATGTGGGCGCACCACAGGTGGCTTATCGAGAAACGATTCGTAAGTCTGTTCGGCAGGAGGGCAAATTTGTCCGCCAGAGCGGTGGTAAAGGTCAATATGGACATGTGGTAATTGAGTTAGAACCAGGTGAGCCTGGAACTGGCTTCGAGTTTGTCTCTAAGATAGTTGGGGGAGTCATTCCCAAGGAATACATTTCTCCAGCAGAACAGGGCATGAAGGAAGCTTGTGAATCTGGCATCATGGCAGGATATCCAGTCATTGATGTTAAGGTGACTTTGGTAGATGGCTCTTATCACGATGTTGATTCTTCTGAAATGGCTTTTAAGATTGCAGGTTCAATGGCAATCAAAGAAGCTGTGATGAAGGCTTCCCCAGTTCTGCTAGAACCTATGATGAAGGTTGAAGTAGAAGTTCCAGAAGGATTTCTAGGGGATGTCATGGGAGATCTCAACTCTCGTAGAGGACAGATCGAAGGGATGGACTCTACGGATGGCATTGCTAAGGTTACTTCAAAGGTGCCTCTAGCGGAAATGTTCGGATATGCTACTGATATTCGGTCTAAAACCCAAGGTCGTGGCATATTCTCAATGGAGTTCAGTCGCTATGAGGAAGTGCCTCGCAACGTGGCTGAAACTATCATTGCTAAGAGTAAAGGGAACGCATAATCAGAAAAAGGGACACATAGATTCATGGCACGCGCAAAATTTGAAAGAACCAAACCCCACGTCAACATTGGCACAATTGGTCACGTTGACCACGGCAAAACAACCCTGACAGCCGCTATCACAATGACTTTGGCGGCGTTGGGTCAGGCTCAAGCAAGAAAGTACGATGAGATTGATGCGGCTCCTGAAGAGAAAGCTCGGGGCATCACGATTAACACAGCTCACGTCGAATATGAGACTGAGAATCGTCACTATGCTCACGTAGATTGTCCAGGGCACGCTGACTATGTGAAGAACATGATCACAGGGGCAGCCCAAATGGATGGTGCTATCCTCGTGGTTGCGGCAACAGATGGCGCGATGCCTCAAACTAAAGAGCACATCTTGTTGGCAAAACAAGTGGGTGTTCCTAGCATGGTGGTCTTTCTGAATAAGGTAGACCAAGTTGATGATGAAGAACTTTTGGAACTTGTTGAACTAGAATTGCGCGAGCTTCTAAGTGACTATGAGTTCCCTGGTGATGATATTCCAATCATCCGGGGTTCGGGGTTGATGGCATTAGAAGCCATGATTAAAAATCCTAAAACTAGCAAAGGTGACAATGAGTGGGTTGATAAGATCTACGAATTGATGGATGCTGTTGACTCCTTCATCCCCACGCCTGAGAGAGATATAGACAAGCCATTCTTAATGGCGGTAGAAGATGTCTTCTCCATCACAGGTCGGGGTACTGTTGCTACAGGTCGGATTGAGCGTGGCAAAGTCAAAATCGGTGATGATGTTGAGCTTGTAGGCATTCGCGATACCCAAAAAACCAAGGTAACTGGGATCGAGATGTTTAAGAAGAGCTTAGAAGAAGGGATGGCAGGCGATAACGCGGGTCTCCTACTTCGCGGTGTCCAGAAGACTGATATTGAGCGCGGCATGGTGATTGCTAAGCCTGGCTCAATTACTCCTCACACTCAATTTGAGGGTGAAGTTTACATTCTGACTGAAAAAGAGGGGGGGCGCAAAACTCCTTTCTTCCCTGGATATAAGCCTCAGTTCTATGTTCGGACAACGGATGTAACGGGAACAATCGCGGCTTTCACAGCTGACGATGGTAGTGCAGCTGAAATGGTAATGCCCGGCGATCGCATCAAGATGACTGTTGAGTTAATCAACGCGATCGCAATCGAACAAGGGATGCGCTTTGCCATCCGTGAAGGGGGTCGTACCATTGGTGCTGGCGTTGTCTCTAAGATCGTCAAGTAACGCTCACCGATTTAGGTTGGCTCATCTTTGATCATCAGCAGTCGATCTTTAGATTGGCTGCTGATTATTCTGGAGCTAATATCTTTAAGGTCTAGTCAACCAACCGATCAACGATTGGTTGCACGCTAACTTTTACCGCGTTTTATCAAAGTAGGCTAGACCAGTTTTTGTAGTTCACTCTTCAAATTGAACCTAGACAATTTAATCAGTTCATAGAGGTATATTCATGGCAGCTATTCAACAACAAAAGATTCGTATTCGCCTGAAAGCATTTGATCGTCGTTTATTAGACACATCTTGCGAAAAGATTGTGGATACGGCTAACCGGACAAATGCCACTGCCATCGGTCCTATTCCTTTACCAACTAAGCGTCGGATCTATTGCGTTTTGCGATCGCCCCACGTTGATAAAGACTCCCGAGAGCATTTTGAGACTCGTACCCATCGCCGCATTATTGACATTTATCAGCCTTCTTCTAAGACCATTGACGCATTGATGAAACTTGATTTACCCGCTGGCGTCGATATCGAGGTTAAGTTATAACCTCCTGATTGCTGCCGAGAGACCTAAACAATGCGATAAACTAGGGATTAGTGACATTCAGCAGTTGAAAACTTTGCTTTAGCTACGGCAAGTAGTGTTTGTAAGGTTACACTTTTGTTCTGCTTGTGGGATCCCTAATGGGGATGAAAATTACGATGACCTTTTCATCTGTTGCTGTACGAGAGCTTCCCTTGTTTCCATTGCCTGAGGTAGTCCTATTTCCTGACAGGCGGCTTCCCCTTCATATCTTTGAGTTTCGGTATCGAATCATGATGAATACAATCCTTCAAAGCGATCGCCGCTTTGGGGTGTTGATGGTCGATCCAATTGAGGGTAAAGTCGCCAATGTCGGTTGCTGTGCAGAAATCATCCATTGTCAGCGTTTGCCTGACGATCGTCTAAAAATTATGACGTTGGGTCAGCAGCGATTTCGAGTTTTAGATTATGTGCGTGAAAAACCCTATTATGTCGGGTTAGTAGAGTGGATTGAAGACCACCCTACAGAGCGAGACATTCAGACCCTCTCAGTCGAAGTAGACCAGTTATTAAGAGATGTGGTGCGGCTGTCGGCTAAGCTGACGGGTCAAGAAATTGAGCTTCCTGATGACATTCCAGATTCTCCTATTGAGTTATCTTATTGGGTTGCAAGCAATTTGTATGGGGTTGCTCAAGAGCAGCAGTCACTTTTAGAAATGCAAGATACAGGGACTCGTTTAGAACGCGAGGCAGAGATTTTAACATCTACCCGTAATCATCTGGCAGCCCGTACCGTTCTAAAAGATGCTTTTCAATCTGAATGACCTCAATAACCCTGTCCCAATTTAAGAACTAAGGGGCAAAATTGCATAACTTCCAAAGATTTTTAGGGTCTCGGTGTATTGCTGGAGTTCTTCTAAGGCATCTTGCACCGATGGGTAGTGTACATCTACCTCGATATCAATAAAAAAAAGATATTCTCCCAGCGATCGCTTGGTTGGGCGAGACTCAATGCGGCTCAGGTTAATATCCCTCTGAGCAAAAATTTGTAGCACTTTGGCTAAGGCCCCTGGTAAATTAGCAGGCAAACTAAAGGCGAGAGAGGTATGACTGCCACCCGGTGAGGGTTCTAAACTGAGTGCCCAAAAACGAGTGCAGTTATCAGGGTGGTCGTTAATGGGATGTGCCAAGGTGGGCAGATGATAGAGCTGAGCAGCCCGTTGAGAAGCGATCGCCGCTACCGTTTCATCTTGTTCTAGATATTGCAATGCCTCTGTCGTTGAGTGGGTAGGAAGCAACTGGGCATTAGGTAACGCTGTTTCTAGCCACCCTTGGCACTGTGCTAATGCTTGAGGATGGGAGTAGACCGTTCGCAGTCCTTCTAGGTGCTTAGCATACGATAGCAAGGCGTGAGAAATCGGGAGCACAAGTGCCTGTTGAATGCGTAATGCATCCAGTTGCCACAAAGTATCAAGCGTAACGGTGACACTGCCCTCAATAGAATTCTCAACCGGCACAACCGCAACTTGGGATTGTTGGGAGGCGATCGCTCTCAAGCAATGGGCAATCGTGGGATAAGGATGGAAGTGAGACTCAATTTCTCGTTGTTTAAGAGCAGCACTATAGGCAAGCGCAGCAACTTCTGAGTATGTTCCGGAAGGGCCTAAGTAAGCGATCGCTAGAGACATAGAGTCGGCTGTAAGGTCTTAATCAAGTTGAGCAACTGAAACAGCAGAATTATTGAGAAATTACTACATTGGGTTAAGCATAATCAGAAAGTTTACTGGGAAACACGTATACTTCCTAAAATCAACGTTGTTTTCTTGGAAAAATTGTAAAATTTAGTTAAAGACAGTTCTGAACAGTTCACATTCAATCTCATCTCCCCCAACCTCCCATGTCTATTCGCTTTACTGCGTCCCAATCGGTTGAATTGGCTGTTCCAGAGCAGCCCATTCCCATTCAACATTACCTCCGTCAACCTCAGCGTTTGATTCGAGCACTAGTTGACCCAAGCCGAATGGAGCAGTTAAGTGCTGATAGCTTTCGCCTCAAGATGCGTCCCATCAGCTTTATGATGTTGAGCTTGCAACCTGTTGTAGACATGCGAGTCTGGTCAGAGGCAAATGGCACCATTCGTTTAGAATCGATTGGGTGTGAGATTCGTGGTATTGAGTATATCAATCAACGGTTTAAGCTGAATTTAGTGGGAAAGCTTAGCCCTGTTGTGGTTAACCAGACGACGCATTTGCGGGGAAGGGCTGATTTAGAGGTGCAGGTAGAATTGCCTCCCGCTTTTTTAATGACACCCAAACCGCTGTTAGAAGCAACAGGTAATGGATTGCTGCGGAGCGTCTTGTTGACCGTCAAACAACGATTGATGCACCAACTGTTAGTGGATTATCGCAAATGGGTCACAGCTCAGACTGTAGATGCTCAGAATGAGCGATCGCCCATGTTGCCAAGCAACAGCCCTATCATCTAGGGTTCACCTATCTTGCAGATCAATTGCTGGCATACGACAAGGGCTAAATGAGCGACGGTGATAGAGTGTCACCCCTAGCTGTTGTAAAGCTTGCCGATGCTTGGCTGTGCCATAGCCTTTATTAGTCGCCAAATCATAGCCTGGATATCGTTGTGCGAGACGGGTTATCAATTCGTCTCGCCATACTTTAGCGATAATGCTAGCCGCCGCGATCGCCAAAGACTGTTGATCACCCTTAATCAGAGTTTGTTGGGGAATAGGCAGATGAGGCACTCTCTGATTGCCATCAATCAGGCATAGCTGTGGTGCGGGAACTAACCGTGAAATAGCCCGCCGCATCGACAGCAAAGACGCTTGCAAGATGTTGAGCCGATCAATCTCACGAACCGATGCAATCCCAATTTTGCAATCAATGGCGATCGCTCGAATTAGATGCCCCAATGCCACTCGCTGGGTTGCCGTAAGCTGCTTGCTATCAGTCACTCCTGCTGCCATCAAATCTGCTGTCGCCATCTCTGGCAAAATTACCGCTGCCGCCACAACAGGGCCAAACAACGCTCCTCGCCCTACTTCATCAACACCCGCAACACAATCTGTATGGGGAAGGGGGCTGGTCTCCAACAAAGTAAGCTGTTGAGGAATCACGATTAATGGTTCATCCTCCTAAGGCTTAGTCCTCTGATGTAGAAACAGAGGAGCGGCGGCGACGGCGGCGACGATTAACACCACCATCTTCAGCTTCCGCTTCAGGGTCAGACGCATAAGAAGGAGTCGATTCTTCAATGTCAGTCACCGCCATCACTGCCTCTGACGGGAGCTGTTGCTCTTCTGCTTCTGTTTCCACCTCTTCCTCAACAGGGGTTTCTTCAACAGCTGGAATCAGAGTTACTACTGAACCATTGCCTAACTTCGCACCTTCACCGGGCAATGCAACTTTGACCACAACTGACTTTGGATCCTTCACTGACTCTGTCGTCAAAATCAGGGGTGAAATTCCCATCAAGGCATAAACCTCCTGCTCATCAGGAGTCATTTCAACACTAATGATTTGAGGAGGTTCAGGAGCATGCTTTTCACGCCCACGAGGTGGACGATTACGCTCTGTTTTCTCAAGTCGATTTTCTTTGGGTGCTAACGTTGGTGCAGGAATTGTAAAGGGTTCCTCTGGGGTAAATCCATCCCCTTCTGCATCTAGTTCTGGTTTCAGACCGTTAATTTTAGGAACTGGTTCACCAATGCGACCCCGACTGCGGCGACGGCGACGGTTATCACCACGACCTCGCTCTTGATAGTTCGGGTGGTTCATGAGAGACAACTCTTGCAAATCTGACGCTGGCTCAGCGTCAAACTCTTCATTGCTACTGCTACTCTCCCAAGTCTCTTGAAACTGAGGCAAGCGAGGCTGAGGTTGAGGAATCGAACGAGTTACAGCTTCTATCGGTTCTGTGAGCCGTTCAGCTTCACCAGGTAAGTGAACCAAATGCCCTAACCCGCCACAGGTCGTACAAGGACGTCCAAATAATTCGTAAATGTTTTGTCCCTGCCGCTTACGAGTGAGTTCGACCAGTCCTAATTCTGTCAACTGAGCAATTTGAGGACGGGCTTTGTCAGCTCGTAAGGCTTTGTTAAATTGTTCAAGGACTTGCAATTGGTCACGCCGAGAGTCCATGTCAATGAAATCAATAATGATTACTCCGGCAATATTTCGCAGTCGCAATTGACGAGCAATTTCTAGGGCAGCTTCACAGTTAGTCCACAAGACTGTTTCGCGAGCAGTGGCAGAGCGGGTAAAAGACCCAGAGTTGACATCAATCACTGTTAACGCTTCTGTGCGTTCGATAATGATGTAGCCACCAGAGGGCAGATCTACTCTTGGCTTGAGGGCCTCTCGAATTGCCGCATTGACTCGGAAGTACTCCAAGATAGAAACGCGATCGCGGTGGTGATCAATTAACACCCCTTGAGGCGATCGCCCACCGCTCCAGTTCATTAAATGTTGCTTGACTCGCTTCATCCCCGTATGCGAATCAACGACAATGCGGTTTACATCAGCACTGTAAACATCTCGCAAAACTCGTTGAATAAAATCATCGTCTCGATTTAGCAAACTGGGGGCACGGGTCGTCAGGGCCTCTTGCCGAATGTTTTCCCACTGTTTTTGCAGCGATTCTAGATCTTCCATAATGGCTTCTTCTGCCATTCCTTCTGCTTCAGTGCGGACGAGTAACCCCATTCCAGCAGGTTTAATTAGAACCGCCAACGCTCTCAACCGATTTCGCTCATTCTCGTTGCGAATGCGCCTGGAAAGATTTACACCGCGACCAGAGGGCATCAATACTAAATAACGACCCGGAAGACTGACATTTCCGGTTAACCGAGGCCCCTTATTGCCCGTTGGCTCTTTCATCACCTGCACCAACACTTTTTGTTGGGGTTCTAGCAATTCGGTAATAGAGCCAGCCGCCCGCTTGAGCCGGAGTGGGCCCAAGTCAGTCACGTGGATAAATCCGTTCCGCTCGGTGTCCCCTAAATTAACAAATGCTGCATCAATCCCAGGTAATACATTCTCGACAACTCCTAAATAGATGTCACCGACTTGGTGACTGCCGGTTGCAACAATTAATTCTTGAATCTGGTCTTCTGAAAAAACAGCAGCAATCCGATGTTGTTCTGCAATAATGATTTGCTTCGACATTCAATTTCCTCAAAAAGTGGCTGCACAGAAGGCACAATCTCAATGGGTACCATTCTGTGAAAAGTTAAGACTGAAAAACAAACGAAAAATTCTGACATATAGGGAGGCGATGAAGCTGCTCCAACCTAGTAAATGCCACATCGTTCACCAAGCCAAATTGGCTGAACGCAGTGACGAACGATTAAGCAACCGTCCATCGAACAATTCTTGGAAAGATACCTTATCCCTAAGAACCAGGCACCCAACTGAACCAAGATGGAAAACTAAAGTGTTACAGATGCGACTGACCCCACTCTCATTACCGATTGAACCACTGGCAACCGCTTGGGCTTCTGATCTGCAACAGCTTCTATTAGTCAAGCATTATAGCGTGCAGTGACGAATCCGCTATTAAAAGTGAACGATTCGTGAAAAAATGCTCGGAAAATCACAGGAACCAACGTCTCAGGGAGAAGTCACCCTCACCCCCACCATATCTCAAGCGATGCTGTGTTGGGTAGGGATAGACCCAACGAAACGAGTTTAGAGGTCACCTAATATCAGTTGATGACGATGACTATGGCGCAGTTGAAATTGCCGTTGAGACACCTGCTCTAGCATGTAAATGACGTGCTCTGGGCGCAGCAGCGTGCCGTCATTGCGGCAACTACCTCTGTAATGCAGGGTCACCAGAGACGCTGTTAACGTTGTCAGAGATAGCAACTCCTCAGGCGTTTGATCTGGGTTGAGGCACTCTAAGCAAAACAGGCGATCGCGCAAGTTGACTATGCGCTTTTTACCCGATTTACTAGTTTGTTCCCACTCAATCACATCCATTGCCTGCACCGCATCAATCCAGGTCTGCCAATCAGCATCACTTGGAGCGATCTCAGACTCACTCTCTAAGACGGGACTGAGAACTATGTGATAGTCAGCACGATCAAGCAATTGCGTTGCCGAGGGCGCATCAACCGCGATCGCCTCGACTCGGTAAACTGGCATTTCGGCTGGGAGCTGAGCCGATAATTTGGCTTGAAACTCCGCTACATCCATCACTTCAGTGAGTTCAAAATCCACAATTTCTCCAGAACTCGTGGTGCCCAACGGTAAAGCACTCGCAGGAGAAATGCGTGGATTTGGATGAAACCCTCCAGTAAAAGCGATAGGCAGCGCAGCACGGCGCACTACCCGTTCAAATAACCGCACCAAGTCTAAATGGCTGACCAATGCCATATCTCCCCGTTTACCGTGCCACACCCGCAACCGTTGCACCCGTCGTTGATTAGGAACAAACTCTCCAGCAAAAACTGGAATCGGAGGTGGAGGAATGACGATATTATGTCCAAAATCGGGTCCACAAATCCCACAGTGAGAACATCCTTCAAAGGAGCAATCAGGAACGATCGCGGCCTCTAATGCTCGTTGTAGATCCTGCTTGAGCCAGTCTTTGTCAATTCCAGTGTCAAGATGGTCCCAGGGAAGAGGGGCGTCTAATGAGGTCGCGAGGGAAAAGTGAGAAACAGATAAGGAAGGGTCAAAGACATTCCATTCACCATTCTCGATTTGGCGATATTTCCAGGTCAGATCAGACTCTTCGATTGCTCCAGTCCAAGCTGCAAAAGCACAGTCTAAATTCTCCCACCAGGCATCCATGCCTGCTCCTAGCTCCCAAGCTCGGCGAACAACGCTAGCAAGACGGCGATCGCCTCGTCCTACAAAATCTTCCATCGCTGAAATCCGCACATCTGTGAAATTGGCTTTTAAGCCACGAATGCTGCGAAACTCGCGTCGTAATAGCTCCTGCTTGCGCTTAAACTCTGTTGTTGAAACCGAATGCCACTGAAAGGGAGTGTGTGGCTTAGGGGTGAAGTTAGAGATGGTCACATTGAAACTGATGCGTTTGCGACCGGGGATATAGCACTCCTGTTGCAACCAACGAATCGTTTCTGCAACACCCACTACATCCACATCCGTTTCACCCGGCAGACCGATCATGAAATAGAGTTTGATTTTATCCCAACCCTGCTCATATGCCGTTTTGACTCCCCTCAGCAACTCCTCATTGGTCAGTCCTTTGTTGACAATATCACGCAGTCGTTGGGTGCCTGCTTCAGGTGCAAAGGTAATACTACCTTGACGAGCACCACCCAAAATATGGGCAATATTTTCATCAAAGCGATCGACTCGTTGGCTCGGCAAACTTAGGGAAATATTGTCATTTTGCAATCGATTTTTGATCTCTGTGCCAATCGCAGGCAACGCTAAATAATCAGAACAACTGAGAGACAACAGCGAAAACTCGTTGTATCCTGTTGCCCGCATGCCCTGCTCAATAGCCTCGATCACCTGATCAGGCTCAACATCCCGTGCTGGACGAGTCAGCATTCCTGGCTGACAAAACCGACATCCCCGGGTGCACCCCCGACGAATCTCGATTGTCAAGCGATCGTGTACGGTTTCTACATAAGGCACCAGACCAATTGAATACGCCGGAATAGGAGTTGCTACACGTCGCAAAATCCGCGCAGGCACATCGTCTCGATTGCGTTGCACAGAGCCATCTGGATGCATGTCATAGAACTGAGGCACGTAAACACCAGGAATCTGAGCCAGATCGAGCAATAAATCTGCTCGGCTCAGTCCAGCTAGCTTGCCTTCCTCTAAAACTAGTCCAATCTCAGGGAGCAGTTCCTCGCCATCTCCTAAAGCAATGAAATCAAAGAAATCAGCATAGGGTTCTGGATTAGAAGTTGCCGTCTGTCCTCCTGCAAAGATCAGTGGGTAGCTTCCTTGCTCTACAGCCCATGCACCCGATCTATGACGCTCCTGTGAGGTCAGAGGAATTTTGGCTAAATCCAACATCTCTAAAATGTTGGTCGCCCCTAACTCATAACTCAGGCTAAAGCCTAAAATATCGAAATCAATTAGCGATCGCCTCGACTCCACAGCAAATAAGGGAGTTTGAGTTGCCCGCAACTGAGCGGCCAGATCAGGAGCAGGCAGATAAGCGCGATCGCACAACTGGCGAGGCTGAGCATTAAGAATGCTGTAGAGAATAATGTGCCCTAAGTTAGACGCACCTACTTCATAAATTTCAGGGTATGTCAGTACCCACCGAACCACTGCATCATTCCAGGGTTTGTGAACCGCGCCCAATTCGTTACCCAAATAACGAGCCGGACGAGCAATCTCAGAGGTCAATAAAGAATTAACAGCAGTCACAACGGTGGGTTACCCTCGGCAACTCTAGCGAACTTCACTGATCCACTATACCGAATGCTCACCTTTATCGTTGAACCTTAAAACCCAAAGCGGGTTGAAAATTAAGCGATCGCCATTTCAAAGGCAGCGCGATCGTCAAAAATCTCAAATACTCGGTCTAGCTGAGTCAGCTCAAAAATAATACGACTTGATGGAGAGACACCACAAAGCCCTAATCGCTTATCAAGTCGTTGAGCTAACGAAAGGGCCGTTACTAAAGCAACCAAACCCGCACTGTCTAAAGACTCAACTTCGCTCATATCCACCAAGAGGGCAGAGCACTGACTGGATGAAACAGATGTTGTCAACTCCTGTTGAAAGTCTGCCGCATTAGCTGCATTGAGATGACCGCAAGGCTGAATGACTGCCATTTGGGAGTGAGATAGCACGTTTTGCATCGTCCAAGTCCTACAAATCTACTTAGCAATTGGTGAATCGCCCTTAACAGATGATTCCGAGAATAACCGCACTTTTCCGGACAGAGCTAGAAGCTTCGACCAAATTCGTCAAAACTTTATCTGTCAACCCCTATTGTTTAAAGTTTTCAGTAAGTATTTCCACCAGGAAGTGTAAGAGAATACGTTTTTTCAAGCTTTTTAGGGGTTTAAGGGTTGAATCTGTCCAATTTTTGATAAAGAGCAGATAAAGCAATTCTTAAAGCAAATTTTCGTTTAGTCAAGTTTTGCTGCATAAAACAACTAATTTTTACAGTTAAAATCTGGTTTTTCCTCCTCAGGATAGTTTCATTGCCCCCCCTGCAAAGGTTATCTGAACAGATATCAAAACTCTTAGTCCGCCCATAACTCTAATTAGGGCTGTGATGAGGGGCTGTGATTCTGGGGTGCAATAATCTCCGAGATTCGGCTGTGATTGTAATCACTCAAGCTTCACTCTTCGGATCACTTCCTCTACTAAATATCCAGCAGAGAATGCGTACTAGAAGAACACTACTCACTCGCCTGAAAAGGTACTGGTTATGAAAACTACGTGTGTCATTCGTAAACTTGTGGAGCAGGCTCTCCAAATTAAACAGTTAACGCCTGATATTGAGAATGAGATTAACTATGAACTCACTCGCTTAGGATATGTTTCTGATGTTGACTATGAAGCATTAGAACTATTGATGTCAGAGATGGATGCAGGTCGCGTTCGCCTGGTTCCTAATCCGTAGTCCCATAAAATTTCTTTTCTAAGGTGTCATCCTAAAGCTTTTAAACTAAAACCTTCAAATTCATCGCTGTGCCAATCAAGGCGATCGCTCCTGGGGAAACTGTTCTGTATTGCCCCAGCCCCTTCAATAAAACTCTGGTATATCCCAAATTTAACTAAATCTTTACTATTCCGCCCTGATGACGCTTTAAGAGCAAATGCGCTAGGTCGATTTAGGGTTTTGCACATGAATTCGCTTCAACTATTCCTACCCTAAAGATCGCCTCTAATTCGGGCAAACAAACTTTAAAACCCATTCAACATCAGCCAAAACGTATATTGTTATTGTGCTTTGGTTCAAGTACGAGTCGCTTGGAAGGTTTGAGGATGAGCCTGCCAAAGACGATGAATAAATGCTTGCAACTGCCGACGGGCACTATGATCCACGTCCAGTTGTAGTTTAGACTCACCTAGCTCTACTAAAAGCGGAATCACCTCAGTATCGAGCGATGCCCGAAATAGAGAACTAGGACACAACAGATCAGCCCCCTGCCGCAAGTCATACAAAATTGGGGCACTGGGTGTGTCTGTTGAAGAAGCTGGAAGTACCGAAGACATAACTTTTAACACAATCGGTCGCGCCCAGCATAAGTGACGATCAGGTATCACCTGAATCACCTCTGAATATAGACATGCCTCTTCAAACTCAATACAAAGAATCTCAGAAGGGTAAAAGCTTGGATTTAGCTCCATTGCAAAACAAGATAAGGAAATCGATTTGATCCTATAACGTCTCCAGCGATCGCCGTTTCAGTGAGAACGGGTGCAAGGAATCTTAGCGTCAGTACTCAAGCAAAGGGTGGAATCCCTGCAACTGTCCCAACTCTTCAGTTGCTATACCTTACGATCATACTGAACTACGTTGAAGGTCAGTCCAGCGAGATGCGCAGCAATAGTTGAATCAACTCTAAAATGTTATAAATATTTAGGGAAATACGAAAAAGCTGATTATCGTCTTCGGAGAGGATTGGAGCAGTGGCAGTCGAAACGATTCAACAGCAGTCAACTATCCGCAAACATGCACCCCAATATCGGGTGCTATTGCACAACGACGATTACAACTCAATGGAGTATGTCGTCATGGCTTTGCTAAAAACCGTAACAAGTTTGACACAACCTCAAGCTGTCAACATCATGATGGAGGCTCATACCAACGGCATTGCATTAGTGATTGTCTGCGCTCAAGAGCATGCAGAGTTTTACAGTGAATCCTTAAAGGCTCAAGGCTTAATGAGTACAATTGAGCCTGACGAGTAATTGCCCCATTCACCATTTTTGTTAGGGCTCATGTTAGGCACATTTCAACAAAGTCATCTTCGTATTGAAGTCGAAGCATCTGAGGCAGCAATTCGAGATAGCTTGATGCGCCCAGAACAATTTCAACGGTGGATGTTTCCGCAGCAATTTTCCCCAGGGTTGCCCGATCAATTACAGGTTGGCACTGTTTTTACTAGCCGACTAGGCCCTGTTGCTGTGCGACATCATGTCCAAACCATTACCTCTAATGGCTTATGTTTGCTCATGAATCAGGGTATTGATGGATGCCACCGCTGGAGTTGGGGAGACGGATGGGTGCAATCTTGCTTAGAAGGCGTTTCTCTTTTGCCTTTAAATCTAGGACAAACTCTGAGCTTGATTCGACTGCGAGAGTTTTTAAAGAATCCCCCTCAAACCTAGTTCCTATCAACCAAGGAGCAGAGCAGCCAAACGCAGCTTCTCTCTCACCAGTTTCAAGGACTAGCAGATGAGGTATTGGCGGCCAGCAGACTCTCTACTTAATATCTAGAGTGATGTTGGTCTGCTAATACGGTTTAGGGTTCTTGTTCTAAATTTCCTCGTACTCGTAAACGGACTGAATCTCCATGAGAGGGCAATCCCTCTGCTTTAGTTAGAGTTTCGATCGCCCCAGAAACTTGCTGGAGAGCAGTAGGTGAATATTGAATGAGACTGGAGTATTTCATAAATGTCTCCACTCCTAGAGCAGACGCATAGCGTGCAGAACCAGAGGTTGGTAGTGTATGGTTAGGCCCCGCTAAATAATCTCCTACCGCTTCGGGCGTAGATAACCCCAAGAAGATAGCACCTGCATGGCGAATGTGCTCCAGTAGTGCCCAGGGATCAGCAACCTCAAGTTCTAAGTGCTCTGGAGCAAATTCATTAGATAGCTCAGCTGCCGCCTGAAGTGAATCGACAACGACAACTAAGCCATAGTGGGCGATCGCCTTTTCGGTTAATAAATTGCGAGGGTGATTAACCAATTGTCGCTCTACCTCGACCACGACCTGTTGCGCCAGCGCAGCATCTGTAGTTAGCAAAATCGCTGCTGCCATCGGGTCATGCTCTGCCTGAGCCAACAAGTCAGCAGCAATATGAACTGGATTGGCACTTGAGTCAGCAATCACCAAGACTTCTGATGGGCCGGCTAAAGAATCAATCCCAACGGCTCCATAAACTAGCTTCTTTGCCAAAGTGACGTAGATATTACCAGGACCTGTAATCACATCTACTTTAGGAATGGTTTCAGTGCCATAAGCTAGAGCCGCGATCGCCTGTGCTCCACCAACCCGATAAATTTCATGGACTCCTGCCTCCTGCGCTGCCACTAACACAGCCGGATTGACCATTTTGTCAGGGCCAGGGGGCGTAGTAATAATAATTCGCGGAACCTTTGCTACCTTCGCTGGAATCGCATTCATCAGGACTGTGCTGGGATAGGCCGCTTTCCCCCCAGGAATGTAAAGCCCAGCCCGATCGATAGGAGTATATCGTTTTCCTAAAACAATTTCATGATCCCCAAATTGAACCCAACTCTTGGGAATCCGCTGCCGATGGAAATCTTCAATTTTTTGACAAGCCAACCGGATGGCATCCAACAGTTCCTTAGAGACTTGCTGATATGCCGCATCTAATTCTGACCCATTAACTCGCAGGTCCTCAGGCTTGAGAATCTGTTGGTCGAATTCTTCGGTGTAATGCAGAACTGCACGGTCACCTTTACGTTTGACATCCTGGAGCACTTGCTGAACAGTCGCTTCCTTGTGGACGACCTGCTCATCGTGGGTGCGATCGCAGATCCGCCGCAGTTCAGTTAGTGCCTCAGATCGCTGATTAATGATTCGCAGCATCGCCACATTAAGAAATGCTAATTGAGGAGTAGCTCTTTAAGAACCAGGCTCACAATCTCTAGCGATTGAAACCGCCAGATTAACCTGTACCTATCTAGCTTAACCTGGATTTTTAGAGGATTTAGTATTATGACAACAGATACTTCCTTAAATTTAGCTAGTCTTTTGGTAAGATCATTCGCTAGAATAGTAGGTCGCTATTCTAATTTCGCAGAGATACCTTAGAGATTAACCGTGGCAAATATTAAGTCGGCTATCAAACGCGTCCAAATTACAGAACGCAACCGTCTTCGCAATAAATCCTACAAGTCGGCTGTTAAGACCCTAATCAAGCGGTATTTGACTGCTATCGGCGATTACACAGCTAACCCCAACCCTGAATCGTTAGAAGAGGTTCAACAACGTTTGTCAGCGGCTTACAGCAAAATTGACAAAGCTGTCAAACGCGGAGTCTTGCACCGTAACAACGGAGCTCGAAAAAAATCACGCTTAATGAAAGCATTAAAACGGCAGACCGCGTCGATTTCAGCGGAAGCTTAGGCTTTAATCTCTCAAGCGTTGGCTTAAGTCTGAATCTGTTTCACCTGATCTTTCAGAGGCTGTCCTGAATATTGGTCGCCATGCAACTTATTGACACTCACGTTCATCTCAATTTTGAGAGCTTTCAGCCTGATTTGGCAGAAGTTGCTCAACAGTGGCGTGATGTAGGTGTTGTCCGCTTAGTGCATTCCTGCGTTGAGCCTGCGGAGTTTCAAGCAATTCAAGCGATTGCAAAGCGATTCCCAGAAATTTCCTTCGCCGTTGGGTTGCACCCTCTAGATGCAGACAAGTGGACTGAGGCAGTGGCTGATGAAATTTTAGCCTTGGCTCAATCTGATCCCCAAGTAGTTGCTATTGGAGAGACAGGGTTAGATTTTTACAAAGCTGATAACCAGGATCAGCAACGAGTTGCGTTTGTCAATCAACTGGCGATCGCTCAACAACTCGATCTACCAGTGATTATCCACTGTCGAGATGCTGCTGCAGAGATGGTTGACCTATTGCGGTCTTTCTGGAATGAGCGAGGAGCCGTGTCAGGAGTGATGCATTGCTGGAGTGGCACCCCTGAAGAGACCCAATGGTTTTTAGATCTAGGGTTTTATATCAGCTTTAGTGGCATTGTCACCTTCAAAAACGCCGTTCAAGTGCAACAATCGGCTCAGATGGTTCCTTCTAATCGCTTGTTGATTGAAACAGACTGCCCCTTTTTGGCTCCTGTGCCAAGACGAGGAGAACGGCGAAATCAACCCGCTTATGTTCGATATGTGGCAGAACAAGTAGCTCGATTACGGGGTACGTCGATTGAAGCGATCGCCTCTCAAACGACTAATAACGCTTGTCAACTATTTAGGCTCTCGATTCCCGAACTCGAAATCTCTCAAACGTTGGCTTGTTCTCATTCCTGAAAATCAAACCCCAAAAACTGCCTGCTTTTTAACAAAGTGCCGCTAACACAATAGCGTGCTCTTGCGCCATAATGTTAGAAAATGTAGACTATCTGAATTCACTAGTGGAAATCTGTGTTAAAGTTGCTAGTCCTTGGTTAATTCTTTCCAATTGCCCCTAACTTTTTAACTTGCTAGCTAAGATGGGTGCATTCACCCCCCCAGCTCATCAGTCTGCCCGGTTGCTCATACGTATATCCGCTAAATTGCTCTATTGCAGCTCTCATTATCACCTTTTCTTATATCCTTGCCAAACCAAGTTTGGTGGTTTTCAGTCCTCAATGTGAGGTCTGACTTTTTTCGTTGGTACTTCTATCAAGATGCTATAGCGCCGGGGAATTCCCTGAGCTTGAGTCGTTCGAGGAGACGCATGACTAATCTAACCCAAGCCTCAATTAACTTTACCCTACCAGACCTGGTCGAAATTCAACGCTCTAGCTTCCGTTGGTTCCTCGAAGAGGGGTTAATCGAAGAATTAGATAGCTTTTCCCCAATTACTGATTACACCGGGAAACTAGAGCTTCATTTCCTAGGTAAAGATTACAAGCTGAAACGTCCAAAATATGACGTAGACGAAGCCAAACGGCGTGATAGCACCTATGCCGTTCAAATGTATGTTCCTACCCGTCTGATTAATAAAGAAACGGGTGAAATTAAAGAACAAGAAGTGTTCATTGGCGATCTTCCCCTCATGACCGATCGTGGAACCTTCATCATCAACGGGGCTGAACGGGTTATCGTCAATCAGATCGTCCGCAGTCCTGGGGTTTACTACAAAGCTGAAACTGATAAAAACGGCCGTCGCACTTACAACGCCAGCTTGATCCCCAACCGGGGGGCATGGCTCAAGTTTGAGACAGATAAGAACGACTTGGTTTGGGTTCGTATTGACAAGACCAGAAAACTGTCAGCTCAAGTGTTACTCAAAGCTCTGGGGCTGAGTGATGGTGAGATCTTTGATGCTTTGCGTCACCCCGAATACTTCCAAAAAACCATTGAGAAAGAAGGGCAGTTCAGTGAAGAAGAAGCTCTGATGGAGCTTTATCGTAAGTTGCGTCCTGGTGAACCTCCAACAGTTTCTGGAGGGCAGCAGTTGCTAGACTCCCGCTTCTTCGATCCTAAGCGATATGATTTGGGTCGAGTCGGACGCTATAAGCTCAACAAAAAATTGCGTCTTACAGTTCCAGAAGCAACCCGTGTGTTGACTGCACAGGATATTTTGGCAGCAATCGACTACTTGATTAATCTAGAGTTTGACATCGGCATCGTCGATGACATCGACCACTTGGGTAATCGTCGGGTTCGTTCTGTGGGTGAGTTGCTGCAAAACCAAGTGCGAGTTGGTCTCAATCGGCTAGAGCGAATCATTCGAGAGCGGATGACTGTGTCAGATGCCGATTCTCTGACACCAGCTTCTTTGGTCAACCCCAAGCCTCTAGTCGCAGCGATCAAAGAATTCTTTGGTTCGTCCCAACTGTCTCAGTTCATGGATCAAACTAATCCTTTGGCTGAGCTAACTCACAAACGTCGTCTCAGTGCCCTAGGCCCAGGCGGTTTGACACGAGAGCGGGCAGGTTTTGCAGTGCGAGACATTCACCCCTCTCACTATGGACGTATTTGCCCAATCGAAACACCTGAGGGCCCAAATGCAGGTCTTATCGGTTCTCTGGCAACCCACGCACGGGTTAATAGCTATGGCTTTATCGAAACGCCTTTCTATCCAGTCGAAGGTGGACGAGTGATTAAAGATCGCCCTCCAACTTATATGACAGCGGATGAGGAAGACGATTTTCGGGTGGCTCCAGGTGATATTCCTACGGACGAGAATGGCTATATTCTGGGTGAGCAAGTCCCAGTCCGGTATCGTCAAGAGTTTACCAACACTATCCCTGACGAGGTTGACTATGTGTTAGTTTCTCCCGTTCAGATTATTTCGGTCGCTACTTCATTAATCCCGTTCTTGGAACATGATGACGCCAACCGAGCTTTGATGGGTTCTAACATGCAACGTCAGGCAGTTCCTCTCCTGCGCCCAGAACGCCCTCTGGTAGGTACAGGGCTTGAGGCTCAAGCTGCACGTGACTCTGGGATGGTTATCGTCAGTCGTACTAATGGTGAGGTCACCTATGTGGATGCCGATCGCATCCGAGTTCGAGACGACAACGGCAAAGAACACGAGTACTTCCAACAAAAGTATCAACGTTCAAACCAGGATACCTGTCTCAATCAACGCCCGATTGTGTTTGTGGGCGATCGCGTTGTAGCGGGACAGATCATGGCAGACGGTTCTGCTACCGAAGGTGGAGAAATCGCCTTGGGTCAAAACGTAACCATCGTTTACATGCCTTGGGAAGGGTACAACTACGAGGACGCGATCCTGATCAGCGAACGTTTAGTGTACGACGACGTTTACACCTCCATTCACGTTGAGAAATACGAGATTGAGGCTCGTCAGACCAAGCTTGGTCCTGAAGAAATCACTCGTGAAATCCCTAACGTCGGAGAAGACGCCCTACGACAACTGGATGAGACTGGCATCATTCGAATTGGTGCCTGGGTTGAGTCAGGAGACATTCTGGTTGGTAAAGTGACTCCAAAAGGGGAGTCAGATCAACCGCCTGAAGAAAAGCTCTTACGAGCCATCTTCGGTGAAAAAGCACGAGATGTACGCGACAACTCCTTACGGGTACCGAATGGTGAGAAAGGGCGTGTCGTTGACGTGCGCGTGTTTACTCGCGAACAAGGTGACGAACTTCCGCCAGGTGCCAACATGGTTGTTCGAGTCTATGTGGCCCAAAAACGGAAGATTCAGGTTGGTGACAAAATGGCGGGCCGTCACGGCAACAAGGGTATCATCTCCCGCATTTTACCTATTGAAGACATGCCTTATTTGCCCGATGGTTCACCCGTTGACATTGTTCTCAATCCCCTTGGCGTTCCTTCTCGGATGAATGTCGGTCAGGTGTTTGAGTGTTTGTTGGGGTGGGCAGGCGAGAACTTGGGTGTGCGGTTTAAGATGACTCCCTTCGATGAAATGTACGGAGAAGAATCGTCTCGTATTACCACCCACGGCAAACTGATGGAAGCCACGAAAATGCAGGATAAGGGATGGGTATTTGACCCTGAACATCCTGGCAAAATCAAGGTGTTTGATGGGCGAACTGGAGAAGCATTTGATCGCCCTATCACCGTGGGTAAAGCTTACATGTTGAAGCTGGTTCACTTGGTAGACGACAAGATTCACGCCCGATCGACTGGTCCTTACTCGCTCGTGACTCAACAACCTCTAGGGGGTAAAGCTCAGCAAGGAGGTCAGCGATTTGGAGAGATGGAAGTATGGGCACTCGAAGCGTTTGGGGCGGCCTATATTCTCCAAGAGTTGTTAACCGTGAAGTCAGATGATATGCAAGGCCGCAACGAAGCTCTAAATGCGATCGTCAAAGGCAAAGCTATTCCTCGACCTGGCACACCAGAATCCTTTAAGGTGTTGATGCGCGAACTCCAGTCTCTCTGTTTGGATATTGCTGCCCACAAGTTAGAAACCAAGGATGACGGTTCTAGTCGAGATGTTGAGGTTGACCTCATGGCCGACGTCAGTGCTCGCCGTACTCCCTCACGTCCAACTTATGAATCTATCTCACGTGAAGAGATGGAAGAAGTCGAAGAATAACGGGTTCACGATAGATAGGGACTGTTGATGGCACGTTTAAGCATCAACAGCCCCTGTCTAAATCACTCTTAAACTGCCACACATAATGAAGGAAGAATAGTGATGCCGAAGCTAGAACAGCGATTTGACTACGTCAAGATTGGACTGGCATCTCCAGAACGGATTCGCCAATGGGGTGAACGAACCTTGCCGAATGGCATGGTTGTTGGTGAAGTGACCAAGCCAGAAACCATCAACTACCGAACCCTCAAACCAGAAATGGATGGTTTATTCTGTGAACGTATTTTTGGTCCCGCGAAGGATTGGGAATGCCACTGTGGTAAATATAAGCGAGTCCGACACCGGGGTATTGTCTGTGAACGCTGTGGCGTAGAAGTAACAGAATCACGGGTTCGGCGGCACCGCATGGGTTATATCAAATTGGCGGCTCCCGTCGCTCACGTTTGGTATCTCAAAGGCATCCCCAGCTATATGGCGATTTTACTAGACATGCCTTTGCGGGATGTTGAGCAAATTGTTTACTTTAACGCTTATGTAGTTCTCAATCCTGGTAATGCGGATAATCTCACCTACAAGCAACTCCTTACAGAAGACCAGTGGATTGAAATCGAGGACCAGCTTTATAGCGAAGATTCGCAACTGACCGGGGTTGAAGTAGGGATTGGGGCTGAAGCACTGCAACGCCTATTACAAGACTTAGAGCTTGAAAAAGAAGCTGAGCAACTGCGTGAAGAGATTGCAACCGCTAAGGGGCAAAAACGGGCAAAGCTGATTAAGCGGCTGCGCGTGATTGATAACTTTATTGCCACTCAATCTAAACCAGAGTGGATGGTGCTGGCTGTCATTCCAGTGATTCCACCTGACTTGCGTCCTATGGTGCAACTGGATGGGGGTCGTTTTGCAACCTCTGACTTAAATGATTTGTATCGTCGGGTCATTAACCGAAATAATCGTCTGGCTCGATTGCAAGAAATCTTGGCACCTGAAATTATCGTCCGAAATGAAAAGCGGATGTTGCAGGAAGCAGTAGATGCACTGATTGATAATGGTCGTCGAGGTCGGACAGTTGTAGGTGCTAACAACCGCCCCTTAAAATCGCTTTCTGACATTATTGAAGGAAAACAAGGCCGTTTTCGTCAGAACTTGCTGGGTAAGCGGGTTGATTACTCTGGACGTTCTGTCATTGTGGTAGGGCCAAAACTCAAAATTCACCAGTGTGGCTTGCCCAAAGAGATGGCGATCGAGTTATTCCAGCCGTTTGTAATTCATCGGTTAATTCGCCAAGGGTTAGTCAATAACATCAAGGCAGCAAAGAAACTGATTCAACGCAATGACCCCAGTGTTTGGGATGTCTTAGAGGAAGTAATCGATGGACACCCTGTGCTGTTAAACCGTGCTCCAACACTGCACCGTTTAGGGATTCAGGCGTTTGAACCCATTTTGGTGGAAGGGCGAGCAATTCAGCTACACCCATTGGTTTGTCCTGCATTCAACGCTGACTTTGATGGTGACCAAATGGCGGTTCACGTTCCTCTGTCACTGGAAGCCCAAGCAGAGGCTCGACTGTTGATGTTGGCATCTAATAATATCCTCTCACCCGCTACAGGTAGACCTATTGTTACCCCTAGCCAAGATATGGTGTTGGGCTGTTATTACCTGACTGCTCACAACCCTACTCCTCAAAATGGAGAGAGTAAGTATTTTGTCAGCATGGACGATGCGATCGCTGCTTATGAATCAGGGAAAGTGAGCCTCCACGCCTATGTCTGGGTGCGGTTTAATGGGCTGATTGAGCACGATGAGCCAGAATCAGAACCGCTCTACGTTCATGACGATCTATTTACGCTTGATCTTAAGGATGAGGATCCTCTGGTCAGCAAAGGGGATGTCGTCCTTCCTAATACTGAGATAGTCCCCGGCGTCGTGGTTCCTGAAATGGGTCAAGTCGTCCAGATCACTGATTCTCAAATCGTGCTTCGACCTGTTCGCCCTCAGGCACCCACCTCTAACTCTATTGAAGTAACGAAGGTGTATTTAGGAGCAAAGAGTAATAAACCAATGCGTTTGGTACGTGAAGATAACGATGGCAACGTCATATCTCAGTACATTCGCACAACTCCCGGTCGAGTCATTTACAACAAGGCTATTCAAAATTCCTTGGTGAGTTAGTAGGGCATATCAACAGGGAGCCATGAACGTCATTCGATTTGATTGGAGAGTTCACTGGCTCCACGCATCACTCGTGATATCACACACGAAAGAGGGCAGATTAGCAAGATGACAGAGCAGCAATTAAATCAACAGCCTGAGCAGGCATTTGTTTTTCGGAATCAGGTCATTGGTAAGAAGCAACTACGGAACCTGATCGCATGGGCATTCACCAATTATGGAACGGCACGTACTGCCCAAATGGCAGATGAGTTAAAGGATTTGGGCTTCCGCTTTGCGACCCGAGCTGGGGTATCAATCAGTATTGATGACTTGCAGGTGCCACCCAGCAAGCGAGAACTACTGGAGGCTGCCGAAGAGGAGATTCGTACTACTGAAACTCGCTATACTCGCGGCGAAATTACTGAAGTAGAACGATTTCAAAAAGTAATTGACACTTGGAACGGAACAAGCGAAGAACTCAAAGATGAGGTTTTGCGATTCTTCCAGGCAAACAACCCGCTAAACTCGGTTTATATGATGTCAACCTCTGGAGCACGGGGAAATATCTCCCAAGTGCGTCAGTTGGTGGGCATGCGGGGGTTGATGGCGGATCCTCAAGGGGAAATTATTGACTTACCCATTAAAACCAACTTCCGAGAAGGCTTAACCGTTACTGAGTACATCATCTCATCGTATGGAGCTCGTAAAGGTCTGGTAGACACGGCATTACGAACTGCTGACTCCGGATATCTAACCCGTCGTTTAGTAGACGTCTCTCAAGATGTCATCATTCGGGAACTTGATTGCGGTACAGAACGGGGCATTCCGGCTCGGGCAATGACCGATGGTGAGCGGGTGCTGATCCCATTAAAAGACCGTTTATTAGGTCGGGTTGCAGCACGTGATATTGTTCATCCGGTCACTGGTGAGGTGATGGTTGCTCGCAATGAAGCGATTTCAGACGAGGTCGCTCAAAAAATTGGCAAAGCCAAGATTGAAGAAGTAACAGTGCGATCGCCCCTGACCTGCGAGGCAACTCGTTCAGTGTGCCAACACTGCTATGGCTGGAGTTTGGCTCATGCCACGATGGTTGATTTGGGTGAAGCCGTTGGGATCATTGCGGCTCAGTCTATTGGTGAACCAGGCACCCAGTTAACGATGCGGACGTTCCACACTGGGGGAACCTTTACCGGTGAACTTGTGCCTCAAGTGCGGGCTCCCTTTGATGGCACAGTTCGTTTAAAACCCAAACAGTTCCGCTCTCGTCCTTTCCGCACCCGTCACGGGGAAGATGCTCTCGTCGTTGAAGTCTCAATTGATGTCATCGTCGAAGCAGGAAATAAAAAAGAAGCTGTTTCCGTTCCCCCAGGTTCCATCTTGTTTGCGCAAGAGGGTGCCACTGTGAAGTCAGGACAGATGATGGTTGAAATGCCAGCCACTGGTCGGGTGCGCAAGATTACGGAAAAAGCAACTAAAGACGTTGCTTCTGACTTGGCAGGAGAAGTGAAATTCTCTGACCTTGCTCCTGAAGAAAAGAAAGACCGTCAAGGCAACACGACCCGTATTGCTCAACGGGGTGGCTTAGTTTGGATTTTGTCGGGTGAAGTGTATAACTTACTGCCCGGAGCAGAACCCATTATTAAGAATGGCGATCGCGTCGAGAGCAATAGCATCTTGGCTGAAACCAAACTGGTTACAGAGCACGGCGGTACGGTTCGTATCCCGCAAGAGAGCGAAGGCAGCAAAGGCGGACGAGAAGTTGAAATTATTACTGCCTCTGTTTTATTAGGTCAAGCCCGAGTCTATGCTGAGAGCTATCAAGGGCGAGAACACTACTTTATTGAAACCCAACACAATCAGCGTTTCTCTCTCATTGCAACTCCAGGTACAAAAGTCACAAACGGACAAGTTGTTGCCGAATTGATTGACGATCGTTATCGCACTCAGACGGGAGGCATCATCAAGTACTCTGGTATTGAAGTTGCTAAGCGAGGTAAGGCAAAGGAAGGCTACGAAGTCATTCAGGGAGGAACTATTCTTTGGATTCCCGAAGAATCTCATGAAGTAAACAAAGATATCTCGCTCTTGATTGTTGAGGACGGTCAATACGTCGAAGCTGGCACAGAAGTTGTCAAAGATATCTTTTGTCAAAGCAATGGTGTTATCGAAGTCACTCAGAAAAATGACATCTTACGAGAGATCGTCATTAAACCGGGTGACCTGCACATGATCGACAACCCAGATGCAGTGATCGGCAAAGACGGCACAATCGTCAACCCCGGTCAAGAAGTCCTACCAGGTATCACGGTATCTGACCTGCGCTATGTGGAGTATGTTGAAACCCCAGAAGGACCTGCCCTACTCCTGCGCCCCGTCACCGAATTCTCAGTTCCTGATGAGCCATCGATTCCAACTCAAGAGTCGAGCCAAGAAGAGTCAGGGCGTTCAATCAAGCTCAGAGCAGTGCAACGGCTGCGTCACAAAGATGGCGATCGCGTCAAGTCCGTTGAAGGCTTAGAACTCGTTCGCACCCAGTTAGTTCTTGAAATTGACGAAGACGCACCTCAATTGGCAGCAGACATTGAGTTGATTCCAGATGAAGTTGAGCCAGAAATATTGAGGTTACAGCTAGTTATCCTCGAATCTCTAGTCATTCGCCGAGATGTAGCGGCCGATCAAACACAAGGTAGTACTCATACTCGCCTTCTCGTCAAAGACGGGGATCAAATTGCTGCTGGAGCGGTTGTCGCTCGCACCGAAATTCAATGTAAGGAAGCGGGTGAAATCCGAGGAATTCGTGAAGGAGCCGAAGCCATTCGGCGTTTACTGGTTGTGCGAGATGTCGATCAACTCACTTATCCATTAAACGGTCAGCAAGCCAAAGTCAAAGTTGGTGATTTACTAGTTGCGGGCACCTCAATCTCTTCAGGCGTGATTACGGAAGAATCGGGTCAAGTCGTGGATGTGACTGATAGTCATGTGGTTCTGCGAATCGCTCGACCTTATCGTGTATCATCTGGAGCTGTTCTCCACATTAATGATGGAGATCTGGTTCAACGTGGTGACAACTTGGTGTTGCTAGTGTTTGAACGCACCAAAACAGGAGACATCATTCAGGGTCTACCTCGGATCGAAGAACTGCTAGAAGCACGCAAACCCAAGGAGGCATGCATCTTAGCAGCAAGACCGGGAATTGCTCAGGTTGTCTATGGAGATGACGAGTCGGTTGAAGTCAAAGTCATCGAAAACGATGGTGTAGTTACAGAATATCCACTGGGTCCTGGACAAAACGTTCTCGTTTTAGACGGACAGGAGGTTCGGGTTGGAGAAGCCCTGACCGATGGCCCAGCAAACCCTCACGAAATCCTGGAAGTGTTCTACAAAATTCATCGGGAAACGTTAGGCACTCACGAAGCAGCCTTAAAAAGCTTGCAAGCAGTCCAAACTTTCTTAGTGAACGAGGTTCAGTCTGTATACCAATCTCAAGGAATTGAGATTTCTGACAAGCACATTGAAGTCATTGTGCGTCAGATGACCTCTAAGGCTCGTGTCGATGATGGTGGTGATACAACCATGCTACCTGGGGAGCTAGTTGAGCTGTATCAAGTAGAACAGGTCAATGGAGCCATGTCTATCACAGGAGGGGCTCCAGCTGATTACACACCTGTTTTATTGGGGATTACAAAAGCATCTCTGAATACAGACAGCTTTATTTCAGCCGCCAGCTTCCAGGAAACCACACGGGTGTTAACGGAAGCCGCGATCGAAGGTAAATCTGACTGGTTGCGTGGTCTAAAGGAAAACGTGATCATTGGTCGCTTGATTCCCGCAGGGACAGGGTTTAATGCCTACGACGAACCTAACAACATCGATATAGACCTGAGCTATGAAGCCGGTCTATATGATGATGATGTAGATCTCAAGGATGTTGTTCTTGACGATCGCACCGCTCGTACCTATGAGTTAGAAGGGGGTTTTGATGTCTTTCCACCCCCTGATGCCTTGAGAGGTCGAGATGGCGGAGACTTTACTCGTCCTAGTACGGACTTTAATCGGGCTCCCTATGGTGCTGCCTTCTCAGGTGACGATGACGATGAGTCATATTCACCCATCCTAGAAGACGATGACGACTTTGAAGATGACACTGATGATGATGATTAATGATGGCCAAGTTTAGGGCTGTCATTGCTCAACCGTTGTAAATCATTAATCAAAAAATCCTCTTGAATTCACCCTGCGGTTCAAGAGGATTTTTCTATGATGCTGATGTGTGACCGTTATGTATCAAATTGGTAGGAAATGACAACACCAATAACTATAGCCGTAGCCACATTTGATGGGGCGGAGGCGAGTCAGAAAGCTGTCCCAGCATCAGGATTTGAGCCATTGCCTTTGCCTTGAGCTTTCTGACCAAAGCTATAATTTGGGTTTCCTAAGGGGTTAGCCCCCCAACCCCCCAGGAGAGACAATACGTCTCCTAATGATACGACTCCGTAATACTCTAGATTGTTCCAGAGCAAAAATATTGCACCATAGCGGCTCTGTTTGATGGGTTAGTTGATGCTGCCTACTTTAGAAAACAGTCACTAACTCCCGTATTCATGCGGTTCCTATTGCCCCTTAGGAAACTCTAATCTAGGGATGTAAGGCAATATAGCTAGCATTTGTATTAATAGTTTTGCCAGTCGTAACTCCCAATCAAAGATTAAAAACTGGATACAAAGCCCAATTACTCTGAGTCATCAAGCTAGTTGCTGTCTATAAACTATGAGACTTGATATGTTAGGAGCAAATTCTTTTTTTAGTTCAGAATCATTAGAGTCATCAGACACGGTTGCAAACCCAGAGTTAAACCGTCGGCTAGGGCTTTATCAACTGTTTTTGAAACTTTATGATCAGCGACGTGAGTTATTAGATGAGATTCTCGATTTAGAGAACTCAGGTCATAAAACATTAACAAGTAAGGCATCTCTCTATGTTCAAGGTGTCATCTCAAATGACCAAATCCATTTAGTCTCTAACTTAGCAAATGGACAAACCCAAGCTCTAATTCAACCTCAACAGATTTGGACGATTGGGCGTGATTCTCGGCGAGTCATGATATCTATTCCAGACAAACGCCTATCGCGTTGCCATGCAGCTATTCAGTATTGTGGAGATCAAAAATTTCAATTAATTGATTTCAATAGTACTAATGGTTCTTTCGTTAATGGTGAATTAGTTAAACACATCACTCCATTAGAAGATGGAGATCAAATTCGCTTAGGAAGTTTAACATTTAGTTTTTTTGGTTGTTACACACAACGCATTTTGGATGAGATATCTCCTGAGTTACTCGATCAAATTACTGGAATCCAAAAATCCTTCATTCCAAGAGGCGATCGCCCTTCTAATTCGGACATTCCTTCTGAAAAAATAGCTTCTTCAGGTATCTATTCCCCTGAAAAAACTCTTATGTTTTTAAGGAATAAAAATTCAAACCCAGTTTGATCATTGGGGTGTTATTGCGTTTCATCCCAGGTTTAACAGAGGTAACTCTACTGAAATTTATCAATCCATTTCTGCGATCTGTTCCTTGACACCTGCTACAATATCTGGGTTGTTTAGGCTGGTCGTGTCTTTGAGTCAATCCATAGATCTACCTAAGGTGGATGATTTTTTGCAAGAGTTAGCAACGATCCAACAGACTGGGTCGAAGCGAATTGCGGTGTTAGGGTCGCGTCATGTCCCAATTACTCATCAACACTTGATTGAGTTAATGAGTTATGCTCTGGTTTTGGCTGGCAATCGACTCTTAACATCTGGTGCCACAGGCACGAACTCTGCTGCTATTCGTGGTGCAATGCGGGCTGATCCAAATCTGTTAACCGTTATTTTGCCTCAGAGCCTAGAGCGTCAACCTAGAGAATCTCGTGAGCAGCTAGAACAAGTCATGCATCTTGTTGAGAACCCAGCGAATGACCATTTGTCTTTAGCAGAAGCAAGTGCGTTGTGTAATCAAGAAATTGTCTCTCGTTGTCAGCAGTTGGTCTGTTTTGCATTTCATGACAGCCATACTCTGCTCAAAACCTGTAAGGACGCAGAGGATCAGCGTAAGTTGGTAACGTTGTTCTATTTTGATTAACTGAATATGGCTTTTCTAGAACAGTTGCCGTCATCTGTTACTTTGTTATATGCGATCGCTGTCGCAGCCGTCTTGATTTATCTCCCCTTCCTTTTAGTGCTTTTTGGACGAGTTCAGGTGGGCTATGACATGGCAGCCCCTCGTGCTTTGTTTGACAAGTTACCTCCCTACGCTCAGAGGGCCACTTGGGCACATCAAAATTCATTTGAAGCGTTTACCCTGTTTGCTCCAGCCGCACTCATGGCCTATGTCACTCAAACGCAAGGGGAATTGATCACAGGGGCGGCGATCGCTCATGTGATTGCCCGATTCTTTTTTTCGGTGTTTTATATTCTAAACATTCCCTTGGGGCGATCGCTGATGTTTGGCATTGGCTCTGCGGGTACTGCGACTTTGATTGGCTTGAGCCTGGTACACATCAATTCATAAATTCACTCAAACTCTTTTGAGCGAAGATTTTTATACTCATAGAATCCCATCCATTTTTGATAACTACTCATGGCTGAGACTTTCTCATTTGATATCGTCAGCGACTTTGATCGTCAAGAATTGGTCAATGCCATCGATCAAACGGTGCGTGAGATCAAAAGTCGCTATGACTTGAAAGATACCCAAACGACGGTCGAGTTAGGAGAAGAGGCGATCGTCATCAACACAAACAGCGATTTTACGCTAGATGCTGTTCATACTGTATTGAACACAAAAGCTGCCAAACGGAACCTTTCTCTCAAGATTTTTGAATACGGCAAGGTCGAATCTGCTAGTGGCAATCGCGTTCGCCAAGAGATTAAATTGCGCAAAGGAATTGCCTCTGATCTGGCTAAACAGATTTCTAAACTGATTCGCGACGAGTTTAAGAAGGTACAGGCTTCCATCCAGGGAGATGCAGTCCGAGTATCAGCCAAATCAAAGGATGAGCTGCAAGCCATTATCCAACGCCTAAAACAAGAAGAGTTTCCGGTAGCCCTCCAATTTGTTAACTACCGTTAGGCTCATACAATTAGGCTTGTGGAGTGCCTACAGAACCGTACAACGGGGTTTAGTAAGCATAGGACGACAACATCTCTGAGTCACACGTTTGTTGCCATCTGTAGGATTGAGGTGGTTCATAAATGCTGACTCCATTAACCTCAACTCCGACTGCACCGTCAACTTTAATGGCAACTGTGACTAACTCGTTTAACAGACGCCGACTATGAACTTCGCCTCTAAGCAGTACGACGGCTCCTCGTTGACCGATCTGTAAATTTTCAATTTGCTCTGCTGTGAACTGTTGCTCAAGCATTAGGCGGACTCGTTTTGACAGCCCGTTGTAATCGTATTCGCCTCGTAACCCAACACGCTCAGGCGGAATTGTAGCAAAAAGAGAATTTGGAGTGGAGTCATTCATGGATGCTGTACCTAGTTCAGGCTGAATGCAATAATTTAGCCCTAATTCAAAAACAGGGTCGAGAGCATTAATTGCACTCGTTCATCAAAAAGATTTGATGAACTAAATTTAATCTTCTTTAAATGAAGAGGACAATACACCCGAAGACAGTTTTTGTTCAACCAGTAGAAATGACGCAAACACAAAGGTTTTGGAGAGACATCAATTCTGACTGTTGCTTAAACCCGTATTACTCTGCACAACTTCTGCAAAGAGACGGGTTTGCATTAACGATAGTTCCCACTTTAGCGAGTCAAGCGATCGCTCTCGCATCAGAGAGAACCTAAGGCTGAAATATCAATGCAAAAACTCGCCCCAGCCCAAGACTGAAGACGAGTTTCATCTATCGGTATTTATTTAGAGTTGTCTAGGCAATTTTGCCTTAGTTAATCCGTAGCAGCTCAACATCAAAGATCAAAGTGGCATTTGGAGGAATCACACCTCCGGCTCCTCGTACCCCATATCCTAAGTCAGGAGGAATAATCAGTTGGCGATGACCGCCCACTTTCATAGTGCTGATGCCCTCATCCCAACCTCGAATCACTCGTCCCGTTCCTAACGGAAAAGAAAAGGGTTGATTGCGATCGCGGGAGCTATCAAATTTGGTGCCATCTTCAAGCGTGCCTGTGTAGTGAACGATGACCGTTTGTCCGCGTTGAGGAGTAGCACCCGTTCCTTCAACCAAATCGACATATTTCAGACCTGATTCAGTAGTCACCACGTTTTCAGAATTATCCACAGATGGAGTTGTAGGGGTAGAGGATTCAGGCTGTTGAGCAATTTGCGCGATCGCAGGAGTGGAAATGGCGACTAGGGGTTGTTTTTCAACCGCGATCGCTTCTGATTGAGGCAGCACCTGGGCAATCACCAACAGCACTACACAAACTAGCATGACTCCGACACTAATTAAAATTTCCCGCAAAATCTGACCTCCTGAAATGCAACGGGGTTTAGAGTTATAGCAGTTGCGTTGAGTAAAACCGTTTGCTTTAACGTCAAAACCTCGAATTCAACATTGATCGATTTCAGTCTAATACGCAAAGGGTATCAATCTGGCGATCGCAATAGATTATGTTAGCAATTTCTACTAACGCCAGAGCTTATTCTCTAAATCGCGAACTTGGCGTTCTAGGCGATCGAGTCTCCCTCGCAATTCATCCATTTCGTTTTGACGGGGCACACCCAAATCTTGCAGGACATTGCGGAGTTGACGCTGCATTTGTGACTCTAGGCTGCTCTGCTCAGTCTTCATTTGCTGCATTAAATCATTGACAAAACTATTAGCTTGTTCAGCATCTAACTTGCCATCTTTGACCCACTCATCACTGACTTCGCGAAGTTTATCAGCGACCAAAGATGTAGTGCCGACGCCAATCATGAGCAACTGCTTGAGCAGATTATTACTATCCATATCAGTGTCCTATACTCTCACTAAAAATTAAGACCGAGCGGTGGGTTAAACCAAATTACAAAGCGGGTTGCTTTTAGCCTACTGCTCTATTGTGGCAAATCTTGCACAGCAACTATGGTTAAAAGTGGAGGGTTGAAGGGGTGAAACCTGACATGAAATTTAAATTAGGTCAGCAATTTAGTCGAGGATTTGCGCGTGGTTATTGAGTTTTTAAGGTTTACAGTCACCGCCGAATTACGAGAACAGTTTGTTCGGTTAGATTCGGATATTTGGACACCCGTTCTCGCGGCGACTTCAGGTTTTTTAGGCAAAGAAGTTTGGATTAGCCCTGATGATCTAACTGAAGTTGTTGTAATTGTGCATTGGGAAACATTTGAGGCTTGGCAATCGATTGCTCAAGCAAGTTTGCAACAGACAGAGGAAACGTTTTCACAAGCTATGGGAGACACCTATACCCTAATCGAGTCAAAACAATATCAAGTTCGGAAGTTTTTTCCAGCCTTGTAGATAGCTGATTAACAATTCTTTAAATTTAGGAAAGCGATGGGCTAGGATCAAGAAGAAAATTACCCGTCATGCTCGATGCTGGATTGTCCTCGTTGTCACCAACCCGTTGACACTCAGGCGATCGCCTGCCCCCACTGTTGCACTCTTCTCAAAGCTCATGGACACCCCGGCATCACGTTATATCGAGCCACGGGACAGGATTCTTTATGCTCGACCTGCACTTACCACGACGATGATACGTGCAATTTTCCACAGCGTCCTTTTGCTAAAGAATGCACGCTCTATCACAATCGAGCACAACCGTTTTTAGCTCATATTTCCACCAAACCCCGTGATTCTCTTAGGTTGTGGGCACAGCGTAATGGCGGCTGGTTATTTTTAATGGGTCTGGTTTTGGTCAGTTTAGCCATTGCATTATCAAACCGATAACATAAAACCTTAAAACTTGGGTGCAATAACACACATTAAAATTCCAGGAAAGCCTCTAAAATGATTGGGATTTATGCATTTTGACTTGGGCACTGCTCTATGCCTCGCCGCACCGATATTCAAAAAATTCTGCTGATTGGCTCTGGTCCGATTGTGATTGGGCAAGCTTGTGAATTCGACTATTCTGGAACTCAAGCCTGTAAAGCCTTACGGGATGAGGGTTATGAAGTGGTGTTGGTCAATTCCAACCCTGCTACGATCATGACCGATCCTGAAATTGCTAATCGCACCTACATTGAGCCACTCACTCCGGAAATGGTTGAGAAAGTCATTGCCAAGGAGCGACCAGACGCTTTGTTACCCACTATGGGTGGTCAGACAGCTCTCAATCTAGCCGTGACCCTTGCCAAAACTGGCGTATTAGACCGATATGGTGTCGAGTTAATTGGCGCAAAGCTACCTGCGATCGAGATGGCAGAAGATCGCAAACTGTTTAAAGAGGCCATGCAGCGCATTGGGGTAGATGTGTGTCCGTCTGGGCTAGCCGAAACCATGCCAGAGGCAAAAGCGATCGCCATTGAGATCGGCAGCTATCCCTTGATTATCCGTCCTGCCTTCACGATGGGTGGCACTGGGGGTGGTATTGCCTACAATCAAGAAGAATTTGAAGAGATTGCTCAGTCAGGTATTGACGCCAGCCCAGTATCCCAAATTTTGATCGAGCAGTCACTTTTAGGATGGAAAGAGTATGAACTAGAGGTGATGCGTGACCTCGCTGATAACGTCGTCATCATTTGCTCGATTGAAAACCTCGATCCAATGGGAATTCATACTGGCGATTCGATCACCGTTGCTCCGGCTCAGACGCTAACCGATAAGGAATATCAACGTCTGCGGGATGCCTCTATCAAAATTATTCGTGAGATTGGGGTTGAGACGGGTGGCTCTAACATTCAGTTTGCCGTCAACCCCATAACAGGGCAGTTGATTGTGATTGAGATGAACCCGCGTGTCTCCCGTAGTTCGGCCTTGGCGTCTAAAGCAACGGGCTTTCCGATCGCCAAAATGGCGGCTAAGCTAGCCGTCGGCTATACCCTGGACGAAATTCCCAATGACATTACGAAGAAAACCCCAGCCAGCTTTGAACCGACGATTGACTATGTTGTCACTAAAATCCCTCGGTTTGCCTTTGAAAAATTTCCTGGCTCTAGTCCCGTCTTGACTACTCAGATGAAGTCAGTGGGCGAAGCAATGGCGATTGGGCGAACGTTTCAGGAGTCGTTTCAAAAGGCACTGCGATCGCTCGAAACGGGGCGAGCTGGCTGGGGTTGTGATCGCTCTGAGAAGTTGCCTAGTTTAGAGCAAATTCGAGCAGGTCTGCGGACTCCTAACCCCGATCGGATCTTTACAGTCCGCCATGCCTTGCTGATGGGCATGAGTGTTGAAGAAGTCTATGAGCTGACCTGCATCGATATTTGGTTTTTGGATAAGCTCGCTGAGCTACTAGAAACTGAGAAATTCTTGAAGCGATCGCAGTTAACCAAGCTGAGTCAGGAGCAACTCTTTGCCATTAAACAACAGGGCTTTAGCGATCGCCAAATTGCTTATGCGACCAAAACCACCGAGGATGAGGTGCGAGCCTATCGTCAGCAATTGGGCGTCATCCCAGTTTACAAAACGGTAGATACTTGTGCCGCTGAGTTTGAGGCGTTTACCCCCTACTATTACTCCACCTATGAGAGCAGCTTTGAGTGCCTAGAAACCGGGTCTGACGCTAGCATCCAGCATTCAGAATTTGCCACTGAGTCTGAAGTTTTGCCTTCTGACAAACGCAAGATCATGATTTTGGGGAGCGGCCCCAACCGGATCGGACAAGGCATTGAGTTTGACTATTGTTGTTGTCATGCTTCCTATGCGTTGCGCGATCGCGGCTTTGAAACCATCATGGTTAACTCTAACCCAGAGACGGTTTCTACGGACTACGACACGAGCGATCGCCTCTACTTTGAGCCGCTTACCAAAGAAGATGTCCTCAATATCCTGGAAGCAGAACATCCAGAAGGCATCATCATTCAATTTGGTGGGCAAACGCCACTCAAATTAGCAGTTCCTTTACAGACTTATCTAGAACAACTTAAGAGTGAAGGGGCGGCTTCGATTCCGCAAATTTGGGGCACATCACCTGACTCTATCGACATTGCCGAAGATCGAGAGCGATTTGAGAAAATCTTGCGGGAAGTAGACATTCGCCAACCCCCCAACGGCATTGCCCGCAGTTTTGAAGAGGCTCTCAAGATTGCCCAAAATATCAGCTACCCAGTGGTTGTGCGTCCAAGCTATGTTTTGGGTGGGCGAGCGATGGAAATCGTCTACTCAGATGCAGATCTGGAACGCTATATGACCTACGCTGTGCAGGTCGAACCTGATCACCCCATCTTGATCGACAAGTTCTTAGAAAACGCTATTGAAGTAGATGTCGATGCGATCGCTGATCAAACGGGGCAAGTCGTTATCGGTGGCATCATGGAACACATCGAACAAGCGGGGATTCACTCAGGCGACTCTGCCTGTTCCATTCCGTCCATCACTTTGTCTACTGAGGTACTTACCCTCATTCGCGATTGGACAATTCAACTCGCACAAGCACTCAAAGTAATAGGGCTGATGAACATTCAGTTCGCGGTTCAAGGTAATCAGGTCTACATCTTAGAAGCCAATCCCCGTGCCTCACGCACAGTGCCTTTTGTTTCCAAGGCGATCGGCATTCCCCTGGCAAAGATGGCGGTCCGAGTCATGTCGGGCGAGACACTACAAGCCTTGAACTACACAGAGGAAGTGATCCCTCAACATATTGCTGTTAAAGAAGCTGTTTTACCGTTTGAAAAATTCTCTGGTACCGACACGATTTTAGGCCCAGAGATGCGCTCTACGGGTGAAGTGATGGGGATTGACACTGATTTTGGTAAAGCCTTTGCCAAAGCCGAGTTAGCCGCATCTCAACGACTTCCCCTCAAGGGCACTGTATTTGTGTCGATGAACGATCGCGACAAAGACGCCTCTGTCTCAGTTGTTAAAGACTTAATCGATCTGGGTCTCGATGTAGTCGCCACTGAAGGCACTCGGCAAGTCTTGCGAGATAACAATTTAGAGGTTGAGTTAGTGCTCAAACTACATGAAGGTCGTCCTAACATCATGGACTCCATCAAAAACCAGAGAATTCAGTTAATTCTCAACACTCCCATTGGAGAAGCGGCCCAAATTGACGATCGCATCCTGCGTCGCACTGCTCTCACTTACAAAATTCCCACCATTACTACCATTGCAGGTGCCAAAGCCACGGCGGCGGCAATTCGCGCTTTGCAGTCTCAACCGCTCGATGTTAAAGCCATTCAAGATTACATGAGCTGAAGGGCTAAAGATCAGCAATAGCGATCTGAGTGCCAAGGCAAAGTGTCTCCTGAGGTTGAGCGCAACGCCTTCTCAGCGGTCTTTGAGGAGTAGTATTGCCCCAACCAAGAGTTTGGGGGTTCTCTTTTAAGTCCTAAACGGGTAAGGATATGCCGCGCGGAGTGTAGGATATCCTTACTCAAAAATCATTACTTTTAGAGGACTACCCTCTTTTAATGTTTGGTTTTTAGAGGTTTGGTTTTGAATAGCAGACTAGTTTCTACAGACTGACCCCTACTCTAGGTTGTACAATTGACGGTTGTATTTTGCGTCACGAGCCTTGATTGAGCGGTATACCTTGCCCGAAATGGGCGAATTGTGGACAGAAACGTATAAATTAAAAACCTGGTTGCAGGTTGAGATTGCTGTGTGTGAAGCCCAGGCAGAGCTGGGTTACATTCCTCACGAGGCAGTTGCAGAGATTAAAGCAAAAGCAAACTTTGATCCCCGTCGGGTTCTAGAAATTGAACAAGAAGTCCGCCATGACATCATTGCTTTTCTCACTAACGTCAACGAATACGTTGGAGACGCTGGACGTTACATTCACTTAGGGCTAACTAGCTCAGACGTTTTAGACACAGCATTAGCCTTGCAATTGGTGGCTAGCTTAGACGTCATTTTGGCGCAACTAGAAGCCTTAAGTCAGGCGATTCGCTATCAAGCACAACAACACCGTGACACGGTGATGATTGGGCGATCGCACGGAATTCATGCTGAACCGATTACCTTTGGTTTTAAATTGGCGGGTTGGTTAGCAGAGGTTTTGCGGCATCGCGATCGCCTCTGTCGTCTGCACAATACCATTGCTGTGGGTAAAATCTCAGGAGCCGTGGGCACCTATGCCAACATTGATCCTCAGATTGAAGCGATCGCTTGTCAAAATCTAGGATTAGAACCTGATACCGCTTCGACGCAAGTGATCTCGCGCGATCGCCATGCCGACTACATCCAGGCTCTTGCTTTGCTCGCTGCTTCCATTGAACGGTTTGCGGTTGAGATTCGCAACTTACAACGCACAGATGTCCTGGAAGTTGAGGAATTTTTTGCCAAGGGTCAAAAAGGTTCCTCTGCTATGCCCCATAAACGTAACCCCATTCGCTCAGAACGGCTCACAGGTCTAGCCCGCATCATCCGAGGACATGCGATCGCGGCCCTAGAAAACGTAGCACTGTGGCACGAACGCGACATTTCCCACAGTTCTGTTGAGCGCGTCATGTTTCCAGATGCCTGCATCTTGACCCATTACATGTTGGTAGAGACGACCGATTTAATTAAGAATTTGCTCGTCTACCCGGAAAATATGCAACGTAACATGAATCGCTATGGAGGAGTTGTATTCAGTCAACGGGTACTTTTAGCCTTGGTAGACAAAGGCATGAGTCGAGAAGACGCCTATGCTTTAGTTCAATCCTGCGCTCACACTGCATGGAACACTCCCACCGGAGATTTCCACGCACTTATCACCCAAAACCCACAAGTTAACACCCATCTCTCGCCCGACGAGATTGCAGCATGCTTCGATCCTCAACATCATCTAAAACACTTAGATGTGATTTATCAACGGCTCAATATCTGATTTAACGACACTTGAGCTAAATAAAAGTCAATAGGGTGGAATGGAACCTCTGTTTTGGAACTTTTGATACTGTCTAGCGTGATGATCTTAGAAGAAACTCCATCCATAACAACTCCTATGCAACTCTATCAAGGGTTCTCTATACTTGAGCTTGATACAGAGTAGAGGGGCATTGATTACCGCTGATGGTTATTAATCCACCATACTAATGTTGAAACCAGTGAAACTAATGGGACTTAACGTGCGATCGCCCAAACTTGCCCACTCTCACCTACCGAAACAGATTTTAGTTGCCACCGCTATCATAGCGGGAGCTATCTCCTCCCCAGTTCCAACCCACCCTGCTATTGCTCAAACCCCAACCAGTGCCGGACAAGCTCTAACCCTGCGTTCTGATATTCAGGAAGCCAATGCAGTCACTGGCGTGATTACAGCCCGTGGCAACGTTCAAATCAATTATCCTGCTCGCCAGATTCAAGCTACTTCTGTGCAGGCCCAATACTACAGCCGTGAGCGACGAATCGTCCTCAGTGGAAATGTTTATGTGCTTCAAAATGGCAACAGCTTACGTGGAGAAACAATCACCTATCTAATTGATGAAGGGCGATTTGTTGCAGTTCCTGATGGGGCACAACAACAAGTTGAGGCGATTTACATCGTTCCCGATCCCAATCCTCCTGTGGCTCCCAATGCAACGGTGACTACAGTCACCCCCTCTGATGCCTCGGCTCAACCTAGCTCAGATTTTAATCCCAAACCAGAATTTAAGACTCCAATCAGTCCGCCTACTTCACCCTAACTCACCCTTAAAAAGCCCTCGCAATCCGTCATAGGATCTACTCACTGCCTACTATCGTTACAGAATGTAGCTAATAGCCCTTTAAATTGGCTGGTTTTGGGTATTTATTCTTTAATAAATTGTGATTCAGAAGCTTCCCAAATGTCTTCGTTACCTGGATGAAGGCTATTTATCAAGGCAGGAATGCTGACCTTATTAACAATTGGTATAAAATATTCTTTCCTTCAGACGGTTTATTTGCTTCTTCTAAATGATTCACTTCTGGATGCAACTGCCTCTGATAAAATCTAAACCATCTTTTATCAAGCTGGGATCACTGAGAGTAAGCCTTTGAAGATTGTTCTGGAGAATATTCATAAATCCTATGGTCGGCGCGTCGTTGTCAATCGCGTTAATCTCTCTGTTGCGAGAGGTGAGGTTGTCGGACTGTTAGGGCCAAACGGAGCGGGCAAAACCACAACTTTTTATATTGCAACAGGCTTAGAGAAACCCAACTATGGGCGAGTGTGGCTCAATGATTTAGATATCACCGATCTACCCATCTCTAAACGAGCTCGTTTAGGCATTGGCTATCTTGCTCAAGAACCTAGCATTTTTAGAAATCTGAGTGTACGAGACAATATCTTATTAGTCATGCAACAAACTGATATTCCTCGACACGAACATCGCGATCGCCTGCATCACCTCCTCAAAGAATTTCGTTTAGAGCGAATTGCTTCTACAACGGGGATCAAAGTATCAGGTGGAGAACGGCGTCGAACCGAACTAGCAAGAGCCTTGGCCGCAGGCCCAGAGGGTCCAAAATTCTTGTTGTTAGATGAACCCTTTGCTGGAGTTGACCCAATCGCTGTCTCTGAAATCCAAACGATTATTGCCAAGCTGCGCGATCGCTACATGGGCATTCTCATCACCGACCATAACGTTCGTGAAACATTAGCTATTACTGACCGAGCTTATATCATGCGCGATGGGCAAATCTTAGCGTCAGGTAGTGCTGAAGAACTGTATGGCAACCCATTAGTGCGTCAATATTACTTGGGTGATAGTTTTCAGCCCTGATCGTCATTTGCGTTCTCACTGTCTTTATGACTATAGGTTTCTCAAAATCCCCTAGCCCACAATTCAATCTCTGGTATTGGCTCCCTCAACTCTCTGTCATGGATCGCTATATCGTGACAGAACTAATTTTGCCATTTTTGTTTGGTGTGGGCATGTTCACCTCATTAGGGGTTTCGGTTGACAGCCTGTTTGAACTCATTCGCCGTGTCACTGAATCTGGGCTACCCCTATCAATTGCCCTCAAGGTACTACTCCTTAAACTTCCCCAATTTATTGTCTACTCATTTCCCATGTCGATTTTGTTGGCGACCTTAATGACCTATGGTCGATTTTCCAGCGATAGCGAATTAGTAGCAATGCGAGGATGTGGAGTCAGCACCTATCGCATGGTAGCTCCTGCCTTGGTTTTATGTATTTTTGTCACAGGTGTAACGTTTATATTCCACGAATTGCTCGTACCTGCGGCTAACTACGAAGCAACCGTCACGCTCCAAGAAGCTCTCAACGAAGAAAACCCTTCATTTCAAGAACAAAACATTCTTTACCAAGAGTTTCAAAACGTAGAACAACCCAATGGCGAAGACGAGCAGGTCTTATCTCGATTATTCTATGCCAGAGAGTTTGACGGAGAGCAAATGCAAGGGTTAACAATCCTTGATTTCTCTCAAGAAGGGCTGAATCAAATTGTTAGTGCTCGCTCTGCTTTGTGGAATGGTGAACAAAACACCTGGGATTTCTTTGATGGCACCATTTACGTTGTCTCTGCTGATGGCTCATTTCGCAACATTGTCAAATTTCAGCAGCAACAACTCAAACTACCCAGAGAACCACTTGACTTAGCCACTCGCCAACGTGACTACGATGAGATGAATATTGCTCAATCTGTAGATTATTTGCGATTACTACAAACCGGGGGAAATGAATCTAAAATTCGTGAACTGCAAGTGCGTATTCAGCAAAAATACGCGCTTCCATTTGTTTGCATTGCCTATGGTCTTGTAGGGGCGGCTTTAGGCATGAGATTACAGCGTACAGGCAGAGCCACAAGCTTTGCAATTAGTATCTTAATCATCTTCACCTATTACCTATCGGTCGTTATCAGCGGGGCGATCGCCCAAACTGGCAACATCTCGCCTTTCTTAGGAGCTTGGCTACCCAATTTGTTTGGTCTAGCATCTGGCATTGCTCTCCTAATCAAATCCGCACGATAAAGAACATCGGGTTAAAGCAATCGCTATCGAAACGACAGGTCTCTTACAAGGGCTAAAATAAACAAAGCTGAACAATACTTATCTATCACTTCTGTACTTGCATTAAGCAGGAACTTTTTCTACCTTACGGATTCTTGAAGAACAAAAGACATTGATTAAAATAGCCATTAGGATTGAACCAGCAAACTATTAACCAATATTCCCCTAAGACAACTAACTAGAACAATGCCACTGTCAAACAAACTACCTAACTCACTTCGGTATGTGCGAGGGCGACTACGGATTCTGAAGCGACCAATGGTTTGGGGATCAGCAGCAGGACTGCTGTTAGCAGTTATTTTGTTCTCAGAATATTGGAAGCATCCAGAATGGTTTTCATCCAGCGACGAGTACACCTCCACCTCAGGGGTCGCAAGCTTAGATAATTTGCCAAATTCTGGACAATATGGAGCGTTTCCATCGCAAGAGGATAGTGCCATTGGAGCTGACATTGATAGTTTACCCGTCCTACTGAATGACTTAGCACTCAATAGCCCTGCTCAAACCGATCAAGCTGATGCTACTGCTACTAGTCCATCTGAGCAAGCCGTTGTTCCAAATGGTCAACCAACACCATCCACTGCTCCAACAACAAACCCTCCAAGTCATCCAGATCTAACATCTTCGACTCGCCGTAATCCCTTTGCAGCAACACCTCAAAATACTCGATTATTTGATCTCAATCTACCTGGCATTGATCGCGCTAACAACCCCCCTGAAACAAACAACAACTTAAATTCAGGCTTCGCTACAGGATTTGACTTGTTAGCAAACCCAGCACAACCACCTCAAAGTCCATTGCGCTCGGCAATTCAACAATATGCTCCTCGTAATGGCAATGACTCTGAATCTGGTAATACTGCTCAGCGATCGCAAAATAATGGCAGTAACACAGCTTCAAATTCCAACGTTAATCAATCTGCTTCAGACGGGCGGTTGCAACCCAATCAACCCATCCCTAATGGATTGTTACCTGCAACTTCACTTCAAACTTCTCCCCCGACCGGCACTACAGGCTATACCCTTCCCTCGATACTACAAAATACCCCTTCCAGTGCTCCCAGTAACGGCAATACCTACGGCAACACAGGGCGATCTCAACCCCTACCAGGCTTACCAACGACTCCTCAACTTGCTCCTAGTGTATTACCTCAAACCGGAAACGTAGGGCGATCGACAGTACAAACTCCAACTTATGGAGCTAACCAAGGAAACTTGGTCAATCCTTACAACCTTCCATCAAGTAATAATCCCAGAACAACACAACCTCAATACGACGCTCCCAATTCCCAACCTGCACCATTTACTGCACCCCATTCACAGGGAGGCGGGGAAATTAATACGTTTGCCAACCCATAAGTTTCTACCTTCCTTTCAAAAGTCTAAAAAAGAAATAATGCAAAGAGAGCATTCCACTGAGGCGGAATGCTCTCTTTGCATCAACTTTTAAGCTTGTAATGATTAAGGGCTATGTTAGAACAGTAAACACAACTAATTATTTCAGCCCATCACCCTCTCTAAGCTAAAACTGCTTCTTGCAACGCTTCCACATCACCATTAATCTGCGCTGATGTGTCTTCATCATCTCCATTGCGAATAGTATCCAGATCCACATCTAATACCGACATCTGTAAACCAGCTTTTGGAGCATTCCCATTATTAGATATATAGGGATTTGGTTCTATACTTCCTGTACAAATAATCAGTGACCCTTTTTTCAAGTAAGGGAGTTTTCTCCATGCTGCAGAATTGTCCCAAATACTTAAAGAAACAGTAAACGATTCTTTGCGGTTTCGAGGTTTGCGAACATACAAAGTTGCCTTAGCAACTTGCGCTTTTTCACCATCACGCAAATCAACCATCTTAACTTCAGCATCTGCTGCTAAATTGCCACTTACAATCCACTTATTCAAACCTGCACTTGCCATAGATGTCTC
>JANRJA010000089.1:0-18313 GCA_033764315.1 Oculatellaceae cyanobacterium bins.114
GAAGTTACTCGACTCCTTGTTAACTGTTACCCCTGTCCGCTGCACACTTTGGGGCAACTGAGGTTCAGCAGCAGATACTCGGTTTTGCACATCTACCGCTGCAATATCGATATCTCGTGAGGAGTCAAACGTAACGGTAATGGTGCTTGTGCCACTATTGCTACTGCTAGAGGTCATGTAGCGTAAGCCTTGCACCCCGTTGATTTCCCGTTCCAGAATATTAGTGACGCTGCTCTCTACCCCTTCGGCATCTGCCCCGGTATAGATGGCATTGACGGTCACTTGAGGAGGAGAAATTTCAGGGAACTGGGAGATCGGCAGTGTTGGAATGCTAATCGCACCCAGAATCAAAATGATTAAAGCGCAAACTGTCGAAAAGACAGGACGCTTAATAAAGAAATTGACAAACATTGGGGCTGATGGGGTGAGGAGAGCAGGAGGAAATTCAAAATTCAAAACTTTGAATTTTATTGAGGAAACTGAGGAGCGGGAGTTGGTGGGGCGTCAGAGGAGAGCAGGAGGAAATTCAAAATTCAAAACTTTGAATTCTACTGAGGAGGCTGAGGTGCAGCAGTTGGGGGAGCATCTGTCAGAGGCATAATGGGAATCCCGTCCGCTAGGTTTAACACGCCAGAAACGACAATTTGTTCGCCAGCTTGAAGACCTTCTAAAACGTGATAGCTATTGCCTTGAATGTCGCCTAACTTGACCTCACGCTGACGGGCAATCAGTTGAGGCTGTCCTTCCGCAGGTTGCCCTGCTGGAGGTTGCGATCGCTCTGCCACAAACACAAACGTCTGACCCCCCAACCGGGAAATAGCTGCTGAGGGCACGAGCACACCAGGGGTCTCATTCCAAATCACACGAGCACGAACGAATTGCCCTGCTAACAACCGTTCACCAGGGTTCGCAAAGCGAGCTTTGACAAGAATGCTTTGAGCAGCACTGTTGACTTGAGGCGAAATGAAGTCGAGCTGACCTGTCGCGATCGCCTTGCCTTGAATATCTAATAATTCAACCCGTTGCCCACTTCGCATGTCTGCTCCACGCTCTAGTGGAATCGCGATTTCCAGTTCTAAATCTTGGCTTTGGGTCACACTAGTCACCTGGTCACCCGCTTGCACATAGTCACCCAGCTTGACTGGAATATCACCAACGGTGCCTGCAAAGGGAGCACTAATCACCGTGTCTTGCAGTTGAGCATTGGAGGCGGCAGCATTGGCTTGTGCCTCAACCAGAGCAGATTCAGCCTCGGCAAGATTAGCACGAGCCGCTTGAATTCGCCGATCGACAGCATTTAACTGAGCAATGGCAGCGTTGCGATCGCGGGCAATCGTATCGAGCCGTTCTTGCGCGAATGCCCCTTCTTCAACCAACGTTTCGATACGACGATAATTTTGATTCTGCAATTCGACATCTGCTACATTGGCCAGTCGTTCAGCTTGCAGTGCCTGCAACTCAGAAGCAGCATTAGCTCGAATCGCACGAGCCGAGTTGACACTGGCGAGCACACTGGCATATTCAGCTTGTCGCTGATCAGCACTGAGTTCTACCAGGGGTTGCCCTGCTCCAACGCGATCGCCCGGTCTGACAAAAATCCGACTAATTCGCCCATCAATTTCTGACCCTAGCTCTACTGAGTTGCGAGACTCCAGAGTGCCAACAAACTCAGACGCTTCCTGCACATTTGCAGTTTTCAGAGTCTCCAGTTCAACCGGGGCAGCTTGTGCTTGTGCGGCTCCAGGAGCACCCCCGACCTGCCCCGCCGACCGACTACGCCACCACTGCCAACCAAACCCCAGACCCACCAAGACGAGAAGTACTGTGAGCGCAGTCAACCAAGGGCGACCCCGCCGAGGAGAGGGTCGATAAGGAACAGTGAAATCAGAATCGCTAGACGTTTTAATAGCAGAAGTGGACGGACTACCGTCAGGTGCCTTATTAGACGGTTCAGGAGGTGTCATGGGTTTCTCCAAGCGACTCAACGGTTAGGCTCTCTAATATTGAAGGAGCATCGTTTAAAAAACTTCACCCAAGCGGGCTAACACAAAACTCCAAGTTTTGATTACAAAACTCTAGTTTTTGATTACAAAAACGTTGATGTAGCGGAAATCCACGAAGTATCGAGTGCAGGAACTAGATTCAGGAGATTATAGCGTTAGCCTGAACTGAGAATAGCTACTCAACTGACTGACCTGAGAGTAAACGAGTAGACGATACATTTAAAGTAGCCAATAAACAGAGTAGCCAATAAATACTGATTTCAAAAGAATATTAGTTACTGATTTCGTGTACTTAATCATACTGCACAGTATCCCTCATTTTCTTCAATCTCTGTTGAAATCAAAACGTAATTCAGCACTCCTTCCAGACAAGTTGGTTTTGCCTCAAAGCTGAATCTTGCCCCTGTTTTGATCAGGGTATAGCAACTTGCTCAGACGAGACCCTCCTAGCAGTACGCAGAGCCGTTTTGAGCCTAAGTCTTTGTAAATTGCATTACAAAATGCTATAAAGGATATAGAGAAGCGGTTATTGAAACTGCTTATGGTTGGTCTGTGGTGTTTCATCGACCACGATGATTATTAGACCACCTGACAAAAGATTAATCCTGCTGCTTGAGTTCACTCTACATAGGGTTGTCAGTATAGGTTTCTGGGTTTTTTAAAAATCCGGTACCATGTTTTGTGATTTTTTGAGCTTAGGACGCTTATTTCTGTTTCAGACATCAGGTTTCACTAACGAGACTGCCACAAAAGGTAAAGGTTCTTTATGCAATATTTGCTGATTGACGCTCACAAGAGATTTTTAGGCACATTGGACTCTAAAGAAACTCTAGTTGTAGGAGATACATTTCAAAACGACAGTAATCAAACCTATGCAGTGGTAGGTTTAAACTGGTCTCCTCAACGTAATCGTCAAACTCAATCTCTTACTGTTATTCGAGTTAATTCTCAACGCGCAGAGAACAATTAAGCTACATTCTAAAAAGCTATGTTTTGTATCTTACTTTTAAAACTTGCAAAAGTAATTTTATTAACATAGCTCTTAAAACTAATTCTGTATTTGTTTATCAGGGTGTAGGAGTTCCTACACCCTGTTTGTTGCATTCTTTTTGTTCTACTTGTTGCTGCGTGTGTCCGTCACTGCATGTGTCCGTCACTGCATTTGTTCGCCACTGAATGTGTTCGTTATACTCATTCTCCAAATTCGAGCTACTGATCAGGCTGCCTTCGACTGCGCTCAGTCAGCGTCCCCTTCGACTACGCTCAGGGGACATCTGTAGAACTACTTTAAGGAATTGGTATTACTGCATGTGTCACGGCACTTGTTGCCGCACAATACCCAGCAGCACAAACATAGCTTGCTAAGCGAAGTGCAACAGGGTTACTAGGTTTAAGCAGAAGTTTTTACTAATGCTCAAAAATGCCCTGATATTGCAAGAGATCTAATGCGACAACAGTAGGTAAACACGCAAAGCACTGTTCTGCGAGGTTCCAGCGTTGTTCTCGCTTGAGCATGTCTGTCAATTTTTGCCGAACCGATAGCAAATAGCGCACGTCACCACTGGCATAACGGAGTTGATCAGCTGAGAGATTAGCAGAGTTGCCCCAATCTGAACTTTGAGCCGTTTTATCAAGTTCAATTTGCTCTAACTCTAACACCAGTTCTTTTAAACCATGTTTGGGGCTATAGGTGCGGGCGAGTTTACTGGCAATTTTGGTGCAAAACACAGGGTTAACTGCAATGTTTAGGTGATAGCTCAACGTCGCCAGGTCAAACCGAGCAAAATGAAACACTTTCACAAGTTGCTGATGCTCAAGTAACTGCTTGAGATATGGAGCAGAGGTCTGTCCTTGAGCAATGCGAACCACCGTTACATGCCCCTGGGGATCACACAGTTGCACCAAACAAAGGCGATCGCGTTGAGGCAGTAACCCCATTGTTTCAGTATCAACTGCCACTTGATCAGATTGCAAATATAGCTCTAACAGATCTTGCGAAAGGTCGCGATCGCACAATTGAAAGGAGTCAGATTCCATGCTTAATTTCGACGACTACGAACAAAAATTTGGGTGAAATAATATTGTCCCTGACTATTGCGAGCTACGCCAATCCCAGTCAAATTATATTGCCCTTCAATGTTCTGACGATGCCCCTGACTGTTGAGCCATCCAACGACAGCCTGCCGACCCGGATCACCAAAACCCTGATTGGTCGCCACATTTTCAGCAATGCTGTTCCAGGCGATTGCGCGGTTGATCACCGTTCCTCGTTGATTAAACCCATCATGTCCAAATGCCACGCGACCTGCCGCCATCGCCTGACTGTGCGATCGCGCCTGTTCACTCATGCGAGGGTCTAACGTCAGAGGTGGCAAGCCCTGATCTCGGCGATGTTGGTTAATCTGTGTGTGAATGGCTTGTTCTAACGCCTCAGTTGAGGTGACAGAAGCACTGGGAGAAGGTTGGGGAGGCTGTTGGGCACTAACGAGAGCGATCGCGCCCTGTCCAACAACCATGCTAATGGTTATGAAAGCGATGTAAAACCGTTTTGTCAAAGGAGACACCCAGGTTGTGCCCCAGCCAACCTGACGTTTGAGCATCCAAGAAGCTGCATCTACAGAAAATTTCATGTATAACCCATTTCGTCATCACATCAATAGTGATCAAGACGCAGAATGGCTATACAAAGGTTTCTGCTCAACTGCTTAAAGCTCTCACGTCAAATCGAGAATCTTGGCAACCGTTTGCACATCCTTATCACCACGACCTGAACAGTTAATCACAATGCGAGGATTGCCTGTGAGTTGAGGACAGAGTGTATCCAAATAGGCGATCGCATGAGCTGTTTCTAAAGCAGGGATGATGCCTTCTAAACGAGAGAGCCGCTGCAACCCTTCGAGAGCCTGTTGGTCTGTCACACTGTAGTATTCAGCACGTCCTGAATCTTTCAAGAAGCTATGTTCTGGCCCAACCCCTGGATAATCGAGTCCAGCACTGATCGAGTAAGGCTCAATCACCTGACCCTCTCCATCCTGCAACAGATAGCTCATCGCTCCGTGCAACACACCCACCCGTCCACGGGTCAGCGTTGCTGCGTGCTTCTCAGAATCGACACCTTCTCCACCAGCCTCAATGCCAATCAATCGCACAGTCGCTTCATCAATAAACTCATGAAATAGCCCCATTGCATTAGAGCCACCCCCCACACAGGCAAGCAGGATATCAGGCAGCCCACCCCACTTGGTTTGGCACTGCGATCGCGTCTCTTCACCGATGATGGCTTGAAAGTCTCTCACCAGCATGGGGTAGGGATGTGGCCCAGCCACCGATCCCAAAATATAGTGAGTCGTCTCTACGTTTGTAACCCAATCTCGAATTGCCTCAGAGGTGGCATCTTTCAGCGTTCCTGTACCTGCCTCAACAGGGCGCACCTCTGCCCCCATCAACCGCATCCGAAAGACATTAAGGGACTGCCGCTCCATATCATGGACGCCCATGTAGATAATGCAAGTCAAGCCAAACCGAGCACAGACTGTTGCCGTTGCCACACCATGTTGTCCTGCCCCCGTCTCAGCAATAATGCGTTGTTTACCCATGCGCTTGGCTAACAGCACTTGACCCAAAGCATTGTTAATTTTGTGGGCACCCGTATGATTTAAGTCTTCTCGCTTGAGATAGATCTGCACTCCACTGCCATCGGGACGGGCATAGTGTTGAGTCAAGCGTTCTGCAAAATAGAGCGGACTGGGTCTGCCAACGTAATCTCGCATCAACCCCTGCAACTCCTGTTGAAACTCAGGATCGTCGCGATATTGATAAAAGGCAGCTTCAAGTTCGCTCAGCGCAGGCATCAACGTTTCGGGAACATATTTGCCACCAAACTGACCAAACCGACCGAGGGAGTCAGGCCGCTGAGGGGATGATTCAACCGAAGCAGAATGAGTAGAAAGGGGAGTCAGAGTCACGGTGCTATCAACAATGGGGTAGAAATGTGCAGGTAGTCTTCATTATACGAGGTTGCGATGGGTCAGTTGAGGGGAATTGCAGACTTGGGATGAGGGGTCAAGCGCGATCGCCAACCCCATCAAGTCATTCTCTGAATTTCAAGAATCAATCATAATTAGACTGGACTGGTTGACCTGTGTTTTTGGTACTGAGATGGCTTCTAAACGCACTTCTTCCCAAGGCTCTAACTCAAACTCTGACTCACAACGAATTGTTTATCGTGAGTTTGGCAACGCTGAATCTGCTAAAGCACTAGAGCGGGGTGTGCCAGATTTACCACCCAATCAACAACAGGTCAGAGTACAAGCCTCCCGCAAAGGGCGTAAGGGCAAAACGGTAACGGTGATTAGTGGCTTTCAAGCCAGCCCAGAAACGTTAGCTTCCTTGTTAAAACAACTCAAAGCTCAGTGTGGTGCCGGGGGCACGCTGAAAGAGAATGAGATTGAGATTCAAGGGGATCACACCCAAAAATTGGCTCAAGTGCTGACCCAGCTAGGTTATAAAGCGAAAGTCAGTGGAGGGTGAAGAGATGAAAAGGTAAAGGCAAGCCGTTTTACCTCCTGCTTTTTTAGCTTTTTTACAGGTATTTAGTTTGAGAATTCGGTTTCCTCTAGAAAAGCAAGAGCTGAGTGAGTTGTTAGGTTAATCGAGCCAGGTTGTTTTGTACGGTTTGCCGCAGATGTTCCACCAGGGTAGTAATGGTGGTTGGGCGATCGCTCTGATATTGCTCAAAATAAGTCTTTAGATTGACTGGGTCACCCACATGCATCAACACGCGGCGATAGCCTTTAGGAATGGGTTGGTCAATCTTAAAAACCGCTCGTTCTAGCCGAATTAAGGTGTCTAAAAACCGCTCTGAAGTTGGGTTAGCCGCCACATATCCATCATAGATAGCATCAAAATTAAGCAGTCGTGCAGTCGCTTGATTTAAGCTCTCATACGTCCAACCGTCCTCTGGGAGGTGTTCAGCGTGCGCCTCCAGCGTATGTTGAATCCGGTAGACTCGTTCTCGCAACAAATCTTTAGGGGCAGGAGTAATCTGTAAGGTCTGTTCACACCGCTGCAAAACATGGTCTTTGATGCGTAAAATGCGATCGCCCCTTGAAAGGGATTCATCAACTCCGACCCGTAGCTGATAGTCCTGTTCCATCGTCAACAAGACGCGATCGGCAATTCGCTCTAATCGAGCATAAAAATCGCCCTCCGAACTTAGGTTGAGGGTCTTTTCTAGCCGCAACAGAGTGTTGTGAATGATCGGAGTCATATCACCGACATAGCGATATTTCAAGCTAATTGGCACAACATATAAATCGGGGACAGGTTCTCCTTGTTTGACCAGTCTTGTCATGGCTTGCAGTGCGACTTGCACCGCACCCACCCGAAACGGCATCACCGTATCGTTTTGAAAAGAACAGCCCCCCTCTGGGAAAATCACCAGGCGACAACGGGGTTGCATGAATAGCTCCAGCGTTTGCATCACACTAGAGCGATCGCCCAAACCGCGCCGGATCGAGTAAGCCCCCATCTGTTGCAAGAACCACCCCCCCAACCCGTGAAAGCGTTCATAGGCAGCGAGATAATGAAATGCCTCACCCAATCTATCTGACAGTAAAAACATAGAAATCCAATCCTGGAACGTAGGATGGTTGGGTAATAGCAACACCCGATGATCTCGCAGTGCCAGGAGCTGTCGTAAACAGTCAGGCTGAACCTCCAACCTCATGTTGTAGTGTATGTGTCCGATGAGAGGCGAGAATAACTGGCATCCCCGCACCAATGGCAGATTGAGTTGAGGTGGATAAAACTCTGGCATATCAGGCAGTTACCCCAATCATTATGTTTAGCTATAGCAGCAGGTAAACCTGTATCCATGAGTATATGAGCTTATTGAAATTTGAAGTTTTGAGAGCCTTTGACAGTTCTCATACGGCTTTAGACGGACTTTAGAATCCATTGAAGTGCAGGAGGGTCTTGGCAGGGTAAGCCCCTACAAAATCTGGTGTGGTCACAATTCAAGTGGCTACCAGAGGCATCCTGTCGATCTTTAAGGTGGTTTTAGTGGGAATTTAGCTCCGTTTTGCAACCTGACTGACACACTTTTCTTACTTTTTATGTAGAACTCAACATCTCTTTTGAAGAACTACGGGATTCTAGAAGAAGTTGCAGGTTAGTTCATTCGGAAGTCACATGATGCTCCAAAGGGTGCCTAAGAATTCACATACCCTTTATCTCTTGGATCTCCTGAGCCATTGAATGATTCTTAGATCTAAATGCCTTCAGGTTTAGCCCCAAGATTTTCACGTTATAGGCTAACAGCATGAAGCCCGATCGACTGGCTGTGCAGCGTGATTTACATCACCCAATGTCATCTCAACACGAGGTCAATTGGTCATTGAGGTCAAATGCCTCCTTTCTAAATCTGGAGATTTTGCAATCTAGCGAAACGCTGTTGCAAACGTTTTTTGTTGGAGCAAGCGATGCCATGTTGATCGTGGATCAACAGGGGCAGGTAGTAGGCATCAACCCAGCAGGTTGCACGTTATTGGGGCAGTCTGAGGCAGAGTTACACAACAGCGTGGGGCAAGGTCGTTTACCGAATGGGGCGATCGCCAATCAATGGGTCGCCAGACTAAATCTGGCAGAGCTTTGGCAAAATTGCCTTGAGCAAGGACGCAGCACCGGCGAGGTGTGCATCAAAGACGCCAACGGCACTCCACACAATCTTGAATATGTCGCTACAACACATGGCTTAAAAGATTACCTGCTATTAGTTTTGCGCGATGTAACGCAACACAAGCAAGCTGAAGCAGAAATTCGCAGACTCAACACCGAGCTAGAGCAACGAGTGGCAGAGCGCACCGCCGAGTTAAGACGAGCAAATGAAGAACTGCAAAAACGAGAAGAACAACTAGAACTGGCGATCGCCCGTGAGCAGTTATTAGCCAGTTTGACTCAGGCGATTCGTCAGTCACTCGACTTAGAAGATGTCTTAACGGCAACCGTCGATCAAGTGCGCCAGGTGCTCAAAGTCGATCGGGTTTTAATTTACCGCTTTGTTGCCGATTGGAGTGGAGTCATCGCCGTAGAGTCAGTCGCTCAGCCCTGCCTCTCAATCTTGGGCAGAACCATTTACGACCCCTGTTTTAGTGGTTCCTGGGTTGAGCCATACCGCCAAGGCCGAATTCACGCTGTGAGTGACCTTCGTACCGATTCCTTAGCCTCTTGTTACACCGAATTCTTAGAGTCATTGCAGGTTCGAGCCAATCTGGTAGTCCCGATTCTTCAGGTCAACGCCACCCTCCCAACTTCAAGGGAAACGCCGCATCGCGTCGCCGCATCACCCACTCCAGATCTGCACCCATCTAACCCAACTCTATGGGGTTTGTTGATTGCTCATCAGTGTGACCAACCCCGACAGTGGCACCCCATCGAAATCGATTTGCTAAAACAATTGGCAGTCCAAGTGGGCGTCGCCATTCAACAATCTGAATTGTATCGCCAAGTCCAAGACCTCAATGTCACCTTAGAGCATCAAGTGTTGGAGCGCACGGCTCAATTACAGCAATCTCTAGACTTTGAAGCAATGTTAAAGCACATCACCGACCGGGTGCGAGACTCATTGGATGAGGATGAGATTTTGCAAACTGCGGTCGAAGCGTTGGCTCGAGGTTTAAGTGTTGATTGTTGTGACACTGGCATTTATAACCCAGAGCAAACAGTCTGCACGATTCGCCATGAATGCACAACATCATTGCCCTCTGCAATGGGTCTACAGCCACAGATCAATGAATCTCCTGATATTTATAACCCATTATTACAAGGGCAGTGGGTTCAGTTTTGCTCAATCGCCATCAACACGATTCGTCCCATTCAACAGAAATACACCATTCTCGCCTGCCCCATTCAAGATGATCAGGGTGTGATTGGCGATTTGTGGCTCTTTCAAGATCGGTTGTTGACCTTCAACGAGTTAGAGGTGCGGCTAGTGCAACAGGTTGCCAACCAGTGCGCGATCGCCATTCGTCAAGCACGACTCTATCAAGCCGTGCAAGCTCAGGTGCTAGAACTAGAGCGGCTCAACCAACTCAAAGACGATTTTTTATGCACTGTGTCGCATGAACTGCGTACCCCCATATCAAACATCAACTTAGCCGCCCACTTACTCGAAGTGTTGATGCAACAAGAAGGATGGTTTGATCATGAAACCAGTCAGGCCAGTCGCTATTTGCAAATTTTGCAGGATGAATGTCAGCGAGAAACTGAGTTAATTAATGACCTACTAGATTTGCAACGGCTAGACGCAGGAACAGAAGCCCTCATACCCTCGATCATTCATCTGCAAAGTTGGATTCCTCATCTGGCCGAACCCTTTGAAACTCGTGCTCTGAATCGAGGGCAGCAGCTAAACATTTATGTCTCCGCTGATTTACCTGAGTTGGTGTCTGACCGAGTTAGCCTGGAGCGCGTCATCACCGAATTGCTGAACAATGCCTGCAAATACACCCCTCCCGGTGAACAAATTACGGTTTTTGCTGACTTCAACAGCACCTCTCTAAATGGGCAAGAAAACTCGGCTGCTGCTCATCTCATTGCACATCCCAGCAACTCTTCAACCACACCTCCTGCCTTGATCGAGATTCGGGTGCAAAATACGGGCGTAGAAATTCCGAGTCATGAGTTATCACGAGTCTTTGAAAAGTTTTATCGAGTGCCCAACGGCGACCCCTGGAAGTATGGAGGAACGGGGCTAGGGTTAGCACTGGTGAAAAAATTGATTGAGCATCTCGGTGGCACGATAACTGTTAGTAGCAGCGAGGGAGTCACCACGTTCACAATCACACTGGCGATCGCCCCACCGTCTTTTCAATAGCCTCAAACAGGCTCAAACTCCCAACAAAAAATCCCTAGCGTGAGCCAGGGATTAAATCAGGGTGCATCTACCATTCACTTATTCCAGAAGACACCCCTCTAATCAGGACAAATTGAGAGGCAATCTCATCATTATTGAAATCAGAATTACGGAAATCAACCAGTGTGGATGAACAGCTATCCTATATCTCTGTAAAAGGCAGGGTTTACACTCAACCAACCAGGGGTTTAAAGCTCCTTGCCCATTACAGATTAAAGGGCGATCGCTCTTAACGACTGACCGCTAACAGTTGATCGGCTTGTTTAGCCGCTTCAAAGAAAAATCGGACATTATCCTCAGGGACGGTTGGCAATACACCATGACCCAAGTTGAGAATATGCCCCCGATTGCCTGCCTTGCGAATCGTGTCGAGGATGCGATCGCGAATAAAGCTATGGGAGCCATAGAGAGCGCAAGGATCGATATTGCCCTGCACACCAATATTGGGACCCAACCGTCGGCGTGCTTCCGCCATATCAACCGTCCAATCGACACTGACAATGTCTACTCCAGACAATGCCATGCGCTCTAACAATCCAGCACTACCACTGATATAGAGGATCATGGGAGCATCAGGATAGACGGCTTTGACCTGGCGCACCACCTGCTGCTGATAGGGCAATGCAAACGTTTCATAGTCTTGAGGGCTGAGTTGCCCTGCCCACGAGTCAAACATTTGTACCACTTGTGCCCCAGACTCAATCTGGTGGCAGGCATAAGCGGCGATCGCATCTGCCAGCTTGCTCAAAAAACGGTGCAACATCGCAGGCTCAGAAAACGCCATGCTCTTGATAATGGAATAATCTTTAGAGCTTTTGCCCTCGATGGCATAGGCTGCCAACGTCCACGGTGCCCCAACAAACCCTAAAACGGCTGCTTCGTTGCCCACTTCTCGGCGCAACGTCTGCAAAATATCCCGAATAAACCCAAACTTGTCTAGATCCATCGGGTGCAAATTTTCAATCTGCTCCGCTGTACGAATTGGCGGATCGATAATAGGGCCGCGACTTTCAATAATGTCAAAAGGAATCCCGATGCCCGGTAACGGCGTCAGAATATCTGAGAACAAGATCACCCCATCGGGTCTAAACGCCCGCCACGGTTGTAACGAAATCTCAACAGCAATATCAACTTTTTCTGACCGCTCCCTAAACGACGGATATTTCTCCCGCAAGTCCCGATAGGCTTTCATGTAACGTCCTGCCTGTCGCATCATCCATACGGGAGGACGATCAAGCGTCTCACCCCGAGTCGCTCGCAGTAGATAGGGAACTTGGGTTAATCCGGTCATATTAAATCGTCTCTGCTTAGCAAGTTCTGAGCATTCGCTAGCTTATCATCACGAGATTACCCTTTGAGCAGTTACCTTACCGAAGGTTACAAAATGCTACGTTTGCTGAGAAGAGACACGATTAGTCGCGTCTTTACGGTTGTCCTATCACCCCATCTCCCCCCTATCTTAGTACTGCTTTTCACAGATTAGGGTTCGGAAATAAAACCAAGGGGGTGTGGGGGCTGCGCCCCTAGCCAGGGGTTTCACCCCTGCACCCCAAATTTCCACCCCTATTTACGACGAGTTGTACTTAGGAACGCGATCGCCCCCTTCCACGTCACTCTAAGTGAACTCTGCTCAAGGATTGCCGCAGAGCCAATCGGGTCACTCCTAAAAAAGGGACATCATTCCGATATGATAAGAAAGCCTGTTTTTGGAGATGTGCCATGCTGACGCTCAAGGTTGTGGTGTATATCGTTGTTGCGTTCTTTATCGGTTTATTTGTGTTTGGTTTTCTGTCAAATGATCCGGCTCGTAACCCCAACCGTCGGGATCTTGAATAGAGAATAGTCGCTCGTTTTTAAGGCGATAAGCCTGCATTGAGGACGGCTGAAGTCCCTCTGTTTGGGCTGTCTGTGAAAATGTTTTGCTAAAGTATGCCCTACCCGGTTCCGCCGCCTGCACCCCCCCCTCTAGTCACTGTTGTCTCACCTGAGGCTATTGCTCAATCTTCTTCAGCCGTCATTGTTTCGGGGCAGCCCTCTGCGTCGGTAAACCGGGCGGCTGTTTCACCCACTATTACCGCATCGGCATCAGCCCCAGTTGCAGTTTGCTCACTAGAGCAGTCACCTTCATCGTGCGGAACTGACGCTAATAGCGCGATTGAGAGAGCTGCGACGCGTGCGGCTGTGTTGGGTTCACCGTTAGAGGTCACTCAAACAACGCTGCCATTTGGTGCGCCACCTCCTGCTACTTATGGGGTTTCAACGGGTGCCTCAACGCTAGAAGCCGATCTAGTCAAAGCATCGATTGCTCCACCCGGTCAGATCTTTGAACCTCTAGCAAGCCAAAGACGTGATTTGCGTCCGTCGGTTGGCGTATGGCAACCCGTTGCTAACCGTGTTGTTAACCGCGATCGCCAGCAAATAGAGCAAGAGTCTCGCCAGTTGCATGCCGACTTGCAACGGTTGCGCCTTCCCATTCTTGAAGAACTAGCTCAAGCCCCCGCCACAGGAGCACCCAGCACCTTAATTGATCCGGATGACCCCAACGATCAGATTTTGATTATTCCGGGTGCAGGGAGTCCTGTTATTCCACCCTCTCCCTCAACGCCACAGGGCACTCCCACAACTCCGGGGTTGTCGATTCCGGGTCAACCCCTCGACGCATCGGGTACAGGGGAAGTGGTAGAACTGACGGCAGATGAGCAGGAATATGACAACATTCAGCAGGTCTTTTTTGCTCAAGGCAATGTCGTCATGCGGTTTCGGGGAGCAATATTGACCTCCGATCGGCTGCGGGTTAATTTGCCCAATCGCATTGCAGTAGCTGAAGGCAACGTCGTTCTTAATCGAGGCGATCAGGTCTTGCGGGGCGATCGCTTTGTGTATAACTTTGTGCAACAACAGGGCGATGTCACAGGGGCACGCGGCGAGATCCTGCTATCGACGATTGATCGAGATTTTGCACCTGCTCTGCCCACCGATATCAGTGCTGGCACGTTGAGCGATCGCCCCATTACTGAACGCATCCCTTCGGGTCAGCCGGCTCAAGGGGTGAGCAGCCCAGGAGGCATCTCAATTGTGGTTGGCGGTGGCGGAAATCGTGATCTGGATACTCAAGCCGCCAGTGGTGATGTGCGACGTTTGCGCTTTGAGGCAGATCAGATTGACTTCACAGCTACAGGTTGGGAAGCTACCAATGTCAGGATTACGAACGATCCCTTTTCACCACCAGAGCTAGAACTGCGCTCAAACCGAGTCACGTTTACTCGCCTCTCAACCACCCGCAGCGAAATTCGCGCCCGCAACCCTCGCCTCGTTTTTGATCAGGGGCTTTCAATTCCACTGTTGCGCGATCGCGTCATCTTAGATAGTCGTCGCCGTGATCCGGGGTTAGTCCAATTTGGGTTTGACCAAGATGACCGGGGTGGGCTATACATTCAACGGGCATTTGAGCCGATCGCCACGCCTGCGGTGCGCTTTACAATCACGCCCCAAATTTTGATTCAGCGAGCATTCGACGACGGGGGTAATTTTTCTAACCTGCGAAATTACGGTTTAATTGCCCGATTGGATGCTAATTTAAGCCCGACAACCGCCATCCGAGCCACGACTGTGTTTACCAGTCTTGATGCTGATGATTTTGAAGAAGAGTTTCGGGCCAGCCTGCGACTGCGACAACAACTCTGGCGACATGAGTTTTCGGTCGATTATGGCTATCGCGATCGCTTATTTAATGGCTCATTGGGCTTTCAAACGGTTCAAAGTAGCATTGGGCTAGTCGTCACCTCGCCTCAATACACACTTGGCAACAGCGGCATTGGTTTGAGCTATCAGGGTAGTTTGCAATACATCAACGCCGATACAGACCAAATCGATTTATTAGAACCGATTCGGGAAAATAACCGGGTGGGTTTAACCCGTTATCAAGCGAGCGCAGCACTCAGCCGAGGGTTTTTACTGTGGGCTGGTACGGCATTGCCTGCTACAGCGGAGGAAGGATTGCGCTATTCTCCCTACCCCTTAACGCCTTATATTGCACTCTATACGGGTGTTCGAGGAGTGTTTAGTGGTTATAGCAACGGTGATACCCAACCCGTTTTGACAGGAACGGTTAGCATCCAGGGACAATTTGGGCATTACTCGCGAGACTTCCTCGATTACACAGCGGTGCTCTTGTCTTACTCGCTGACGGCTCAGGGCGGCGAATCGCCTTTCCTGTTTGACCGCTATGTAGATAGGCAAGTCCTTTCGTTTGGAATTATTCAACAATTGTATGGACCGTTGCGGATTGGATTTCAATCTTCTATCAACTTAGACAGAGATAGCGAAATCGATACTGACTATATCCTGGAGTACAGTAGACGAACATACGCAATTTCTCTGCGATACAACCCTGTCCGAGAAGTAGGCTCTCTCGGCTTGCGAATCAGTGACTTTAACTGGGGATCAACCCCAGAACCGTTTTCAGGTAGCTCTGAGACGGGGTCTGTGGATGGGGGAGTGCAGCGATCGCGCAATTAAATTCAGTGCTGTAGCGATGACTGAACTGGATAAAGACTCAGCCGCGACTCACGCCGTTGAGCTAATGAAACATTATGGGTTTGACCTTGGCGGTAATACTGCTGAGGCATTGGTGCATCATTGGTCACGAGATTACCCGATGAGTTGGCTGCGCTCAGGCGTCATTGAGGCCCTCTATCAAGGTCGCTATAAAGCCATATCGGTTGAACAAATTTTGACATTGTGGCGACGACGGGGACACCCCATTCACCACTTCAATCACGAATTTGAGCGCATTATTTGCAGTCAATTTCCAACGTATCGCGGCATTTTGACGACCCTGTCTGAACCAACAGGACGCACGGCCACCTCACCCACAGTTACCACCAGTTCACCAGACCCAGCCAGTCACACAGTCGATACACCGCCATCCCCTGACTTATCTAACGAAGAGCCACCTGTCTCGACCCCTGACCCCCACAATGCAGCGATCGCTCCTCGTCTCCCGGTTTTAGAATCAGCAGGAGAACCTCAGTCAAATTTAGAGGAGCACCTATCGCCCGCCATTGAATTGCTGTCTGAGGTCAGACAGGGAGAATTACCCATTCAGACCTTTAAACCAAAAACGAGCTTAGAACTGGTAGCCGCACGGCGTACAGGTTGGTCTCGAACAGATGCCGCAAAACATCCCATTCATCAATTCATCCCCACTGAGGAGGGGTCTGAGTTTTACAGCAAACTCAAAGCCGTGGCTCAAACAGAGACTCCGTCTACCGTGACCCTAAAACCAGAGGAACAGACCCGACAACCAGAAGAGCGATCGCCTGAGCCATAAGTTGAGTTCAAAACAGCGTCAGACAAAGAAGCCATTGTGTCTCGTTGATGAGGCGACAATCTGGGCGATCGCTAGCGAATGGTGACGGTCAAGGTCACATCACTCATGCCCCACACCTCAAAAAATTGGCGAAATAACGTTTGACTAGCAGAGGTCATATCGCCATCGGGTTCAATAATGCCGCCCTGGAGTAACCGTCCTCCATCGGTTTGTAAATCGAGGCGCAATTCGCCATCCTCCTCTCGGTGAAGCATTAAATAACCATTGGCTAAAACTTGCCCCGCTCGACTAATGACTGCACATCGCATGGCTCAACGTTCCCCTCTTTAAAAATGACCAACTTTACTAGAGTTGCATTGTTTGGGGTACACAGTCACACTATTCTTTGGGCTATCTTGCTGCTAGGATTGCTTGCAATCGGGTGTAGCCAATCTGGCAGGCGGAGTAGTCACAGGACTTGAGATACTCCAGTGGATGCCACTCGTTGCGGCTAATCGACTCAAAATAACTGCCATCCTGAGGTGGTTCATCAGGGGTCATCCCTGTGACATCCGCGTAATAGAGGTAACAAATCTCATTCGTTTGGGTGCCGACGATATAGTGACCCAGCGATTTCACCTGAATAGTGTATCCCCCTTCTTCGTAGGCTTCTCGCACTGCCGTCACCTCAGGCGATTCCCCTTCCTCGATCGCCCCTGTAATGGGGCAGGGAAACAACTTCAACATGCCATCGATTTCAATGTTGTCGATACACAACGGTTGCTGCCGAATCAATACGTCATATTGCCCCAAAGCCTCTGCCCTTTTTCTGACCAGAAACACGCCAATTGAGTCTTTGCCCCTGCGCTCAAAGTATTGAAACCCTCTGGAACTTTCGCGGATAACAAACCATTTGGCACTGAAAATAACTCGATCTGGATTCATGGCTTGGCTCAGGCTTACCGAATTCTCAGGCAATCATAGCAGGGCGATCGCCCTCATTCCTTTGACATTTGTTACTCAGAGTTTTGTTCTAGAAGGTTAACTACCGCTTCGCTGCTTAGCACCTGAAAAGGTAGATTGGGTAGCTCAACCAGGAAATGGCGATTTTCGGAGACAAAGAAGCGTACTTGAGCTACTTCTAAATGAGCAGCAATAACCGCATCTCCCTTTTTTGCCCCTCGTTTTTCCCACTGTTTGATTAAGTCTTGTGGAGCAGGTTTATAGTCCCACTGAATCGCCTTTGACTTATTCAAGGCTAGAAATAAACCTCGCATCTCATCAAAACTGAGGTTGCGTTGCAGTTCGATAAGAACCTGCAAGGGCATATAGATCTGAAGCTCAGGCAATTTGTTAAAGAGCAAAGTCTCGCAAGCAGGATAGTTAGCATCCCGACGTAGCGCAAAAATAAATTCATTGGTATCTAGGGCTATGACTTCATTCAGGATAGAGTTCATGCGCTACCTGTTCTCGAAGTCTCTGAAGATCTTGCAAAATTTCGCTGGACGATTGGTTACGCTTATTGGCTTGCGAGAGGCGATCGCAATATTGCTTGGAAACCCACTCAAACATTTGTCTCACTGTTGAATGAGTATTTAAGCCCTCAACAATCAATGAACTCAACACATCTTCAACGCCTCGTTGTTCATGGCTGGCTGTCTGAGCAACCCGCTGATAGACTTCCTCTGAAATCAGCAGTGTGACTTGTCTCGTCTGGTTGGGGTTACTCTGATCAGGGCTATTCATGGGATAACGCCTCTTTGCCGCTTACTGCTCAGTGTAGCTTGTAGTTGATGGGAGAGGGCGATCGCCCCTTCGGAGGAACTACTTCGCATCGCCCCTGTTCTCTCCCAATCTCCCCGGCTTTTTGAAAAAGCCGGGGATCTGACCTCGCTGACCTACCCTGCTGGAAGCTCAACTCCCATCGACCGAAGAGTTGCTCCAATCAGCCACCCTAACCCTAAGCCTATAAGTGAAACACCACCCAAAATCAGAAAAGTTTGCAGCTTATTGAAATAGTTTAATAATTCAATTCCAGCCCCAGTCTCAGCCACAGCTACACCTACAGCCCCAGTCGCATCCCTA
>JANRJA010000090.1:0-25810 GCA_033764315.1 Oculatellaceae cyanobacterium bins.114
CCTGCAACGCAAGAAGCGGCTGTTTTACAGACAGTTGCCCACGCTGATAGGCGAGCCGACCTATGTTTGGTTTTTGCTGCTCAAGGATGAGCAAGATTTGGCAGTGCCGACGGGAGTTGAACCCGCAAGCATCGACTTGAAAGATCGACGGCTTTACCCATTTGCCTACGGCACCAAACTTTGAGATTTCTACAACGTGCAAGTTTGAGAAGCTGTTTTTTCAGCCTCCAAGTTGGCGGAGGCTGTAGGAGTTGAACCTACTTCGCTGTTTAGGCGAGTGACCAGTATGTAGGCTTCTCGGATGAGGGCACACCGTAGAACGCACAGACGAGGATTTGAACCTCGAACAACAGTTTTGGAGACCGTGATGTTGCCGTTACACCATCTGTGCATTGGTCGCAGCGGCGGGAGTCGAACCCGCAATGACCAAGTTATGAGCTTGGGGCTTTGCCATTAAGCTACGCTGCAATGATTGGACTCCAGGGAGAGAATCGAACTCTCGCTAGTTGGTTTTGCAGACCAACGCCTTCCCACTTGGAGACCTGGAGATTTGGTGGAGATGTGGGGAATTGAACCCCAATCCTGCAACCGTCCGTTTGTTGGTTTCGGAGCAAGTGATGCCAATCCATTCCCACGAGCGAGGATGACAGGGATCGAACCTGTGACCACTTGTCTCGGAAACAAGCACTCTCTCCATCTGAGCTACATCCTCATTGGGAGCCTTGACGGGGGTTGCACCCGCTTCTTTCTGGCTGAGAACCAGAACGACTTCTCTATTCGTCCACAAGGCTATACGGCTTTTTTAGTTACATAGTTAGTGTTTCGCACTAACCATTAACCAGTTGAAAGCTACACGGGGATGATGGGATTTGAACCCACGATCTTTCGCTCGACAGGCGACTGCTTTGAGCCAGGCTAAGCTACACCCCCAAAGGTGGCATTTATGAAGTTTTCAAGGTTCAAGTTTGCTGATAAATCAGCAGAAATTAGAGAAAGCAACGCCGTTCCAAGTAATAAGTTGACTGGAGAACAGATCGTTCTTTTGTGAATTGAATGAAAGATAAATTTCCCTGATTGCATGAGTTCTCTTGAAGTGGCGTGGAAATGCCAGAAACATGAGTGAGTAAGAACTCTAAGAGCTTCAAGAGACCATTGCTTCTAGTAAGGGAATGAGTGTTCATTGGATTAGCTCCTCTGTGTCTTATCTCATACTACAAATATAATACAACATACTACAAGATGTCGAGGGGGTACTACAACTTTTTGCGAGAAGGGAGAGAACGCCTATCAAAGAAATACTTGTATCGCTCTCTCCTGATGGACTTGCCCCTAAGCTGGAGAGGAAATGTAGACTTCGCTCATCTGCCACAGTTTGTAGATGGAAACGCTCAATCGACCACTCATCACGGTCAAAAACATCCCCTCGTGAGCTTCTTTGCTTTCAGCCACCCAATTACCGCTGAAGTTAACTTCTACAAAATCGTTATCGACAGGAAAGACAGTTGCGCTGGGGTTGCATTCCTGCTGCAACACTATTTCCAACCCCTCCAGTTCGGGTAAATCCGCAGGTAATAGAAAGGAGGCATGACCGGGTTCGACATACAGCGGTGAGAAGCAGTTCCCCCTTCGGGGTAAACGCTCTAACCGCATTGCCAGAAGCACTCGCTGAGCAATCAACAATTCGGGGTTGATCATGGTTCGTTCCATAAACAGCCCAACATCGGTGTAGTTCAGTTTCAACATCGGTCGTGCCTCCTTTCTGGCTTGAGGTCAGGTGTCAACAGGGTGCTGTTCTTTCCAAAACTGCTCAGCGAAGGCGATCGCTGGATGCATCGGTGCTTTGGGTTTGGTTTTGAGTACCATTCCGGTTTCATGTAAGAGGCGATCGCCCTTGCATGAATTACACTTCTCACAGGCAGTCACCACGTTGTCCCAGGTATGGGTTCCACCCTTTGAGCGGGGAATGACATGATCCAGCGTCAAATGCTTGGTGCTACCGCAGTACTGACAGGTGTGGCTGTCGCGGCGAAAGACTTCCCGACGATTGACTGGAGGTACTTTCCAATGCCGTTCTGGATTGCCACTGGTCAACCGGATGTGGTCAGGGATTTGTAGTACGACACTGGGAGAGCGTACTTCCCATTGCTGGGTGCTACTGAACTCCAGAGTCTCTGCCTGTCCGGTAACAAGGAGCACGATCGCCCGTTTCAGGTTGATCCGCGCCAGTGGCAGGTAGTTCTTGGAGAACACCACCACCTGATTTTGGAGTATTGGAATTCTCTGTCGCTGCTCGGTCTGCATCAGTTTTCTCCTCAAAAAATAACCCCCGCCTCTGAACACCAGGAGCGGGGGTTGGGGAAGTTGATATGGCTTTCCCTATGTCGGTGTCAGGATTGCCCTGCACCTCCCGCTGCTAGTGGGTTGATCCGGATTAAGCCATCCGGCGATATTGCTATCAATGCCTTCACCGACGGATTTACCGCCGCTAAACCGATACGTCCCCTCAAACGCAAACAGCACCAATGCTGTGCCTAGACCGTGTTGAGGTCGGCATTGCATGGCACTGGCTAAAGTGGCGAGAAGGATGTGTATCATGGAAGGCTGTAGTACTTGTATTACAAATCCGAATGCTTACATACTACACTTGTAGTATTGGATTGTCCACCCGGGAATTGAAATTTAGGATGTTCGGTTATGGATACACGCAAACGGGGTAGCACTTCGGAAATGTTAGGTGCGTTCCAGCAAGGTTGAAACCGCCTTCACTAATGTTTCTGGCTCAACAGGTTTGGTAAGGTGCCTTTGAAATCCAACCTGGATTGCCCGCTGTTGATCGATTTCGGCGGCATAGGCAGTCAGCGCAATGGCTGGAATCCTTCCACCTTGCTCAAATGGTCGTGAACGAATCTGCTGCAGCAGCATATACCCGTCCATCTCCGCCATGCCAATATCACTGACAACGACATCAGGAATTGATTGTTCCAAGGCTTGCAAGGCTTCTAAACCAGAAGCAACGGCGGTCACGGTTGCCCCACTTTGTTCTAACAAGAAAGCTTGAAACTCACGAGTATCCGGCTCATCATCCACCAGTAAAATTTGAATACCCGTTAGTGGTAGCCCAACACCACTTTGAGGTTGGCTGGGTTCAGACACAACCGCTCTCTGTTTCATCGTTGGCAATTGCACAATAAAGGTTGCGCCTTGCCCTTCCCCCTGGCTCTCTGCCCATACGTCTCCCCCATGCATTTGCACAATTCGCCGGACGATCGCCAGCCCCAGTCCTAACCCACCAAACTTGCGAGTGGTTGATCCATCTTCTTGTCGGAAGTACTCAAACACATGCGGCAAGAACTGGGGATTGATGCCTTTACCCGTATCGATGACTCGAATTTGAGCTAAGCGATTGCCAAGCAAACTTCCTTGGGAATCAAGTTGCCGCAGTTCAACCATCACCTGTCCGCCATTGGGTGTGAATTTAACGGCATTGGTGAGCAAATTCCAAACCACCTGCTGCAACCGGGCGGCATCTCCAGAGACAAGGGCAATGTCTGGAGCTAGATCCAGGGTGATCTGAATGGTCTTTGCTTCTGCGGCTAACCGCACCGTTTCCACCGCAGCAGAAATGACATAGGGCAACCTGACGGGTGTAACGGTCAAGGACAACTTGCCGCGCATAATGCGGGAAATGTCGAGCAAATCTTCGATTAATTGCGTCTGAAGTTTGGCGTTTCGTTCAATAGTTACTAATGCTTCTTGTTGTCGGACTGGATCGAGCTTGCCGTTTTGCAGTAGTCGAGTCCAACCGAGAATGGGGTTGAGGGGCGATCGCAACTCATGGGATAGCACCGCCAAAAACTCGTCTTTGATCCGGTTCGCCCGTTCGGCTTCTTCCCGTGCCGCTTGTTCTTGCTCTAAAAGCAATTTGCGTTGGGCTTCGGCTTGTCGCTGCTCAATTAAATCTGCCGCCTGCCGCGCCAGCAAATCGAGGAATCGCAGTTCGCGATCGCTCGATCGATAATGGGTACGCCAGTGGGTGGAAACCATACCAATGGGCTTGCCCGATCGCGAGATCAAGGGGGTAGACTGAGCCGAGAGCAGCCCAACTTCGACATGCATTCGCATTGTTCCATCAGGGTCTTCGCTGGCGGGGACATCAAAATCAACGAAGCTGCGAATGTTGCTCCTGAGCGCAATGCCACAGGGGGTGTTAGAACTGGCGTTCACCCGATAGAACTGGTCAGTCATCGTTCGGTCAAAGCCCTGGGTCGCCAGCAGCAACAAATCTTGCGTCGTTTCATCTAGAATTTGCACCGTTCCGGCATCGGCATGGGTGAGAGCAATGGCGGCTGCCATAATCTCTTGATAGAGTGCCTGAATGTTCTCCTCGGTGGCAAGTCGGGCACTCAGTTCACGCAACAGTTGAGTATCTCTGAGGTCAGCGGCGATCGCAGCTTCGGTTTGTTTGCGCTCAGTGATGTTAGCAAACAGGGCGGCAACCCGATTTTGACCGGGCGCACCACTGGGAAAGGCATAAATGTCAAAGATGCCATTCAGCGAGGGAACATCGGCTTCAAATCGGATGGCTTCCCCGGACTTCGCCACTTGCGCGTAAAGGTCGATCCACTGCGGTTCAAAGTTTGGTGCAAGTTCGAGAATCGTTTTTCCAGCCGCATCGGCTAAACCGCACTGCTGCTCAAACGCCTGATTGACATCAAGAAACCGATAGTCGATTGGTTTGCCGTTGGCATCAAACAGCAATTCAAACAGGCAAAACCCCTGGTCGATCGACTCAAACAGCGATCGATATTTCTCCTCTGATTCGCGTAAAGCTGTATCTGCCCAATACCGCTCGATAAAATCATCCGCCATCCACGCGAGCAGGTCAATCAACCGGAGTTCGTCGTCTCTAGGACGGTGGGGCTGCGAAAACTGCGTACTCAAGACGCCGATCGCCTTACCGTTGCGGTTCATGATCGGCGTGGACTGGGTTGCCCGGATGCCCTCAGCAGCAGCCACTGCCCCCGCCTCGGTGCCTTCCAGACCGGGATAACCAATCGTTTCCTCAATGATGAACCGTTGGCGACCCACCCGCGCTCGATCGCAGCCTTCCTTGAACCCCTCATATCGAAAGTGGTTGATAAACGGGCTATCGTCTGAGTAGCCGCGCCAGGTAAACATTTCCAACCGAGTGCTGTCGTCGTTGACCAACTGCACACAGCCTCGCTCGGTATGCGTAAACTCACAGGCAACCGCCAGAATTTCGTCAAGAGCGGTCTTCAGATCGGGCCCAGTGGCGAGCATAGCGTATAAGTCATAAAGCCGCTGCATTCCCGCTAAGTCTGCCGCCAGTCGCGCTTCTGATTGCCGCCGGGCAGCTTCGGCACGGGCACGTTCAACGGCTGCCCAGGTGCGTTCAGCCACTTCTTCCACCAAGGCAATCTCCTCTGATGTCCATTTTCGGGGACTGGCTGAGTGAACTGCCAAGCCTGCCACAAACTCACCCTGCTTCACGAGCGGAACACCGATGTAGGCGGCAATTTGAACGCCAGCGTAAGCCGATCGCTGATCTGGGGATAGACGAAAGTCGGTCGTCACATCGGTTGAAATAGCCGTCCGACCGCTGCGATAAGTTGCCAGCAATTCTGCCCCAAAGGACTCAATTGGATAACTTCCTCGCGATGGCTCCACGCCGTTGACGTAATCCTGTTCCACAACATAATCTGCACCGCGCACCTCAAAGTAGGTGACTCGGCTGGTCTGCAAATGTTCACCCAGCACTCGATTAGCCGTTGCTTGAATGGCGATCGCGTCTGTCAATGGACGTAGCGCGTCGTTCAGAGTGACGAGGAAAGCATCGCGATCGCCATTGCGCCGAATAATTTCTTCAGCTCGTTTGATCTCAGAGAGGTCATAAAAATAACAAACTACACCATAGCGACCATCGGATAGGGTAATGCGATGAATTTGCCAATCGTAGGACTGAATTTCTGCAATATCTGCTCTGGGTTCCACGATCGGCGGCGAGTAGAAGGATTCACCCGTAGCAAGGGTATGGCGAAAGTGATGAATGGCTTCGGTGGCAAAGGGTTCTTGCCAGATGGTTCGTAGGGCTTCGGCAAGATCGCGCCCAATCAACGACCCAATATTAAAGGCGGCGATCGCGGTTTGGTTTGCCTGCTGGAAACGAAAGTTTGCATCAATCATGTAAACCCCAAAGGGGGCTTCCGAAACCAGAGCAGAGAACATTTCCTGATTCTGGCGCAGGGCACTCTCAACCCGAGTTCGTTCCAGCTTTGTCCAGATGCGGTTTGCCAATTCGCGCATCAAATAAATTTCATCGCTACGCCAGCTGTAAGGGGTTCGATGATAAATACCGAGGGTAAACTTCCACTCGTCATTTCGGATCAGTGGAACGTTAATAAATGAACCAATTTTAAGGGCTGCAAATCGTTTTGGATCAGCAATGCGTGAGTCGGTTTTGACATCTCGAACAATGATGGTTTGCCCAAGTTTGGCAGTCTGAAAAAATTCGCCTGTGACAAATTCTGATAGACGATAACTGCTGACTAAACTGGGCACATCTGTTTGATGCCAACTGTGAGCGATCGTTGCTAGATCGGCACTCTCGTTAACTTCAACGAATGCACAGTTAGAGACGTGAAGATAACGGTTCAACTGTTCGCCAACAATTTGGATGATATCTTCGACACAGGTTGCCTCCACCAGATTTTGAGTCAAATTGGAGAGAAATTCGGCACTCAACTCTGCCTGTTTGCGAACCGTCACATCGCTCGCGGCTCCCAACCACTCAACAATTTCATTTCGGTCGTTTAGGAGCGGAATCGCCCGCGAAAATGTCCAGCCGATCGTGCCATCTAATTGAATCACCTGATGTTCTAGCTCAAAGGTGCTCTTAGTGCGAATAGCTTGTTCGATCGCAGCCCTGACCCGCGTCCGTTCCTCCACAGGAATGTACTGTTCAAACCAAGTCTGCTTGGGTTGCTGAATAGTAGCAAGAAAGTTTTTGCCTTCGAGGAGATACATCTCGCGCCAATCTGCGCTCATTTTGTACACGGTGTTTGAGCTAGCAGCAGTAAATAGGCGGAACTCTGCTTCCGATGCCCGCAGGGCTGCTTCCGTTTGCTGCCGTTCATTTTCAGCGAGCTTTCGATCTGTGATGTCGCGTGAAATGCACAACAGCCGCTCAACCCGCCCATCAGCACCTAAAATGGGGCTGATTTTGTTATCCCACCATTTGGGTTCGCCATTCATCGTCGGACAATAGCCTTGCAGGGAACACACCTCGCCTGCTGCTGCCTGGGCGATCGCATCCATAGCCGCTTGCTGTTCCTCGTCCTGCCAAAAGTTGACCCAGAAGGTATTGAGTAAGGGCGTAATATCCTGAATGCCAAGCAACTCCTGTCCGCCCCGATTCATGAACAGGATACGCCCCTCTAAATCCAACATCTTGATACAGTCCTCGCTGCTATCTAGAATTTGAAGGGTCTGGATGTCTAGCACTGAGTTGGGGGAGCGATCGGGGTAATCTGCTGCCTTTGCTGTTGTGTGATCAGGGGGTTCAGCAATGTCTTGAGAACTATCTTGAGACAACCCTTTAGTTGAGGAAGTCGAGCGGCGAAGAGGGTGCGTCATAGAACCTCCAGCGTCACTCTGAAAAGTATTTGACTAGCAAATCTTGACCCGATTCGCCCATCTGGTATAGCAAGTGTTCAATCTGCTTCAAGGCAATGGGTAAGGGTTTGGTTCGTCCATTCTCCCAACGGTTGACACTTTGAAACGAAACCCCTAATTTCGCCGCAAACTTTTCCTGCGAAAGGTTTAGACGCTGCCGGGTTTCTCGTACGAGATTGGCTAACTGAAGCTGGTCGATGACAGGCATAAGGCACAATAACAGCATTTTGATTAGCTATACCACCTGTTATAGCAATCATCCCTCTCCCTTAGGGCTTAGAGTTTCTACCCAAGGTTGCCCTGCTAGAACCATTTTTAGTCAATCAGAAATTGAATTCATGATCGAATCAGCGTGGCGATCGCCTCTAGGCTTAATTTTGTATCGGTCATAAGTCGCCACACTACGTTGCGCTGTCATCATATAGTGGTGCTGGATCCTCACTTGCAGGTCTGCCAACTTGACCTCTAATAGCCACTATCTGCTACACACATTCCCTGGCACTTTATGCCATTTGTTGCTGTTCTTAAGCAGTGAGGACATAGGATCTTTTCAGTACCTAATTTCGGACGACTCCCGCCTTCATTTGTCTGCACTATTTCTGGTTCAACCTGGGGATCGAGGGGCATAAAAATAACACTTTAAAGCTACCAACTTCTTCATTTTACAGCCCGATATAGAACTGCCATAGCTGCCAAGATTCGTGTTTAAACCATCCATAAAACGGGGTGATCAATCGCTGGGCAGTTCCTCTCACAAACCCTGCTAAATGCTCTGCTCATCTATAGCAGTCCTAAATCATTTGTGAAATTAGGAGGTTGTGAGAGTCGCACCCCTCCGGGGTGCGACTCTCACAACCCATTTAGGATTGCTATAGATAGGTTTTAATTCCTGCTTCCAGATCCTGTAGTGCAGTTTCCAGACTGGGGTAGCTATCCTTGCCTTCATAAATAGTGCCACCAAGATCGTATGCTCAGACAAAGGCAGGAATCATCTCATGCTGCCCAATTTCGATCCAGCCAATTTCTCTAACAAAACGTTGGATGATTGGATACTGTTTTTCAAAAGCAGTGAACTTTGACATTGGTGAAGTTCCCGCAGCGTAAAGGAAAACTGCTCCAACGAAATGACACGTAATCCTTTGCTTAAGCCAGAAAAGCTTGCAACTATTATTGAATAAAGGTTTCAGCCTCTAAGGCAACGAAATGACATGGAAATTCTCCGACGATCAAAGAAAACGCTAAAGCTCTTACAGGACAATAGTTTCGGGTAACTACTAACGAAATGACATTGATGTCTTCGATAGCTCCACGAAATGACATTGATGTCTTTGGTTGGGTTTTCTTTAAAGATTGAGTGCTAAAAGACCTCAAAGCCTTACTCTATAGGACTTGGAGGTAAAGGACGGTTATGACATTCATGCCTTCGGTTGTGACACTTATTCCTTTGCTCTACATGCAATCACAATTGTGGAGTGAATGAATATTCATGCCAATCACAAACAGGACGATAGCCGATTTTTTGGTAGATAGAGTTTGAAGTGGGATTGGCTAAATCAGTAAATAGAAAACAGCTCTCGCACCCCTGCTCCAAAAGCTTCTGGCTTAAGGCAGCAACCCCTGCCGTTGCATACCCTTTGCGACGATATTCAGGGGGAGTGTAAACGGGGGCAATCCGAGCCGCTGTTGAGGAGAATTGCCGACCGCCAACCATTGAAACGGGAACGCCATCCTCCCACAAATAGGTACTCTGACGCTTTAACTCAACCTCTACTCTCCGTTCAATTTCGTCATCGCTAACAATGTCAATTTCGGCGTTAAATGCAGCAAACCACTTCAATAACAAGGGGCGATCGCTTGGTGTTGCCAGTCTGAGATGCCCCTTAACGGTTGTAACAGGGTTTACCTGGGTTAACTGATAAATTCTTGACTCAACTCCTGTTTGATAGGATTGCCCGGTGAGGGTGTGCCAAATTTTCACAAATGTTTCAGCCTCAGCCACCAGCCCACTCACCCCTGATAGCTGCTCGTGTTGTAAGTCTTGAGCAATGAGATTTAAAGCATTCAAATCCTGCACGTTAGACAGCAATAAGCTATTGGGAGGCGTGCGGATGGCGATCGCTAAGATCTCGCCACTGGTTTGAACAAGTGCCAGATAGGGCGGTTCAGGATAACGCTCTGGATAATGCAACAGTGTGTGCAAAACACCCAGCAACGCATTGTGCTCTGCCTCGTATTGCCGCAGATAATTTTGAGTGCATTGCCAAAACTCTTTAACGCTATCAAATTGATGGAATTGCATCTTCGCTATCCTCAGTCTTGAATACTCATCACCTCTAAATACTGCGGTGGAACGTCATCCACAAGCCAGACTCCATTATCAGAACAGTAAAATGTGAACCCAGCCTGGTGCATGTTGGCAGCGGCGATCGCAAAAATCACAGGGCGACCATGCCGCATTCCCACCCTGTGAGCTGTTTCCACATCTTTAGACAAATGCACATGATGCCGTGACATCTTGAGTAACCCTGATTGCAGAATTGCAGGTACAGATCGTTCACCTGTTCCGTGATACAGCACATTCGGTGGAATTTGTGGTTGTAGTTTTAAATCAACCTCAACACTATGTCCTTGATTGGCTCGAATCCGAGTCCTGGTTTCATCGAATGAGAATCGCTGCTTATCATTGTTAGAAACAATTTCTTCTAGCTCAGCACGAGTGATGGGAAATTGATGGGCGGCACAAGCAGATAATAGATCATCGACATTCACCCAACCCCCGATCGCCAGCGTCAAACCTAACCGTTCTGGCATGTGTCGGAGATGCTTGCTGAGGTATTTGCTAATTTTGATCTGCTGTGTCTTATCCATGACATTCCTCCACTTTAATGCATCTCTTGGGCGCAAGTTTTAATAGGGTTATGAGATACTACCAATCATCACGCAAAGATCCCTGAATGGCGATCGCTGCCACAACTCCTACTTTCAATCTGTCGCTCATGACGATCAACATCTTTGGGAGCGATCGCAGCTCACCTTTGGGGTGACTGACGAGAGTTGAACTCGCTAACACTGGTGTCACAGACCAGCCCCTCCACCACTTCGGGTTCAGTCACAGTGGATTCTGGTCGGATTTGAACCGACATCTTTCTGCTTGCAAGGCAGACGCTTTTCCAATTAAGCTACAGACCCAAGTTTCGTCATTGGTCATTGGTCTTGTTAGTACTGATGACTAAATTGGTAGTCCTGGCAAGATTTGAAACCGTAACCCTCTGTTTGTAAGATATTTTTGTAAGACATTGGTGGAGTACTTGCGTGTGCTGCGCGGAAGATGAATTTTCCTAATTTAATGCATCTTCTTGAAGTGAAATAGAAGTGCCAAAGATATGAGTATATGAGAACTCAAAGAGCTTCAAGAGAGTCCTGTTTTTAGTAAGAGAGTGAGTGCTCATTGGATTACTTCTCCGTGTCTCATCTCATACCACAATCGTAATACAACGTACTACAAGGCGTCAAGAGAGTACTACACCTTTTTTTGAGGGGGGAAGAGGGCGATCGCTCAACAAATACTGGTATCGTTCTCTCCCAGCGATTTTGAGGTCAGGGTCAACTGGTTGCTATTCTTTCCATTTAGGACTACTCTTTATTTCTTCGCTCTGCAACAGTAACCTACAACAAAGTCTTCTTAAAGACGTAACTGGTCTTGTCAAAATTCATTTGCGCTTGATAAAAGCGATGAGCATCTGTCCGTTCTAAGCCTGATGAAAGTGCTATAACTTCACAATTTTCACGACGTGCAACCTCTTCAATAAACTCAAGTAGCCGACTCCCATAGCCTTTTGAGCGAGCACTGCTTGCAGTAACCAAATCGTAAACCCAAACATAGCGACCATAGGAGAAGTTCGTTAAAATTGCGATGCCAGCGAGAGAAACGATAATCCCTGAATCGCGGAGCGCAAAGAGGCGATAACCTTCCTTAACCATGCGGGTCAATAGGCAGAGATACGCTTGTTTATCTAAATCACTGCGAAGTTCACGCATAACGTGAAAGGCTTCCTGCCATTCTTCCTGGGTTTGAAGTTCTTCAATCTTCATCTCGTTGTTCTTTATCGCTATTATCGCGGGCGGAATGTATTTATTTCCAGTAATACCAGGTTACTTATGAATGCAACCGATAAACTTTTGGTGTTGTTCCGGTTAACTGTCGAAACTGTTTACTGAGATGACTATGACTGTTAAACCCACACGTTAATGCAATATCTGTAACGGGGCACGTGGCTTTGCCGTTACCACAAGGGTCGCTCTGTTTCAACAACTGCTTTGCTCGTTCAATGCGTTGTTGTAGTAAGTATTGATAAGGACTGATTCCCGTTGCTGCTTAAATTGGCGACTGAAATAAAATTCACTCATCCCTAACAACGAGGCTAGATCTCGCCCTAAACTTTTTGACGCTCTAATAGCCTCAAAATGACCGTTAGGAGTTGAATAGGTTCGATGGGTTTAGAGATATGAATTTGAAAGCCAGCAGCTAGTGCCTGGAGGCGATCGCCCTCTCTCGCATAAGCAGTCAACGCCGCAGCGGGGATTTGTCCTCCTTGGTTGGGCGGGAGCGATCGAATGCGGCGAATCAACATGAATCCGTCTTCATCCGGCATTCCTACATCACTCAATAACACATCGGGCTGATGAATTTGCAGCAACTGCCAGGCTTCGGCGGCAGACGCCGCACTCACAACGGTTGCCCCATATTGCTCTAAAGCGACCTGCAAAAACTCGCGTGTGTCTTGCTCATCGTCAACCGCCAACACTTTGATGCCAGTGAGATTGAGGGCAGTATCGATCACCGTTTGGCGATGCAAGCCCTGGTGATTGGTTTGATGTTCTTTGTGAGCGAGAGGTAAGAGGGGAAATTGAACTGTAAAGGTGGCTCCCTGGTCTTCTCCAGCACTGTCGGCGTGAATGTTGCCTCCATGTAACTCTACTAAATTTCGCACGATCGCTAATCCTAACCCCAATCCCCCTTGTGTCCGAGTGGTAGTTGAGTCTGCTTGTCGAAATCGCTCAAAGACATAGGGCAAAAAGTCTGGACTGATCCCTTTTCCAGTGTCGGTGACGGTGATTTGAGCGTAGGAGTGCATGGGCGACTGGGGTGTTGAATGCAGGAGTGGTCGAGTCGAGTCACTCCCGTTTCTTTGACCTATCCCCTCTTCTACCCCCGCACAGACTAGTTCTAACTGCACCAGCACGGTTCCTCCAATGGGTGTGAACTTGATTGCATTAGAGAGCAAGTTCCAAACGATCTGTTGCAATCGTTCTGGATCACCCGAAACAAACTTTGCTTCTGGCGCAGCGTGAAATGAGATGGTAATAGATTTAGCCGTGGCAGCAGGGCGAATGGTATCGATCGCCGCTTGAATGCAAGGAAGCAAGTTGGTAGGACGCAAATCGAGCCGAATCTTGCCACGAATAATGCGTGAAATATCTAATAAATCTTCGATTAATTGAGTTTGAGATTGAGCATTGCGCTCAATAGACGCCAGAGCTTGATCTGTTTTTTGCGGATCAAAGGTTCGCGTGCGGAGTAGCCGTGACCAGCCCAAAATAGCATTGAGGGGCGATCGCAATTCATGGGAAACAACTGCCAAAAATTCATCTTTCATCCGGTTAGCGCGTTCCAGTTCCATGCGGGCTGCTCGTTCTCGTTCCAAAGCCTGTGCCCGTTCTTCAATCAATAATTTCTGGTCGTGAATATCGGTCGAAGAGCCAAACCATCTCACAATGTGACCTTCTTGATCATGACAAGGAATGGCTTGGGCGAGGTGCCAGCGATAGGCTTGATCACTGGCGCGACGAAGACGATGCTCTACCGTAAACAACTTGCCCAGTTGCGATGCTGCCGCAAAAGCCTGAAGCGTATTGGGCAAATCATCTGAATGGATAATCTGTTGCCAGCCCGATTCATGTGCTTGCTCCAGGGTTAATCCGGTGTATTCATACCAGCGTTGATTGCAATATTCGTGATACTTATTCGGGAGAACTACCCAAAAGAGTTGGGGCATCGTATCTGCTAGCGTGCGAAACATTAACTCGCTTTCCCGTAGAGCCGCTTCAGTTTGTTTGCGAATAGTTTCGTCTTGCTTAGCTGCCGTAATATCGAGTACGGTTCCTGACATGCGGTAGGGTTTCCCAGTTTGGTCGCAATAGCACTGTCCCCGTGCCGACACCCAGCGCATTGTGCCATCCAACCAGAATGTGCGGTACTCCTCTTGAAATTCATCTCCATGTTGCAAGGCGTTGGTTGCAGCAGATATGACGCGCTCGCGGTCATCGGGGTGCAGTGCGTTGATATGCCACTCATAGGTCACCCAAAAATCAGGTGGGAGTCCAAAAATCTCTTTACAGCGATCGTCCCAATCTAACCGTTGAGTATGTAGATTCCAATCCCAGATTCCCTGTTGTGCCCCTTTTAGGGCGAGTTGCAATCGTTCCTCGCTTTCTCGCAAAGCGGCTTCTGCCTGCTTGAGATGGGTAATATCGATAAAGGCTCCAATCACCCCGCGAATGTCTCCAGATTCTTGTTTCAGCGGCACTGCCTTGCCATATAGAAAGCAGATATTTCCATCTTCAAAGACAAATTCAAACTCACCTGAAGTGGATTGTCCAGTCCGTCCTGCCTGTTGCATGGGCAAGTCTTCAGGGGCAATATCGTGACCCTTGTGTTGAATGCTGAATTGGAAGGGATATTCGCCATTTTCAGGAGTGGCTGTCATTACCGCATCGGGCGATCGCCGCATTATGTCATAGGCCGCGCGATTGGGGGTGACGTGATGACAGTGTGGGTCATGAGCGATCCACACGGCTGCCGGGACAGCCTCCATAAATGCTTCTAGCTCGGCGGCTCTGGCTCGTGCCGTTGCCTCACTTTGCTTGAGAGCGGTTTCTGTTCGTTTGCGCTCAGTGATATCAGTCGTACTTCCCACAACCCGCACCGCTTTGCCAACAGCGTTCCGCAAGATCAATCCTTGATCATAAACATCGACATAATTACCCTGTTGATTACAAACTCGATACTCCAGGGTGTAACGTTCCTCGTGCTGAAGTGCCTTTTGAAAGGATTGCATGACGACCTCAACATCCTCTGGGTGAATGCGGCTGATCCACCAATCGCTGTTAGCGTCGATCACCTCAGATGGAAAACCAAACAAGCTATTGGTTCCCTCGCTGCGCTCTACCCGGTCTTGTTCTAGATCCCAGTCATATACCAACGCATTAATGGCTGACATCGCTAAGCGATACCGCTCATTAGCTTGCACCAACGCTTGTTCAGTTTGCTTGCGCTCTGTGACATCGACCCCAATTCCCCACGTTGCCCAACCTGGAATAGGACAGAGTGCCGAGATATTAGACCAGGCGATCGTCCGAATACTGCCATCCTTGCAGGTCAGATCCCACTCCCAGTTGCGGTAATAGTCTCCTCGTTGATGCCATTGGGCGGTTTGTTGTTGGCAATAGTGAGCATTCGGGTACAGTTGCCCCATGATGCCGACAGTCCCCATGACATCCTCTGCGGTGTATCCGGTCACGCGCTCACATTCTTGATTCCAGGCAATGATCTGGCCGTTGTCATCAAAGGCATCAAGCATCACAGGCATATTTTCCAGGATGGAGTGCAGATGCGCCTCGCTGTGGCATCGTTGATCCTCAGGTGATCTATGGGCGATCGCGGCTGTCAGTAACTCAACCCCAGCTAGACTCCCTAACCCACCACACAAAATCGCTAAAGTAATAGCCTCAGATAACACACAGTCTAAGGAGGTTGCTTGTAACAGGTAGGTGAGTCCTATGAGACAACCTAGTAGGGAGAGAAGCCCAACGAGCAGGGAAAACTGAGGATTTTGGGACATAGTAAAACTGCAAATCGGCAAACTACCGAAAAGCCAGAGAGAAGAGAAAATTGGATGGACTTAACTTACTCCTTTTGGCAGAACCAAACGCCTACCAAAAGATGGAAATTGAGGAGCTTCCTCATTCTTAAGGATGAATCTTTTTTCTTGAGAAAAATCTATTATTCACATGTAATGTTCTTCATGACCAAAATTGGCTTGATCACGCGATGTGCCCCTAATCTGTACATCAGATTTGAGCTGAAGTGGTCCTACACTAAATCATAAAATTCATCAATTATAGAGATCTGCCTCATGGAAATAATCAGCAAAAGTAAGATACCAGAGATATTGAAAACCTATGAAGTAGAGCTATTGTCGGAGTGGAATCAGGAGTTGGCTGCAACCAACACCCGGAGAGGATTGATTAGAGAAGCAGAGCTAGAAGAGGAGTGTCGAGAATTTCTTAAGTTGCTTTGTGTCGCTGTTCAACCAGGAAATTTAACCAATCTTCAGACAACTGAGTGGCGCGAGGTGCGCGATATGTTGACAAGTGTGTCGCGATCGCGATCGCAAAAAGGCTTTACACCAACCGAAACAGCCACCTTTATCTTTTCATTCAAACAACCTCTCTTTAGTCGCCTGCGGCATCAGTTGCAAGAACCCACTGAGCTAGGTGAAGAGATTTGGCACGCCACTAACCTGCTCGATCGGTTGGGGTTATTCGTCGTGGAAGCCTATCAGAAAGCGCGGGAAGAAGTGATTTTGCGCCAACAAGAAGAGTTAATGGAGTTGTCTACACCCGTAGTCAAGCTCTGGGAAGGCATTTTGGCACTGCCCATTATTGGCACCCTAGATAGTGCCCGCACACAGATCGTGATGGAGTCGCTCTTGCAAAAGATTGTTGAAACCGGTTCAGAAGTCGCCATTATTGACATTACTGGAGTTCCGACGGTCGATACGCTGACCGCTCAACATTTACTCAAAACGGTAACCGCGGCTCGTCTCATGGGAGCCGATTGTATTATCAGCGGCATTCGACCTCAAATTGCTCAAACGATCGTGTATCTCGGCATCGATTTAACCGATGTCATTACGAAGGCAACATTAGCAGATGCTTTTGCCTTGGCATTAAAGCGAACGGGAACCAGCATCACCCGGAAATAGGTAGAGGAGAGACTGATGGAACGCATTCCCATCCTTCAAATGGGTGAATTCTTGCTTGTCACCATTCAGGTTGATATGCACGATCGCCTCGCAGTAAACCTACAAGATGATCTAACGAATCGCATTAGCCAAACTCATGCGAATGGGGTTTTGATTGATATTTCTGCCTTAGAAATTGTCGATTCCTTTATTGGCAGAATTTTAGGTAATATCGCCAAAATGTCGCGCGTGATGGATGCTGAAACCGTTGTTGTTGGCATGCAACCCGCTGTTGCGATCACCCTGGTGGAATTAGGCTTGTCACTTACGGGTATTCGTACGGCATTAAACGTGGAAAAGGGGATGGCATTGTTGCAATCGTCGATGGGTCATACCCTTGCCTCGGAATGGAGTGCAGATAGCAATGCAGAAGACTGAGACAATGAACATCCAGTCTTCTGTGGATGTGGTTTTAGTGCGGCAAGCAGTGCGTCAGTTTGCTATCGAGATTGGCTTTGGTTTAGTAGACCAGACCAAGATTGTGACGGCGGCTAGCGAGTTGGCACGAAATACGTTGGACTATGGGGGAGGGGGAACCGTCAAGCTAGAAACGCTGCAAGCAGGAGCACGACGTGGACTCAAGCTGATTTTTGAAGATCAGGGTCCGGGCATTCCGGATATTGAAATGGCCTTAAAGGATGGATTTACGACAGGTGGTGGTTTGGGCATGGGGCTAGGTGGGGCAAAACGCCTCACCAATGAATTTGAAATTGAGTCTGTGGTGGGAGAGGGAACGCGAATAACAATTGTACGCTGGAAATAATTGAGGAAATTGATTGAGGGATTCCATTGCGATCGCCGTTACAGAGTCAAGTCAAGCGGGAGAAGCACGACGGGCATCTCTGGCATTAGCCACTCGTTTGGGCTTTAAAGAAACAGAACGGGGTAAGGTTGGCATTTTAGTGACAGAGGTTGCCAATAATCTCGTGCATCATGGTGGTGGCGGTGTGATTGTGCTACGGGCGATCGCCCAACAATCTACTGTGGGCATGGAGGTGCTGGGGCTAGATCAAGGCTCTGGCATGATGGATGTAGAAGAATGCTTGCAAGATGGCTTTTCTACGGCTGGCACATCGGGCAATGGGTTGGGTGCTATTCGTCGCCTCTCCAATGTGTTTGACATCTATTCAATGCCTAAAAAGGGGACTGCCTTGCTCGCTCATCTCTGGTCAACCCCACTCCAACTACCACAAACATCTCTAGACATCGGCGTGGTCTGTTTGCCCAAGCTGGGAGAAGAGGTGTCAGGAGATGCGTGGAATTGGCATAGTGAGCCTAATCGTGCTCTGTTATTGGTGGCCGATGGGTTAGGACATGGGCCTGCCGCTGCCAGTGCGTCTGCTGCGGCTGTTCGCGTCTTTCAAGAGCATCATCACCAGTCGCCTCAGTTGATTGTCGAAGCGGCTCACGCGGCTTTGCGCAGCACCAGAGGCGCGGCACTGGCGATCGCTGAGATCAACTTTGAACAACAGACCTTGCGCTTTGCTGGTATCGGCAATATTGCTGCCACCATCTTTTCTCCCACAAAGCATCACAACTTGGTGTCTTATAACGGCACTGTAGGGCATGAAGTTCGTAAAATCCACGAGTTTACCTATCCCTGGATGCTCAACGGACTGTTGATTATGCATTCTGATGGCTTGAGTACGCAGTGGAAGCTCGACCGCTATCCCGGCTTGAGTCAAAAACATCCCAGTTTGATTGCAGGGGTTTTATACCGAGACTTTCATCGCGATCGCGACGATGTGACCGTATTGGTGGCAAGAGGAACAGACCCATGACAACGCTCTTTACCCTTGAGATTCGCTATGAACAGGATGTCGTGCAAGCTCGGCAACGAGCTCGTGATCTGGCTGAGCAGTTGGGTTTTGACGCTCAAGATCAGACCCGACTCGCCACTGCTGTTTCAGAAATTGCCCGCAATGCCTTTCAATATGCCAGGGGGGGAACCGTTGAATTTTATGTCGAGGGTGAGCCTCAAATCTTTGGGATTCGGGTTCAAGATCAGGGAAAGGGGATTCCCCACTTGGCTGATATTTTGGGGGGAACCTATCGTTCTTCTACGGGTCTAGGCATGGGTATAGTAGGCACTCGCAGGCTCATGGATACCTTTGAGGTGGAATCACACCCCAACCAGGGAACCACGGTGGTGATGGGCAAAGCCTTGCCAAAGCGATCGCCCAATCCTACCGACCTCCAGTTGCAGCACATGCGAGAAGTCGTCACAGGGCGATCGCCCCAAAACCCCTATGAAGAAATTCAACACCAAAACCAGGAATTGCTGCGAGCGATGGCCGAGCTACGCAAGCGCGAAGAAGAGCTAACGCACCTCAATCAAGAGTTAGAGGATACCAATCGTGGTGTGGTTGCTCTGTATGCTGAACTGGATGAAAAAGCTAGTTCACTGCAACAAGCCAATGAGCTAAAAACGCGCTTTCTCTCAAACATGAGTCACGAGTTTCGCACACCCCTCAACTCCATTCTGTCACTGTCGCGTATGCTGCTATCGCGCATGGATGGTGAGTTGTCTTCAGAGCAAGAAAAACAGATAAATTTCATTCAAAAAGCGGCAGATGGCTTATCAGAGTTGGTGAATGATCTGCTGGACTTAGCCAAGGTGGAAGCTGGAAAAACAGAGGTGCGTCCCAGTTCTTTTGCAGTCAGTGACTTATTTGCAACGTTGCGGGGCATGTTGCGCCCTTTGCTGGTTCAAGGGTCTTCGGTGACACTGGTGTTTGCAGAGCCAGATGGGTTGCCACACCTCTATAGTGACGAGGGCAAAATTGCTCAAATTCTCAGAAATTTTATTTCAAATGCGCTCAAATTTACAGAGCAGGGAGAGGTGCGAGTAACAGCGGTGCAGGTCGGGCACACGATTCGCTTTTCGGTCTCTGATACGGGCATTGGCATTGCACCTAAAAATCAAGAACGCATCTTTGAGGATTTTGTGCAGATTGAGTCTCACCTGCAAAAGCAAGTCAAAGGAACTGGGTTAGGTCTGCCGCTGTCGCGCAAGTTGGCAGAGTTGCTTGGGGGCGGCGTTTCGGTCATTAGTGAATTGGGTCAAGGCTCTACTTTTTCAGCCTCTATTCCGATCCTCTACCCTAAGGCAACCGAGTTGCCAAACCTGTTGCAACCTGTTACTCCCCTCAAGCCAGCACACCTACCCATTCTGGCGATCGAAGACCACACGGAAACACTGTTTATCTATGAAAAACATCTGCAAGAGACAAGATATCAACTGATTCCAACTCGCACCCTGGCTCAGGCAAGACAAGCCTTAGAGCAATTTCAACCAGCGGTGATCTTGCTAGACATCTTGCTAGAAGGACAAAACGGATGGACTTTCTTGCGAGAACTCAAAAGCGATGAAGCGACTTGTAACATCCCCATTGTGGTCATTACCGTTATTGACAATGAGAAACAAGCTCTTGCTTTAGGAGCCGATGGATTTTTGATTAAGCCTGTAGATAGATTGCCCTTGCTCAACAAACTCAATACACTGATCAACCAGGGTAAAAACCAAAAACTGCTACTTATTGACGATGATTCGGCTTATCGGTATGTCGTGAAACAGTTATTAACGAATATGCCATTGCAAATCGTAGAAGCCGCCAATGGACACACCGGATTAGCATTGGCAGAAAGCGAGCAACCAACGGCAATTTTGCTTGATCTGGAGATGCCAGAAGTGAGTGGATTGGAAGTTCTTAATCAACTTCACCATAATCCGATAACTCAATCTATTCCTGTTATCATTCACTCATCCACCCAATTGGATGTCGCAACACAGAGCCGTCTAGCTCAACAAGGTGTCACCATTTTTTCTAAAGAAAAAACTTCTCAAGCCGTGGCAACCTCCCAATTGCGAGAGACGCTCATTAAAGTCGGACTCGTTCTAGAGGGTTGAGAGAAATGCCATGTTTGAACCACAAGGAACAATCCTGCATGTTGATGATAACGAAGCCAATCGTTATATCGTGACACGGATCTTGCAGAATGCAGGGTTTGCTGTTGTAGAAGCAGCAACCGGAACCGCTGGTTTAGAGGCGATCGCCCAACATCAACCGATGTTAGTTATTTTAGATGTGAAATTGCCTGATATAAGCGGTTTTGAAGTCTGTCGCCAGATCAAGTCAAACATCAAAACAGCTTATATTCCAGTGCTGCATCTCTCGGCAAGTTTTGTCAAAAGCCAAGACAAAGCAGAAGGGTTAGACAGTGGTGCTGATGGTTATCTGGCACAACCCGTTGAACCAATTGAGCTGCTTGCAACGGTGCGATCGCTGTTGCGAATTCGGCAGGCAGAAGAATCAGCATTGGCTTCCGCTCGAGAGTGGCAAACGACCTTTGATGCGATCAACGATAGTGTGTGTTTAGTCGATCAACAAGGCAGGGTTTTGCGGTGTAACCAGGCAATGAGGCGACTATTTGAACAATCTGTTCAAGATGAGTCTGTCAAGCCTGAGCCTGCTCAAGATGAGATTGTAGGGCGGGTGCACTATGAGTTAATGAATGCATTCTTAGGCGTGGGAGATGGTACTTGCTTTCGTCTGGCTCAAGAAACTCGCCAACGTCAGGTTTTAGAACTCCAGAGTCAAAACCGCTGGTTTGCTAAGACAATAGACCCTGTATTCAATAACCAGGGAACCTTTACAGGTGCTGTCTTGATCTTGGCAGATATCACCAGTCGCAAACAGATTGAAGATGAACGCAGGCAAGCAGAACTGGTTTTGCAGGAGCACAATCAACGTCTAGATTTGCTCTATGAAACGACCCGTGAGCAAGCCGATCAATTGCGTCAGGCCAATCGGATCAAAGACGAATTTTTGGCGGTGCTATCTCATGAGTTGCGATCGCCCCTAAACCCCATTTTGGGTTGGGCAAAGATCCTGCAAATGAAACAACAGGATGCAGCCAAAACTCAATATGCGCTCGAAACCATCGAACGGAATGCTAAATTGCAAGCCCAACTGATCGAAGACTTGCTGGATGTGTCTCGCATCCTTCAAGGCAAGTTGAGGTTAAACACAGGTCCAGTAGGGCTGCCATTTACCATTAGAGCGGCACTTGAAACCGTACATCTGGCAGCTGAAGCCAAATCCATTCAAATTCAAACCACATTTGAGCCAAACGTTGGGCAAGTGTTGGGAGACCCAAGCCGATTGCAACAGGTCGTATGGAACCTGATTTCCAATGCTGTTAAGTTTACGCCCCAAGGCGGAACTGTGCAGGTGCGGTTAGAGCAAATAGAGAGCACGAGCGTAGATGAGGAGATAGGCAACAGAGCAGGAGACTCATCGACTCGACCTCTGATTCACTCAACACCCCATTCACCCGTTCACTCCTACGCCCAAATCACCATCAGTGACACTGGACAGGGCATCTCCCCTGACTTTTTGCCTCATGTCTTTGACTACTTCCGTCAAGCTGATAGCACAACCACCCGAAAATTTGGTGGGTTAGGGCTGGGGTTGGCGATCGTTCGTCATTTGGTCGAGTTGCATGGCGGCACCGTTCAGGCAACGAGTCCCGGTGAAGGTCAAGGTGCAACATTTATCGTCAAGCTTCCTATCATGGCTGTCTCAAAACTAAATCTTGATGATCCGGCATTGAATGCTCACTCAGATTTTAATCTCAACGGATTGCGAGTCCTGTTTGTGGATGATGAGAGAGATTCACGAGAGTTAGTGACCTTTTTGCTAGAACAACATGGCGCGAATGTGACTCAGGTCGATTCGGCTGGCGCAGCATTAGGCAACTTAAAGCAAGCAAAATTTGATTTGCTCATTAGTGACATCGGCATGCCCAGTATGGATGGCTATGCCCTGATTCGCCAGGTAAGAGAACAATTGCCTGACCAGGGCGGAAAAATTTTGGCGATCGCCCTCACTGCCTATGCCGGAGAAATCGATCAACAGCAAGCCTTAGCCGCTGGCTTTCATCAACACATCACCAAACCGATTGAGCCAGACACCTTGATGCAAACCGTTTGGACTCTAGTGCAAAGCAATAGTGAGATAGCACAGCACAAAACAGAAGTGATATAGATTAGCCCCGAAATAAATTTCGGGGCGAGAAAGCAACTTAACAATGGGTTTCAATAATCGGTTTCAATGGGTATTACTGCCGAACCAGTTCAACAGAGGTAGCAAGCCCAGGATAAATAGACACTGGGGGACGATCGATTACCTGATCAATCAAGCCATACTCCATCGCTTCTTGCGCTGACATAAAGAAATCTCGCTCCGTATCTTGCTCGATTTGCTCCAATGATTTTCCGGTGTAGTTCGCCATTCTCTGGTTAATTTGGCGTTTTAGATAGAGGATTTCCTTAGCTTGAATCTCGATATCTACGGCTTGCCCCTGCGCCCCACCTGAGGGTTGGTGAATCATAATCCGTGAACTAGGCAAACTGCTGCGCTTGCCTTTAGCTCCCGCACCTAACAGAAATGCCCCCATACTGGCCGCCAGCCCATAGCAAATGGTGCAAACATCAGGGCGAATATGATTCATGGTGTCATAGATGCCTAAACCTGCCAACACAGAGCCACCTGGCGAATTGATATACAGGTAAATATCTTTTTCTGGGTCTTCTGCCTCCAAAAATAACATTTGTGCCACAATTCGATTTGCCATTTCTGACTCGACAGGTTCTGCCAGAAAGATGATGCGATCGCGCAGCAAGCGAGAATAAATGTCGAAGGCTCTTTCTCCTCGACCCGATTGTTCAATAACGGTAGGAATCATGATGGCGTTTCCTTTTAAAGATGTAGATGGTGTCGTGATCAGGACTTGGACTAGTTACAGGGAAGGCAATTGGCTCACATGACCGGCGACAATTTGCCAGCGGTTTTGGCGTTGGAGCCAGACACGAGTAAACCGATAGCCCTCTGAAAAAGCTTGATGATTAAGAGTTCCAGCGATTTCGGCCTTGAGGGTAACTACCACACAATCGTTGCTAAAGGGATGAATTTGGCGATCGCTAATATCCAGTTTTGTGAACCGAAAAAGTCCAGAGCGGTGTGCGTCTAGATCGTCTTGTTTACTGGCGATCTGACCAATATGCATGGTCCAAACCAAATCATCTGCAATCAGTTCATCCAACACAGCCACGTCGCTGGCGAGCATGGCACATCGCAATTTTTCTTCCAGGTTTTCGATGGGTTCATATTCCATTGCAGGTTTCTCCCAGTTGAGCAATCATGCTGGGTTTCCAGATTTCGTCGAATGGGAGTCGAAATGCTCTTATTAATCCCCTACTAGGGGCACTTTGCGAAACACCCCTACCGCTGATCGGTGGCCGTTATGGGTTAAATGGATATCACATTTCTAGCGGGGGTTCATGCTGAATTAAGACAGCGGGTAGGGTTTGGTTGAGGTAATACTCCCAATGAAAGGCTTGAAATGCAGAAATTTCTAGAGTGGCTGTGCTTGAAGCACTACCATAGTCAGGGTGAAACAACTTAGAGTGACGCAACCCAGAATAGTTGTAGAAACTAGCTGTTTCCTTGGAATGATGCTTTGTGGTAACGCCACTGAGACGATTTAGAGTCGCCGCCGCGATCGCGTAGCTGTGTTGCAGATGCTTAAGGCGCAGTTGCGTTCCACCTGGCACAGCATCCAAAGTCCAGACCACCAGAGACGGTTCAGCAGCAGGCTCTTTCCAGGTGTAAACCAAACGAGTCGGTTCCTCTAATTCCACCACCTCACACTGAATGGTGGTTGTCAAACCTGGTAAAGGTTGGCTGCGAAACTGAAACTTGTGTCCTAGTTTTGGCTCAAAATCATTGTCCATCATCCAGTCTGCCAAGGCGCGGCGATCGGTCAACACTCGCCAGACCCGCTCAGGTGGATGCGGATAAAACACCTCTAAGTGAACTGTCTGACTCATGAGGTTTCCTCCAAGTAGTCACCAAGGGCATCTAGTTTTTGCTGCCAGAACGGTTCGTAGTGGGCGACCCACTCAGACACCTGTTGCAGGGGCACTGGATTGAGCCGATAGAGCCGTTGTCGTCCCGATTTTTGTTGGCTAACTAACCCGGCACTGCACAGAATTTGTAAGTGCTGAGAGATGGCAGGCAATGACATCTCAAAGGGTTCGGCAAGTTGTCTGACGGGCTGTTCTCCGGTTCGCAGGCGATCAAGAATTGCCCGACGAGTCGGATCAGCGATCGCCTGAAAAATATCGGCACTGGCAGCAGGTCTACTCATTCAATAAAACTTAAGCGAATGCTTAACTGTTTACAGTATAGATAAGCATTCGCTTAAATGTCAACTGAAATATAGCTATCCTCAATCAGTTGTGAGATCAGTGGTTGTGAGAGGCGCACCCCTCATAACCCACTTGGGATTGCTATATCAACTCACATGTCAGCCCACCTTGAGAGCACTCTATCCCTCACAATGACTTGAGTTGGTGCCAGAGCCATGCAAGCGTAATTCTATGTTTGTGTAAGCTCTACATCATTCCACTCGTATTTCATTCCACTGGTATTTCGGCTAACAGGTGACTCTCACTGCTGAATTGCGTCAGAAATTGAGCGATCGCAAAGCCGAACTGGTTCCTTATCGGCATCAAGCCAAAGCCGAGACCAGAGCACAGCCCTTCTTGCCGATCTCCCCTTCTTTCCCTGCCCAACGCCCCAGTTCCTCCCAAAGCTTTCCCCTTTCCTTTGCTCAGCAGAGATTGTGGTTCTTGCAGCAATTTATCAATTGTAAATTTGAGAACCGTTGCAGTGAGCGATCGCATGAGCCAACAACTTGCCACCGCCGAAGCTCAACGGCCGTTTAACCTGACGGTTGACCCACTGTTACAATTGACCTTTTTACAATTTGATGCAGCGGAGTCTGTTTTGTTGTTGACGATGCATCACATTGCTACTGATGGTTGGTCGCTCGGAGTCCTGATTTGAGAACTAGCGTGTTGCTACACTGCATGAGTTGAGGGGAGCTTTATATCACCTCATTTGTCACCGTTGCCCATGCAATACACTGACTTTTTCCTCTGGCAGCACAATTGGTTATAAGGG
>JANRJA010000095.1:0-26941 GCA_033764315.1 Oculatellaceae cyanobacterium bins.114
GCTGACGGTGGTGACGACGCTACGTTCCCAAAATCGTCCAGTGTTGGATTATCTAGTCGAGGCATGTCGTGCTGCTCGGCAAGGTCAGTCTGCTCCCTCCCTACTACCTGCTGAAAGCACTACCCCCTGAACGATTACGAAATTGGGGAGTTGTCACGCGCCTTTGCTAGCATGGCACACCAACTCAAAGCCGCCTTTACCCATTTGGAAGATCGGGTAGAAGAACGCACAACTGAACTGATTCGCTTAAATCAGGAATTACAACGGTTAGCCCAGGTCGATGGGTTAACTCACATTGCCAATCGGCGGCAGTTTGATGTTTATCTAGAAAAGGAATGGCAGCGATCGCTTCGAGAACAGCAACCCCTAACGTTGATGCTATGTGATGTTGATCATTTCAAACGATATAACGACACCTATGGGCACCAGGCGGGCGATCGCTGTCTGCAAGCGATTGCTCAAATGCTGACTCAGACTTTAAAGCGTCCTGCTGATTTGGTTGCTCGATATGGGGGTGAAGAGTTTGCCATCATCTTGCCCAACACTGATGAAGAAGGCGGAATCCATCTGGCTCAAAGAATTCAGAGTGCTCTACAAGCATTGCAAATTCCTCATAAGTCCTCTGAAAAACACTACATTACCCTCAGCATTGGGATCGCTACCATGTGTCCTACGATTGGCGAAACCTATCAAATCCTGATTTTAGCGACTGACCAAGCCTTGTATTTGGCTAAAGCTCAGGGGCGCGATCGGTTTTGTGTGAGTGAGTTAGAGGAGATTAAAAATGGCCGGGAAAACAGGATGGCGAGATGATGAGGTGGAGAAATGGGGCATTTGTTGATGCCATCTACGCTCGACCCTCCCATGCACTCTACTGTGTATACACAAATCTTCTGATCTAGTCTGGGCTGGGTTTGATCCTCCCTAACCCTCCTTAAAAAGGAGGGGATCGGACTCAAAATTCCCCTTGATCAAGGGAGACGGCGACAGCCGGGGGTGAATTAAAGACATCCTCATATCAAATTGGGATGAGAATGGGACAGTGTACTTAAGTTGCGAAATGTTTTGAAACGTTAATTTTTACAGGACAAATCGGGGGTTTATTATCTCTAGAGGGATGTGTTTGTCCTGGAATATCGGTAGAATCTCTGATAGTTCTTTGGTTTGGGCGATCGCACCGTTAATACTGCTACGGTTATAAAATCAGTTTTCGCAAGTAACGTAGATTGTGAGGTTTCTAGATTGGGGATGTGACCTCAATGTCTCGATCACGTTTTGCAACAAAGCTGACGCAGTGTTTAGTGTGAGTGCTCAATGTTTATGATCTGGAGCGGTTGAGACTGAAGTATGCAAAGTCTAACACTTCCTTTGATGCAGGCGGAACAGTTTCGCCAGCTTCAGAACCAGTTGCGCGATCGCTGGCAAAGCATTGATGAGTTTGACACGGGTGAATATGACGTATTGGTCATTCCGTCTCTTAGCCTCGATCAGCGAGAGCTACACAAAGTGACGGGGATTCATCACTATGAAGAGCGGTTGCTGTTTTCTTTGATTCGGTTACGCAACCCCAATACACGCGTTATCTATGTCACGTCACAACCCATTCATCCCAGTGTGGTTGATTACTACTTACAGCTATTGCCGGGGGTGCCCATCTCTCATGCCCGCAACCGCTTATTGTTGCTGTGTACCTATGATTCATCGCTAAAACCCCTAACCCAAAAGATTCTAGAGCGTCCCCGGTTGATGGCTCGGATTCAACAGGTGCTCAGACAGGATAGTGCCTATATCACCTGTTTTAACTCCACTCATTTGGAGCGAGATTTGTCGTTGCAACTGGGCATTCCTCTGTTGGCTCTTGATCCAGATTTGCTTTATTGGGGCACCAAGAGCGGTAGCCGAGAGATTTTTCAGGATTCAGAAACTCCCCATCCCGATGGCAGTGAGTTGGTGCAAAATGCGGCAGATCTAGCAGCAGTAGCCGCCGATTTGTGGGAGCGACAGCCGACCTTACAACGTATGGTGATCAAACTGAACGAGGGGTTTTCGGGGCAGGGCAATGCCTTACTCGATTTGCGATCGCTGCAATCGGTCGCTCCGGGTCATGCTTCCACCGCCAATCGCACAGAAGCGTTGCATCAACACTTTTGCAACCTCAGTTTTCAAAGCCGCACTGAAACTTGGGATAACTTCAATAGCAAGATTCCAGAACTGGGGGCGATCGCCGAAGCGTTTTTAGAAGGAGACGAAAAGCGATCGCCCAGTGTGCAATGTCGAATTACTCCTCACGGTAAGGTTGAAATTCTCTCAACCCATGACCAAATTTTGGGTGGCCCGGATGGACAAATCTTTTTGGGATGCCGTTTTCCCGCTGATGAAGCCTATCGCATGCGATTACAGGAATACGGCTATCGAGTGGGTAAAGTCTTGGCCGACAAGGGGGCTCTAGAGCGTTTTAGTGTTGATTTTTTAGCAAGACCTGATGCTGACGCTGAGGGCGGTTGGGAACTTCAGGCGATCGAGATCAATTTGCGTAAAGGGGGCACAACTCACCCATTTATGGCACTCAAACTGTTGACTCAGGGTTACTATGACCTTGACACGGGCTTGTTTTACAGTCAAAAGGGTAATCCTAAATATTACGTGGCAACTGATAACCTCCAGAGCGATCGCTATATTGGTTTGTTGCCGGATGATTTGATGGATATTGTGGCTCACCACCGTCTCCACTTCAACAGTGTCAGCGAAACGGGCAATGCATTTCACCTGATTGGTTGTCTGTCAGAGTTTGGTAAGTTAGGGCTAACCAGCATTGGCAACTCGCCCCTGCAAGCAGAGGAGTTATATAACCAGGTGGTGCAAGTTTTGGATGATGAAACGCATACTCCAGTGGCGTCTCTTGTCGCTGCAACACCTCCTCTCACCTGGAGTCATGGCTAGTCTTGCAGCCAAAATTAGATTTTGGGCGTGATCGCGGCACAGGTTAATTGATTCGCGATCGCGCCCTTGAAAATCAATTCATACAAGCGATTTAGTGACTGATCTCCACGGGCAGTGGGGTTTCCTGCCAGCGTCCTGACGATTTGGCTAAAGTACTTGCTGTTTCCACAAATCCCTTAAACAACGGGTGAGGTTTGTCAGGGCGAGACTGAAACTCAGGATGAAACTGAGTTGCAATAAAGAATGGGTGGTTTGGTAATTCAATGATTTCTACTAAGCGACCGTCGGGTGACAGCCCACTAATCACATAACCTGACTCAATAAATAGATTGCGGTAGGCATTGTTAAACTCATAGCGGTGGCGATGCCGCTCATAAATCACCTCTTCTTGATAGAGCCTTTCAGCCAACGTATTGGGAGCTAGCCGACAAGGATATAACCCTAGCCGCATGGTGCCACCCAGATCAACGACATCTTGTTGTTCAGGCAAAAGGTTGATCACTGGATTTGTACAATCTGGATCAAACTCAGCACTATCAGCGTTATTGAGATGTGCTACATGACGCGCCCACTCAATCACAGAACACTGCATGCCCAAACACAAGCCTAAGAAGGGAATTTGGCGATCGCGTGCATATTGAATTGCCGTAATCTTGCCATCAATACCACGATGACCAAACCCACCGGGTACAATGACCCCATGAGTGCCGTTGAGATATTGATCAACGTTGTGAGCCTTAACCTCCTCAGAATTGATCCAACGAATATTAACCTCTGCCTCAGCGGCAATTCCGGCGTGGCGCAGCGACTCAACAACCGACAGATAAGCATCACTGAGTCGCACATATTTTCCAACCAGGGCAATTTCAAGGGACGTAGTAGGGCGATAAAGTCGCTCTACCAGTGTTTGCCAGTGTCTTAAATCAGGTTGACGTTGAGGTAACTGTAATAAATCTAGGGCTTGGTAGGCTAAGCCTTCCTCTTCTAATTTCAAGGGCACTTCATAAATGCTGGCAGCATCTTGAGCCGTAATCACACACTCGACAGGCACATCACAAAAACCAGAGAGTTTCTCTTTTAACCCTGACAAAATGGGGCGATCGCACCGACAGATCAGCAAATCTGGCTGAATCCCAATCGAACGCAACTCCTTAACTGAATGCTGAGTGGGTTTAGTTTTCATCTCTCCAGCTGCCGGAATCCAAGGCAGCAGAGTGACATGCATGTAAATGACATTCTTACGCCCGACTTCCTTGCGAAACTGGCGAATGGCTTCTAAGAACGGTAGTGACTCGATATCACCAACAGTGCCACCAATTTCAATAATGACAATATCTGGGTTAGTGTTCTTAGCGACTCGTAGAATTCGCTCTTTAATTTCATTAGTAATATGCGGGATAACTTGAACGGTTCCCCCGTTATAGTCGCCGCGCCGCTCTTTATTAATCACCGCTTGATAAATCGAACCCGTGGTGACGCTATTGAGACGCGACATGGATGTGTTGGTAAATCGCTCATAATGACCCAGATCTAAATCTGTCTCAGCTCCATCTTCGGTGACAAACACTTCACCATGTTGAAACGGACTCATTGTACCGGGATCAACGTTAATGTAAGGATCAAGCTTGAGTATTGAGACAGAATAATCTCGCGATTTCAACAATCGTCCCAAGCTCGCTGCAACAATTCCCTTACCGATGCTAGAGACTACACCACCTGTCACAAATACAAACTTAGTCATAAGAAACAAAAAGTCCGATCGCCCAGACCCCAATGCAACCCATTCATTGTGGCATAAGGACTCGCTACCGCTGTTAAACAATTCTGCTTTCTTTGATGTTTGCTCGTTTGCAGTGACCAGACATTAGAGCAAACAGATGAGCAGCAAGAAACCCACGATTCCAAGAGCGGATTCGGCAAAGAGAGCAAATTCTGAGTTAAAGCTAGAGTTGCTGCGTTCCATAAGACACCTGCTTTGGAGGATAGCTCTATCATCCAAAACTTCTTGAGGAGGATGGGTGATGCCTAACGCAGAACCCAGTGATCTTTAGCTCAACGTGAGGTGATGAGGTAGACGCAAGAGCATGATTTGGATCACATTTGATAATTTACAATTCGAGCAAACCCCTCTGGAGAAAGGCTGGCACCCCCCACTAAAACTCCATTAATCTCAGGTTGAGCCATGATCTCGTCAATGTTTTCGGGTTTGACTGAACCACCATATTGAATGGGTACAGCTGAGTTGCTGAGTTGGCTACGAATTAGACCAATCAACCGATTGGCTTCCTTCGATTCACAGGTCTCTCCAGTCCCGATCGCCCAAATCGGTTCATAGGCAATGATCAAATTGTCTTGATTGACCCCTAGCAGATCGTCCTTAAGCTGGCTAGTAATGACAGCCTCAGTTTCTCCTGCACTGCGTTGGTCTTTCGTTTCACCAACACACAAAATTGGAATGAGTCCGTGGTTTTGAGCATTTTTAAGGCGGAGATTGACAGTGTGGTCAGTTTCGCCAAAATATTGCCTGCGTTCGCTATGCCCAATGACGACATAACGCACTCCAAACTCAAGCAACATGGGGGCTGAGATTTCGCCTGTGTAGGCTCCGGCATCTTCCCAATGGACATTTTGGGCACCAATCTTGATTCGACTGCCGTGCAGATTTTTAGACAAGACGCCCAACGCCGTAAAGGGAACACATAAGACAATTTCCCGATCGTCGGGGGTCTCATTTAATTGCCCCAAAAATCCTTGAAGAAACTCAAGCGTCTCTGCCTGAGTTTTAAACATTTTCCAGTTACCAGCAATGACAGTTTTGCTCACAAGTAGATGAATGTATAGTTCAAAACGATTAAGAATGCATCCTACAGTTTAAGGCTTAGAGGGATCAATCTATCATTTAGATCCGGTGAAGAGCTTTGTGTAGACACTTACCCTTTTCTCTTCTATTTGAGCTAATATTTAGAGATTAATTAATTTTGCTTCCTTTAGAGTTAGATTTCAACTTGCAAACAATTGTTTCTAAATTGTAATTTATCTACTTTAATCAATCGCTTCTAGGGTTTCGAGCCATTTGACCAGCGCCAATTGCCGCTTCAGAAGTGCTTCGGGTTTTCACTGTCAAAGGTCACTTCTATATTTCCAGGACAGAGATGAGCGTGGATCTTTCCCCTACGTTTGGCTTACCCACCCATGTCAATCGTCCGTTGGTGTTAGCCGCCGATAGCAATGAAGACAACTTGTTATTGTTAGTTCATGCACTCAATTTATTTGGCTATACCTGCATTAGCACCTTGAGTGGCGAAATGGTGTTGCAACTTGCTCGTTGCTATGAGCCTGATTTGATTTTGTTGGATGTGGTTTTTCCTGATTTAAGTGGCATTGAGGTCATCGAGCATCTTAAACAAGATGGAGTGACTCAGACTATTCCGGTGGTCGCGGTGACGACTTTGACCCAAGTCGAAGATCGAGAACGATTGTTGAACATGGGTTGTAAGGGCTATATGGATAAGCCCTACGACCTTGATGATTTAGAGGCTATGCTTCATCAGTTTCTGACTCAGATGCCTTCGGTTTCTTAATCTTTGGGTCACTGTTGACTCTGATTTGGGGTGGTTCTGACAGAATGGCGATGGTTCCTGTTCGTCCTGTCTCAAGTGTGGCATCACTCAGCAGATCAGTAACCTTGACTGCAACGATATCTTCGATCAGTTGAATAAGCTGAGGACGCAGTGCCTTATCTAAATCAACTCGAATCTGTTCTGCCAGTTCTTCTTGCCCTGAATTAGCGAGCAATAGTTCCGGTTGAGTGATGGCTTCCTCTAGGACAATCGCAATTTTTTCATCAAAGATTCGGCAAGACACTTTAGTCGGTCGATGCCCTAATTCTCGACGATATAACGCTTCAATTCCCTGGGCGAGCGATCGCTCCAGTTGTCCACGAGTAGGGTCAGATGCCTGCATAAACCTAAATTAACTTGATGAACTAACTTGCCAATAAAGCAATTTTTACAGGATTTTAAAAAAAAAGTGCAAAACTCATAAATTTTGGAACTTTCTGGTGAGTTTCTTTTTCATAGAAACTATCTGAATAGATGCATCAAGAAAAATTAAAATAACCTTGCTTAATAGGGACCAGTTGAGGTGTCATAGCCAAAACTGGCGGTGCTTACTGGGCAGTTTTGAGTATCTTACTCAATTTAAAGGAATTGATAGTCCTTTGGTCAGACATCCTGATTAAAGAGAAAAGGGACTGTATCACTTATAGGTTTTGTAGGTCATGATCGTGTGACTTCTGCTAACTGTAGACGGGGTGCGATTTGTGTTGACAGAAACATTATTATTTCCACATTTTCGCTTCCGTTTATGCGTGTTCCAACTGTTGCGTTTTATACTCTGGCAACGTTTACTGTGGCTGATTTAACACAAGCCGCGATCGCCAGTCCGACTCCTCCACCCTTAGATGCCAATGGCAAAGCGACGGAGCTGACTGAGGTTGAGGTAACTTTACCAGAGTCTATTGACTCTATCACTCCGCCTGAACCATTCATCACAGAATTTCCAGATCGGGCCTTTAACCAGGCTGGAGTTGACCCTCAACCTACCCTTAAAAGGAGTGTTGTGGGGGATGGAGCCTCGTTTGTGAGTGATTCACCTGATATTTCGACATCTGATGGTTTGATGTCTGATGGTTTGACGTCTGATGTTCTAGCGTCTAACATTGCCCCACCTGAAGCTTTGCGGTCATTAGAACGAGTTAGAGTGCCTGAGCGATCCTCTAATCCTGATCTGGCTATACATGCGATCGCCCCTGATCTGCCGCCGCTAGTTGAGGCGATCGCCAGTGACGATTGGGTTGCTCCCTCGGAAACGGTTCCATCTCCTGATCTAGTGGCACTTGCTCAACCCCATCCAATCGAGACTCAAATGGAAATTGAGTTTCCGCTCTCGACATCGGCAGATTTGTTGCGCGATCGCTCAACTTTGATGGCTCAATCGTCTGCCCCTTCAGAAGCTGAGATTGAAGAGTTGCAACAACAGTTGGAGTCACTTGAACCCGATTTTTCAGATGACTATGGCAATGAATTTGAGGGGTCACCTGCGGTCACGATTTCTAACCCATCGGGTTTTGGAGCAGACAACTTTAGAGGCTTTGTGAACTTTGGGTTTCAGTCAGAGACGCGCTATTCCGATCAGGCAGATGGCACGATGGGCATCGGTATTGGCTTAGGGGATGCTCAACGAGCCGTGGGGTTGCAGTTGTCTTATACCCTGGCGAGTTTTGGGGAAAATCGAGACTTTGGCACGGGTGGATTTAATGCTAAATTGCACCGCCAATTTTCTAATGGGTTAGGGATTGCTGTTGGCTGGGAGGGGTTTGCTACTACAGGCGAGGTGGACTTTGAGGACACTGTTTACGGCTCGATCACCCAAATCATTCGCACCAATGATGATCTCGACGACGCATTTAGCCGCATCGCTTTAACCGCTGGGGTTGGTAATGGTCGGTTTCGCTCAGAGGATGCAGTGACGGATGACGAAGACACCGTAGGGGTGTTTGGCAGTATAGCGGTTCGGGTGGCTCGCCCCGTCAGTGCGATCGTAGAGTGGACAGGGCAGGATCTGGCAGTTGGTTTATCGATTACGCCGATTCGCGGGTTTCCTTTGGTGATTACACCTGCCCTACGCGACATTGCTGGGGCTGGAGATGGTGCCCGGTTTGTTTTAGGTACGGGAATTTCGTTCCAGTTTTAATGTCAAACCTGTCAGGAGAATCGATGAAATATACCAAGCGAACGCAGATTCAAACAAAAGGGCTGCATGGTTGGATGCTAGGTCTCTCGATTGCCAGTCTTTCGCTGGTTTGGAGTTTGGTTCAACCCGTCACCCCTGCCTCTGAGGTTCGGTTGGCTCAAGTGCCACCTAATCAATCAGATGTAACAGGGCCAGATGTAGGCAACCTTCAAGGTCCAGATGTTCCTGGTGACTTTCCAGACGTTCCGGTTAACTTGGATGGGTTAGATTTGCTGCGAGAGATTATTGGGGATGAAACCGACCTGGATGCGATCGCCCAATCCATTTCGCAAGCCCTCAATGAAGCCTATGAAGATTGTCGGGACTCCAATCAGGTGACTCAGACCAATAGCCCACGACGATTTGCTAGAGGGGCAACAGCACCAATCTGCACAGCCACCCCCAGTGCAGCCTGTCAGCGGCTTCAACAACTGATTCAAGAAACTCGAACTTTTATCAGCAATCAGCGGCAACTACAAGACCAGATTCGCTCAAATTCGCGAGTGCGGTTTTGGTGAAAAGAAGAAACGCGATGAATTGCGTCTGCTCTAAAGAGTAAAGAGTGAAGAGTGAAGAGTGAAGCAAGCAGAGAGGAGTCAAACTTGATGAAAACTGGATTTCAAACTGTATTGGGAATGCTAATGGGAGTAACGGCGATCGCCCTGACGACTCCCGCTTATGCTCAAGATCAGTTCAACAATGCTGCCATCTCATTTGATGTTGACACGGTGGTTGAGTTTGAGTTTGTCGAGTCACGCGGAGTCTATCAATCGACGTTTGGCGTGATCAATTTAAACACGGGCGATCGCATCCCCCTGATTCGCGAAGTGCGTTCGAGCGATCGCGCCTCCACAGGCTTTTCTACGCTGGCAGATGACACAGGGACACCGGGTAACAGCGTATCCCAAGCTCTGGCGGAGTTTGAGTTTGAGGCAAATACGCCCTATGCCTTTTATTTAGAGTCGTTTTACAATGGGCAGCCCGCTGGAGTGTTCTATTCCATCGATGCTCGCAACTTGAATAACAGCCGACGCTTACGTTTTGAAGGAGATGCCTCAAATTTGGGGGCAGGCGGAGTTGTCATGCGATGGGATGATACGGGGTCATTGCTAGTGCCCCCTCAAGATCAAGATCGAGACTACAACGACTTCACAGTGCGGGCGGGCGGACATTTAGCCTGTCCCTAACTCAGCTTGGCAAAGTTTGCCGGGTCTTGATCGCGCCGATGCTTAATTGGAATCGCAGGCCCCTGTCTATCTCCGGCTAGAGTCGCTGTTTTCTCTAATGCTTCTCGCAGATGCTTAGCTGCATAAATAGACATGTCACGGGGTACATTGATGCGATCGCGCAGATATCGCAATGCGAGGTCAGAGCCATCAGGTGGGGTACAAACTTCACCCGTCATCATCAACGTTAGAGCACATCGCAACGCTTCATCAAAGACATGGTGATCGGCTGGGTTAACTTGAATGATATTGTCTCGATGCTTGATCACGCGCTGGAGGGCTTCTTGGCGTGCGGTTTCTGGCTCTGGATAAGTCACATCAGGTAACCCAAACCAGGGGCCGTTATCTACTCGATGCTTATTTAACAGCATTTGCGGTTCGCCATTTTCCCAACAGCCACCCATTTGAGGAGGCAAGTCATGAGCATGGGTGTGAAAGTCACTTTGAGTACCCCGATAGGTGGGTCGGCTTTCCATTGCCTCAAACCAAGCTTTAAAACGAGGGTTGTCTTCTCGCAACGAGTAGCCTTTGTAGTAATACAGGCTAGCATTCATGCGTTCGACATAGGGAGTAAAGATCACATCAGCAGTGCCGAACTCTTCTAGAAAATAAGGACCGGGGGTATTGGCTAGAGCTTGCTCAACCTTATCTACCACTTCTGTAAATTGCTCCCGGCTGCGTCGCTCTTGCTGAGGAGATGTAATTGGGTAACAAAGCCAGGTGCACCAGGCTCTAAAGAGAAGCCGCTCCAATCGTCGCAAGGGAAGCACCATTGAGTCTTCCATCCCTCGTCCCAAGGGACCAAAGGCTCTTTCTAAAGCCAACAAAATGTCATCACTTTCAGTGATTAGACGTCCGTCCAATTCAATAGCGGGTAACATGCCAGATGGCACTTTGCGTTTGTACCAAATTTCTTTGTCCCCGTAGCAAAACATGGTTACTTTTTCAATGCGGTAGGGAATTTGTTTTTCCTCAAGCCACAGCCAAACCTTTTGACAATAGGGGCACCAGGCATGGTTATCGCGGTAGAGAATTACCCGTATATCGGATTCACTGTGACCAAATAAACGCAACCGGGCTTGAGCATTGGTAGGGCCATTAACGGTATCCATTTGAAAGTCCGTTAGACCTTCTAAGTCTGTCCAACTGAGAGGAGCAATGGTCATGCGGGCGAGTGTCCTAAATGAATTCAACGTGATTTGATAACAACAACTATTGTAAAGGTATTGTAAAGGGCATCTTGTAGAGGGTGCGTTTCAAACCGGATTGATTGCGCTTTCCCTACGGTGCCTCTCAATTTTCTTCCGATACTCTCAGATTGCACAGTCAATACTCAGGAACTTTTCAGATATCGTTCAAGGCGGTTTCAGCTTGACAACGCACTATAAGAAGCAAGACAGGCGAAGGATGAATTTCATACTTCACTGCCAACATGCTTTCAAGGAGAACAGATATGAAAAACTTAGTGCTTGCTGGATTAACCGCTTTAGTTTTAGGAGCGACCCTTGCTCCAATTGCCTCAGTCTCAATTGCCGCCAAGCCCCCTTCTGGTGATGCTAATCCTTCAGATTTGGGCAACCGCACCGTTGATGTTTCTCAGATCATTGCCGCCAAGCCACCCTCTGGTGATGCTAATCCTTCAGATTTGGGCAACCGCACCGTTGATGTTTCTCAAATCATTGCCGCCAAGCCACCTTCTGGTGATGCTAACCCTTCAGACTTGGGCAACCGCACCGTTGATGTTTCTCAGATCATTGCCGCCAAACCCCCTTCTGGTGATGCTAATCCTTCAGACTTGGGCAACCGCACAGTGGATGTTTCTCAGATCATTGCTGCCAAGCCCCCTTCTGGCGATGCTAATCCTTCAGATTTAGGCAACCGCACAGTGGATGTTTCTCAGATCATTGGTTGATCAATACATCAATTTTAATGAAAGACCAATTGAGTGGGTGAACACGCTACTTAAAAACCTCTCCTAGCCTCTTTGAGCCAAGAATGATTGGATTCTAAAGGATCGCTTCAAAACCCTTATCTTTTTCCCCTTGCTCAGGACGAGTGAGGGGAAAATTGTTGATGCCCCTTTATGTTTGATCGAGTTTATGGGTAGTCCTAAACAAGTAAGGATATGCCGTGCGTCGTGCGGCATATCCTTACTCAAAAATCATTACTTTTAGAGGACTGCCAGTTTATGTAACTCTGTGCTTGATAGAATGCAACCATCCTCTTGTTACTGTAGCTGCTCTGTTCAGAGGCTCTCATCTTTCACTAATCAGGGAAACTCATGTATAAAATTCCTAAACTAACCCCCAATCTTGTTTTAATAGCTTGTCTAGTTGTCTGTTTGTGGATTATCAGCATCCAACGCACTAACGCTCAGATTCCCTCTCTTGGCCGTCAAAACCCTATTTCAGATGTTACCAATAAGTTGAATCAAACGATTGATAGCTTCAATGGCACAATTAACGAATATCGGCAAAAGATTGACGAATATGAAACTAAAATTGATGCCTATGATCAGCGGGTAACCTCAACCATTGATAGCCTTGAAGGAAGAGTACAAACTGAAATTGATAACATTTCAGGACGAGTTGAGGATGAAATTACAGGTATCCGTAGTGAGATTGACTCTTCCTTGGAAACCATTGAAGGACGAATTGTTAGAACAATTAGCTCGTTGGGATGGGGCTTGTTGATTGGGGATAGTTTTGTGTCTGCCATCTTTTCAGGGTTGGCAACTTGGTGGGTGACTCGTCGCCTCAGACGCACGATTAGAACGCAGTTAGATGAGTTGAATGCAACCTTTAAAGAAGGGGTGAATACGGCGATGACACGGGGTGAGGAAGCGGCTCAAACTGTCACTGATGGCATCAGCCAGAGTAGTGTGTTTACTACGATTCAGGGGTTGCAAGCTGAAAACCAAGAAATTCTCCGACTGTTGCGAGAACTGAAAAACTCTTAAGGGTTGATAACGTCTTGAAGTGAGTTTGACATCTCGCAAGATTTCGCAAGATTTTTGGGGCGAGTCGAGATCTGTATAAACAATAGCCTCTTGTGGGAGAAGAGACTTGGGTTCTCTTACTTGGTTCGATAACAGATGGCGAGGGTAAATGTAACTGTCGCTGCGATCGCCGCTACTGTCCGAATGTGGTTCCAAAAAGTCCAGTTGGTGAGGTAGGTGCTCCAGAGGCTCACCCCCTCTGGGCTATTGGGGTTGGCGATCGCTAATGCATCGTTGAGAGGTACATTAAAGGCGATCGTGACCAAGAATGTGCCAACCAGGTAAAGCAAACTGCCGACCAGCAAGTAAACAGCACTGGGTTGATGCCACTTGAATAGAGAGGCGATCGCCAGTACGAGACACACTAAAGCTGTTCCCATAAATGCGGTCATAAACAATGGATTGATGACCGTGATATTGATCGATTGCATCGCGGCAATGCCTTGAGCCGGGGGTTGCTGGGCAAGGGCTTGCATGACAAAGGTTGAAAAGGCAAAGAAAACTCCTGCGACTAACCCACAACCCAGTATTGCTGATAGTTTCAATGCAAAAAGTGAGAGATTCATCATCTTTACAAACCCTTAGGGGCGATCGCATTAGGCGGCTACAAGTTGAGCAATTTTGGCACGTGCATTAGCAATCGATTGTGCTAACCCTGCGCTGTCTACCTGGTCTTTTTCAACGTGAATAAAGGTGATATCGGTAACACCGATAAATCCAAATACGGTTTCTATGTAGGGATCTTGATGGTTCATCTTACCAAATCGTTCACCGGGGCCAAACCCTGTATCTCCTCGTGCTGTAATGACAATCATTTTCTTACCAAAAACAAGGGGTTTGTAAGGGTTTTCGACATCCTCTGGGTCATAGCTCGCAGTTCGATCAATTCGCACAATTTGGTCAATATACGCTTTGAAGGCACTGGGAACGCTGAAATTGTACATGGGAAGTCCAATGACATAGAGATCTGCAGCTAAGAATTCATCGACCAACTGATCACTGATACGAATGGCTTCCCACATCTCTGGGGTGCGTTGTTCATCAGGGGTAAAAGCGGCTGCAACCCACATTTCATTTACATGGGGAACGGGATGCCGACCAACATCTCGATAGGTCACGGTGTCGCTTGGATGGAGTTTTTGCCAAGCCTCAACAAACTCTCGTGTCATGCGGCGAGACTGCGATCGCTCTCCTCTAGGACTTGAATCAATGTGTAATAGGTGTGCCATAATTCCTCCGGCTCAGTTACCCTTTCAGCTTATGAAAGTGCCTCATCTCTAGCTATCTGATTTTTGTGGCACTATCAAAATCTTGCGGTCAGTTTCAGAAGGTTTAGCAGAAGTCCATCAAAGGTGAATACAATCAGAATTAGACGAGTTGGGTTCACATCATGAAGACTCCCATGACTCCTCAACCTAAAATAGATTGCTTACCCCTTTTGTCTAGTCAGGCTCAAGATTGGGGTGACATTTTAGTTGAGCAGTTTCAACATTCGGCAGGGGATGGCAGTTGTCATTACAGAGATGAACACGCCATTTGTCTATCGCTTGCATCGCGCCCCGTACGCCTGCTGCAAGTCAAGGGAGGAAAAACCTATGTAGGGTTGTATGGCAAAGGCGATGTTTCTATCACGCCTGCTAAGACACCGTTTTTTGCCCGTTGGGAAAGTGATGATCACTATTTACAGATTCGCATTACGTCTCGTTTTATCCAACGAGTTGCTAGAGAAGCGTTGGCGATGAATTTGGATCACCTGGAATTACTCCCCGAATTTAAGACCCGTGATCCACAAATTGAGGCGATCGGGATGTTGTTGTTAGCTGAACTCAAACAGGGAAATTTAGGCGGCAAACTCTACATTGATTCGCTGGCAAACGTTTTGGCGGTGCATTTGCTGCGGCAATACACCGTAACTCAACCTCAACTGACGGTGTATGAAGGAGGTATCCCAACACGTCAATTGGAGCAAGTTCTAGAATTTATCAACAACTGTCTAGATCAGGACATCAAACTGGCCGACTTAGCCGCATTGCTAGATATGAGTCAGTTTCATTTTAGTCATCTATTTAAGCAATCTATTGGAATTGCTCCCTATCAATATTTGCTGCAACAACGCATCGAACGGGCAAAACAGTTATTAAAACAAACTGACCAGTCAATTTCAGAGATTGCTTTTTCTTGCGGATTTAACAGTCACAGCCATTTGAGCAAACAGTTTCGGCAACTGACGGGCATGACTCCCAGAGCTTACAGATTACATTAGAGATTATTAGAGAGATCTAGTTTGTGTAGTGGGTCTAGTCGAAGATAAGACGTAAGTAGGTGAGTGAAATTAAATATAAGATGGATGTAGGTTGGGCTGAAACATGAAACCCAACGCCTGCATGGGTTATGCGATCGCCAACCCATAATGGTGTCTTCCTGCTGAGTGCAGGCATTGTACCTACGAGAGAGACGTTCGCACTACGACTATCTAATACCAATTTGTGTCAACCTACTTTTGCGTTAACCTGCCATCTTCCATGTGAACGATGCGATCGGCGACGTCTAAAATGCGGTTATCGTGGGTGACAAGCAAGACCGTACAACCTTCTTCTTTTGCGAGTCGCCGCATGATTTCAACGACATCTCGACCCGATTTGCTATCTAATGCTGAGGTGGGTTCATCGGCTAACAACAGCTTGGGATGGCTCACCAGTGCACGAGCGATCGCCACTCGTTGTTTTTGTCCACCAGAGAGCTTGTTGGGGTAATAGTCGATGTGATCGGCTAACCCCACTGCCGCTAACATAGTGCTGGAGCGATCGCGATAGTCTAATCTGGAAATGTGTTGATGTAGTTTGAGAGAGGTGCTGACGTTTTCCCACGCTGCCAAACATTCCAGTAAGTTATGAGATTGAAAAATAAAACCAATTTGGCTACGAGTCTGAATGAGAGTCTTTTTTTTAGCACCTCGCAGTTCACGACCCAAAATTTTGAGGCTGCCTTCCTGTGCCGATCGCAATGCGCCGATAAGCGTCAATAGGGTCGTTTTACCTCCGCCGGATGGCCCCTCTAAGATCACAACCTCACCCGGATAGAGATTTAGATTGACGTCGGTTAACACTACTTTTTGCAGTGCTCCCTGACCAAAGGTGTGAGTCAGATGATGAACAGCAACAACAGGTTCCATAATAGATTTTATAGTGACTAAAACACATCAGCAGGATCGGCAGATCGAAGCTTATTCATGGCGATCGCTCCTGAAATAATACACATCACCAGAGTTAGCATAAAAACTTGTAATGCAATTTCTGGACGCATAGTGAGAGGAATTCGAGTCAGGGTTGTGAGTAGACTATACATTCCTAACGATGTAAAGTAACCAGGAATAAAACCTAACACTGCCAGAATAACGGCTTCTTGTAAAACAACCGACAAGAGACTGACATCTGAGTAACCCATTGCTTTGAGTGTGGCGTATTCAGGTAAGTGATCACTGACATCGGTATAAAGCACTTGATAAACAATGACTACGCCGACAATGAACCCGATCGCTGCTCCAAAATTGAGGATTTTCCCTTCTGGAAACGTCGCCCGAAAGTTTTGTTCAGCGGCGAGTAATTCTTCTCGCGTCATCACCCGCACAGCTTCAGGGAGATTGGCTTGCAACCGTTTTTGCACTGTAGCAATATCCTGTCCCGGTTCTACTGTTAAAACCCCAACAGTCACTTGATTTAAACTGGCCTGTCCATTTAACAAAGCATAATTCCAATCGCTCATGACGACATGACCCTTATCAAAAAAAGTGCTGCCTAAGCTAAACAGACCCACTACATAGGCTCGCCGATTTTGCATCACGGTTGTTACCCCACCTTGTTGCTCAAACAACGCAGGCACGGGGCCCAACTGGGATTGAGAGAGGCGATCAAACAGCACCCCTCCTGGGACATTTAACTGCTTGAGTTGTTGATTGATTTCAGGAGTATTAAAGACAGGTTGAACCGGGTTAAACGCCAAAATCTTAACCGTATTAGGGAAAAAGTCAATCGCTTGAGTTTCTGGTTTCGGCAGGTTGTGATTGGCTGCGCTACGAGCAAAATCTTCTGGATTAACCCACGGGGCAGACCCAATATAGAGCGGGCTAGCCGTTGCTACTCCAGCGATCGCATCGGCTTGATAAAGATAGATTTTGGGAAACGAGCCAAAGTCAATCGTGGGGGCATAGGCAGACACCAAAAACAAATCACCATTCAAGTTTTGTGGAACGAGAGTAATACCGTCAAACAACAGTGCTCTCAATCCGAGTTGCGTAAAGATCAAAATATTAGAGAAAGCAACTCCCGTCATAGCTACTGCCAATCTCATTTTTTGGTGAGATAATTGTGCCCAAGCGAGTGGTTTATGAGCACGATAGTAGTCGTTTAGAGATTTAAGAAACATAGAAAAAGAAAGAAGAAAGAAGAAGAAATAAAAAGAAGCAAGGATTAAAAAGCAGAAGCCTGTGTCGAGTGCTGTTCGCGTCAGCATAATGCACTACCTAGGCACTATTCAGGTAGTATTCAGGTAAAGCAGATTCCACCCTGAATGGTTTTGTCCTTCATCCTTTCTAATTCCCTAACTGAATTGTGACGCGGACTTGCATATTGGTCAGGTTGGCTACTTTGTTATTGTCTTGAGGATTGATGCGAATTTTGACTTCGACAACACGAGTATTTTCGTCAGTAGTGGGGTCTGAAGAATTGCTAGAGAGTTTTCGTGCCCCTACTTGCAGACCAATGTGATCGACAGTGCCGTGCACTTCTCCTGCAAAACCACCATACTCGCTGACCAATGTGACGGGTTGTCCCCGTTGCACTTTAGTGATTTCAGTTTCATAAACCTCGGCGATCGCAAACATTTCATCGGTGCGCCCTAACTCCACAATGCCTTCTTGCGTGTTGACCTGCTCGCCCACACGAGTGTTGATGCGTAGAATCTGTCCTGCCACAGGCACTCGCACTTGCGTGTCTTCTAAATCGGCGCGTCGTTGCTCTACGGCGATGCGGGCACGCTCTAACTCAGCTCGTGCCACCCGAATGTCTACGGGACGCACCTCTCTCAGTTGGGCTAAAGTCTCTCGTTCTTGAGTGATTTGCTGACGTAATGTTTGCACAGTGTTATCCAATTGGGCTTGGCGTTGAGTCATATTAGCTTGTGCGGTTTCATAGTCTTCTTGAGCTTGATCTAATGCAACTAAATTGGTTGCCCCTTCTGAGTAGAGGGTTTGATTTCGCTCATAGTTGCGCTGTGCCTGCCGCAACTCAGCCTCAGCACTGGCGATCGCTCCCTGACGTTCTAGCGTTTCCGTTCGCAATTGTGCTTCTAACCGCCCAATATTGGCTTCCTGAGCAGCCAGTTCTGCTTCTTTGGCATCCCCGGCTTGTGCCTTCTCTAACAGAGCTTGATAATAGTCCACATTTTTCTGAGCTTCTTCTAAATCTCGTTGGCGGCGATCGCTACCCTGCAACACCGCAATTACCTGTCCGGCTTCAACCCAGTCTCCCTCCTGAACAAGAATTTGGTTGACCCGGCTATCTTGAGCATTGGGAACTGACAGTTTAATCACTTCTCCATTCGGGGTCAGACGTCCTAACGCCACAATGGTCGGCGTTTGTTGCGTCTCGCTAGGAGTTGCACTGGAAGTCACCTCAGCTTGAGACAATCCAGAACAGGCTGCAACCCCACTCAACAGGGTTAACACAGCAATCAGATAAATGGGGCTGTGCCTATAAAGAAAAGGAAGTTGCGATCGCACCATATTAAGTTAAAAAGAATGGGAGTATTTTTAGATAACCAAACCAATACGAGTAGCAACTTTTTTCAATTCAAGCTCTGTAGAATAGAGTTGAGACAGATGCAAGAGTTGAACTAACTCACTTAATAGAGGGTGTAAAGCCCTTCTGCTCAATACAGTGATGGATTTTTAATGAGGTAACTTCCTCCATTCGGGCAAACCAATCGGGCAGTTCATTCAATCAACTCGCTGTCTTCCTTGAGAGCTATCGTCTGGATACAAGTCTTTTGCCCAACGGTGATACGTTTCTGTGACTCATCTACCCCCAACACCAACCCTTATGAGTTGTCAACATCTTGATAATTTGACCCTAGAAAATTTAATTTCTAAAGCCAACTATCCTGTCTTTCGCTGCGAAGAATGCATGAAAATTAATGGTCGCTGGGTACATCTTCGCATCTGTCAAACCTGCGGCAGCATGTTATGTTGCGACTCGTCTGAAAACCAACATGCCCGTCACCATGCCGCCGAAACAGGGCATCCGGTGATTAGCTCAGCCGAGTTGGGCGAACAGTGGTTGTGGTGTTTTGTAGACGAGCAAGGCAAGAACTACTAGAGCGATCGCCCCTAGTTAACCTGAGTTTGGGACAAGGATTTTGGCGGTTGAAACCGCTGACTTCGGCGATGCTCAGACGTTCGGCGATGCTCAGTCAAGCCGTCGAGCCGCGGATTTCGCTCTGGTAGCCGCAAACTGATTCGCTGGGCTGCTTAAACCGAACTGACGCTAGCTAAGTTGGGTCAGCGTCGTGTGACCCGCGATCTAGACTGATGTCGCGTCTCACATTGACTAAACATTAAACATCTAATCTGACGTAACGGCTTCTTGCTTGGCCTGCTCACTCGGCAAAGTGCCATTAAAATAGGCTTCCATCACTTGCCTAACAATCGGGGCAGCGACCTTACCACCACCACCGCCACTATTTTCAGCAAACGCCACAATCACAATCTCAGGATTGCTGGTCGGACCATAGGCACCAAACCAGGCATGGGAAGGACGAGGTGGATCTTCAGCGGTGCCGCTCTTGCCAGAAGGTTCAGGCAAATTTGGAGAATTCATAGCTTTACCCGTACCGCTCGTGATCACTTGGCGCAGTCCTCGCCTCAAGATGTCAAGTGTCTCAGGGCTGATGTTAAGTGACTCGCGCCAGTTTTGGGCTTCTTCATTGTCTCGCAACAAGTGAGGTCTCACTAGATAACCCCCATTCGCTGCCACAGCGAACATCACCGCGACTTGTAACGGGGTTGCCTGCATGTAACCCTGACCAATCGACATATTGACCGTATCTCCGACATACCAGGGTTCGTCCAGGTTTTCTAACTTCCAGGCTTCATCAGGTACCAGTCCAGGAGATTCCTCGTCGGCAATCTCAATCCCCGTTTTTTGCCCAAAACCAAAGCGGCGAGTCCACTGAATCAGGTTTTCGCCCCCCATCCGCAGAGCCGTTTGATAAAAGAAAGTATCACTACTCCACGCCATTGCTCCTGGAAAGTTGAGTGGACCAAACCCAGCCCGGTTCCAATCCCAAAACTGAATTCCTCCCACCTCAACAAAAGGATAGGTCGGTAGAACTGTATCCGGTGAAAATTTGCCGGACTCGATCGCCGCTGTAGTCGTCACAATCTTAAAGGTACTGGCAGGCGGATATCCCTGGAGTGCCCGATTGACAAAGGGATAATTGAGGCTCTGCAATTGTTGCCACTGTTCATCGGTGATGTGAGTTGAAAACAAGTTGGGGTCAAACGCCGGACGACTAACCATAGCCAGTACCGCCCCGTTGCGAGGATCGATCGCCACTACTGCTCCTTTGCGATCGCCCAGTGCAATTTCAGCCGCTCGTTGCAAATCGAGATCAATCGTTAAGTACACATCATGCCCAGCCCTGGCAGGCTTTTCACCCAATATCCGCAAGACCCGCCCCATGCCATCTACTTCAACCTGTTGCCCACCCCACTCTCCTCTCAGTTGGGGTTCAAATGCTGCCTCTACACCCATTTGACCAATCACATCACCCAGGCGATAGCCCTGATCGCGGTAACGCTCTAGATCTTCATCACTCATTTCTCCGGTGTAACCCAACACATGAGCCGCCAGATCCCCATTGGGATAGTTGCGGACGGCCTCGGCTTCAACCTGCACACCCTTGAGTTCTTGACTAAACTCTGCCAGTGCTGTCACCTGGGCAGGGCTAATACCACGAGCAATCCGCAACAGCGTGGGGGAAGTGTAACCAGCTTGCTCTAAACGGCTCTGAATATCTTCTTGAGGAAGATTTAAAATTTTAGAAAGATGTTGAATAATTGGCTTCCAGTCCCGTTCTCGGTTAGCGATGGGCCACAAAAAGACCGCATAAGAGAGCCGACTTCCCGCTAAAATTCTGCCTTCTCGGTCTAAAATTTTGCCCCGCTCAGGCTGCCGAGGAATCAAGCGAATTCGATTGTTATCTGCCAGTTGGCGGTTTTGTTCACCCTTGACCAACTGAAGATAAGCCAGCCGACTGCCAATGCCACCCCCCAATGTCAGTGTCACGATTAACATGACGATCAAAGATTGGTATTTGCGCCCTACAGTGCGAGCGTTGGGTTGCTGTGCGATCGTCGGAGGAGAATAATGAATTAACGCCATAGATGCTGTATAGCCAATCCTTGCGCGTGCTGAGACAAAATACCTACTTAGTCTACAGCCAGTTTTGGCTTTACGGACTGTAATGATCCCTGATCTTCATTACACCCTTCAAGTTGAGTTATGCTAAAGGTCGAAAAATAACCTGTATCTTATTTGACGAAACGTTTCTAAGAACTGTCCAAAATGGTTAAATAGCACACAGCACTGGGAACTGATTAGGAACTGCCCCATGTCTCAGACCGTTACCCAAGACCGACTAACATCCGAGGTCGATATCAAAGTTGATGTCGAACTGCGAAAAGTATTTAAGGTGTTCAATGGTGAGACAGCCGTCAGGGGCATTGATCTCACCATTCGCCAGGGTGAGTTTTTTAGCATTTTGGGTCCTTCAGGATGTGGTAAGACCACCACTCTGCGCTTAATTGCTGGTTTTGAGGAACCGACAGCGGGTGAGGTGCTGATTCGAGGACAGTCGATGACTCATACTCCGCCCTATCGTCGCCCTGTCAACACGGTGTTTCAAAGTTATGCCCTGTTTAACCATATGACGGTTTGGGATAACGTCGCCTTTGGGTTACGAATTAAAAAGCTGAGTAAAGCCCAGATTCAAGATCAAGTAAAAGAGGCGTTGCAACTGGTCAAAATGGAGTCCTTTGCCCGTCGCTTTCCGTCTCAGCTTTCGGGGGGGCAACAACAGCGGGTGGCACTGGCACGGGCATTGGTGAACCGTCCAGCGGTGTTGTTGTTGGATGAGCCATTAGGTGCGCTGGATCTAAAGCTGCGGAAGGAAATGCAGGTCGAGTTGTCAAACTTGCACCAGGAATTAGGACTGACCTTTGTCATGGTGACGCATGACCAGGAAGAAGCCTTGAGTTTGTCTGACCGTATTGCTGTGATGAATGAGGGTCGGCTAGAACAGGTCGGTAGCCCCAGCGAAATCTACGATTTTCCTCAAACCCCATTTGTGGCAGATTTTATTGGCGATACCAATCTTTTTCAGGGAAGCATTGAAGCCGCTGATCCCTTCGATCCATCTACGCTCTACGTCACGACGACTCAAGGACTCAAGATTTTAGTGAAGAATACAGAGTTACTCGATGGCTCTGGGGTTCGGCAGGTCGTTGTGAGTGTTCGTCCAGAGAAAATTCATGTCAGTCTAGATCAGCCAAATCATGCGGTCAATTGTTTTGAGGGACGTTTGAAGCACACGATGTATCTGGGTACTCATGTGCACTATATGGTTGAGCTGCCATCTGGCGATTGTTTGACTGTGATGCAACCCAATCGTCTGGAAAATCTACCTGACCCCCACATGCAAATCTATGTGTATTGGGCCGCCGCAGACTGTTTAGCACTGACTGCATAGAATAACTGCGTCAACTATTTGCTTGCATTTCGATAGCATGCAGTATCGCAGTCAACAACTCTGAGAGTGACATTGGCATACCATCACTGGAGGTTTAACTCCGGTGGTTTCCCGCAGCATGTTTTGGGTGCAAGAGTGACGTGTTAGACCTCAACCCAATTTAGTCAGGTAGGGAGAGAATTTACCTTGCCCTGCATTTCTGTGTTGTTCTTTTGATGCAAGCTTTAGGAGAGAGTAATGCCTTCGGTCAATCCACAAAAATCTCGGTTGTCTTTTGGGCGATCGCCCCGTAGTGGGAACGGCTTCACATCACCCCAATGGTCTGCCAGCAGACGACGGTTTTTGCAGTTATCAACGGCGGCTTTATCAGGAACCGTTTTGGCAAACTGTACTCGTAACATTGCCGATCCAGGTGCTTCCTCATCAGCTAGCCCCACCTCTAGCACATCAGGTAGCCCTGCGGGAGATGGCACCCTGCATGTCTACTCGTGGTCGAGTTACATTGATGAAGCCCTATTAAAAGACTTTGAGAGCAAAACAGGCATTAAGGTCGTCGCTGACATCTATGACTCTAACGAAACCATGTTGGCAAAGATGCAGGCGGGTGGAGGCAGTGCTTATAGTATTCTCTATCCCTCTGATTACATGGTGGAGCAGATGATTGAGTTAGATCTGCTGACCGAGTTAGACAAAGCTCAGTTACCCAGCACTGACATGTTGATTGAGCAGTGGCAAAGCCCACCCTATGACCCAAACAACCAGTTTAGTTATCCCGTTGCTTGGGGGACGACTGGGTTGGTTTACAACTCTGAGATTCTCAATCCTGGCCCTGAAGACTGGGATTACCTGTGGGAACAGTCAGAGCAAATTTCTCGTAAGATGACGCTGTTAAACGATGTACGAGAAGTCTTTGGGGCGGTGCTAAAGTCGTTGGGCTATTCTAACAGCACCACCGACGAATCTGAAATTCAAGCGGCTTACGAAAAATTGACAACCTTGAAACCTGCCATCAACTCTTTTACGACTGATGCCTGGCGTGACCAACTGGTTGTGGGTGATTTAGTGCTAGCACACGCTTATTCTGTGGATGCGATCGACGCAATGAGCGCAAATGATAAACTCAAGTACGTGGTGCCTGCCAGTGGTGCGACAATTTGGGGAGATACGATGGTGATTCCCAAGTCGGCTCCTAATGTGGAAGCCGCCTATGCCTGGATGAACTATATTTTGAACCCCGAAAGCTCAGTCCAAATTGTAGAACGACTCAAATTTGCTACGCCTAATAAGCAAGCCTTTGAGTCTTTGCCATCGGCCTTAAAAGAAGACCCCAGCCTGTTTCCACCCGATGCAACATTGGCAAAATGTGAACCTTTGAGCAATGTGGGTGATGCGATCGATTTGTACGATCGCCTCTGGACTCAGCTAACTAGTGCATAACCCAATCTATGTCTACCTCTGCCCCAACCACACCCCCCGCGATCGCTAGTGATTCCTCCGACTCAGTTTGGAGGCGTCGATTAGCGCGACTGATTGAACCAACGGTGCTTTTAGGGCCATCGGGCATCTGGCTATTTTGCCTGTTGGTCATTCCCACTCTGTTGATTCTAGATATCAGCTTGCATCCTGACTTGCGCCCCGGTCAACCGATTGGCGATTATGGCATCGGAAATTACACCAAAGCCCTTGAGCCGGTCTATCTGTGGGTGATTGGGCGATCGGTATTGTTTGCGATCAACAGCACCTTACTCTGTTTGTTGTTGGGGTTTCCGGTTGCCTATTGGATTGCCCTCATGGCACCTAAACGTTGGCAAAATCTCTTGCTGGTGGGTTTTGTGTTGCCACTGTGGACTTCATCACTGCTGCGGTCTTATGCCTGGATCACCATTTTGCGCCCCAGTGGGGTGCTCAACTCGTTTTTAACCACGATCCACTTGCCTACGGTTGATTTGCTCAATCGGCAAGCGGCTGTGATGATTGGACTGGCTTACAACTTCTTGCCCTATATGGTGTTAATTCTCTACGCATCACTAGAGAAACTCGATAAACGCCTACTTGAAGCGGCATCTGATTTGGGTGCCAGTCCTCAACAAGCTTTTTGGAAAGTGACCGTGCCCCAAACCCTATCAGGCATTGCGGCTGGCTGTTTGCTGGTGTTTATTACCAGTTTGGGAGAATTTGTCGTACCAGAACTGTTAGGTGGAGCCTCTAGCATGACAATGGCGCGATTGGTTTATAACCAGTTTTTGGGCGCAACCCGCAACTGGGGGTTTGGTTCTAGTCTCAGCATGATTTTGATTTTGGCAGTCAGCATTTCAATTGCTCTGCTGATCAAATATGGCGACCAAAAGGCAGAGGATTTTTAGGGTTTGGTTAAGGGTCAAGGATGATCGGTATGGGGTGCTGTTAGTGTCAGCGTCATGCACCAAAAGTTAAGTCTCAGCTTGGGCACTGTTAAGCGTTAAGTGTCAACCGTCAATTGCTCGTTACACGTTAGCCTTATCTCTCATGGACACAGCCAAATCCCGACAATTTCAAATTAGAGCAGACTGGCAGTTGATTGTGACACTGCTGATGTTCGTGTTTATGTATCTGCCCATTTTGGTACTGGCGTTTTATAGCTTCAATGACTCGCCGTTTAGTGCTGGGTGGAGTGGGTTTTCGCTGCGGTGGTATGAGCGTATGTTTGCTGACGCTCGAATTTTGTCAGCGTTGCAAGATAGCTTGACGATCGCTTTTTTGGCAGTTGGCATTTCAGCCATCTTAGGCACACTCATGGCAGTGGGGTTGGCACGCTATCAATTTCCAGGGAAAGGTTTATATCAGGGCATGTCTTATTTGCCGTTGATTATTCCAGATATTGCGATCGCCGTTGCGACGCTGGTGTTTTTGGCATCTGTCGCCATTCCCCTGAGCTTGTGGACGGTGGTTGCAGCACACATTGTTTTTTGTCTAGCCTATATTGCGCTGGTGGTCTCGACACGATTGGCAAGCCTCAATCCTCATTTAGAGGAAGCCGCCCTTGATTTGGGCGCAAACCCCGTTCAGGCATTTATCAAAATTTTGTTGCCTGAGTTGATGCCTGCAATTATTTCTGGTTCCTTGTTGGCATTTGTGTTGAGTATGGATGATCTGCTCATTTCCAGCTTTACAGCAGGGGGTGGAGTCACTACCTTGCCAATGGAGATTTTTAGTCGCGTTCGCACCGGAGTTAAACCGGATATCAATGCCCTCAGTGTCATTCTGATTTTGGGGTCAGGTGCTCTGGCATTTGTCGCCGAATATATTCGCTATCAGAGTGATAAAAAGAAGTTGAGCAATTAAGGATTACGGATACCAAATTTGTTCGATCGCTTCGGCTATCTCAATCGCTTTATGACGACTGGTTGTATCTAACAGAGTGGTAACATGCCCTAACTTACGACCCAGACGAGATTGGGCTTTACTATACCAGTGAACAAACGTGTTGGGCAATTGCGCCAGGCGGTGTCGTTGGTCGAGGTAAGAGCTTTCAGAGCTTTCATACCCCAGCAAATTGACCATGACCGCTCCCTTGCAGCACATGGATGGGTTGCCCAGCGATAACCCACTGACAGCTCGCAGATGTTGCTCAAACTGAGACGTTTCACAGGCATCCAGGGTGAAGTGCCCAGAATTGTGGGTGCGGGGGGCAATTTCGTTGACTAGCACCTTGCCCTCTGGGGTGAGAAATAGTTCAATGCCAAAGATGCCGACGACTTGCAACTTTTCCATTAGAGTATGGGCGATCGCCTCTGCTTGTTGAGTCACGGTTGCGTCAAACCCAGTCACAAAGACGCGCCGACAGATCTGATTGACTTGCTGCGTCTCAACCACCGGATAAGTCACAATCTCGCCAGTGTGCGATCGCGCCACCATAATGGCCAGTTCTTTTTCAAAGGGCACAAATTCTTCGACTAAGAGCGATCGCCCCTGTAGGTGTTGCAATTTGGTTTGTAATTCTGCCGCTTCACGAATAATCCAGGTGCCCTGACCGTCATAACCGTGACGCCGAGCCTTTAACACCAATGGAAAGGTAGTGGAGACGCGATTAATCGCGTCTCCACCAGGATTAATCGCGTCTCCACCAGGATTAATCGCGTCTCCACCAGGATTAATCGCGTCTCCACCAGGATTAATCGCGTCTGCTATAGCCGCACATTGG
>JANRJA010000113.1:0-43523 GCA_033764315.1 Oculatellaceae cyanobacterium bins.114
TTCTCCGTAGTTCGCGAAGGCGAACTTCGCTCTGATAGCTGCGAATTTATTCGCTAGGCTCTTAAACCGAACTGACGTTAACAAAAGCACCGTCTTGAGCCAGTAAATTAATTGCTCACGACTAAATTGTCTCGATGTACAACGGTTTCTGCCCCGACATAACCCAAAATCTTGGGAATCTCGTCGGAGTGGGCACCCATAATTTTTTGTAGTTCATGATTGCTATAGTTCACAATCCCTCTAGCAATCTCGTGTCCTGTGAGATCACACAGTTGCACCGCATCTTGGCTCTGAAATTCGCCTTCTACTTCTTTAATTCCAGCGGCTAACAGCGATCGCCCCAGTTCAGTAATCGCTTTGACCGCTCCCTGATCGAGGTAGAGTTTGCCAGCAGGCACCAAACCGTGAGCAATCCACCGCTTGCGGGCATTAAAGTGTTGCAGATCTGGCTCAAACTGAGTCCCCAACGGTTCACCTTGCAAAATCCGCTCGATATTTTGGGGCGATCGCCCCTCCGTAATCACCGTGCGAACTCCCGCATGAGTCGCAATTTTAGCTGCCGCAATCTTTGTTACCATGCCCCCTGTGCCCCAATTGGAACCGCGATCGCCCACCTCAACCTGATCCTGCAAGGCGTCAATGCTATTGACCAGCGTAATCGGTTGAGCATCAGGGTTAGAGCGAGGATCGGCAGAATAGAGGCGATCGACATCGGTCAACAAAAATAACCAATCGGCTTCGACCAAACTGGCGACTAGGGCAGAGAGAGTATCGTTGTCGCCAAATTTCAACTCCTCCACCGCCAGCGTATCGTTCTCATTCACAATGGGGATTACCCCCAGCTTGAGCAATTGTCGAAAGGTGCGATAGGCATTGACATAGCGGCTACGCTGCACCAAATCACTGCGGGTTAACAAGACCTGAGCGATCGGTTGTCCGAGGGTTGTAAACAGATCATCATAGACTCGCATTAACCGTCCTTGCCCAACCGCAGCAACCGCCTGTTTCATGGCGATCGAACGAGGTCGCTCCGTCATCCCCAGTCGAGCACAACCAACACCTACCGCTCCTGATGAGACCAGAATGACGTGATGCCCCTGCCGCTGTAAGTGGCTTAGGGTTTCTACCAGGGCCGCGATCGTCGAGAGTGCTAAATATCCGGTATCAGGATGGGTCAGACTGGATGTGCCGATTTTGATTACTAACGTTTGAGTCATCGTGGCGGGTTGAGTACAGCATGTTAGAAGGGTCAATTGTCAATGATCAGTGGCTAGTGGTCAACCGTCATTGACATGATGTACAACTTTTACCCGATGACCAACGCCAAGCTATCAAAGTCAAATCTATGATCGGCTGTGTGTTGCCGAATGTCTTAGGGCGACCTTTAGGCGATTAAGGGAATACCCCAGTTCCTATTCTTCGTTCCCCTTTTACCCTCTGAAAATTGTAAAGCGTCAACTCCCTATTTGTGGGAACCGACGCTCTACATAGTATTCACAGAGATTTATCAACTAGGGTCTTTATAAGGTGTGACCCCATTTATCTATTTAATAGCTTCTCAGAAATATTGAGAATTCCTACCCCGCTTAATGTTTTCTTTAGATTGTTAACTGAATGTCTCCTGAGTTGAGGATTCGTTGTGAATTGTTAAGCTCTGTAAAACGCTCACCGATCAAACCGTGTCTAGAGTTTCCAGTCCACTCACAACAAATTTGACGCTCAGCAGATGACTAATCTCGTCTAGAGGTGAGTGAAGCCCCCAACACTTGCGACAACCATACTTCAACAGTGCGAATGGGATGGCGTTGGGCAAGTTTGGCCGGGTTGACCATCGGCTCAACCAAAATGGTAAACATGCCGAGACGGTTTCCAGCTAAGACATCTGTAAAGAGGCGATCGCCCACCATAGCTACCTGTTCGACTGGAATGTTCATCGCGGTAACGGCTTGTCTTAATTTGCGACGAGAGGGTTTTTGGGCACCCAAAATATACGGTAGATTCAACGATTCAGCAATACGGCTAATCCGGTTTTGACTGATGTTGTTGCTGACTAACCACAACTCCATACTGGGTCTGAGATCTAAGACCCACTGCTTCAACTCGTCGGAGGCTTGCATAGCACTCATGGGCACCAGGGTTTCGTCCACATCCAAGACCAGTCCTTTGAGGTTATGTTTTTGCAAAACATCCAGGGTCAAACTCAAGATTGAGTCTCCCAAAATCAAATCAGGCTCTAAGAGTTTGCCCCACGACATATCAATCAAAAATTCCGGGATGAATGAAGGACTAGATTGAACACGAGTAGACTGGAAACTATTGGACTGAGTTAGACGGTGCTTCAGGCTGCTGCTCTAAACCATCTCGAATTTGAGCTTGAGCGGCTTCATGTTCTGACAGGGTGCGGCTAAACACGTGAGTCCCATCATAACGAGCTACAAAGTAAAGATAGTCGGTGTCTGCTGGATTAATCGACACCTCTAGACTAGCAAGACCTGGGCTGGCGATCGGTCCTGGTGGCAACCCTGCATTGATGTAAGTGTTATACGGAGATGGTGTATTCACCTGGTCAAAGGTTAACGGTTGATCGGGGGTTTGTCGAATCCCAAAAGCATATTCAACCGTGGGGTCTGCCCCTAAAGGAATTCCCTCGCGCAATCGCTTGGCAAACACACTGGCGATCAAGGGGCGTTCTTCATTAATAACTGCTTCTCTCTCAACGATACTTGCCAGAGTGACCCATTCCAACAGGGAATAAGGGCTGCTACTTTGATTGCTTTGATAGATGGGCAACGCAGCTTGCTGAAAGCGATCTAGCATCTGGTTGATGACCGCTTCTGGGGTTGAGATTTCTGCCACTTGATAGGTATCGGGATAAAGAAACCCCTCCAGATTAGCAATGTCTTGTGGCAACCAGGGGTAGCGATCATGCGGAATTTGTTGAGCCGCCGCTAAAAAAGCTTCGGCAGTAAAAAAACCTTGTTCTTGAAAGTAGTCTGCGATCTGCTGCATGCCCCACCCTTCAGGGATGGTGAAACTCTGCTCGATGACCGCGCCTTGCCAGATGGTAGTAGCGATCGCCGCGAGTGGATCAGTTGGAGAAAGCTCATAGGTTCCAGCTTGAAACCCTCCTTGGCGATCGCGCAATGATTGCCAACGAGTCCACAAATCCCAAGCTTCAGCAGATTGAATGAGACCAGCCGCCTCTAGATCTTCGCCAATTTGCTGAGCGGAGGTGCCAGCTGGGATCTCAATTTGAATGCGTTGATCGGTCGTTTCAGGCATTTCGGACACTGCCATTGCAGGCGAGCTTGCCCAACTCCACCATTGCCAACCTTGCCAACCACACAAGCCCAAGGTTGCAGGCAGTAAAAGTAGGTAAAAAAACCACTTAGACATGTCTGGAGCTGTCATGTGACGAGCAGGAAACAACTAAAACGCCTCAGAAGGCTGAGGCGATGGGTCATAAACGATATGAGAGGTTAGACCTATTCCAACTCACTGAATAATTGGTCTTCTAGTTGCGATCGCACCGCTTGAAACTCTTCAGGTGAGAGTAGCTCTGGTTGACCATCTCCATTAGCGCGGGCAAAGAACAGAATCGGCTCCAGTGGAGTACAAATGGCATACTCCTGTTCTTCATAAAAGAAGTTGGCCAGGAGTTGAAATTCTTCTGAACCGACGAGCGATTCATCTTCCCCTAAATCAAGGGTAATGGTGTCTTCTTCGGTCGGCTCAGGGAGCGTACCAGTAACGGTTAGGGTCAAAGCTGCCCGGTTGAGGGTGAGATCCTGTTCCGCTAACACTGCCCGTGCCGTACTGAAGATGTCATCAATCTCATCATCTTCAATATCGACCAGGGTTTCCTCATCTTCATCTTCGTCGTCCGCTTCCCAGGCAAAGATCTCAATAGGGGCATCCACAGGACGAAGCAACAAATATTCTTCACCCTCAACTTCCATTGAGTTCTCGATATAACAGAGGAGCGATCGCCCTGCTTCGTCTGAGAGACTGACGGTTGGCAAATCCTCTTCGCCTTCTCCCATTCCTGGATCTTCTTCATCCATGTTTTGCTTTGTCATGTATTTACCTCTGCATCCCGTTTAGAGCGTCATCTTGGAGTTTGTCGGAACCGTGTTGACAGAATGGTTAGAAATTGCTGATTAATAAACCTGTCTTTTTAAGGTGTTCAACGTATCAAAAAGTGCCGTGCAGCAATGTTCATAGTAACTTTACACCAATGACTGCTCCATATTTCTCAAAATCTACCCTATAAGAAAATTTACCGCATGAGTTGAACCTAATTACTTTTAAACCTGTTCCGTCTCCTTGAAAAACTGACCCTTCAAATTTGATAAGGTGCTCAATCAACTCCCCAAAAGCGTCCCCCTTACGTCGTAAATTGCATCACTTCAGCTCAATAGATGTTCCCTACAAGTCCTTATTCCCAGCCAATCATTTCACTTCAAACCTCAAAATTCTTGCTCTGTTAGGAGCAAGACTCTGAAGAGTCACATGTCGGGGTCACAAAATTGTGCATCTAGAAAAACAGCCAGATGCCCCTAGAGAAGGGTTGAGAAGTACAAAAACAAAGGCCGCCTTCAAGCCTGTCAGGGCTTTCCATAACCCGCGGAGACAGGAGCCGCTACTTTAGTCGCCAATGTCACTGAATCTAGACCGTGAAGACATCCTCTTAACTGTTTAGCTGTCAATAACACCAACTGCCCCCTCAATTGGGTTCCATCTGGGTACGTCACCCAAAAAAAGTAGATGTTATGAAATACACACCTTAACCCGATGTGCGACTATTCCAGATCCCCGGTTTTTAGGAACGTAACGAGGCACCTTTTAATCAGCTTCAACGAGAAACCGAGGATCTAAACGCCTAAATTGCACATCGTGTTTTCTTTAATTAATTGAGAGAATAAGAGATCAGCCCAATCCTCAACGCTTCCTAACCCTGTATTGCCCATTTAATGAGCCATGCAGATTTGAAAATTCAGTTTTTTGTGATGCCAAAGCCTTGAGCGTAACAAAACTTATACTTTTTCTCAGGGTTTGACAGTCTATCCCTTACGATTATCTGGGAAACTCATAGAAGGTTGACTCCACGCTCTTTAACAATCAGCGTGAGATGACCTAAACGTTTTAATCTAAAAGTTGAGCTGTTTGACCCCAGGCAGTCGTTTTGGTGAATCCTCCGTGGGCAACCACTTGACCCTCCAGAACGGTTTATAAAGATTTACCTAATGACAGCCCAAGATGGTCTAAATAATCACTGAGGCAATTGTTAACTAAGGGAGCTTTTGAAATCCAATGAGTGTTAAGGCAAGTGGTGGAAGCTCTGTAGCGCGTCCGCAGCTATATCAAACCCTACCCGTCTCAACCATTTCCCAGGCGGAACAACAGGACCGTTTTCTAGGACGTGGAGAATTAGATGAACTTTCTGTTTTCTTTGGTTCGGGCTTAAGGCGTTTAGAAATTGCTGAAACGCTAACTCAAAATTCAGAACTCATTGTGTCCCGTGCTGCCAACCGGATCTTTGTCGGTGGCTCTCCAATGGCTTTCTTGGAGAAGCCTAGAGAAGAATCACCGGCTTTGGTCGGTGCAGGTGGCGTCGAGATTGACACACGAGAGGCAATGAAGCTAGGCACCGCAACATACGTGTCTAGTGGGGGCGGCTTTTTTGAAGGTATTCGCTCACTCTTTAGTGCAACAGGTGGCGGTCCTACTCCTGCGGGATTCCGTCCTATTAGCGTTGCCCGCTATGGCCCTGCAAATATGCAGAAATCCCTGCGGGATCTCAGCTGGTTTTTGCGATATGTTACTTACGCGATCGTGGCGGGCGACCCCAATATCATTGCGGTTAACACTCGTGGTTTGCGCGAAATTATTGAAAATGCCTGTTCGGGTGAAGCAACTATCGTTGCTTTACAAGAGATGCGTCAAGCGGCATTGGGATACTTCCGCAAAGATTTGGACGCTTCAGCCGTTGTTGCTCAATATTTCGACGTCCTAATTAGCGAATTCAAAGCTCCTACTCCTTCTAGCAAAGTACGTCAACGATCCTCTGGCGACTTACAAGGGTTGCAACTGCCACAAATCTATTTCAATGCAGCAGAACGGCGACCCAAATATGCTATGAAGCCCGGTTTGTCAGCATCGGAGAAAACCGAGGTTGTTAAAGCAGCTTATCGTCAAGTGTTTGAGCGCGATATCACTCGTGCTTACTCGCTCAATATTTCAGATTTGGAATCTAAGGTAAAGAACGGCGAAATTTCCATGAAGGAATTTGTTCGTCGTCTCGCCAAATCTCCGCTATATCGGAAAAACTTTTTTGAACCTTATATCAACAGCCGCGCTCTAGAATTGGCGTTTCGCCACATTTTGGGTCGGGGCCCTAGCTCTCGTGAAGAGGTGCAAAATTATTTTGCGATCGTCTCTCAGGGAGGTTTATCTGCTCTAGTTGACGCTTTAGTAGACTCTAAAGAATACTCTGACTACTTTGGAGAAGAGACCGTTCCTTATCTCCGGGGGCTAGGTCAGGAGGCTCAAGAGTGCCGTAACTGGGGTCCCCAACAAGACTTGTTCAAATACAGTGCTCCATTTCGCAAGGTGCCTCAGTTCATCACCACCTTTGCTAATTACGAGCAACCCCTGCCCGATCAACATCCTTACGGATCGGGTAACGATCCTCTAGAGATTCAGTTTGGGGCGATCTTCCCGAAACAGACTCGCAACCCAAGCAGCAGTCCTGCTCCATTTGGTAAAGATACCCGACGGATCTTAATCAACCGTGGACCTGGGGTTAACAACCAAATCAGCAATCCTGCCGCTCGTGGGGTTGCCCCTGGCAGCTTAGGGCCGAAGGTCTTCAAGCTAGATCAAGTGCCCAGTTACACTGGCACCTTCCGGAAGAAAGGGGTAGGAACGAAGGGCATTAGCGTCAAGTTTTCTGAAAGCTCTACGCAAGCGGTAATCAAAGCAGCTTATTTGCAGGTCTTTGGGCGTGATGTCTATGATGGACAACGCTTGAAACTGGCTGAGATTAAGCTGGAAAATGGCGAAATCACGGTGCGTGAGTTTGTCCGATTGTTGGCAAAATCGGATTTATTCCGCCAACTGTATTGGACATCGCTCTATGTCACCAAGGCGATCGAATACATTCACCGTCGCTTGTTGGGTCGCCCTACCTATGGTCGCCAAGAGATTAACAAGTACTTCGATCTGGCTTCTAAGAAGGGCTTTTATGCCGTCGTCGATGCCATTCTCGATACGGTGGAGTACTCTGAAACTTTTGGTGAAGATACGGTTCCCTATGAGCGGTATGTCACTCCAGCAGGGCTATCTCAACGGACTAACCGAGTGGGTAGCATTAGCGACAAGAGTGCCAAAGTCGAGAAAGAAGAAACGCTCCGATTTGTCTCTTTGGGAGCTGTTACGGATATTCGGACTCAACCAGATGTCCAGTTCCGAGCTAACCAAGGGGTCTCTAAGAAGCGGGAGCAAACAAAAGTCTTCAAGCTTACCAATACAACTGACAAGGTTGAGTTGAAGACTATTATTGGGGCTGCCTATCGGCAGGTCTTTGAACGAGATATTGCTCCTTACATCGTTAAGAACGAGTTTAGCGGTCTAGAAAGCCGTCTCGGTAACGGTGAGATCAATCTCAAAGAGTTTATTGAAGGTTTGGGCACATCGAGTCTGTATATCAAGGAGTTCTATACTCCCTATCCCAATACGAAAGTGATTGAGTTAGGAACGAAGCACTTCTTGGGTCGGGCACCGTTGGATCAGGCAGAGATTCGCAAGTACAACCAAATCCTGGCAACTCAAGGGTTAAAAGGATTTATTGGGGCGATGGTGAACAGTGCTGAGTACATTCAAGCGTTTGGTGAGGACGTAGTGCCTTACAACCGCTTCCTGACATTGCCAGCAGCTAACTTCCCTAATAGCCAGAAGCTCTATAACACCCTGACCAAGCAAAACAAAGACCTGGTAGTGCCTAGCTTTGAAACTGTGAAATCAAAGATGGATGTTGCGCACATGCCACTAATGGGTATGGCGATCGCTGATGCAGTTAACAACAGTGTTGTTGATTCGGGTCGTTCTTTTGCAACTGGCTCAGTTGCATCCCTTGAGGCAAATGCTGCTCCATCTCGCTCTAAACCAGCCCGCATCTTCCGCATCATCCCAGGGATGACTCAAGCCGATATCACTGTGGTCATTGATGCGATCTACTGTCAGGTGATGGATGTGTTTACGGGTCAGGTGCTAGAGGATTTCCGGTTAGCTGAGTTGGAGAATCGCCTGCAAACTGGGGATATCTCAGTGCGAGCGTTTGTGAAAGCGTTAGCCACCTCTGCCGCTTATCAAAAACGGTTTTACACGCCCTATCCTCAAGCTAAAGTGGTTGAGTTTCTTTTCCGCCACTTGTTGGGGCGTGCCCCCGCAACTCAAGCCGAAATGAGTCAGTACAATGCGCTACTGACCGAAGGTGGTTTGAGAGTAGCCGTTGAGACCATGATAGATAGCCCTGAATATACTCGCTATTTTGGTGAGGATGGAGTTCCCTATCAACGGTTTCCTGATCTCTCGGTTTAGCGTCAACCCTTAACTGGGTATATGTGGAGCATCTTGCTCTAACGACGGTATGAATCTTCGTAAGGGCGTTTCACGAAACGCCCTTACCTAGCTATCTACCCCGATCAAAAATGAAATTGGTGTAAGAACTACCCCAAAATGATCTCAAAGCTGAAGTTTTTCCTCAAGAGAAGCTTCAGCTTTTTATATCACTACGTCTTCACAAAATTGGATGTTTTATAGCTATTGTCTTGATGTAGCTGTAGCCAGCTAACTTAGAACATAGAGGGTGAACATAGGGGGTGTGGGGGCGGTGCCCCCAGCCAGGGGTTCCACCCCTGCACCCCGTCCCTAACCTGAATGACTACGGCTATAGTTGCTATAGAAACGGTATGAGTGTTTTCTGCCTTAATAAAAATCCCTAGTTTGCTGGAACCAGGGACTTTACTCATACCAATCTAATGAACCCTAATTAACATCAGTTCGGTTTGAGCAGCCCAGCAAATAAATTCGCGGCTACCAAAGCGAAGTCCGCTGTCGCAAACTACCAAAATCAAAGGTTTACTGAACCGGTCATGCCGTCATAGTTGTTAATGGGTTGAACTTTTGATCAAAGCTCTCCCCGAATTTCCTGAACAATGCCATCTTTCAACAAGACTTCAACTTGCATCTTACGAATGAGGTTGTCGCCTGTCTCAATGCGAAAAAACCCTTCAATTTGACCCTGACCCACTTCTTGATTCATCTCTAACAGTTGAACTTGTTGCAACTGTTGTAAGATTTGGTTTTTCTGTTCTAGAATCTCGCTTTTCTTTTGATTGACCTGAACTTGAATGTTGGTGATCTGTTGAGCGATCGCCGGGTTGGTAGGGGCATCGGCTTGCTTTTGAACTTCAGCCGACATCCGCTGACCTTGTGCTTCGAGTTGCTGGAGTTGGTTGTCCAGTTGGTTGATTTGGTTCTGAAGCTGTTGTTGGACTTCCTCTTTCCAGCGAGGAGTAACAACAACTTTAATGTTGACGGCTCGTTTTAAGAGCAAATGAGATTTGGAAGCATCCATGAGCGATGATAAATACGGGTGCGTTTAAGCAAACATGTCGTCGATCATACCGCGATAGCGTTCCGTCACAACGGCTCGACGAATTTTTAGCGTCTGAGTGAGTAATCCGTTATCAATGGTGAACGCCTCTGAGAGCAAGCGAAAAGGGCCAATGCGATCGTCAGCTCGATAGCCCGGTCGATTTTTGACCTCACGAGTCAGTTCTTGCCGATATAACTCTTGAATGGCAGCGTTTTGAAGATCAACGTTGCCATCGGGCAAGAGCGGCACACTCTGAGTTTGTGCCCATTGAGATAGGGCTTCTAGATTAGGAACAATGAGTGCACCAAGCGATCGCTGATCTTGCCCCACCAACATAATTTGATCTACATAGGGACTCCGCAAACAGGCATCTTCAATCGGCTGGGGTTCAATATTTTCACCATTGGTCAAGACGATCGTGTCTTTAGCCCGTCCGGTAATGATCAAGTCATCCTGAACCGTAACCCAACCCAGATCTCCGGTATCAAACCAGCCTTCAGGATCGATTGCCTTGGCTGTTGCCTGTGGGTTTTTGTAATATCCCTGCATTACCTGCCGTCCGCGAATCAATACCAGCCCTTGTTTGCCTATTGGTACAGGTTTACGAGTTTCTAGATCGACAATGCGTGTTTCGGTGTGCGGTAGAGGTTGACCATCGCCCCCGCGCAAGTTACGGTCAGGACGCCGCACATGGGTAATGGGAGAGGTTTCGGTTAAGCCATATCCACCCAAAATGGGAATACCAACTGCTTCAAAAAAGTCTTCGAGGTGTTCTGCGATCGACCCCCCACCACTGACCACATACTTAATCGCTCCTCCGGTTCCCTCACGCACCTTGCGGTAAACCAGGCGATCGCCCAACTGATGAATTGGCCATAGTGCTGCCATCTGTGCCGCCGCAACAGCTCGCTCCAGCGGGGATGGATTGAGCTTTTCTAGACTGAGTCCCTGAACAATGCGACGTGCTTGAACGTAGCGCAAACTCTGACCCAAGAAGAACTCAACCAACTTTTGTTGTTTAGTGGGCTGATCTCGAAACTGCTTTTGCACCCCTTCATAAATCGACTCCCACAGGCGAGGCACCCCCACCATGTATTGGGGATGAAACTCTTTCAAGTCTTTTTTGACGTGGCGAATGTTGGTATAAATTTGTGTGCCCCCGTGGGCAAAGACAAAATATTCAAACGTGCGCTCATAGCAGTGCCAGATGGGGAGAATGCTAAGAACGCGATCGCCCGGAGTCACTTTGACGACTGCCGCGGCTCCAGCAATTTGCGACAACAGGTTGCTGTGGTTGAGCATTACCCCTTTAGGTTTACCAGAGGTGCCAGAGGTATACATCAGAGTCGCCAGAGCATCGCGGTGTCGATGGGCCGGTTGGAGGGTGTGAGTTGCGCCCAGTTCTAACACCTGATGAAAGGTTAAGGTCTTTAAGGAGTCAGAGGTTTCGACAGACTCATCCGACAACACAATCACCAGGCGAATCGGTAGAGCCGATAATTGGGCAGCCATTTTTTTAAGGGTGGCTTTGTCTTGCACCACCAAAGCAATGCTGTCACTGTCTGCCAAGATAAACAGCAGTTCCTCTGCATCGGCTTGAGATCCCCGCACTACATCGATCGCCCCAACGGTCATAATCCCCTGATCCGCAATTAACCAACGAGGACCGTTATCGGAAATTAAGGCAACGTGTTCATTGGGTTGAATGCCTAATGCCTGCAACCCACTGGCAAACTGTTGAATCTGCTGATAGACCTCAGCATAGGTCAACTGAATTTCGGGTGTGACATGCGGATCATGCAACGCAACAATCTGAGCCGTTGTTGGTGAGTTTGCCAACAGTGCCCACAACTCAGAAATCGCTTGCACTTGGTCGTAAGCGATCGCCCCATTTGGTGTTGTGCGATCGCTAGGTTGAGCAACCGAAGCATTGGGAGAAACCGAGCGAACCATAGATTTTAGAATGAAATTGTGAGGGGTTATGTTTAATACCCTACTGCTTAGAGCGTTAAAATAGGCACTGTTTGGGGACAGAAAGCAATCTGTCTGTCTCAATCAACCTACAACAAGAGGTATCCATGCCAAAAGCAATCTGGAACGGCGTTGTTTTAGCCGAAAGTGATCAGTGTGAAGTCGTTGAGGGCAATCAATATTTTCCTCCAGATTCCATTCACTCTGAATACTTCAAACCCAGCGACACCCATAGCACCTGTCCTTGGAAAGGAGTCGCTAGCTATTACAGTGTTGAAGTCAATGGACAAGTTAACAAAGATGCAGCCTGGTATTATCCCACTCCAAAAGATGCGGCCAAAAATATCACAGGCTATATTGCTTTTTGGCGGGGAGTCAAAGTCGAAGCTTAAGCCTTGAAATAAGCCTTTGCTATTGACCACAGATCTCTGACATAGTCACCTGTCAAGTTGATCCCAAAGAGTGGGCATACTTTTCAGCAGCTATGCTAGGATTATGTGTTTGCAATAGAGTTTGTGTCTGCAAGCTCGCTTGCAACAGATTGTTGTCATAATGTTGCTTGCAACAGGGCTGCGATCGCTTTGTGACATCCCCCGTTTATTCCGGATTAGACCTAACTCCGAGAGGAATGAGGTCACAGTCTGATAAAATCTCTGCTGAATCAATCCCATCCCTGTGAGGGTAATGCAACTGAATCAACCACCCGCTCCTTCCACTCCTGTTTTGCTAGAAACCCTGCCAGACCCCGGCTTTCCAGATGAGGTTTGTCCTCGTCGGGCACGGTTGCAGCTTGACCTACTGCTATTGGCAATCGAAGCTTTAGATTTGGGTGGCTCTGAAGCGTTGCTAGTCGTCGCCAAAGACTTACAACTACAGGAAATTATCAAAAACCGCGTCACCCTGTGGCAACTCAGAAGCAGTAACCCTCTCAGACGCAGTAGCAGTCAGCGGCGGGTTTTGACCCAGACTGAAGCCAAAGCCTTGGTCATTCTGGTCTGTCACCTCTCCCGTCGCCTAACGGTTCTTATTCGACAATTGTTGCTGGCTTATGACAAGCTCAACGAAAAGCAGCTTTCTCCCGAACATCACTATCGTTTAGCTGACTATCTAGAGCGATTTCGGGCGCATTTTCGGGCACGTATGAACCCCAAAAGAGCGGCTGTTATGACCTATAACACAAATGAAAAGCTAGATCAGTTAGCTCTCACCCTGTTGGGGCAATTGCTGTTTTGCACAGGCACTTCCGGTTCGCAGCGTCTCTGGATTAGTTTGTTTGATGGAGAAGTGGCATGACCATTAAACGTCAGTACAGCCTACCAAACTGCAAGCTGATTTTAGAAGGGGTGGGTGATGATAGCCTAACCGTTGGCGCACCTCGGCCATCGCTATCAATGGTGGTGAATGTTGAATGCCACATCATCGGACATGCCAAGCCCCTCGTTGGCGGCCAAGACTTTTTAATCAATTTAGTGAAGGCAACCACTGATTATGCTCAGGAATATCTCAGTGGTATTCGGCATCCCGCAATACACAATGGCAAACTAGAAGGGGTGCAGATTCAAGCACTTGAGCATGGGATGCATCGCTTAGTCGTGCATCCGCAAGCATTACCTGATCAAACAACGGCGGCTGAACCCATTCAAATCGATTTACAAACGGTTCAACTTTTTGACCTGGTTGAGGCGATCGACCAGTTGTGTGCTGACACGCAAACTCTACCTGAGGTATCTCTTAAACTCACTCCGTTGCCCAAACGCTATGCGGTTTCACAAGAGCCTGTGAGCAAACGGGTTGTGCCAGCGGCGATCGGGGTGTCAGGGTTGGCGATCGCATCTGCACTGCTATTTATGATTCCAGTGCCAGAGGTGCGTCGTCCAGAACCCACTCAAGGTGGCCTAACTCAAGAATCTCCCATTGCCTCGCCAGCGGGTGCGGGTTCACCAACCCCCAATGGATCGGGTTCCCCTGAGCCATTGGTTTCTAGCCCAGCTGCAGCCGCAACCCCCAATCCAGAGCCTTCGGCTAGCCCAGATGCCAGTCCAGCGACCTCAGAGACCAATGCTTCTGAGGCAACAGCGGCCAATATTTTTGATTCTGCGCCTACTATTACTGATTCTGCTCAAGTCGGTGACTTGGGTCAGGCGTTGCGGAGCGAGCTGGACGAAGCGTGGAGCACCCGTCCTAGCTTTACAGAAGACTTAATCTATCGGGTCGGGGTTGCTGAAAACGGCGATATCATCGGCTTTGATTACGAAAACGATGCTGCATTAGAGCATCGCCAGGAAGTGCCGTTGTTAGATTTGTTGTATAACCCCACAGACACGCCTACGAATGAGCCAATCGCTGATTTTCGAGTCGTCTTCACTCCGCAGGGGGTGGTTGAGGTTAGCCCCTGGCACGGTCGGGTGACTCCAGAAAGCAGTCCAACATCCACACCGTAGGGATGACATTCGAGAACCCCGAAACTTTCAAAAATTCCGGGGTTCTTGTGTAACTAGCGGTGGGCTTGAGGCCCTGCCCAAATATTCGTCACAGTTTGACCAAAAGTAACGGGTTGATCTTCGATCGCCGCGATGGTTTGTCCACTAAAATCAACAGCCCACAGATTCCAAATTTCATCCCCAATTTGCCCTGCCCGAAACAGAACTCGATCAGGGTCAGTCTGACTCCAGCCCAACAAAATAGCGTTACTATATTGCACCCCATTAGGGGCGATCGTGCGAATGCGGTTGGTTTGACGTTCCCAAATCACCGCAAAATCAGAGGCAATATCCGTCCCAAAGAGGGATTCAAATTCGCGTGCCAAAACGCGATCGCCTGAGGCAGACCAAGCCACGGGGATCAAAATAGCGATCGTTCCCGCTCGTTGAGGCTCAGCATCAGCCGCAAAGGGATTGTCTGCAAACGGAGAGGCGGCTGTCACTGTTTGTAAATCACCCGTTCTGAGATTTTCAACAAACAACACACTGTTGACTCGACTATGGGTAAAGTCGGGCATCACCTGCATTTGAATGCGACTGTAAGCCGCAAATTGACCATCGGGTGAGATTAATGCTTGAGTGCGATAGTATCGAAGTTTAGGAGTTGCCCCTATACTTCCTTCGTCTTGAGTGGCTAAAACCCAGTTCCAGGGGATTGGATAGGGGCTATTAAGGGGATCAAGCTGAACAGAATGCTGCGTCATGTCAGGTTCAGGAGCAATGTCAGATTCAGGAGCAATGTCAGATGGAGAGGAATAGGGGGCGAGCTCAGTAGTAACTGATTCAGAACTCGCTAATGCAGACCCGGAATGCTTTAACGGAGAAAATAGTAGCCCCAATGGTAATGACCAAAACGCAGCGACTATCAAACAAGATGATTGTCGAAACAACCATCTCACAGGTGATGTTGCGTGGCGCATGATGAAAACCTCTTTAGAGAATCGGTTGAGTGTGAGCAGTCGCGCCAGCTCGGCAGTAAAATCTTTCGTATTCTTCTATGTATAGCAAGTGATGAGGCATCCAACCAGGAACTCTACGAGTTTTTAACAGACTTAAACAAGTGATACCTTCATAGGGTGAATCTATGACTAAAACTTCACCAACCTCAATTCATGACCCATCCATGACTCCTAAGCCACACCCTGTGCGCTCGTTTTTAGTCCTGGTGTTTCGACTGTTGCTCTTGGGGATCGGTGGAGGATTTGCAGCCCTTTTGGGAGTGGCGATCGCCCATTTTCGTCCAGCTTTAAACCCCAGTGAACCGTTAGTCTCACGACTCTTTCATCAATCAGCTCAGATCATTCACCGGGCCAATCGCTCAGCTCCTACTCCTGCTAGTGCACCGCCTGTTGCAACGGCTCCCTCTGGTGCAGGAACTGCGACACCCGCCACATCAGCCACTCCAGCGGTTGTCACGACTAATCTGGATACCCTGACATTTACACTGCCGAGTGATGCTTTATTTGAAGCCGATCAAACGGTGTTGCGCCCTGATACTCAGTCCATTTTGGATGCCGTCAAACAAGATATTCAGCGTTATCCAGGTGCGGTCATTTATATCGCATCCCATACAGACTCAGATATCGCCTCTGCTTCAGAGAGTCCTTCTCAAAGTCGCACTCGTTCGCTAGCACAAGCACAAGCGATCGAACAGGATCTGGCCGAAACTCTAGGCGATCGCTATCACTGGGTCACGATTGGCTATGGTAGCACCCGTCCCCTTGTGCCAAATGATAGCCCAATCAACCAGCAACGTAATCGTCGTATTGAGATCATTATTGAACCGTAATCATTGCAGCGAAGGAGGGGTTAAGCTGACCTCTCAACCGGATCTATGCCCATGAGACTTGTTTTTTTTGGAACCCCAGAATTTGCAGTGCCCAGCTTAAAAACACTTTTGAGTCATCCTGACTTTGATGTGTTGGCCGTTGTGACTCAACCCGACAAACGACGAGGACGGGGAACCGATCTGTCACCTTCGCCCATCAAGGCGATCGCCTTAGAGCATCAACTTACAGTATGGCAACCCGCCCGCATCAAAAAAGATGCTGATACGCTGCAACAGTTGCGAGACACTAACGCCGATGCCTTTGTGGTGGTTGCTTATGGGCAAATCTTGTCACAAGAGATTTTAGAGATGCCGCGATTGGGTTGCATCAACGCCCACGGTTCTTTGTTGCCCTATTATCGAGGTGCTGCCCCGATTCAATGGAGCATTTATCATGGGGAAACCACAACGGGGATCACGACCATGTTGATGGATGCAGGCATGGATACGGGTGCGATGTTGGTTAAGGCAACCACCCCAATTGGCTTAATGGATAATGCCTGGGATCTGGCAACCACTCTATCGGCGATCGCGGCTGATACGTTAGTCGAAACCTTAATTGGGTTAGATCAACAAACCATCCAACCCGTTTCCCAAGACCATGAGCAAGCTACCTATGCGCCACTGATCAAAAAAGAAGATTATCAGTTGAATTGGTCACGCTCTGCGATCGCTCTCCATAATCAGGTGCGGGGGTTCTATCCCAACTGTGTCACCCTTTTTCGGGGGGCTGCGCTCAAAGTCATCCAGACCATGCCGCTCAACGCAACTGTTGAGTTAACCTCAGACTTGCAAGCCGAGGTCGAACGTCTCACCAGAAATCAATCCACTGCTCCTGGAACCGTTGTGAGTATTGTCAAAAATCAAGGCTTGGTCGTGCAAACGGGCGATGGGCTGTTGTTACTCACCGAAGTGCAACTAGCAGGCAAGCGATCGCAATCAGGCTGGGATTTTGTCAACGGCACTCGGTTGACGGTGGGTGAGCCGTTGGGAGCGTAAATGTTGAATTTATGTCTTGCCTTTATAAACCCAACTCTAGATTGGAGTGATTCAACCTGTGGTCAGGCACGCAAAAAATATCTCATCTCGCTAGATGAGAGAGCAAATTGTACAGTAGCAGTAACCCTATGGCAGGTTTACTGGCTTTTTAGCCGAGTTAACATATCGTCAAACCGAGCCTGCCCCACTGCAACCGTTTCAGCCATGTCTGGGTCAACCCCATTGTTTTCTGCGGCAGGCTTGTCTTTGTCGTCGCCCAATTGCTTAACCGTGCCACGCAATCGATGAGACAGCATGATGGCTAATGCCCGATAAAATCGGCAACCAAATGCAATATCTTGTTTGAGCTTTTCGGCAAGCTGAGTTCGAGGAATAGCAAGCACCAAGCAGTTTTCTAAGGTTTGCACCGTTGCTGAAGGAGGACGAGAATCGACAAATGACATTTCTCCAACGACTTCACCACTGGATAGCCGAGCGACCTCACGTCCGGTCATCGCTGAAATTGAAACTACCAATGTTCCTTCTAACAAAATGTATAACGTGTCTACCGGCTTGCCCTCACTAATGAGAGTTGTCCCCGAAGAAACATCTTGCTTACTACCAACCCTAATTAACCAATCAATATCTGCATCATCCAACTCACTCAAAATGAACAGGACTTTCTTCATACATGAATTCCTTACGCAAAGTTGTGCTGGTAGACCCAGTTCTGTCATCCCATTGCACCCTGATTGCAGTTGTTTTTGATGGTGTATCAAAACAACGCTGTTGTCGAAAGCACCCGATCAATAGCAAGCCTATCTTTTTATACCAACATTACCCAAGCACGTCATGATACTTCTTAGATAATCTCGGATTTTATCTTGATTGCCCCTGTTTTTTGCATCTTGCTCGTTTTTCACCTGTCTCCATCCTATGACTCTTTTTGACCAACATCGTCAACAACTAGTAGAGACAGAAGCTCCCTTAGCCGCTCGTCTGCGACCTCGTACGTTGGATGAGTTTATTGGGCAAGACCACATTATTGGTCAGGGGCGATTGTTGCGACGGGCGATTCAAGCCGATCAGTTGTCATCGCTCATTTTTTACGGGCCTCCGGGGACGGGCAAAACCACACTGGCGCAGATTATTGCCAACACGACCCATGCCCACTTCATCTCCATTAATGCTGTTTTAGCTGGGGTTAAAGAGATTCGAGAGGCGATCGCCACCGCTCAAGAACAACAGGGGATGTATAGTCGGCGCACCATTTTGTTTGTGGATGAAGTGCATCGCTTTAACAAAGCCCAACAGGATGCACTGTTGCCCTGGGTCGAGAATGGCACAGTGACCTTAATTGGGGCAACCACTGAAAATCCTTACTTTGAGGTCAACAAAGCCCTCGTCAGTCGATCGCGCCTCTTTCAACTCAAGCCCCTAACAGAAGCTGACCTAAATGGCATCATCGACCAAGCCCTCACAGATGGCGATCGCGGCTATGGACATCGAACCATTCAAATGGCCCCAGAAGCTCGAAGGCATCTGATCAATGTCTCCAACGGTGACGCACGAGCCCTTCTCAATGCCCTAGAGCTAGCTGTAGAAACTACTCCCCCCGATCAGACAGGCGTGATTTACATCACCCTGGCGGTGGCAGAAGAGTCCATTCAACAGCGGGCAGTGCTCTATGACAAAGAAGGGGATGCCCACTTTGATACGATCAGTGCCTTTATCAAAAGCCTACGCGGTTCTGACCCGGATGCGGCTCTCTATTGGTTAGCCCGCATGGTCTATGCTGGCGAAGACCCACGTTTTATTTTTCGGCGGTTGGTGATTTTGGCGAGTGAAGACGTGGGGTTGGCCGATCCGCAAGCAGTGGCGATCGTCAATGCCTGTGCTCAAGCCTTTGACCGAGTGGGCATGCCAGAGGGACGCTATCCCCTCGCCCAGGCCACCCTGTATCTTGCCACAACCCCCAAATCAAATAGTGTCATGGGCTTTTTTGATGCGCTAGCCGCTATTGAGCAAGAACGGGAGGAAGACGTGCCTCTGCATTTGCGCGATGCCAATCGAGATAAAGACTTGGGGCATGGCAAAGGGTATCTCTATCCCCACTCCTATCGAGAACACTGGGTCGCTCAGCAATATTTGCCCGGTAGCTTGCAAGGACAGGTATTTTATCAACCGTCTGACCAGGGCTATGAGGCGCAGATTCAACACACAGTTGCTCAACGTCGAGAAGCCCAATTAGCGGCTCTGGTTGAAGGAGTTGGAGTGGCATTGCCAGAAGTCTTGACCTTTAGCCCTACCAACTCAGCCCAAGATCGATGGTTGCAGCGTACCTTGAGTCAGATGGGCGATCGCTTGGGAGAGGTGCGCGATCGCCTATTCATCATGGCGGACCCCCAACGTCATCACCTGATTTTGGATCTCAATGCCGGGAGCGGGTTACTCACCTGGGAAGCCATTCGTCGTACCCCAGAGGGCGGTGTCTATGCTTGTGTCTATAACTCGACTGATGCCACTGCCTTACAAGAACAAGCGGCAGCTTTGCCAGAGTTAGCCCGTCCCGTTATTGTGCCAGAAGTGCCTCTGCGTGATCTGCCCACTCATCTCGCTCAAGCCGCTGTAACCTTTGATTGCATTATGGGACGCAATGCTCTGCTGCACGAACCTGACAAAGGGGCTGTGTTGCAGAACCTAATATCTTTGTTACGCCCTGACGGAACTATCGTTTTGGCTGAAACCGTGTCTCGCTATAGCCAACGACTCTATCAGTTGATTGACTCTGCCTCACTGGGTAACAAACTCTATAACCGTTTAGTCGCAGCCGAAGAAGCCATTTACACCAATACGGATGATCCAGCAATGAACTGGGATGTTGAAGACTTGCGATCGCCACTACAAGCCCTTGGACTGCGCGTCAAGATTCACTTAGAGCACTCTCAAACCGAACTTCGCATTACCCCCACCCTGCTACAGCGTTGGTTTAGCGTCGGGCGCGATGCAAAGCAGTTTCCCCGTCAGGGTAATCGCCCCAGCTATTTAGATTATCTGGCAAAAGCATTAACCGAGGCAGAACTGTCAAAAGTGCGAGATCTCTTTATGCAGCAATTACGCGACCAATCGGTTCAGTGGGCGGGCGCGATCGCCTTTATTCAAATCAAATCTTGTTGAATAGAGCAATCTTGACAAGCTCTCATGCATCAAGTTCTCATGTATAGCCGTAGTCATTCAGGTTAGGACGGGGTGCAGGGGTGGAACCCCTGGCTGGGTGCACTGCCCCCACACCCCCTATGTCCTCAGTTAGCTGGCTAAAGCTATATCAAGCTCTCATGCATCAAGAGTTGAGATGTGATGAAAAACACGTTTGGCTCAACTTTCGATACAACATCTGACCTATATCTAACACCCATTTGAATTGGCTTCGCTGCACATGATTTCGTCAGGGCGTTTCGCAAAACGCTTCTACCCAGATCTCTGTCACCATCAAAAACTAAATCGACATAACACAACATTTGACACAACAAGTATTGCTTGAGTCTAAGTAGAGCCATGCTATTAAGACTGTGAGATGAGACTGTGAGATAGAGTCGTTTCATCACTCTTTTTGACAATCTTCCGGTTCACAAAACTCTCAATAGTTGGAGCGATCGCTCTGTCCAAAAATCAATCTCTCGTTTCTATTCATACATTCCGTTTGACTCCGCACTGAGCACTCAGCGTTGAGTATTCAGGGGGTTCTCTAAGTTCTAATCAGCACACGGGGCAAAATCCATTCAAAATTCTTGGTCAGAGTATGATTTGAGACGGATCAACATCTGCTTTGATCCCCGGAATCCTGGTTAAAATAAGGCATTGGAATGCCTCTCAACGCTTCCCTAACTTGACCAGAGTGAGCAGACATCGGGCGGCAAAAATAGCTGCATTTCTACAGAATGAGTTTAAAATCACCCCTCTAGTAGGCGAATTATGGCTCTCTTTACTGCATGCTAGTTCGGTAAACCCTACCCCTGTTTTCCAGATAGAATCCCCTTCTCAATCAACGCTTGCCTACTGCTAAGACACTTGTGCGTCGTTGTTAAGGAATGGCTGTGAACATTTAGGCGGAATTGAGATCGGTTATCCACATTCGCTTAATTCTTTAGCTAGATGAAGAATTAAAAAAGATTCTGTAGAATCATAGAAAATTTTTACATTTCTTTTAATTTCCCCAGGAGGTTTGTTATGCGGATTGCCCAAGTTTCCCCACTATGGGAGCGTGTGCCACCTCCGGCATACGGCGGCACTGAACTGGTTGTCAGTTTGTTAACCGATGAATTGGTTCGGCGCGGTCATGATGTTACTCTATTTGCCTCAGGCGACTCCATTACGCTTGCTAACTTAGAATCGGCTTATCCGCGTGCGCTACGCCTTGACTCCACTGTCAAAGAGCCTGCTATCTATGAGATGTTGCAGTTAAGTGAGGTATATGAGCGAGCAGACGAGTTTGACATTATTCACTCCCACATGGGTTGCGCTGCGTTGCCTTATACCCGTTTGGTGAAAACGCCGACAGTCCACACCATGCATGGCATCTTCACACCCGACAATGAAAAGATGTTTCTCCATGCTCGCAATCAGCCCTATGTCAGTATTTCTGATTCACAACGCGAACCCAAATTAGGGTTAAATTACGTTGCAACGGTATACAACGGTATTGATGTTGATAGTTACCAATTTCATGAAACCCCTCAAGAGTCGCCTTATTTAGCATTTTTGGGACGGATTTCACCGGAGAAAGGAGCACACTTAGCCATCGAAATTGCTAAGCGGACAGGCTTTCAACTCAAAATGGCAGGTAAGATTGATGCCGTAGACGTTGACTATTATGAGGAGCAAATTAAGCCCTTCATTGACGGTGAACAAATTCAATTTTTAGGGGAAGCTAACCACGTTCAAAAGAATGCTTTGATGGGTGGAGCGATCGCCACACTATTCCCCATTACCTGGCGAGAGCCGTTTGGGTTGGTCATGGTCGAGTCGATGGCATCTGGAACCCCTGTGATTGCGATGGAACTGGGATCTACTCGAGAAGTCATTGTGCAGGGTGAAACAGGGTTTTTGTGCAACTCTGTGGATGAATGTGTTGAAGCGGTCAAACAAATTCCTCAGATCAGCCGCTTAGAGTGCCGTCAACACATCGAGCGCAATTTTAGTGTGACCCGCATGGTAGATGGATATGAAGCGGTCTATCAACAATTGATTGAGAGCCGCTTTGCTAAGAACGGTCACGTCTATAGTGTTGCTGGACGTCAACGCGATCGCTCGTTTTGAGCGGTGATTGAGTTCTTCAAGAAATCCTGACCTGCTCTTAAGGGCTGAGCGACATTTTTACGCCTCAGTCCCTCATTTTTGCAGTTCTAAAGTGGCTGTAATACAGTGGCTGTAATCACAGTGTAAAAACTCGATGCAGCCACTTAATGTCTAGATATTAACTGGGCATAGACTAGACATGACTGTCCGTTTGTCCACTCCTGAAGTCACCCTTGCAGACTTTAAGAGATACAATGACAACACGTTTATTTTTATTAAGAACCTATTTTGTTTGCTACAGTTCAACTCTATTTTTACGATTGTCCAAAATCTACATCGAATATTTAAGGTTCAAACTCAACCTTTCACCCATAAACCGTTTAAAACAGTAGTTGCCCTTTAGCTGAAAATATCCTTTACTGAGCCATGCCCGATGTTATTGAGTTGGACGGTAAAAATTTTGTCCTTGCTGATCAGCTACCCTATCCAGAGTGGCCTTGTGTCGTAAGTGAAAGACCACAGCCAATTTTGACGCTAAAAGACGATGACCTGTTTTTGATTACCGATACGCTGGGTAATATTACAGGATCGGTTGAGACTGGAACCAAAACAAGTTTGGGACTGTTTTGCCAAGATACTCGCTTTCTTAGTCGTCTAGAGCTACAAATCGAAGGGCGATCGCCAACTCTTCTCAGTAGCAATGCTGATAAAGGGTTTGCGTTGTCGGTGTTATGCACTAACCCCACGATTGAAAATCGCCTCCCCGCTGAGGTAGTCGGCATCCGTCGAGAGATAGTGTTGAATGGGGGGTTATTTGAAGAGGTAACCATTACAAACTACAGCACTAGCCCGATCACCTTTGAGCTTAGTCTCAGTTTTGACGCTGACTTCATCGATTTATTTGAGGTGCGTGGGTTTAATCGTGAACATCGCGGGCGATTGCTGCGCTCTGTCCCTCCTCAAGTGCTTAACTCTATCAAAACCGAATCGTCGGGAACGGCCATCGAAGGCGATCGCAGCGTTGATGAAGGAAGTTCACACAATCCCTCGTGGGTGCTTGAGCAAACCCCCTTACCCGAAGAGTTGGTGATGGCCTATCAGGGGCTAGATGGCTCTTTGATGGAGTCGCGGCTCCAGTTTCATCATCTGCAACCCAGTTATCTCAAAGGCTATACGGCGATTTGGCAATTGCAGCTCGACTCCCACGAAACCCAGCAGTTGGGCTATCGGTTAGCCATGATGACTAATAACCGCTCGACCTCGGCGGTGAGTGCTCCGGTTACTCTGATTCAAGCCAAGGCAGCAGAGCTACTAGAGGAAAAAAATTGGTGTGAACAGGCGACTCGCATTCGGTCTGACAACAAAGCCTTTAATCAAGTGCTTGAGCGAGCCGAACAAGATATTTATCTGTTGCGACAAACCTTTGGGAAACATAAGGTTCTTTCAGCTGGGGTGCCTTGGTTCTCCACGTTGTTTGGGCGAGATTCCATTATCTCTGCTTCTCAAACCCTGATTATCGATCCGGCGATCGCCCGCGAGACGTTGACCGTGTTAGCTCACTATCAAGGCAAAACGTTTGACGATTGGCGCGAAGAAGAACCTGGCAAGATTTTGCATGAACTTCGCCTGGGTGAGATGGCGCGGTGTCAAGAAGTGCCTCACACTCCCTATTACGGCACCGTGGATGCTACCCCGTTGTGGCTCATGTTATATGCCGAGTATTATGCCTGGACTTACGATCGCGAAACCCTCGATCGATTGTGGAATCATGCTCTGGCCGCAATGGAATGGATCGATCGCAACTGTGAGGGCAATGGCTATCTCAGCTATAACCGCCGCTCTAGCCGGGGCTTAGTCAACCAGGGTTGGAAGGATTCAGGCGATTGCATTGTCGATCGCAATGGGGTTTTAGCGACTGGGGCGATCGCTCTGTGTGAAGTGCAGGGATATGTCTATGCGGCCAAGGTACGATTGAGCGACATCGCCCGCATGAAAAAGCGTCTCGACTTAGCCGATCGCTGGCAAGAAGAAGCCCATGATCTGAAAGTGCGCTTTAACCGAGACTTTTGGCTACCTGATCAGGGCTATTGTGCACTGGCACTTGACGGAGATGGTAAACCTGTAGATAGCATCACCTCCAATCCGGGGCACTGTCTCCATTTGGGCATCTTGTTACCCGAACATGCCCGCAGTGTAGCCGAACGGCTTCAAGCCCCTGATATGTTTAATGGGTGGGGCATTCGCACCCTCAGCAGTCTTTCACCGGCCTATAACCCAATGGGCTATCACGTCGGCTCGGTATGGCCTCATGACAATGGATTGATTGCGATGGGGTTGCGATCGCTAGGACTGGTTGATCAAGCGTTGGAGGTGTCTCAAGGCATCATCGATATGACCTTGCAACAACCCTATCAACGCCCTCCTGAGTTGTTCTGTGGTTATGAACGGGTGGGAGACAGCGGCCCGGTGCATTATCCCGTTGCCTGCTCTCCTCAAGCCTGGGCAACAGGCACCATTTTTCAACTCCTGCAAATGATGGTTAATCTAGTGCCTGATGCGGCTAATAATTACTTGCGAATTATTGACCCAGCCTTACCTGAATCACTCCATCGGTTGTCGTTGCACAATTTGCGAATTGGGCAAACCTTGATCGATTTGGAGTTTGAGCGATCTAACGGCACAACGGCTTGTCGCGTTACTAAAAAGCGGGGCAACTTGCGAGTAGTGATTGAGGCATAAGAAATTTCTTCTGCAAATGTCCTGATTTAAGGGGCGATCGCTCGTACATAGGAGTGGTAGATGCACCCTGATTACAACCTCCGGTTTACCCCGGAGGTTTTTTATTGCAGTGTTTAATCGTCTGCATTAGCTCCAAACATAAATCTGTGCACCTCTGATGAAGTACACAGACAGTTGAGTATTGCCAGAACAACGTATTTTGGAGGATTGGTGTAATTGACTTTGATTTCATTGAGCTTCTCACACCTAGCTCCTCAGGTGTAACCGAGGAGACAGCCCTCGATTACACCCCTATCCGAGACTATCGACTTGTTATAACGCTGTCACACCCTTAAGCGATCGCAAAGTTGCGGCTCGTCAAGTTAGTAGAGGTAACATTTTGCAGCGTTGCCAACGTCACAAAGTTGGTGCCAGCACCGCTACCATCCGCGTCAATACGAACTTGAGTGCTGCTGCCTACTTGCTGTAAGCGGACAAACTGGGTCAGGCGAGCTGACACACTTGTGCCACCAAATCGGCTCTGACTAAAGATAGCACGCAGGTCAATCACATCAATGCTGGTCTGGAAGTCGGTGATGGTGTTGCTGCTGCCAGTCAAAAGGCTGCAAACAAACTGGTCTCCACCAGCCCCACCTCTCATAGTGTTGTTTCCAGCACCCCCATCCAGAATATCGAAGCCTCGGCCACCGAGCAATTCATCATTGCCGTTGCCACCCGATAAGAAGTCTCTACCGCCACCTCCAAACAGGTAGTCATTGCCATCGTCACCATAGAGGAAGTCATCACCAAAGCTGGCAACAAAGCGTCCACCAAAGATGCGATCGTCGCCACCGCCACCGCGAAGGATGTTTTGCTTATGCTCACCACGCAACACTTCACCTTGGCTGGTGCCAGTCCGTCTTACCCCAGCAAAGGCTTGAGTAAAGGTAATAGAGGAGAAGGCAACCCCAATTTCGTTGATGATAACGGTGATGCCCGTGTTGCCTGTACCACCTGTGCCGCCCGTGCCACCCGTACCGCCCGTGCCACCCGTGCCACCTGTGCCACCAGTACCACCTGTAGAAGTAGCATTCACTTGCCAGGTATCATTGACACCCGCAGCCAGTGCGTTACCTGCTGCGTCAGTGATGTTGCTGGTTGCCAAAGACAGTTGATAGCTGCCAGCTGTGCCGGTCAACCCTGTTAAGTTGCCCAAAGTCCAAGTTGTACCACTGTTGGTTAGGGTTGCACCTGTGAGAGACACTGCACTGCCACCCCGAGTCAAACTCAAATCAGTGACATCAAAATTGTTAACCGCTTCACTAAACTGAATGGTAATTGTGTCTACAGCCGTTGTGCGAGGGTCGGGAGTGACATCAATGATATCAACGGTTGGGTTTTGAGTATCAATGACCAGTGCTTTGTTAGCACCCAGAGAGCCTGTAGCAGCAGGAGCAGGTAGTGTGGTGTTGACATTCACGCCACTAGCATCGCGAATGGTGCCACCATTTAAGGTTAATGCAGCCACAGAAGCATAATCTAAGTCGAGGCTAGTGTCACCTGCTTGCACGGTGTAGTTAAAGGTCAAGGTGTTGGTGCCAGTGCCGCTAGCATAAGTTGCAAACTGATCCGTTACGCCTGTTTCTAATAATAGGCGAGGTGCACCTGTGACGTTCACGATTTGATCAAAAGCAACTGTGATGGCGATGACATCACCCGCATTGTAGGAACCATCCAGAGCGGTTGAAGAGACAGCGGTGAGCTTGGCAGAGGTGTTTTCAAAATAGTTGATAATCCCTGTGTCTTCACCGATGTAGGCATCTAGATCACCGTCGCCATCTGTGTCACCAAATCTCAATGTGCTGTTTGCACCGACATCTACGCCAGTGAAAGGATTGGCAGCACCAGTCCGTTGGACAAGAGTAGGAGCAGTGAGGGTTCCAGTGTTTTCGTAGTAGGTGATAGTGCCTGCATCTCTACCTAAGAATGCGTCCAAGTCCCCGTCGCGATCGAAGTCTACAAACGCTAAGTTACTGGCTGCCCCAACATCTACACCGTTGAACGGATTCTGTGCACCTGTTACAACCGTGAAGGTCGGAGAAATCGGGCTTCCAGTATTACGGTAAAAGTTGACGGTACCATCCGATTCAGCGATAAATGCATCTGCATCGCCATCACCATCAATGTCAGCAAATACAGGAGCCGAATCATTGCCCACAGTTACGTTTAAGGGATTGGCTGCACCTGTACGTTGCACAAATGTAGGAGTAGCCGCACTTCCTGTATTTTCGTAGTAGTTGATATTACCTGCGTTTTCACCAATGAAGGCATCCAGATCGCCATCTCCATTGATATCAACAAAGGTCGGCGTGCTGTTTGTTCCAACGTCTACACCGTTAAAGGAGTTGGCAGCTCCAGTGCGCTGCACAAAGGTAGGAGCAGTTCGAGTTCCAGTATTTTCGTAATAGTTGATACTGCCTGAGTCTCCCCCGATAAAGACATCCTGGTCACCATCTCCATTAATATCAACTAAAACTGGAGCAGAATTGTTTCCAACATCTACACCGTTCAGAGGATTTGCCGCATTGGTACGTTGAATAAAACCTGCCATGGTTTAGGTCTCCTTAGTTACAAATATTTCACAGTGAGCACTAGTCGTGCGATCGCTTCTACGTCATGACTCACAACGCTATTAAGCCGACGTATGGGCAATTTGAGGGCTGGCATGTCGGTGAGCAAAGAGTCGATTTAGTCGCGCAAAACCACAGCCTTGTGGATGACACAGACCGCATGCATCAATAACGCTTCACGTTGCAAATGTTTTAATAACTTGAGTGATGAGTCAAAAGACCGCTCAGGTTATTCGCCTATCATTCAACGCCGCGCCTATTTAAGCTGAAAGATTTGCCTGATTCGTCGTTAGAGCAGAATTGTAGACCTGCTTTGTAGTCAGGATGATAGAAACTACATTAACAAACTAGGCTCTAACAACATCCACTCATGAGACATGATTAGACGCGAGGAAAATAAGTGTGCCACATGGAATGGCGATGGAAAAAACGCGAGATCAATCGACCATAGGCTTTAACTGAATAACTTTGAATTAAGAATTTGTCCTACAGGTTGTACTTCCAGTTAGCAAGATGATTGCTGTGAAACTATGAGTAGATGCAAATGCTGTAGTACCCAGTAGACAAATTCAAATTGCGGCTAACAATCAACTGCGTAGTTGCTCTGCTAATTCAACATTCGAGTGCATTGTGAAGGGCTTAACTCTCAGTAGTGTTTATCAGATTAATCTTCAAATTCCTACCTCGATCATTTCCCATGCACAGATCTGTGTTGAATTAGAATGAAAAATTCATAAGTATCCAAGCATTAAAATGTAATGTTTCAGTTAAGGATGATTGAGGATATACATTCAACCATCCAACAACTTATTTATACTCATAAGCTAAGTTCATTGGACACTACTATCTCCGCATCTTCACGGAAACTTGGGATTTTTCCTATCTTTCAGTAAGTGTTATGAATTTTACGTAAAAACTCGGCTATCTATTCCTGGAATTGCAGGACAGATCCGCTTAATTTACATCTAATTTAGGAAAATTCACTGATTTGCATTAGATCAACTCTATACAAGCTTCTTTCAATGCTGACCTTCTCCCATTTAGATGAGACCGAGTCAGGGAAAGTACGTAACTTAATTCGGTAATTAAGGCTTTAAGTCAAGGTTTGATTAAGTTTAGCCGTACTTCACCTTTTCCTCTGCCTTCAGATAGATCTTGAAGCGAGAGAAAATTCATATTCTTGAGGAGAGTAAGAACCTCAATAAACGCTCCTGCCCCCAAATGCTCTGCTTTGGGGGTTTCGTCTTTTGCTCCTTCTGAGAATTACCTCTTTTTTATAAAGATTCAGTTGTTGAGGGGGTTTTGAGTGACATTGATGTGAAGTGTCCTGATTATTGGTGCGATCGCTTGCAAATAGAAGCGACAGGACTGTTGGGCTTAGCGCGTTCACATAGGACAACAAGATCAGGTAAAACCTTCTCATGAAAATGGTCGTCAAACGGGTGAAGTGGATCCGTTACTCACGCCTCAATCAGCGGAGATTGGCAGTTCACCGATTTACACTTCGACTAATGGTAACAGCGTTGCTCATTTCTGGGCCTATTTTGCCTGGTCGTGCGCAATCTATCTCACCGTCTGCTTTGCCCCCTGCGGGTGCCACGATGCAGTTGACCGAAGGCTATGTCTTGGGAGTGGGCGATCGCGTGCGGGTTGACATCTACAATGTGCCAGAGTACAGCGGTGAATATCGGGTGCTGGCAGATGGGTCGCTCAGCCTACCCGGAATTGGAGCCGTCTCAGTACAAGGATTCACCTTGCAACAAGCCTCTCAGGTACTCTCAAGCCGCTATATCGCCGTTTTGCGCCGTCCTGTGGTGACACTGACCTTATTAGAGGCACGCCCCATTACGATCGCGATCGCAGGGGAGGTGCGTCGTCCGGGTTCTTACACCGTCTCACCCACATCCGGTGTCCCTAATCTGACTCAAGCGTTGCAACTGGCGGGTGGGGTCACAGGCACTGCTAATATTCGTGAGATTCAAGTGCGGCGTCCTCGACCTGCCAATCGTGGCTCAGAGCTGTTGACGGTCGATCTGTGGCAACTCTTGCAGCAGGGTGACTTGCGCCAGGATCTGCTCCTACGGGATGGAGATAGCATCGTCATCCCCACGGCCACCGCGATGAACCTGGATGAAGCCCGACAGCTTGCCAATACGAGTTTTACCGCTCCCAGTGAGCCGATTCAGGTGGCTGTAGTGGGGCAAGTCAATCGTCCGGGGCCTCATATTTTGAACCCCTCTAGCGAAGGGAGCGATCGCCCCCAAGTTCCCACGGTGACTCAGGCGATCCAAACGGCGGGCGGCATTACTCAAACGGCTGACATTCGCAATATTGAGGTGCGGCGAACGGGTTCTAACGGCTCTACCCAAAGTATCAAAGTTGATTTTTGGCAGCTATTACAGGCGGGCGATCTGAATCAAGACTTGCCCCTGCAACCTGGAGATACCGTTTTTATCCCCACTGCAACGGCTCTAACGCCCAGTCAGATCACGGCTCTTGGCTCAGCCAGTTTTGCCGCCACTGAAATGACCGTTAATGTGGTGGGTGAGGTTGCCAGCCCAGGGGCGATCGCACTGCGCCCTAATACTCCCCTAAACCAAGCCGTTTTGGCAGCAGGGGGATTTAACAATCGTGCCCGTCGAGGCACCGTGCAATTGATTCGGCTCAACCCTGATGGGACTGTGTCTCAACAACGCATCTCGGTCGATTTTGCTCAAGGCGTTAGCAGTGAAAATAACCCTGCTCTGCGACCAAACGACACAGTTGTGGTTGGGCGATCGAGCCTGACCCAGGTAGGCGACACCTTAGGCACTTTGCTATCGCCTGTCACAGGCGTATTTGGTCTGTTTCGATTACTGGGTTTATAGATTTTTTGGTAGTCCTAAACAAGTAAGGACTACCGATTTTTTTACTCCCAAAGAGGGTGGGCAATGACATTAGCACTATGTCACTGTGTACATAAGTGTTTATGTCAAATATATCTCGTGCTGCAACGAGGAGATAAATATGTCTCAGTCATTTAAAGATCAAATTACTACTGATATTCAAAAAGCAAAAGAAGAAGGAAAGTTGCGGAGCGATCGCCTTCGAGAGATTATGAAGTTAGCTGTATCGAGTGCAGCTTCTGAATTGAGAGAAGGTTCTACTGAAATTCGATCACTGGTAAGAGATGCAGTTGTAACGGCGATTGATTCTCTCAAGGATCGGGGCAACGAAGCACGAGAAGAAATTACGGCTTCTATTGAAGGTGCAATTGAGGGAATTAGTGAAAGCAGACGACAGGCGATCGCTAAATCAGAAGTCGAAATGCAACGCTTGCAATCTCAAATTGATAGTCAGGAAAAAGAACTGCAAGACGATATTGATTACGCTTTAAACGACATTGAAGCAAATAGTAACGGTACGTCTGAAAATGTTAAAGCAGCAGTCAAATCATCCTTGAGTAGCATTCGTGATAGTGAGGAAGTAGCTTTGTTGCGTAAACGATATGCTCAGTTGCAAACTCAAATCTCAGTCGTTAAAGCCAATCTCAGTGCTCGGTACGGCGAACGCTATGACGAGGCCAGAAGACATCTGAATGAGGCTCAAACCTGGTATGCAGAAGCCGTGCAACGGGCTGAAAACCAAACCGACACTCAGCAAGATCGGTTGCAGGAAAAACAAGCCGAGGTTGAAGCAAAAATGAGTCAGGCAGGCACTGCCTTAGCTCGCAAGGAACGTCAGGTACGTCAATTACTCAAAGATTTGTGGCATACCGTTTCTGATGTCTAAGGCTGAGTCATTGCATGCTGATTAACAAGGTTTCGATTCCCCATACATTTCCCTTTTAAGTCGTGTGGGTTTCTTTTTTATCAAGCAAGCGTTTACATACAAGCCTTCCGCTTGAGAACTGGAGTGTTTTGATTTTCCCTAATCCTCCTTTACTAAGGGGTCAAATGGACTCAAAGTACTCCTTCTCTAAGGTCACTGTATACATACAAGTTCTCCTAGCACTCTAAATCCCTTAACTTTTGGAGGACTTTGAGTCTTTGCCAAGAGCGTTGCCCCCACCCGAAACGCCCGGACTTGGAACCGATGCGAAGCGCGTCTTTGGGTGAATTGAAACACCGTCTGCTAGGGGGTTTGGGGGAGGCAGTGGCGTCCCCCAATGGGGGTTTGGGGGAGACTCCCCCAATGCCTGGTTTGCAAACACTTGCAACAATCCTGCACCTCATTTGGAAGGAAGCAGAGAGCTCTGTGTACACGGCAGCTTCTCTAAAGGGGAGTTTAGGGGGAATTTGCAAGAGTTTTGAGATGAGTCAAACTCTGTGTACACAGTAGCTTTTCAAGCAGAAAACAGAGACAGGCAAGCAATAGTAACCCTGTTAAGGGCTGAGTTTTATATGGCAAATTAGCTCTCGAATCAGAAGAGGATGACGGATAAACGATCAAGGATCACAATGTAATCCAAGTAGTAATCCAAGTAATCTCATTGATCTTGTGCCCTCTAAGCCTTTATTTTTCGGTCTTTCGTCCCTCTGTGCGATCGCCCCCTGACTTCCGTTTCTGACAAAAAAGAGTTAGCGTAGCGTTGGGAGCAGTTGTAATCTGACCTTTTGGGTTCAGATTTTATTTGCCTGTCCCAAATCGAATTCAACTAGTCTTTTATGTCTAGAACAACACTGATTGATTTATTCCGTCACGCTTTTAAACTGACTCAAATTGCACATCGTTCTAATCGTCCAATTGCTGACATTGAACCTCTCTTAAAACAAGCAGTCTCTCGGCGGCGAGTGCTACAAACAGGGATTGCCTTCGCAGGATTAATGGGGATGCGTCCCGGCTTGGGAGTGCCGATCGCTACCCTCAACCCTGATTCTAAAGTGCTGGTAGTCGGTGCCGGAATCGCAGGACTCACCGCTGCCTATCGCTTGCATCAGGCAGGAGTGCCTGTCGATGTGGTTGAAGCCGCTAACACGGTCGGAGGTCGGTTACGCAGCTTTAAGGTTGATCCCAATGCCAATAGTATTGTGGAATTAGGGGGTGAATTTATCGACACCCGCCATACAGCAGTGCGATCGCTTGCCTCTGAGTTAGGGCTGACGTTAGCCGACCTCAAAGCCGCCGATGTGGGGCTAGAGCCAGAGATTCTCTATTTCCAAGGCAACCGCATTAGTCGCGATCGCATTATTGAAGAATTTGCGCCTCTAGCTCAACGCATCGTCCAAGATTTAACAACTCTTGGGAGCCGTGACGTTACTTACCAATCTCCCAGTCCTCACGCGATTCAGCTTGATCGCCTATCTTTGACTGAATATTTAGATACCGTTGACATCAGCCCAGTCATTAACCAACTGGTAAAGGTGGCTTATGTCACCGAATATGGGCGTGATGCCGATTCCCAATCCTGCTTAAACATGCTGTTTTTAATTGGCACAGAGCTGGGCAAGTGGGATACCTATGGGGTCAGTGATGAACGCTGGCATGTGGTGGGTGGCAACGACCAAATTCCGCACACCCTGGCCCAGAAATTGAATGGGTCGATCGAAACAGGATTGGCGTTAGAATCAATTCGCACAGCCCCCGATGGCCGCTATCGTGTTAGCTTGCGTCAAGGAAACAGCAGCGTCGAACGCACCTATGAACGAATCTTGTTGACCCTTCCCTTTAGTGTATTGCGGTTCGTAGACCTGGCGGTGGATCTGCCTCCGGTCAAACGACAGGCGATCGCCGAATTAGGCTATGGCACCAGCAGCAAACTCGTGACCCCCTACCGCGAACGAATCTGGCGCACCCGCTATAGCTCCACGATCAGCGTCTACACCGATCTCGACTTCCAAAACACCTGGGAGAGTGCCCGTTATACAGAGGGAGTGGGGGGATGGCTGACAGATTTGCGGGGTGGCACTGAAGGGATCAAACTCAGTAGTGGTGAACCTGAACAACATGCTCAAGCCTTGGCGACTAACCTGGAAGCGTTATTCCCTGGCATTACTCAGGTGCAACGAGGGCGATCGCTCCGAGCGGTGTGGTCTGCTGAACCTTATGCATTTGGGTCTTACTCCTGCTATTTGCCGGGTCAATGGACAGCCCTGGCAGGGTCTGAAGGAGAACGGGTTGGCAATATCTGGTTTGCTGGAGAACACTGCTCCCTTGGCTCTCAGGGCTATATGAATGGTGCATGCGAAACGGCTGAAACTGCTGCTGCCAGCATTTTGCAGGACATGAATGTGAAAGTAGCGTGAGGGGGTGAGGGTGAGTTGAATTTTGAAAGTTGAGTTTTGAGTTTTGAGTGTTGAGTTGAGTTGTTTAAGGTAGATCTCCAATCTGATACCAATTTATTTGTATTTACAACTTCTGCCAGTACTGCTTGGCTCAACACTTTCTCACCCACCCTCCTCCTTGATTAAACTTTCATAACGGAAAACGGCATCCCCTCTCCAACCTCTGGTAAGTTGAGCGACAAGCTAAATACGGGAGCTATTCAAGCTTGGCTGAATCTAGTTCTCGATCGCCCATGCTGTAGCATCCACTTTTAACGGGCATCTATGGAGAGCAACCTCTCTCAAATTCTGCAATCTCAAGGCACTCGGTTTGTTCGCATTCTCTGGTGTGACAACGCCAATGTGATTCGGGGCAAGGCATTTCACGTCGGGTTTCTTAGTGAACATCAAGATCACGGCATTGGCATCTCAATGGCGCAACAAGCTATTCCCGTGATGTATGATGCGGTCGCGGCTGAGAGTGGGTTGGGTCCTGTGGGCGAAGTCTGGCTCACTCCCGACTGGTCTACGCTCACTGCGTTGCCCTATGCCGTGGGTCATGCGCGAGTCATGGGAGATATTGTGCATCAGGGGCAACCGTGGGCATTGTGTCCGCGATCGTTCCTCAAGCGCATGATCGCCCAAGCCGCAGAGATGGGTTTGCAGATCAAGGCAGCCTTTGAGCACGAGTTTTATCTGTTGCGATCGCCCCACAGGGAAAACGGCCTCGCATTGCCCACGCACCCTGATGCAATCACCCCGGTTGATCAAACTGTCTTTGCCTCCACATTAGGCATGGACTTAAACCAGCCCGTCATTGATGATATTGCAGAAGCTCTGTTGTCTCAGGGCATTCCTGTCGAACGCTATTACCCAGAATCGGGACCCGGACAACATGAGCTTTCCATTCGCTATACCCATGCCCTGCAAGCCGCAGATTGGCAAATCGCCTTTCGAGAAACGGTGCGAGGAGTGGCGTTGCGGCATGGCCTAAGAGCCTCTTTTTTGCCCAAAATCTTTGCGAACCACGCTGGTAGTGGGTGTCATTTGCATCTCAGCCTGTGGCAAAACGGACAAAACATTTCCTCCGATCCCCACAGCCCTAGTGGACTCTCGCAACCTGCGATCGCCTTTATTGCTGGAATTCTAGAGCACTTACCCGCTTTAATGGCAATCACCACCCCCAGCGTCAACTCCTATCGCCGCCTGCAACCCCATTGTTGGAGCGGTGCCTTTCGCTGTTGGGGGCTAGATAACCGCGAAGCCGCCGTTCGTGTTCCCAGCAACCCGGTCGGTGCCCCCACTCACATTGAACTCAAGACCGTGGATGCGTCAGCAAATCCCTATCTGGCGTTAGGAGGGGCGATCGCCGCTGGCTTAGATGGGATTCGTCGGGGGTTAGAGCCAGGGCAACCTGTGACTGTTGATCCGGGTTACATTCCCGAAGATGAACGATTAAGCCAGGGAATCAGCCGCTTGCCAACAAACTTGGGAGAGGCGATCGCCCACCTGAGTCAAAACGAAATGCTGTTAAATGCTTTGGGAACAAAATTAGCCCAAGCCTTCCTTGCTGTGCGTCGAGCTGAGTGGCAAGCCCTCAAGGAAATGGAACTGGAGGATGAAGTCAGGTTGTTGTTAGAGCGATATTGAGGGATGAAGAAACGCAATTAATCGTGTCTCTTCATCCCCCTACCCTCCACTTAGAAATAAACCCTATGGACTTATCTCACATCAGCGCAATCGATCAACATGCCCACAATCTGGTACGACCAGAAGTGATGGCGAATACGCCTTACACCGCTGCTTTCACCGAGGGATATGCCCCTGGAATTGTGAATCATCATGCCAGAAATACGCTGTGTTATCGTCGCAGCCTGCGAGACATTGCGGCGTTGCTGAACTGTGACCCCACTGAAGCGGCAATTTTGGAACGACGCACTGAGTTAGGTTTAGAGGAACTCACTCGCCTGTGTTTTGGTGCGGCCAATCTAAAATCCATTGTGGTGGATGATGGCTTTCTGCCCGACACAATTTTGCCAGTCGAGTGGCATCAACCCTTTGTGACGACCCATCGCCTGCTGCGGTTGGAGTGGTTAGCCGAGCAGATGATTCCCCAGGTGAATCGGTTTGAGATCTTTTTGGAATGGTTTCGCAGTGAGCTAGACCCACCCCCCAAAGGAGTGATCGGCTTCAAAAGCGTCGCCGCCTACCGCACCGGATTAGACATTCAAACCATTCCCTATGACATTGCCGCCGACTCGTTTTATGCCATTCAGCAAGCGTTTCCAGGACAACGAATTCGGTTGGCAGACAAACCACTGATTGACTTTTTGCTGCACGAGGCACTGGCGATCGCCGCTCAATATCAACTGCCCGTTCAATTTCACACAGGCTTTGGCGACCCCGATCTGGATTTGCGTCTGGCAAACCCGCTACATCTGCGTCCGCTGCTAGAAAACTCTCGCTATCAAACTGCGCCGATCGTGCTCCTGCATGCTGCGTATCCCTTTACCCGTGAAGCCGGATATCTGACAGCCGTTTATCCCCAGGTCTATCTCGACTGTGGTTTGGCAGTGCCGTTTTTAAGTGTGGCAGGCATGCGACAGGCGATCGCCATGATGCTCGAACTCAGCCCCACCAGCAAATTGATGTATTCCTCCGATGCTCACCTGATCCCAGAACTCTACTACTTAGGTGCAAAGTGGGGACGTGAGGCACTGGCACAGGTTTTAGAGCAAACCATTCACGATGGAGACTTGACCCCCTCAGAAGTGGAAGAGGTCGCCACTGCGATCTTGGCTGGCAATGCTGAGACCCTCTACCGACTGAGTAGTGGTGGAACGGCTACTGTTTAGGAAGGATGAATTCTCAAACACGGTGATTAGGCTTAATGTAGCGGTCAGGGCGATCGCTGTCAAAATCGTGTCAACCCTTAAGTCCAAATTTAGCTTCATCATTTTCTTCTCCACCAGTCCAGCGAGTACAACAATCTCAGTCAAAGCAGAATCAATCTCACCAGAGGATAACTACATCCTACTCAGATTGACTGCAGTAAATTCACTGTTGTTCTACCTTTCATAGAATCATCACTTCTCCGTTAGATTTCGTAAAAGCTTCATCAAAAGCAGTTATGGCTCATGGTGAGGCGTTGGCAATGCTGAACAGTAGCTCTTATGCTTGATCTTCAAGGAGGCAGAGCCTCTAAACTGGCATTCCCAGTCAGAGCCTGAGGAACGAGGTATCAATCCCCCATTCCCCACCTCGCAATCACACAAGATATTTCGCAGAATGGAAGTAGGTTGATAATCTAGAAGAACTTCATTTAACGTCATCTGCTCCGTTTGCACCTATGACTCACCCTTTTTTGGCTCGTCTCCATAGTCCCGATCGCCCCGTTATTGTGTTTGATGGTGCGACGGGCACCTCTCTGCAAACCCAAAACCTGACGGCTGACGATTTTGGGGGAGCTGAGTATGAAGGCTGCAATGAATATCTGGTTGTCACAAAACCGGAGGCCGTTGAGAAAGTGCATCGTGGCTTCCTGGAAGTAGGGGCAGACGTGATCGAAACCGACACGTTTGGTGCTGCATCGATCGTTCTGGCAGAGTATGACCTGGCAGACCAGGCCCATACCCTGAATAAATTGGCAGCAGAAATTGCCAAACGGTGTGCGGCTGAATATTCCACCCCCGATAAGCCGCGCTTTGTGGCAGGTTCGATGGGTCCTACCACGAAACTCCCCACCTTAGGGCACATCGACTACGACACGATGAAGGCATCCTTTGCAGAGCAAGCAGAGGGGCTATATGACGGGGGGGTTGATCTGTTCATTGTGGAAACCTGTCAGGACGTGCTGCAAATTAAAGCGGCTCTCGACGCGATCGACGAAGTTTTTGTGAAAAAAGGCGATCGCCGCCCATTAATGGTGTCGGTGACAATGGAGATTCAAGGAACCATGCTGGTTGGGTCTGATGTGTCTGCCATGTTGGCCATCTTGGAACCCTATCCCATCGATATCTTGGGGTTAAACTGCGCCACAGGGCCCGATCGCATGGCAGACCACATTCGCTATCTGTCACAGCACTCGCCCTTTGTCATTTCTTGCATTCCCAATGCAGGCATCCCCGAAAATGTGGGAGGACACGCCCACTACAAGCTGACCCCGCTCGAACTCAAAATGGCGTTGATGCATTTTGTCGAAGATCTGGGCGTACAGGTGATTGGGGGTTGCTGTGGTACTCGTCCTGACCACATTCAAGCGTTGACGGAGATTACCACCACCCTCAAGCCCAAAGAGCGTCCGGTACGCGGCAGAGATGCGGTTGAGAATGGCAATGGCAAGGCACGGGAACCGTTTAACTATGTGCCTTCAGCCGCCTCGATCTATTCTGCCCAACCCTACGACCAAGACAATTCCTTCTTGATCATTGGTGAACGGTTGAATGCCAGTGGTTCTAAAAAATGCCGCGATTTGCTCAACGCAGAAGATTGGGATGGGTTAGTGGCTCTGGCGCGATCGCAGGTCAAAGAAGGTGCACACGTTTTAGATGTCAACGTCGATTATGTGGGGCGCGATGGTGTGCGGGATATGCGCGAGTTGGTGTCTCGCCTCGTCACGAATGTGACGCTGCCACTGATGCTTGACTCGACCGAGTGGCAAAAGATGGAGGCAGGGCTAAAAGTAGCCGGGGGTAAGTGCCTGCTCAACTCCACTAACTATGAAGATGGCGACGAGCGGTTCTTTAAGGTGCTAGAACTGGCAAAACGCTATGGAGCCGGAATTGTCGTCGGTACCATTGACGAAGACGGCATGGCACGCACTGCTGAACGAAAATTTGCGATCGCCCAACGCGCCTATCGGGATGCGCTGGAATATGGCATTCCCCCTTACGAAATCTTCTACGATCCGCTGGCGTTGCCCATCTCCACTGGAATTGAGGAAGATCGTGCCAACGGCAAAGCTACGATTGAGTCGATTCGGATGATCCGGCAAAACCTGCCTGGAGTCCACATTCTATTGGGTGTTTCTAACGTCTCCTTTGGACTCAACCCAGCGGCGCGAATTGTCCTCAACTCAATGTTTTTACATCTGGCAATGGAAGCAGGAATGGATGGGGCGATCGTGAGTGCTGCCAAAATTCTTCCTTTGGCAAAAATTGACCCTGACCATCAGGAAATCTGTCGAAAACTGATCTTTGACGAACGCCAATTTGAAGGCGATATTTGCGTCTATGACCCATTAGCGCAGTTGACTACGCTGTTTGAAGGCAAATCGAGTAAGGATGCTGCCAATCGGGTGGCTACGGAAGATCTGCCTATTGAGGAACGTCTGAAACGCCACATCATTGACGGTGAACGGATTGGTTTAGACGATGCTCTGGCGATCGCTCTGGAAACCTATGCCCCATTGCATATCATCAACACCTTTTTGCTCGACGGCATGAAGGTAGTGGGCGAACTGTTTGGGTCTGGGCAAATGCAACTTCCCTTTGTGTTGCAGTCAGCGGAGACGATGAAGGCAGCGGTTGCTTACCTGGAACCCTTTATGGAAAAAGAGGAATCGGGTAACAACGCCAAGGGGACCTTTATCATTGCCACCGTCAAGGGCGATGTACACGATATTGGCAAAAACCTGGTCGATATTATCCTCACGAACAACGGCTATCGCGTTATCAACCTGGGCATCAAACAACCTGTTGATAACATCATTGATGCCTATATGGAGCACAAGGCAGACTGCATCGCCATGAGTGGTTTGCTGGTGAAATCCACTGCCTTTATGAAGGAGAACCTGGCAACCTTTAACGAGCGAGGGATTAGCGTTCCTGTGATTTTGGGGGGCGCTGCTTTAACCCCCAAGTTTGTGTATGAAGACTGCCAGAACACTTACAAGGGCAGAGTGATTTATGGCAAAGATGCCTTCTCAGATCTGCACTTTATGGATAAACTGATGCCCGCTAAAGCCGCAGGCAATTGGGATGATTTGCAGGGCTTTTTAGATGAAGAAGAGAAGGATAAAGGATTAGGGATAAAGGATGAAAGCCAACCCATAGAACCGCAGCCTAAATCTGAGCTTTCATCGGTTAGCTCTCAGTCGTCAGAAGATACGCGCAGATCAGAGGCGATCGCCCTCGATATCGATCGTCCTCAGCCTCCTTTCTGGGGCACGAAGGTGTTGCAACCCGCTGACATCCCAGTCGAAGAGGTCTTTGCCTATCTTGACTTGCAAGCGTTGATCGCCGGACAGTGGCAGTTCCGTAAGCCCAAAGAGCAATCGCGGGAAGAGTACGATGCTTTCCTGGCAGAAAAGGTCTACCCCATTCTGGAGCAGTGGAAACAGCGAGTTGTTAGCGAAAATCTGTTACATCCGCAGGTGGTGTATGGCTACTTCCCCTGTTTGTCAGAGGGAAATTCACTCTATCTGTACAGTCCGGCGATCGCCACTGATGAGCATGATGGGCACTTGGATGCGGCGATTGCCACCTTCCACTTCCCCCGACAACGGTCTATGCGTCGTTACTGCATTTCTGACTTCTTCAAGCCCAAAGACTCAACTCACAACTCGTTTGATGTCTTCCCGATGCAAGCCGTCACTGTAGGAGAGATCGCCACCGAGTTTGCCAAGACGCTGTTTGAGAGCAATCAATACACCGACTACCTCTACTTTCACGGGTTAGCCGTGCAGATGGCAGAGGCACTCGCTGAGTGGACTCACACCCGCATTCGACGCGAGTTGGGCTTTGGTGACAAAGACCCGGCTGACTTGCGCGACATTTTGGCGCAACGCTATCAAGGCTCTCGCTATAGTTTTGGCTATCCGGCGTGTCCTAACATTCAAGACCAATACACCCTGTTGGAACTGTTGGAGGCAAAACAGATAGGCTTGCACATGGATGAGAGTGAACAACTCTATCCGGAGCAATCCACTACAGCGATCGTGGCTTACCACCCAGCGGCGAAGTACTTTAGTGCTTAACGGATTGGCTAGAGGGATGAGAGAACCTGCACAGGCATGTATGACAGGTGCATATAAGAGAGTGCCAAAATCAGTTTTTGGCTTCTCTCCATCTGCATTTGAGGATGACTAAGCCATTGGTCACGGTGCTCAGGACAGGGTGTAGAGGTTGAATCTTTGCGCTCCACCTTGCTTGAGAGAGATTAAGGAACTACAAGTGCAGAGCCAAAGTTGCGCCAAAATCAATTCGAAATCATAAATTCAGAGTAACTGTAATGTTGTAATTGTTGCAGTTGTAAACAATATGGGAACTCTATAGGATATAAACGAGATGGAGTTTTTGCATGAAACGATTACTGTTAGCTATCAGTCTCACCAGCTTCATTCTTCCTAGTAATGCAATTGCTCAGGAAGCTTGTGGAAATAGCTACATGATCCTACCTGATGGCAGTTGCATGAATATGTCCTACTTGACCCTGTTAGGACAAGCCAGACAAGGCAGAACAGAAGCTAACGAGGCATTCCGACAGCAATTTGAGGCCAATGTATCGTTAGAATTAAATCCGTTTTACATTGAAACCAGGGAAGAACGAGACGCTCGATACCAATCATTGGCCGAGACTTCGCTTGTACGAGATGAAGTGAACGCGACAGCGAATGACATTGAAGGTATCCTCTTTCCTGTTCATACTGAAAGAATGTACAGAGTTAGAGAAGCATATCGTTGAAAAACTTCTACTGGTGTCATGTACTCAGATGTAGCAGTATTAGATAACGGCTAAAACAAAAATCATCTGTTGTTCTTTATAGTCCGGCAGTCATTGATGTCCTAACCTATCTATCAGTTGCTATACGATTTAATGTTTGAAGGTGGCAGATAACGGGGTAGGGGTGTTTCACGAAATGCCCTCACGGAATTGTGTGCAGCGAAGCCAATTTAAATAGGTGTGAGTCTTAACCGAGCAGTGTCATTTCCGCATCGGCGGAAATTATGAATTTTATACAACTGACTCAGTCGGTTGATCCACATCTCCGACCCATGCTGTTTGGGTCAAATCCTCAAAGCTGACCTGTCGCTGTTGTTGATCGAGGACTTCGATCCGTTTTGTCTCGGCGTTGATTTGAGTCTGATAGCTTTGGCTCAATTCAGGGGCGGTGATGCAATCTGTTTGTTTTCACCGCTCAATGAAGTAGCGACGCCGCTTTTCACACATCCCCCGCTACATGCTGGCGATCGCCGCTCGAATCACTAACGGTGCTCGGACAATATCCCGCTTTGTTTTTTCATTCAGTTGAGACAACGCCTGAATCTTTGGGTAATAGTCAGTGGTTTTGGTTCACCGATCTTGTAATTGCTGGATCAGGAGATTAGTATCGGGTCTAGAGTCAGGGATCGGTTGAGAAGAATTGCCCTCCTCTAGCTCTAAAATCTGCTGCCACAGAAACCGATGGTGCGAGATGCTGAAATCAAGATCCCGTTCTTCGAGAGCCTCAACAATGCTGGGACGATGATCTGGCAGATGTAGATAGAGCCGCTCCGCTAACAAAGAGCGATCGCCCGCACTTTGCCACCGTTGCGATCGCCCAAGCGGCTGAAGTAAAGTGCCAGAGAGTTGTTAGGTTGACGCAGGAAAACTAACCTATGGGCGATCGCACTGGGGCAGATCTCAGTTACCCTTCACTTGAAGGGGATATACTCAACTGTATTCATCCATTCATCGGGTTCTGAAGCTTTAGCAATCAGTTCTAAATCTCTGACAAATTGACCAATTGTGCCTCCAAGTTGATGACCAAAAATTAGCCCAGCAAACTGTTTTTCTTCTAATTGCCAAGTTTCAGCTAAAACACGAAATCGAATGTCTTAGGTAAAAAGAACTCGATTCAGTTGAGTCACCCTTAACAAAAGCTGATCGTCAGGGAGTTCTTGGGCTTCATCATCAAACGCTGTCAATACGTCTACACCTCGACGACGTAACTGATCAGTAATAGCTTGGGGAATGTGGACATCCATATACAAAGCAATAGCCACTCACAGCAGTCCTCTAGCTTTCATCCGCGTGTAAAAAGGGGACTTCGCTGCTTGTGTTATACCTGCTTGTACTTGCTCCCATTCCTGGGAGATTTCCCGATCAATTTCTTCCTGATGATCAAAATAGTAGCCCATTGCCGCATGAGCTTCGGCTGGTTTGAGGTAGAGATGCTGTCGGCATATCTCCTCTACAGACCAACCATAGGCAAGATAATCCATAACAATCTGTGCAACTCGAATACGCGGCAATCGCTGTAACCGTGCAGGTTGATCGTCTGACTTCTCAATGTGTGGGTAACTCAGGGCGAGCATAGTACCTCATTGTCACCTAGCTAAGTTGCCATATTATTACAGTATAGTTTTTGCTACTGCTAGCAAGTAATTTGATGGAAGACGTAGTGTGAGCGTCTCGCTCGTAGGCAAGATGCCCACACTACGGTTGCTAACGTGCAATCGCTATTGGCATCAATATTCATAGAATCCTATGCCTCAGCAACTATTTCTGCCCCAAGCTAACTTACCCGTAAATGGAAGTACAAGTGCCTCTTGCGTTTACTGACTCTCAGCTTCCCAAATAGATCCTTTCTGCCACCTTTATATCCCTCTTTGGTCACTCTAAGCAGATGAAAAGATGAGTTGCAGGTTTAACTCATGTACGAGTGGACAAATAAACGTATTCATCTTGCGGGTTAATTGCTCAAAGCCGACCTGAAGTGAAGCAATCGGGAAAACCTCT
>JANRJA010000114.1:0-12587 GCA_033764315.1 Oculatellaceae cyanobacterium bins.114
AGAGGTTTTCCCGATTGCTTCACTTCAGGTCGGCTTTGAGCAATTAACCCGCAAGATGAATACGTTTATTTGTCCACTCGTACATGAGTTAAACCTGCAACTCATCTTTTCATCTGCTTAGAGTGACCAAAGAGGGATAAAACAACCTGTGTTATAAGGTTTTGCTCCCTCTCAATTTGCTACTTTGTCCTCACCCTCATCTCTGCCTTTAACAGAGAGCTAGACGACAGCGACTGAAGAATTAGTTATACCGTCTTTTATGTGAAGATGCGTCTTATTGAACCCCCGGCTGTCGCCGTCCTCCTTGGCAAGGGGGACTACAGGGGGTAATTAGATTTAGCGCATTCTCACATTTGATTGGTATTAGGGCAGGGTGCAGGGGCTTTGCCTCCAGACGCCCTTCTATCCAACATCTCGACGGTTGCTATAGCAGTTCTTTTCTAACAGACCTGTTGGGTGAGGACATTTCTAAGAGCACCTCATACTGCATGGTTACAAACACACTATGGGTTGGTTCCGTCGCAAACGATTTTGGTTGCTCGTGTTGAGCGTTGCTCTGCTAATAGGACTAGGCAGTACTCTACCTCTAGAGCAATTGCTTTTGTCTATTAAAAACTGGCTTGCCCCGCTTGACCTTTTAGCTATTCCGGTCTTTATCCTGCTTTATCTGATTGCTACTGTTTTAGGGTTGCCCAATATCCTGCTGATTTTTGTTGCAGGTACCCTCTTTGGTTTACTCAACGGCATTGTTGCAGTGTCTATCGCTGATACACTGGGGGCGATCGCCTGCTTTTGGGTAGGGCGAACCATTGCTCGCCAACGCATTAAGAAGTGGCTCAGCAGCCACCCTAACTTTGCACAGCTCGATCAAGCGGTGGGCAAACAGGGTTGGAAGATTTTGCTGTTGACTCGCCTATCTCCACTCGTTCCTTCCAACGTCCTCAACTATGGGTTTAGCTGCACTAGAGTCAATTTTTGGCAATATTGCTTTTTCTCCTGGTTGGGTATGCTGCCTGTTATTGCGCTCTATGTCTATTTAGGGTCTTTTGGGATCTCAATCTTAAAGACTGGAGTCACACCCGAAAAAATCGCAATCCAATCTGTTGGGCTGCTTTTAGCAATCGGGGCGGCTATTTACACAACTCGTTTAACCCGTAAAGCCCTAATGCCAGAGTGTCCAACGGAGCCATCTGAGACCGTTGAGCCTCAGTCAGCGGAGTAAAAGCAATCTAACAATCTCGATTTTGATAGTGTTTTATCCCTCTGGATCTAGCGAAACCGCCATCTCATTGACTGTAATATCAAGACTTTGAAAATTGGGGTCTGTCGATGAGAAGAGCTTATCGCCAACAACCGCTTGATAGTTGCTGGGCGATTTTTCTGAAGCATCATCAGCGGGTTGGAGCCTTAAAACCAGCAAGCCATCATAGGCAGCAAGTTGGGTTCCTTCTAGCATGACTGTGCCGCCATAGTCCCAATCAAACCCATAGAGTTGAAACTCACCCAACTTTTCCTGAAGTTCTGCAAATGGCATGCCAACCCCAATTCCTTCAGGGGTTTTCCAGGCAGAGCCGAGGTTAATTACAGCCGCTAGTTTGTTGCGTGTGTCATCTGTCCAGATCACGGTCAGCGATCGCTCAGAGTCAGGATAGACAATCGTTCCTATCTCAGACTCCCCTTCACCGATGTCAATCGTTTCATCCTTCAGGTTGTCTTCGCCAAACAGTTCTACCAAATCATCCCGCGTCGTATCACGGGTGATCGGGCCCACTCGCTCACCTGGCACCACCGTTGTATCGCCCTCTGCCTCTGTTTCAGCAGCCGCAGGCGCATTTGCTGTGGCTGTTTCTGGGGCTGATGCTTCTGGAGCCGGAGTGGGTGCTGTCTCAGCAGGAGCGTTAGAAACTGGGGTTTCAGATGACGGGTTAGATGCACAACTCACAATTAACATGAGTGCAGCGATAAACATCCCCCGGATGGGCTTAAGCATTTGAGTTCCTTCTATAAATTTTGATCGCTAAGGTGTATCTTAAACCTCTCTGATATCTAAACTCAGCCGCCTATAAAGAGCAAGGCATGCAGGATAGATATAGCAGGGTGTAACCAAGCTATTTCCGGCTTCAGCAAGTTCATAAAACCTGACTGAATTCAACGGAGGTATAAGCTATTGTGTCAAACCAAACTAAACCCCAGGGTTGAGTTTGGTCAGTCACTCAAGTTATACACAAACCAATCCATTTAACGATTTGCAAGGTATACCTTCTACAGTAGAGGCAAAGATCGCCAATCATGCCAATTTCAAGAATCGTTTAATGCAACTCAAGCAGAGCACAGAGCGCAAAAGGTCAGAGGAATAAAGAAACCTTCCAAAGGGATGATTCCTCTATTCGGTGTGAATCGAGAAGGTCAAAACCGTCTCATCTATCCCTTTAAGCACCAACGGCTCAAACTTTGTAATGGTGTCTTGATCGAGATAGTCTGCTACCGCAGCCGATACAAGAATGCAATTGGGTTCAGCCGCTTCTTGAATCCGAGCGGCAATGTTGACACTAGGCCCGATCGCCGTATAGTCTGCCCGCTCTGCTCCCCCAAACATGCCGACTACTGCCGTTCCCTGGTGAATGCCACAGCGGAATTGCACTTTATTGGTTTCTTGAATAATGCCTTGAGAAATCCATCGGTCGTTGAGTTTGTCAAGCGAACGATACATTTTACGAGCAGCGGCGATCGCCCTGCGAACCTGCTCATTGGGGCTGATTTGCTCAGGTGCTCCAAAAATCGCCAGGATTGCATCGCCCATAAACTTATCAACCGTGCCCCCATACTCAAAAATGGCATGGGTCATCTCAGTCAGATATTCGTTGAGTAACTCAGCAACTCGGCGCGATCGCAGCGTATTCGACAATTGAGTGAATCCGATGATGTCACTAAACAAAATCGTCACCATATGGGGCTCAGGGCGCAGATCGAGTGGTAGCATTCCCTGAGCGGCTTTTGCGACTAACTGCGGCGGCAAAAAGCGACGTAATACCGACTCGGTGAGATATTGATTCAGTTGGGCAACACGACGTTCACTTTCTTTGAGAGCCAACAGGTTTCGCACTTCCGCCAACAATTCGCGATCGCTAAAGGGTTTTGACAAATAGGCATGCGTTCCCTGCTCTCTCAACCAAATGCGAGTCTCCTCATCCGCCTTGGCAGTCAACAAAATTACAGGTGTGCCGCTTAATAATTCATCTTGCTGAATCATTTGCAGCATTTCTGCACCAGACACCAGAGGCATCATCAAATCGGTAATGATGAGATTGGGGTGACGAGCCTGAGCCACTTGAAAGCCCTCTGCCCCATTTCGAGCCGTCCAAACATGATATCCGGCTCCCTGAAGAATTCTAGAAACATAGCTCCGCAAGTCAGGATTGTCATCGACAAATAAAATTTGATATTGCGGCTGATCCTGAGCTTGCATCAGCGTTGCAATGGAATCAGGAACCCCATGAGTTAGCAATTGTTCTTGCTCTTCAGGTAATGGAGTGTCATAAATAGGTAGCTCAAAGTCTTGTTGAGCCTCAACCTCTGCATCAGCCAACTCAACTGGTGCTCGACCCCCTTCTAGCTCAGTAGGAATCTCAATCACCTGATTGGGCGGCAGATGCCCCATGCCCACCTGCAACCACACCGTAAAGGTCGTGCCTTCACCATAGGTCGAGTCAACATTGACGGTGCCACCATGTAACTCGACCAGTTCTTTTACAAGTGCCAAGCCCAGTCCCGTCCCTTCATGGCTCCGGTTCGTAGAGCCATCGGCCTGTTGAAAGCGGTCAAAGATCTGAAGAATTTGATCAGAACGAATGCCAATGCCTGTGTCTTGCACCTTGAGCACACAGTGATCACCAGCAGGCTGCAACAGCACCGTAATCGTTCCGCCTGCCTGGGTAAATTTCATCGCATTCGACAGCAGGTTATAAAGGACTTTATCAAATTTCTCCAGGTCTAGATAAACCGGCGGACAGTCTTCTAACCGGGTGATCAAATTGAGCTGTTTGCGATCGCAGTAGGCTCGAAATGAATCCACCACCTGAATCACAAAATCCATTAAGTTACAGGGGCGGAAACTGGGCTGCATCCGTTTTGCGTCAAGCCGCTGCAAATCAAGCAGTTGGTTGACCAATCGCAATAGACGACGCGAATTTCTCAGGGCAACTACCGATTGTTCGTAATTTAACCCCTGTTTCTGTGCCACAGCAGACTCTAACGGCCCAATCGTCAGCGTCAACGGGGTGCGAAACTCGTGAGAGACATTCTGGAAGAATTCAGTTTTTTGTTGATCCAGCTTCATCAACTGCTCGGCTTGCTGGCGGGTCTTCTGATAAAGCCGCGATTGTTGCACCGCGATCGCCGCTTGGGCTGCCACCGCTTGGGCCAGTTCAATCTCTTCAGCCTGCCACTGACGAGACTGATGAATTTGACGCAGAGAAATGCTACCAATAATTTTGCCATCAGACAGCAACGGCACCACCAATAATGCACGGGCGGGCGATCGCAACGGCAAATCAGGCACATTCATCTCAGGATGATGGCTCAAATCATCAATCACCACAGGGATTTGAGTCATCATCAATTGCTTTAAGACAGGGTTGCCTTCAATCGGCACCAGTGACTGCGGCAACTGCTGTCGCTGTGCAGTGTTCTCATCACTGTTTCGTCCTACACCCGACAGATCATCCCAGGTCGGCGAATTACCATTACTGGTGTTGCTAGGCAAATGCATCTCATCTTCACCCTGAGAGGCATCATGCAACCCAACACATTGAACAAACTCATCCCCTTCCGTCCACAACGACAAAGCACAGCCATCAGCATGTAACGCCTGACCTAGCTTTTGGGTGATGGCTGCAAAAATATCCTGGGGATCAAGGCTAGACCGAATTGCCGTTGTAATTGTGTTAACTAGAGCCTCTCGTTTCGCCAGTGCTCTGACTTGCTCATAAGCACGCGCCTGAGACAGGGCCAGGGCAGCCTGATCTGCCACCATCACCACCAACTGCACTTCATCGTCTTGCCAAATCCGGGGCTGATAGCATTGGTGCATCACTAACACCGCCATCAACTCCTGTTGACAGATCAGCGGCACAACGAGACTAGAGCAAATCTTTGCTTCTTGATAGGCTTGTCGCCGCAGTTGCACCTCTAGACTGTCGCCCTGGTTAAATGCATCGGTGTCTACATCAGGAATGACTTGCACATCGCGGGTCTCCCAGATCGTGTGCGCCAACCGGCTCAAATTCCAGCGTTTTTCAGTAGACTCCTCATCGGGGTAGTGCTCTTTGACGGTGCGAGAGGTATAAACAAACAACTCATCGCTCATCCGGTTATCTTGCAAAGGCCGCAACAAGCAACAATCGACCTCAAACATATGCCCCACCGTTTCCACGATGGTTTGCAAGATCTGTCGATAACTCAGTGCCCCTCGAATCGTGTTAGTAACCGCATTCAGCAACGATTCTTGACGCAACGTGCGACGCAGCTCTTGGGTGCGTGCTTTCAACACGTTGTGGGTGTCAACCGCTTGCCGCACAACAGCTTTTAACTCTTCGTCATCCCACGGTTTTGTGACATATTTGAAAACCTTACCGGAGTTAATGGCTTCGACCAAGTCACCCACATCGGTATAGCCAGTCAGAATAATCCGAATGATGTCTGGATATTGGGTCGCGGTCAGACTTAAAAACTCCGTCCCGCTCATAGAAGGCATGCGTTGATCAGAAATGATCACAGCAACTTCACCCTCTTTGGCGAGGATATCTAAGGCAACAGGACCACTCTCTGCCCGCAACACCTTAAACTCACGGTGAAATGTGCGATAGAGCAGATCTAAATTGTCTGGCTCGTCATCGACAACCAGAATTTTAGGCTTCATATCACTCAGGGATGTCATGCACCGCTCTCCTGATGCGGGGGCAGCTTGATGAAACACGATTGTGCGGTTGAGCCTGGACTTGACTACAAAGTATGGAACCCATTTGACTCGTTCTGATTGAACACCCTGTCTGACCTCTGTTTTATCTCTAATTTGAGACAATCTACCAATCTAAAACAGAATGAGAGTCTACCCGCAATGCACCCCAATTTAAGAATGACTCGAATTCAAGCTTGAGCGTTAACCAGTAATCTCTCTATTTAATCGATAGTTGCTATAGAGTAGTGCACTGTCTGGATGCCTTTCACTTTCCATAATAGGTGTAAGATTCACCTTTGTTGCATTGTGCATTAGTTCTGGCAACAGAATATGTGATAAAAATTGCCAAACTTAGATTCTAGAGACGCTATTTCTAATTAACAGTTTCTGAAATAAGCATGATTACTCAATTTGAAGACATTACGTAGGTTTACCGCTATGCAGACTGGCAAACCAGTTTGAAGTATAGAGTTGGTCTGAAGTATAGAGAGCCAAGACGAGGACATAAACCAAGTAGGTATTAGTCAATATAGATCAATCAACTCAAAGATGTCGAAACTAATAATTTTGTAGTTTTGTAAGATTGCCCTCTTAAACCAGCTTGATCTAGCCCTGAAGCTTATTTTACTCAGCAGAAACCAAAGTTTAACCTCAAGCTCCGTAGACCATACCTTACTAGGGTAGAGGTTTCACATTGACGATAGAACTGGACGATATAAAGCTTTATATCAAGGCATCACAGTGGTATATCGAATTCCCCCTTGATAGGAGTAGCCACACAACTCATAACCCTCGCTTGAAAGGGAGTGTGGGGCGTTGTTCCCCGCCAGGGGTGCCATCTTGCACCCAACCCTAACCCAATATATAGCAGTCCTAAATCATTGTGAGATTGAGGAGTTATAAGGAGCTCATCCCGACGGGGTGTGCTTCTTATCGCCCATTTGGGATTGCTATACCTTAGAAATACATCAGTAGGTTCAGACTCTCAGGACTAGAATAGAGGTCATTCCTCCAGGTAATCGGGTTTCTGCCCTTGCGTTAGAAAGTTATTGAGACTTATGCATTTTTATTGGAGAGGCTGTGAATAGCGTCTGTGAAAATTCTCCGTTTTTGATTCGGGGAGCACGCCAACAAGATCTCGGAACCTTAGCCGAAGTTTTAACCCACAGTTTTCACACTAAAGATGGGGTCCTGGGCTTGATGTATCCGTTGCTGCGCCTTGGCATCTATGAAGATTTACGAACTCGTCTGCGGACTCAGGCCCCTCACTATGCCTGCATTGTTGCGGTCAAGCGATCGCCCCTCACAGAGTCATTGGTGAAGATAAACAATCCAGCCGTTGCGGCTATCACCGAAGCGTTGGCAGGCACCGTCGAAATTGGTTTGCGGGCTCAATCACCCTGGCAGGTTCGCAGCCAGCAATATCTTTATCTCTCTAATCTGGCAGTCGGCACAGACTATCGACGGCAAGGAGTGGCATTGCAACTCTTAAAAGCCTGCGAAGGGATCGCGCTGAAATGGGGGTACAAAGATTTATATTTGCATGTGTTGGAGAATAACCAACCCGCTCGGCAACTCTATCTCAAAGCCGGATATCAAGTGCACCGTGAAGAGTCTGGACTGGGCACCTGGTTTTTAGGTCAACCCAGACAGTTGCTGCTGCGCAAACAGTTGGGAGGGTAGGAGTTCACTCAGGACTTAGCACCATTGATCAGCACTATTAACTCGCGATGAGCCTATTACCCGATCAGTTCAGCCGTCACCACTTTGCCCTCTTCGACAGGGAGACGGTGCGATCGCCGATGTAAAGCACTGTGAGGGAGCACCCGCAGCACTTCTTCGACCGTGGTGATGCCACTGGTGACTTTGGCGATCGCAGCAATGCGAAATGACTCAAACTTGATCTCTTGCAAGTGGCGGTGCAATTGGGTCATTGTGCCCTCATAGATCAACTGCCGGACGCGATCGTCTACGTTCAACAGTTCGATAATCGCTTCTCGACCAAAGTAGCCAGAGCTAAAACACTTAGAACACCCTCGTCCTCGTCGCCAGGTATCAGGGCTGGCGTGTTTTGGATGCAATTGCAAGATCTTTAAGTCTTTGTCAGTGGGGGTATAGGGTTCAGCACAGTGCGTACAGACCCTGCGAACAAGTCGTTGGGCAACAATACCTAATAGTGCATCGCTAATTAAACCCGGATCAGGCCCAATATCTTTGAGCCGAGGAATGGCACTCACCGCATCATTTGTGTGTAGAGTTGTCAGCACCAGGTGCCCCGTCAGGGCAGCCCGAATGGCCGTTTCAGCCGTTTCAGCATCCCGAATCTCACCCAACATGATGATGTCAGGGTCTTGCCGCAAAATCGCTCGCAGTCCAGCCGCAAAGGTCATTCCAGCGGGTTCGTGTACCTGGGTTTGGGTAATGCGGGGCAGAATGTATTCCACCGGGTCTTCAACGGTGACAACGTTGACATATTCGGTGGCGATCGTCTGCAAGCTTGTATAGAGCGTACTGGTTTTTCCAGACCCGGTTGGTCCCGTAAAAATCACCATCCCCTGGGGCTGTTGTAACCAATGTTTATAAGTGGCTAGTGCTTTGGGGGTAAAACCCAGTTCATCCATACAGGTAAAGGGGTTTTCACGGGGTAGCAAGCGAATCACCGCTTTTTCACCCCCCACACAGGGCAACGTGCTGACTCGCATATCTAGCCCTAAATCACCCTCATGTCCAGCGGTATAGCGTTCCCCAATGCGGGCATCTTGAGGACGACGGCTCTCAGCGATGTCCATGTCAGACATGACCTTGAGAGCCACAATACAGCGACGGCTAATTTCGGGAGGCAAGGTTGTGATATCTCGCAAGATGCCATCAATGCGATAACGCACGCGCAAGCCCTCAGTCGTAGGCTCCAGGTGAATATCACTCGCCCGATTTCGCAGTGCTCCTGAAATAATGGTCTTGATTTTGCTGATCTGGTCGGCGGCTTTAGAGAGATAAAGCTCTGTCACCTCGGCAATGTTTTCTGCCTCGACCTCTCCAGTCAAGGGGTTGACAAGCGGGTTGGAACTAATGCGGTTTTCATCCAGATTATAGGTGTGATACCAGGCTCGATAGCTGCGATCGGCAATGGGAACAATCTTGATGTCAGTAAAGGTGCGATCGCCCAATTCGCGAACTTGTTCGGGTGGCAACGACACTGGGCTACCCAGGTAATAGCAATTGCGCCATAACAACAGCGGTACGACCGGAGGCAAGAGGCTAGGGTCTGGAAACTCGCGCAAAAATCGATAACTGACTTCTCGATCAATCAAATAGAGATTGACCAATCCCTGTTCATTTACAAGCAGCTTAAGAGCCTGCTCACAGGTGATTTCGTTGTTTCGTAACCGCTTCCATGCTGACAAGACAACCGGAGAAGTCAGAGAGGTTTGCATAGGACGATTGAATAAATCTCACGCTCCAGGAACGATCCTATCCAAGGACCTGTCCGTAGCTTACCCAATTTGTTGAGTTGCTGCACTAAGCCCCAAAATTTGTGAATCGTTTCAATATTTGCCTAGATGCGCGTCTAGTGTCCCTTGCAGTACTAAACTAAGTTTTGGCGTCTTTGACTCTCTACCCATCTCCGCGTGTAGATTTCACGAATGAAGCTGCGCTCTTTTTTCTATGGTTTGGTTGCGATAGTGGTGGTGTTGCTGTCAATCAGTGTTGTAGGGTTCTACTGGCTGACAGCTCAAAACCCGTTGAGTTTGTTAAAGGGCGGAGGTCAAGCCAGTCCTGCGGCGGCCATTTTTGTATCGAAGCAAGCTCCAGCGATGGTTTCTCTGTTGGTCAATCCTGATCGGTTGGCTGCTTTTCGAGTGGCGATCGCCAACCCTGGTGAACGGCGACAAGCTAGAGCTGAGTTAGAGCAGTTAAAAGAAACCCTCTTAACCAAACGAGGCATTCGCTATGAGCAAGATATTCAGCCGTGGTTGGGTGATGAAATCACGCTAGCGGTGACGACGCCAGACGTTGATCGAGATGAAGAGAACGGCAATCAACCCGGTTATTTGTTGGCTATCGCAACGCGCAATCCTCAGCGATCGCGCGAGTTTTTGCAACTGTTTTGGCAGAAACGGGCGGTGGCTGGGGTTGATTTAATGTTTGAGCAATATTCTGGGGTCAAGATTATTTATGGCAACCCCACCCAACTCGCTGCGGATGCGTCTTTTAATCTAGCCAGTGCTGTCGTGGGCGATCGCTTTGTGCTATTTGCCAATGACCCCAAAGTTTTGCGTGATGCAATTAACAATGTTCAGGCTCCCGATTTGAGTTTGAGCCGCAGCAGCACTTATCAGCAGGGATTAAAGCAACTGCCCGATCGCCAAATTGGGACGGTTTTTGTCAGCTTGCCCCACATGGGTGCCTGGTTGAGCGGCAGCCAATTTAATCTGACCGATGCCAGCGATGAAAATCTGCCCCATCTGTATGAAAGTTTAGTGGTTGCCCTAGAGTTAAACCCCAAAGGACTGGTGGCAGAAACCGCTTTATTGACTGCCCCAGGGCAACAATTAACACCCACAAAGCCCGTTTTGTCTGAGCCAGGGCAAGCGTTACAGTTCATTCCAGCGACCAGTTCTTTATCGGCTTCAGGCTCAAACCTTCAGCAGTTTTGGCAAGACGTCTCAACGGGGTTAGCCGATTACGGGGTCTTATCGGCTCTGATTGAGCGATCGCTGGCTCCTGTGGCTCAGCCATTAAAGGCAGAACCCACCGATTTGTTTAACTGGGTCAATCGAGAGTTTGCTCTGGGCTTGTTGCCAGCGTCTAACAAGAACCAATCAGAGTGGGTGTTTGTAGCTGAGCGATCGCCCAATACTGATAGTGCGATTGAGCGGTTTAATGCGATCGCTCAACAACAAGGACTGAGCACCGGGCCGCTCACCCTCAACGATCGCCCAATTTACGCCTGGACAAAGCTCTCTACCCTCGCCAACGGTCGCAAACAAAAGTCTCCTACGGTGCAAGCTGAGGTGCAAGCGGTTCACACGACCGTTGACAACTATGAGGTGTTTGCAACCTCTGTTGCGGCTCTCGATCAAGCTCTCAATGCGGCTAAAAATTCTTTGTTGAATAACGCTCAATTTGGCCAAGCGATCGCCACAATTGACCCTGATAATGATGGCTACTTGTATGTGGATTGGCAGCATGTGCGCCATCTGGCTAGCCAACGCCTACCACTCTTGAAACTGACTGAAGTCGTTGCAAAGCCAGTGTTAGACCATGTGCGATCGCTGACGATTAGCAGTTATGGCAGTGAAACTAACGTGCGCCGAGGCACCGCTCTAATCCAACTGCAAAACCCTTAAGCCATCAGAATTTCTAAATTTACGTATATTTGTACACTGTTCCTCTGATTCTGTGATTTCTTGATAAGTAAGATCACTGATTTTGCATGAGGATTAGTCAATCGCCATTGGGTGTGGGTCAACAACACCCGCTCAACACCACGATCGGCGAAAAGGGCTGCGAAGATGACGCAAAAGGGAATGATCCAAACCTTCTCTTATCCTTCATCCTTTATCCTTGATCTTTTCTTATCCTTTATCCTTCATCCTTTATCTTCAATATCCTTCCCTCCTCACTCTTCCACCCCTTACTCATTCACTTCTTTGTTCTCTGTCTGCTGTCCTAACTCCCTTGGAACCCAACTGTCATGGTCAACCCTGTTATTACCGTCAATAATGCTGGAGATTTCGATGATGGCGATCGCTCTAATAGCGTGACAACGCTGCGAGAAGCGATTCTCATTGCCAATACCCAAGCTGGTGATGATGCGATCGCTTTTACTTTTGCCGCACCTCAAACAATTACCCTGACTGGGTTGCTGCCCACTGTAACTAGCAATATTGCGTTTACAGGGACTGGGGCTAATAACCTGACCATTAGCGGCAACAATCAATTTCAAGTCTTTTTTGTCAACGGTGGAAGCGTCAGTTTTGCCGATTTAACGATTGCTAACGGTCGTGCTCGCGGGGGCAATGGCAGCAGTCTCGGTGGCAGTGGCGGTGGCGGTGCAGCGGGTCTAGGGGGAGGTTTGCTGATCAATAACGGCGCAGTCACCATTAGCAACGTGACGTTTGCCGATAACCGAGCCATCGGGGGCAACGGCGGCAGTGCAGTGGCTGGCATCACAGCGGGCGGCGGTGGCGGGGGTGTAGGGGGCAACGGCGGCAACTTTGGAGGCAATGGCGGCAACTTTGGAGGCTTGGGAGGAATCAGTGTACCTGGCAATCCGGGCACTCCTGGGGGAGAGGGGGCCGGGGGCGGCGGCGGGTTTGGCGCAGGCGGGGGCGTTCAGGGTACGGGCGGCGGAAATGGTGGGTTTGCGGGTGGTGGTGGTGGCGGTGGCGGTAGTATTGGCGGCGGCAGTATTGGCGGTGATGGGGGATTTGGCGCAGGCGGGGGCGGTGGCGGCGCAGGATTTTTTGGCAATGCTGGCGGTCGAGGTGGTGAAGGTGGCAGCTTTGCAGGCAACGGGGGCACTGGCGATGCAGGAGGAGGCACCGGCGGGGGCGGCGGCGGCGCAGGGCTAGGGGGGGCTATCTTTGTGCGATCGGGGGCACTGACTCTCAATGGTGTCCGCTTT
>JANRJA010000216.1:0-7920 GCA_033764315.1 Oculatellaceae cyanobacterium bins.114
ATTTTCTCTGTCATAACTATTTGGTTAATTTTGGTGTGTGTTTGAGCCCCACCGGGGTGGTGCCCGACTCTCACAACCCATTTAGGATTGCTATATCCTTGGGCAGTAATTACCCCTTTTGATTGATAAAAGGGATGAAGAGAGACGAGATGATGAGAGTGTTTATTACAAGTAGTGCTAGTCGGGAAAAGACAGAGGTTACTAGCCAACGATAAATAACGTGAATTCGGGATAAGGATTTTGGCGGTTGAAACCGCAACTACAGGAGCAAAACCGACCTGCGTCGGTTCACTCAACCCTTGATTTTCTGTAGTTCGCGAAGGCGAACTTCGCTCTGGTAGCTGCGAATTTATTCGCTAGGCTCTTAAACCGAACTGACGATAAATATAGTCAAAAATGGAGATGTAATATATGAAGTATCGGCAACTTGGCAGTAGCGATCTCACTGTATCTGAAATTGCGTTAGGTTCTTGGTTGACCTATGGTGGTGGGGTCGAACGACAACAAGCCGAAGCTTGCGTTCACAAAGCGTTTGATGTTGGAATTAACTTTATCGACACTGCCAATGTTTATGGGCGAGGGGCAGCCGAATCGTTTTTAGGAGAAGTGTTACACGGGAAAGATCGTACTTCTTACATTCTGGCGACTAAGGTTTACTTTCCCATGTCATCCACGGATCAGGGATTATCAGCCGCTCAAATTCGGAAACAGATAGACGCCTCACTACAACGGCTCCGAACTGATTATGTCGATCTTTATCAGTGCCATCGCTATGACGTAAACACTCCTCTAGAAGAGACAATGACTGCATTGACAGAGGTGGTCAGACAGGGCAAAGCTCGTTATATTGGCTTTAGTGAGTGGAGTCCTGCTCAGATTCAAGCGGCGTTGAAACTGCCAGGTGTAGAAAAATTTGTCTCCAGTCAGCCACAATATTCCATGTTGTGGCGTAAGCCAGAGACCGAAGTATTTCCGTTGTGTGCGGCGAATGGCATCAGCCAAATTGTTTGGTCGCCTCTAGCTCAAGGGGTTCTTACTGGGAAATATAAGCCAGGAGAAGCCCCTCCACAAGATTCTCGTGCTAACAACGATCAGATGAATGGGTTTATGCAAGACCTGTTGAGCGATCGCGTCTTAAGTGCAGTACAAGCTCTCAAACCGATCGCTCAGCAGTTAAATATATCGATGGCGCAACTGGCTTTGGCGTGGGTGCTTCGGGCTGAGTCAGTGGCATCTGCCATTATTGGGGCGAGTCGTCCTCAACAAGTCGAAGATAATGCCGCGGCATCGGATGTCTACTTAAGCGATGATGTGTTGCGACAAATTGATCAGGTGCTTGCGCCTGCAATGCCTTCCGTCAGCACTCGTTAAGTGTGAAATCCCCTTAAGTGTGAAATCCCTGGATTCTTTGAGAATTTGGGGATTTGCATCTCAGAATCTGGGTGCTATCGATGCGTTTATCCTGCTGCTGACATCAATTGCTGAAGGCGTTGGGGTTCCTCCCCTAGCCACGCTGGATCACTTGAAGGGCTTCTTGAGGATGCTGCTGTGCTTCACCAATAAACATCCGAAAGAGAGCTTCATAAGTTTCCAACATCTCATCGTGCAGGTGAGTATAATGCAGCAAATCCCGCTGTAGGTCATAGGTTCACTCTTCCAAATGGGAGAGGGTTTCTAAACGCAAAGCGGTGATGTGCTCAACTCCTGCCTTTAACAGTTGGTCTTTGCTTTGAAAATGGTGAAACAGCGTCACTTCGCTGACCTCTGCAACCCGCGCAATTTCACGGGTGGTTGCGCCTACAAAGCCTTGCGTAGAGAAGACTTGAATGGCGGCATTGAGTAAGCGATCGCGCGTATCTGCCATGCTCCGGCTAGGAGGTTTCATACCCTGCTGGTGAAACTATCTATTATGTAAGTGCTTACTGACACTTGTAGCAATCTCGCTTGGCTCCGCCTACATCTCAAGATGGACTTGATGGGGTAGCCCGCCCTTTAGTCGTGGGCGATTGTTGCCAGTGGGGCAAGATCTGAGTTATCGCTCTTCAACTGCGCCTTCTGCTTGCAGCGCGATCGCTCTAAGCCGATCTAGAGTGGCTGCATCAGCTTGTTTCCATAAACCGCGTTGATGTGCCTCTAGCAAGCGTTCTGACATGTCCCGCAGTGCCCAGGGATTTTTGGCTTGAATAAACGCCTGCACTTCTGAATCAAAAATGTAAGCCTGAGCCACACCTTCATACATGTGGTCTTCGACGCAGTGAGCCGTTGCGTCGTAAGCAAACAGATAATCCACCGTGGCTGCCATCTCAAATGCTCCTTTATAACCGTGACGCATGACTCCAGCAATCCATTTGGGGTTAATCACGCGCGATCGATAGACTTTAGCAATTTCTTCTCGGAGGGAGCGAATTTTGGGGTTTTCGGGCAAGGCATGATCGCCAAAATAGGTCTGGGGATTGCGTCCCGTTACTGCCCGAACCGCTGCCGTCAGCCCTCCCTGAAATTGATAGTAGTCGTCGGAATCAAGTAAGTCATGTTCACGGTTGTCTTGGTTGTGCAACACGATTTGCAATTGCTGTAAACATTGGCGAAACGCCTCTGGCTCTGACCTGCCCTCTCCTTGTCCTGTATAGGCATAGCTGCTCCAGTTGATGTAAGCCCGCGCCAAGTCTTGATCATCCGTCCAGTTTTGTGACTCGATCAATCCTTGCAGTCCGGCTCCATAGGCTCCGGGTTTAGAGCCAAAGACGCGATAGAGCGATCGCCCTTCTGTTTGTTCTGACCAGTCTTCTGGTAGCCATTCTGTGGCTTCCCCCGGTTGAGCATTTTGCTTGACCTGTGCAGCTAGAGGGTTTTGCTCAACGGGTTCCTCTAGTGCTGCGACGGCTTGCACAGCTTGGTGAAACAGATCAATCAGGTTAGGAAAGGCATCGCGGAAAAAGCCTGAAATCCGCAAGGTTACGTCAACCCGTGGGCGACCCAACGCCGACAGCGGCAAAATCTCAAAATCGATCACCCGTCGCGCCACTCCATCCCACACAGGACGCACTCCCAACAATGCCAAAGCCTCTGCCAGGTCATCGCCCCCCGTGCGCATGGTGGAGGTGCCCCAGATCGAGAGGGCTAACGCTTTGGGATACTCCCCTTGCTCCTGGGTATATCGTTCAATCAGGGCTTCAGCGGCTTTGCGCCCGACATCCCAGGCACTCTCAGTGGGAATGGCGCGAATATCGACTGAGTAGAAATTGCGTCCTGTCGGCAACACCTCTGGACGACCACGGGTCGGGGCACCGGATGCTCCACTGGGGACATATTCGCCATTCAAGCCTCGTAGCAAGTTAGTAATCTCTTGAGGGGTTTGTTGTAGCGCAGGTAAGAGGCGATCGCGCATCCAGGTGAATGACGCAGAGACGCGATAAATCGCGTCTGTATCTATCGCTGTATCTATTGCGTCTGTATCTATTGCGTCTGTGTCGTTTGTAGGGGGATGTGAGGCAATCGAAGTAGGATCAGAGAGGAGAGCTTCGACGAGGCGGGCCGCTTCGATTTCCAACTGTTCAATGACATCGGCGGCAGTATGACAAAAGCGATCGCCCACCGTAGCTTTCACAGGGTCGGTCGGATTCACTCTCAGAGGGTCGAGGTCTAAGCCCCAATCTTGCGCGATCGCTCTCGTTAAACCCGGTCGATTGCCACCGGGATGACGGGCGATCGCCACGATCAGATCTCGCAATTGTCGTCCCTGGGGGCACTGTCCAAAGATGTGCAAACCATCGCGAATCTGGGCTTCTTTGAGTTCACACAAATATCCGTCGATGGAATTTAAAATGGACAACTCGAAATTAGAAGCTTGATCGAGTTTTGAGTTTTGAGTTTTGAGTTTTGAGTTTTGAATGTCCAGGTCTTGATCGAGTTGGGTCTGCTGAATCACTGTCAGAATGCGATCGCGAATGGCGGGTAAGCGAGTCGGGTCTAGGCTTTGTGCCTCGTAGTATTCATCGACTAAGCCTTCGAGTTGCTGCAAGGGACCATACAACTCAGCGCGAGTCATGGGAGGGGTGAGGTGATCGACAATCACGGCTTGAGCTCGACGTTTTGCCTGTGACCCCTCACCCGGATCGTTGACAATAAAAGGATAGAGATGGGGCAGCGCACCCAATGCCACTTCGGGATAACACGCTTCAGAGAGGGCAATGCTTTTGCCAGGAAGCCATTCTAAATTGCCGTGTTTGCCTACATGCACGACTGCCGCTGCACCCCATTGAGAGCGCAGCCAGTGATAAAAGGCGAGATAGGCGTGAGTCGGTTCTAAATCGGGGGCGTGATAGTTCAGACTGGGGTCAAGATCGTAACCTCGTGCGGGTTGAATGCCGACAAACACATTCCCGAGTTGAATGCCCGCAACGGGAAAGTCAGCCGTTGGTTTGCCCCAGCGATCGCCCATACTCCGCTGCACCTGGGGGGGGAGTGTATCAAAATACGCCTGATATTCTGTTAGAGACACCGACTGCTGAGTGGGTCGCCACTGCCCTTCGGGATCGTTGGTGATGCCACGGGTGAGCCACTGAATTAACTCATCCCCGTCTTGGGGCAGGCGATCGAGGCTATACCCTGTTTGTTGCATGGCTTGAAGAATGGCCACACAACTAGCAGGTGTATCCAGACCAACCCCATTCGCTAGGCGACCATCGCGGGTGGGATAGTTGGCCAAAATCAACGCCACTCGACGATCAGCAACTGGAATTTGGCGTAATCGTGCCCAATTTGCCGCCAATTGAGCCACAAACTGAATGCGATCGCCCACGGACTCATAACGCACCACATCGGTTTCTAAAGTCATGTCACGGGAGGCGATCGCCTTAAATGACACGGCTCGGCTGATAATTCGCCCATCCACTTCTGGCAGGGCAACGTTCATCGCCACATCGCGGGGAGCCAATCCTCGGCTATGAGATGACCACTGTTCAGCCGTGCTGCTGCTCAAAACCACTTGCAGAATGGGGACATTTAACTGCCGCCATAGGTCAAGTTGGGGGGACTCACTATCGAGCCGCGCAAGAGAAAAACTGGTGGTGTTGAGCAAGACATCAATCCCAGAAGTATCCTTTGGCTGAAAATAATTCAGTACGTCGGTCTGCACCTCACCATCCCGCAATGACGAGACAAATACCGGGACAGGTTCGATCTGCAGGTCACTTAACGCCTGACACAGCGCATCAATCGGTTCTGTATTCACCGCTAGGTAATGGGCCCGGTAAAACAGAATCCCAGCTTTTGGGGTCTGTAGGTGATCCCCTCTGAACAGGGAGGCACTTTGAGAAGAACCACGCCAGGGATAAACCCCTACCCGTGGCACAATCGTTGCAGGGGGAGGGTTATAAGCTGTACCCAGACCCAGATCTGCCATAAATTCCAAGGCTCGCATTGTATTCTCAAGCCCACTCTCAGTGAGATAACGCCAGAGTTGATTGACCGTGGCAAGAGATACGGTGGACTGGCTGAGTAGATCCGGATCGGGGCGATCGTCTCCTGGTAAGACCAACAACTTGGCTCCGGTCTGTTCTACGACTTGTTTCACTACTTCTAAGCCATAAGACCAGTAGGCACGACCACCCAAGACCCGCAACACAATGACTCTGGCAAAGGCCAGCACGTCTTCTGCGTAGGTATCAATGGTTAACTGCTGCTGCAAATTGAGCAGGTTGGTGACGCGCAAAGCTGGAAAATCAGTTGGCAAATGAGTCAATGCCGTTGATAGCAGTTGAATATCAGTATCAGCAGCGGTTAAAAACACCAGCGGAGCTTGATGTTGTTCGATAAACACTACTCCCTCAGTGTCAGGATTCCAACCTCCAGGGGTAGCGGCAAGCCGATGCATAGTAGTTTCCTTGGATGACCTTTAAAGAAGTTTACAGATGGGGGAGGGGGGATGAGCAAGCTACGATATTTAAGGTTGATCCCCATTTAAGACAACCTCATTCAAGACAACTCATTGTACTGGAACCCGTTTTACTGGCAACTGTTTGATTGGGAGCCGCTGATTGGGAGCCACTGACTGGGAGTCACTGTCCTGAGACTGCTCATCTGCCCTTACTGATCGAATGTTAAGTTCAGAAGCCTCTGTCGCCACCGACATCTTATCGACTACCCCGTTTAATCAAGTGCGATCGCTCTTGCAAGTGATGGCACAAACGTTAGAGATGGGGGTGTTGATTCAGAGTGAAGACCTGATGCTGCCAGCAGACGATCCTTTAATACATTCGACTCCTTTTACGCTGGTTGTTTCACCCGGTTTTAATGCTTTGTTGCAGGGAGAAGAGTTGCAACCTGTCGGCACTTGGAGCAAAGCAACTCCTTTTTGGGAAGGAGAAACAACCCACTATCGATCGCAACTCACCTTTGATCCAGAGGCGATCGCCACTTTTCTAGAAACACTCACACTCCATCCGATCGCGTCGCGTCACCCAGCCTTGCAACAACTCCCTGAGAGGTTGAGTCCTAATGATCCAAAGCGACAAAGTGAGTTTACCCAACGCCTGATTCAATTTTTGACAGCGGCTCCGGCTGTAATGACTCCAGGCGTAGATGCTGTGCCTATTCATCCGGCGTTTCGGCAGTCAGCCGCTACAGCCCTGCAAGAGCAAATTGAGCAAGAGCGATTGCTCAACAAGATGATGACCCAAGTACGCCAAAGCTTAAAACTACCCTTTATCTTGCAGACAGCTGTAGAGCAGGTGAGAGAGTTTTTGCAAGTCGATCGCCTGCTGATTTATCAATTGCATCTCTCGACTGCCACCGCTGCTCAGCCCACTTCTCCATCTCCTCTGACCTCCTTGCAACAACTGGGCTTTATTGCCTATGAAGCGATCGCCTCAGACCACATCCCCTCGGTGCTCAATCTGACCACTAATGATGAGTGTTTCTTTCAAAAAGCCTCAAAGCGAGAGTTATATCGTCAGGGCTATACGTTGGCGATCGCCGATGTTGAAACCCAATATGCTCAAGTGCCCTGCCTGCTCAATTTTTTGCGTATTGCCCAAGTGCGATCAAAGCTGGTTGCGCCAATTGTGATAGGAGGCAATTTGTGGGGCTTATTAATTGCCCATCAATGTCACACTCACCGCCAGTGGAAAGACAGCGAACAGAAGTTTTTGCAGCGCATTGGTGAACATTTGGCGATCGCCATTAGTCAAGCGCAACTGTATGCTGAAATTCAGCAACAAAAACAGACGCTAGAGCAACGGGTGATTGAACGCACCCAAGAACTGCACGACACTTTGTTAGCCGCTCAAGCTGCCAATCGTGCCAAGAGTGAGTTTTTAGCCGCCATCAGTCACGAACTCCGCACGCCCCTGACTCACATTATTGGCATGTCTACAACCCTGTTGCGCTGGTCAAATCAAGACTTTGGAGAACGCCAGCAACGGTTTTTGCAGATTATTCACGATAGCGGCGAACATCTGATGGAACTGATCAACGATCTGTTGGAACTGTCTCAACTAGAGTCAGGAAAAGCCGTTCTCAATCTCAGCGAATTTTCTCTCTCTTATTTAGCGCAGCAGTGTCTCAAAGCACTTCAAGAACAGGCGATCGCCGCCTCTGTAGCTCTAGAACTAGACTTGCAAATTGCCCCTCAAGTGGATCAGATCACTGCAGATCCGCGTCGGGTTCGCCAAATTTTGCTCAACTTACTCAGCAACGCTATTAAGTTCACCCCCTCTGGTGGAACGGTGATGTTGCGCGTTTTTGCCAGCCACGATGCAGTAACCCTTCAAGTCAAAGACACAGGTATTGGCATTCCAGAACAGCAGCGATCGCTCTTGTTTCAAAAATTTCAGCAACTGGACTCATCCTATCAGCGTGAATATGAAGGGGCAGGCTTAGGACTTGCCCTCACCAAACAACTCGTCGAACTGCACGGAG
>JANRJA010000133.1:0-33868 GCA_033764315.1 Oculatellaceae cyanobacterium bins.114
ATCTCGAGAATTTATCAACTTAGGGGCAGGGACAGCCGTTGGTGGGGTGCTATCTCTGGCACTGGCACGAGAACTTGCCCCTGTATTAACCGCAGTAGTTGTGACAGGGCGGGTTGGTTCGGCATTTGCGGCTGAGTTAGGCACGATGGAAGTAACAGAGCAGATTGATGCCCTCCAAATGCTCAAAACGGATCCCATTGATTATTTGGTTATTCCCAGATTGCTCGCTTGCTGTGCTATGTTGCCAATTCTCACGATTCTGTCATTTGTAACGGGTATGGCAGGTGGGGTGCTGATTGCTGACTCACTCTATGGCATCTCTCAAACTGTGTTTCTTGACTCAGCCCGGACATTTTTGAGTGTGTGGGATCTCATCAGTGGCAGCATTAAAGGAGTCGTATTTGGGGCATTGATTGCAATTATTGGCACAAGCTGGGGGTTAACCACTACTGGAGGGGCTAAAGGGGTGGGTCAATCCACAACAACAGCCGTAGTCACAGCCCTTTTAGCGATCTTTATTACTAATTTCTTTTTATCCTGGTTGATGTTTCAAGGGCCGGGTAGAGCTGGGTTGAATTTTTAGGATTATGCTCTGATCTACTCCATCCTGTCGCCTCTGATTGCTCATCCCTTATAGAATGGGAAGTGCATTCTGCTGTTTGCTGAGAGGCTAGCGATCGTGACTACAACTTCTACTCCGGCTCCTGTTTCAGAAAGCGTACAACTTGCCCCTAGCTACAATTTACCCCTTGCTCTGGTTTTGATTGGGGTTTTGGTGTTTTTGTGGCAACCTTGGGTGGGCGGTGCGATCGCCCTCTTTGCGGTGTTTCTTCTGCTTCAAGCAGTGACATTGCGACTGATTTTTACAGCAACGGCTCTAGACATCTTTAGGGGAGAAACTCTCATTCGCCGTTTCCCGTATCAAGAGTGGCAAAACTGGCGAATTTTCTGGTCGCCTGTCCCCATTTTGTTTTATTTCAAAGAGGTTAAAAGTATCCACTTTTTACCAATTCTGTTTGATCCCAAAGTTTTGAGACAATGTTTAGAGCAACGCTGTCCCTCTGTATAGTGGCCTTACTGTATAGTTGCTCTACTGTATAGTTGCTTGCCTTTAATAAGTCCTTTGCATCCACCCGCTGTTACGCCTAAATCTTTTGACACGAGTTTTGCCCATGATGCCTGAAGACCCTCAATACTCAGAGCAATCTAATAATTCTGAACCCTCAATTCCATTAGATAGTGCTGCGTCCTCTGACACCAGTGAGGGGGTGACGCCTAATTCAATCAGTTATTCCGGTGCTATCGGTTCGACTACCCCAGAAGGGGAGCCACTGCGAACCCCCTTTTTGGCTCAACCTCCGGTTGCCTCACCTGCTGGAACTGAGTTGAGGACGTTAGAGCAGCGAGTAGCAGAGCTACGCCAGGAAGAACAACGGCTCAAACAAGAAATTGCGACGTTGCAGACGTCTTATAATGCCATGTTGCGGCAGCAAGTGACCGAGGCTCAAATGGCGATCGGGCGTTTGGTCAAAGATGGGTTAAGCGAACTTGAGCAACGCAAGCAAACTTTACAGATTGCGGTAGAACAGCTTGAACGCCGACAAGAGCGCGTTCGGGCTGAGATGCGGACTACCTTTGCCGGAGCCTCGCAAGATCTGGCCATTCGAGTGCAGGGGTTTAAGGATTATCTGGTGGGCAGTTTACAAGATTTGGCAACTGCCGCAGAGCAATTGCAGCTAGCACCCAAAGCAGAACCTCCTCGACGCACAGCGGCTAATGAGCCTCAAGAGGCGACTCGTTCTACCTCTGCTCCTGTTGCTCCCAAGTTTGCTGAGCAGAGCTTTGAAGAACAGACCAAACGGATTCGGCGATCGCTTGACCAATACCGCAACTCCCCCGATTACTACGGTCCTCCCTGGCAACTGCGCCGGACTTTTGAACCGGTTCATGCCGAGCGAGTTTCCAACTGGTTCTTTACCCAAGGCGGACGGGGTGCTCTGCGATCGATGGGGTCACGATTACAAAACATTTTGATTGCGTCTGCGATCATTTCTGTGTTGCGAGATATATATGGCGATCGCGCTCGTACTTTAATCCTGGCAGACTCACCTGAACGGTTAGGTGAATGGCGACGGGGATTGCAAGACTGCCTGGGTATCTCACGGGCTGACTTTGGAGCTGACCAAGGGATTGTGTTGTTTGAGGCTCCAGAGCCACTCGCGCAACGCGCCGACCGATTGGTCAAACAAAAACAATTGCCCCTGATCATCATGGATGAGTCTGAAGAGGTAATAAATCTATCGCTATTGCAATTTCCGTTGTGGTTAGCGTTTGCCGCTGATCCCAATAATCCGGTGATGTATTAGCCTTCTAGTTCAAATTCTTGCAAGGCTAAGCTCTACAAGAATTTGAACCTTTAAAGATGGCTTATCCCCATGAGTCGAGGTCGAGTGCCTGTGAGCCACCCCGCTCTAGTTGAATCAAGATTTTACCCAGTTGCCACCAGACCAGAAGCGATGTAAACACGGTGAGGGGCAAGGCAACTCCATAGGCCAAGTTATCAGGAAACCCAAAAATTTGTAGACCAGCCGAGAGAAAAAAGCTAATCCCTAGCGAGATCCCTAAAAAGGGAATTAAGAGTTGAGGTCCTTTTAGGTTTGCCAGTGTGCGCGTAGAACGATTTTTTGCCCACGCTTGCACGGCTTGCTTTAGAGTGGCGTCAAAGGCGGCACCAGAAGCAGCTGCAATAAAAAGACCAAAGATCATTAAAAAATAGGGAGGATCTGGATAATAGTAGGGCACAAAAAATTCCTAACTAACGTTACACATCTCAATATTGTCTACGATTTGGGCTTAAACGCGATCGCTAGTTGCTTTTAGAGGGTTGGAACTTATAGCCCTGAAACAGCGGTAACATCGCCACAGAGGGCAACAAAGCTGCGGCTCCTTCGGCTGAAAAATCTGCTAACGCTCCTAAAGCAGCATGAACCAGACGAGAAGGTTGCAAATCATCTTTGATCAGGTTCCAGAGCCGTTGAACCTCTTCGGTATGCAAGCGATCGTCCTCTACCAATGCCAAAATCACCTGACGCTGAAGAAATCGTCCTTCATCAGATAAGAGATACTGCAACCCCAACTGAGCCGTTGGCAAAATATCGAAGTTTTGGTTATTAGAGCGGGCGATCGCAATTAGATTTTCCAGTCGCTGCCATTGGAACTTGCCATCTTTAAACAGCACCTCAATCAAGCGTCGCCGTAACTCTGGCGACTCCCCAGTTAGCAACCGCTGTGCCACATAAGGATAGGCAATTTCGACAATTTTGAACTTGGGATTGAGACTTAGTGCCAACCCTTCCTGGGTGACAAGCGATCGAATGATCAGTGCAAATTGGGCAGGAACGCGGAACGGGTACTCGTACATCAACTCCGAAAACTGGTCAGTAATCGTCTTGAAGTTGAAATCTCCAACGCTCTCACCAATCGCATTTCCTAAAACTGTCTCTAAAGCAGGAATGATTGGAGTAATGTTGGTCGTTGGTGTCAAAAACCCTAACTTGACAAAATCTTTGGCCAGTTCACTATAGTCGCGGTTAATCAGGTGCACCACCGAGTCAACCAGAGTTTCTTTGGTAGCTTGGGTAAGCTGATCCATCATGCCAAAGTCGATGTATGCCATCCGTCCATCGGGCATAGCAAACAAATTGCCAGGGTGAGGATCAGCATGGAAGAAACCGAACTCTAACAATTGTCGTAAACCAGAACGAACCCCTATTTCAATTAAAGTATTGGTGTCTAAGCCAGCTTCTTTGACTCGCTGAGTATCAGTCAATTTGAAGCCGTTGATCCACTCTAGGGTCAAGACGTGGGAATTGCTGTAACGCCAAAATATTGAAGGGACTTTAACCGTTGGATCATCCTGAAAATTGGCGGCAAATTTTTCTGCGTTGCGCCCCTCATTGAGATAATCGATCTCCTCAAATAGTTTAGTACCAAACTCATCCACAATTAGGGTGAGATCGTGCCCTAAGTTAAGAGGCAGCCAAGGCGCAATCCAGGTGGCAGCCCACCGCATCAGATATAAATCCAGCGTAATCGTAGGGCGCAGATTGGGTCGTTGCACCTTAACGGCTACATCTTCACCCGTCCGCAGCTTGGCTTGATAGACTTGCCCTAAACTAGCTGCCGCAACTGGCTCAGGCGACATGTAACTAAAAATTTCATCAACCGAGCGATCGAGGTCTGACTCAATAATGGCGATCGCATGAGGGGTAGGAAACGGAGGAAGCTGGTCTTGAAGCTTGACTAGCTCTTCTAAAAAATCTTTGCGAATCAAGTCAGGGCGAGTAGACAGAGCCTGACCCACTTTAATAAAGGTGGGACCCAGTTGGGTCAATGTTTGCCGTAGTTGCACGGCCCGATCTGGGGTGTGACCGTTGGCCTGTCCCTGCCAGTCATCCCACTTTAGCCCTATCACAAAAACCGCAAATAACCAGACAATTCTAAGAGCACGCCATATAGCTCTCCAGGGGCGATAGCCATAGTATCGGGCGATCGCTGCTGCATCATAACGCCGCATCTGGCTCCACTTATCTTGACTCACGCTGTTGTCTGCCTCTCTCACGCACTAGTAGTAGTTATCTCAACCAGATCGAAACTGCTGCCAGCAGGGCGGCAATCGTTTTCCAGTTGGATGACTACCATCTGCTAGCGTGTAACTTTAAACCCAATCAGCTGCCAATAAGGTTTTGCTACTATGTCTAACGGCGTTTAGCACCGTTAAGGAAAGCCTTATTCACTAAATTGCAGCTTTAGCAAGCGAGATTATAGATTATGAAGTTTGTCATTTCTTTAAATATAGTATAAAAAACTACAAATTATCTCGCTTTTGGGTTAGGAAAAGTTAATCTTATTTCAAGTAAATATACCTAATAAAGGGGCACTTGTCGTCAAAAATTGATAAAACTCAGGGCACAAGTCATCTTTCTTGTATGAAGATATCTCAATTCAAGGTTAAGGAATATTAAGGAAAACTCTTGTCGTCTCATTCCTGCTAAAAAGGCTGACTTAAACGGATTTCTCACACAACTCTGGCTGAGGTGAAGCGGATCTCGATCAACCTTTCGGGCTACTAAGCACAGAGATCTACCCGATTTCCTCAAAGGAGCTTAATTTTACGATTACCCCTCCTTAAACCAACCTCGATACATTTTCTCTGTGGGCCGTTGTATGCTCGGCACCTCTCTTGAGTTAAACAAATTGTTTCATTTTGTTACTTTTTGGTTATCTGATGGCAGCTACTCAAACGGTTCGCCTTAAGAGAGGTGATTAAAGAGAGGTTCCCAACCACATCAGATCGATTTACAGATAGATCCATACAAGAGAAGAACTAGAAAGCGAGTGGTATGACACTTAAACGTAGACACTTTTTGATGTTTTTAGGGGCAAGCGCTGGTTCGATGGCGTTGCAACCATTTGTGCAGGGGCAAAAGATTTCTATGCCCTTTCAAGGCTCCCCAGCTGCTGCACAAGAGGCTCCCAATGGTTTAAGCTTCCGCCCGGTTAAGAGTCCAATGCCATTAGAGACCGAGGGTCTATCACTCGAAAAACAACTCAGTGACTTTAGCCAATACACAGTTGTTGATGATATGGTGCTGCCTGAGGGCTATACCTATGATTTGATTGCTGCTTGGGGCGATCGCATTGGTTCCAATGACCACTTTGGTTATAACAACGACTACCTTTCTTTTATTGAGACGGCTCCGGGTCAGGGTTATTTAGTGGTGAACCACGAATACATCAGTGCTAAACCCTGGATTCAAACCTATCAAGAAGTCATTGGTCGCTCACTCCCCTTTGAGGATGTGATTGCAGCTGTCAAAGCGGCTCCTGAAGAAGAGATTAATGCCTTTGCTCTGTCAGATGGAGACGCCTTGAAAGCCAAGATTAAGGAGATCTCAAAGGCATCTCAATATGACATGGGCTTGAGTGTGATCTCAATTCGCAAAGCGGCTAACGGTCGTTGGGAACGCACTAATTCCAGTGCTGACCGTCGCATCAGTGGTATTTCTGGTCTAGAAGATGGCAAATATCTGAAAGCAACGGGGCCTGCGGTGGCGGTGTTCCGCAAGCAACGGGGCGTTGGTTACATTGATGGATTGGGCGATCGCATCATTGGCACCTTCAACAACTGCTCTGGTGGCACGAGCCCTTGGGGAACCGTATTTAGTGCCGAAGAGAACTTCCAGGATTTCGTCCCTGAAGGTGTGAATGCGGATGGTACGTCCCTAGACCCCAGCAAAAAGCCCTTTACCTTAGCCGAAGATGACATCGCAGGTCTGGGTAACGTGTTTGGTCAAGCAGGAAACAAGTATGGCTGGATGGTCGAAGTTGACCCGGCTAACCCCAACGACTACGGCACCAAGCACACCTGGTTAGGTCGCTTCCGTCATGAAGCCGTTGCCATTCGTGCTGAAGCGGGCAAGCAATTGGCAGTTTACTCTGGGTGCGATCGCCGGGGTGGACACCTCTATAAATTTGTTAGCACTGGCAGCATCACCAACCCCCAAAGCAAGACCAATTCTGGGTTGCTCTCAAACGGCATGCTCTATGCCGCTAAATTTAACCCCGATGGCACAGGGCGTTGGATTGCACTGCAACCTAGCACTCCAGTTAATCCAGATATGCCTAGTGCTCACGTTGGTGGCATGATCACCCTACCTAAGCGTCCTGAAGGTGGAGTGGTCAAGGTCACTGATGACGCGGTTGCACAGGCATTCAAGAGCCGCTATGCCACATTGGGTAATCTCTATGTGGGAACCGATCGCGAGAAGCAAGGAGCCATCTTGATCGATGCTCACTACGCTGCCAACGCAGCAGGCGCAACTTGTACCGCTCGCCCTGAAGACACCGATTTGGGTGCCGATGGCTCGGTGTTTATCGCCTTTACTTCTGGCTCAGCTAGCAGCAGCGATGGTAGCCCCAACAAAGAGGTCTTTAAAGGGCCAAATGGCGAGTCACCCTACGAATATGGCTGGATCGTCAAGCTCGAAGAAGACAGCAACGATCCCGCTGCCATGACCTTTAAGTGGAGCACCTTCTCCACAGGTGGTGAACCTGCGGCAGGGGGTCTGGGCTTTGCAAACCCTGACAACCTGGAGTTTGACAGCAGCGGCAACCTTTGGGTTGTTACTGACATGTCGAGTGAAGCCCTCAACATTGCCACTCCTAGCCGCATCAAGTCTGACGGCAGTGCCGTCAGTCAATCGGCCATGCGGGCAATTTACGGTAACAACTCTATCTGGTTCATTCCCACTTCTGGCCCCAATGCGGGTGAAGCATTCTTGTTTGGCTATGGCCCAATGGATGCTGAAATGACGGGTCCTTTCTTCACACGTGATCAGCAAACGCTGTTTTTAGCAGCACAGCACCCCGGTGAGGTAAATGGTCGTCGGGAAGAGATGAAGTCCGAGACACGTCAGTTTGCAATGAAGACGACAACGGGTGAAGAGTTTATCCAGACCCGTGAGGTGCCGATTGGCTCAAACTGGCCTGGTAAGGGGCGTAATGACCCTCCTAAGCCTGCTGTGATTGCGATCCGTCGAATTAACGGTGGCAGTATCACGGAGGTATAGGTTAGCGTAGGTCGTTCTCGTTTGACTATGACTATGACATAGAAGTTGTGTCCCCATTTCTACTCAGGAATGGGGATTTTTTTGTGATACCCATTCAAGCGTCGTTATCTTGATAGATGTCGAAAAGCAAGCTTTGGGATGCTTCCCTAAGCTTTAATTGAACGTCAGTCGGTTAAGCAGCCCAGTGCATAAATTCGCGGCTACCAGAGCGAAGTCTGCGACTCGACTGAGCATCGCTAAACATCTGAGCTTACGCCGAGGTCAGCGGTTTCAACCGCCAAAATCCTTATCCCGAACTCAGGTTACTTTATTGAAAACGTGGAGATATTAAAGTAGAGAGACTTGATTATGGCTTTAGGGAGCGATCGCCCTCATGGATAGACTGCATAAAAGTTTCTGTAATCTGCCGCAAAGGCGGATCAAGCCGTTCTAACACAGCTTGGGCGATCGCCTCTGGCACTTCTCCATAAAATGCTTCTGCGATTCCTCCAGTGATGCAGGTGAGGGTATCACTGTCTCCACCCAAGGACACAGCATTACGAATGGCATCTTCAAAATCGGTAGACTCTAGAAAAGCGATGATTGCCTCAGGCACCGTTTCTTGGCAAGACTCATTAAAGGTATAGACTGGCCGAATGTCGTTGAGACTGCGGTTCAAATCATAGCCAAACTGCGTTTCAACAAACGATCGAATCTCATCTTTGCTATGCCCAGTTCGCCCTAAAAAGATAGCCACCGCTGTCGCTTGGGCACCTTTGACCCCTTCTGGGTGATTGTGAGTGACTTCGGCACTGCGCTGAGCCTCTTGCAGCACACTCTCTAAATCTTGACCTACCCATCCAATAGGGCTAACCCGCATCGCTGAGCCATTTCCCCAACTGTTATAGGGTTCTGGGTGGGTTGAGGTCGCCCACTGAATAAATCTGGCTCCATAACTTCCCACAGGATTGGGATAGTGCTGGTAATAACGCCTGAAGCTCGCTACATAATCTCCTTGATTAAGCACCACCTCAGCGACTGCAACCGTCAGAATCGTATCATCGGTAAAAGTGCTAGGTGGGCTAAAAAGTGGAAAGTCTTTGCTGCGGTGATTATTAAACTCATACACTGAGCCAATCATATCTCCAGCGATCGCTCCTAACATGGTTCATGCTCCAGGGGGTTGATATCTAAGTCACAAAACTGACAAATCGCCTTCCAGATCTGGGGTTGCACATTGCTCAGAGCATGATCGCTCTCTAGCTCCACCAGTTTTACCCAGGGACGAGATGCTGCATAGTCTCGGCTTGCTTGAACGGAAATAACTTCATCCTGATTGCCGTGAAGAATTAAAGTGGGAATGCTACGCTGCAATTGTTCATCGTGATATTGCATAGCATCTTGCACAAACCCATAATGCAACGGTAGCGATCGCCCCTCTCCATAATGAAAAACTGACAAAAATTGCTCTGCTTGCCAGCGATGCAGTTGATTGATGCTGAGTTTTGGCAACCAGTGGCTCAAAAAATTAAAGGCAGGGGCAAGTAACACAAGTCGCTGCACCTGGAGATTGCGCTCAGCTAACCAGGCTGCTGTTAAGCCTCCCAGACTAGACCCAATCAACGTCACTGGCGTAGGCAATGGTGGAAACTCAGCCTCGACTTGTTGGAGTTGACGAGTAATGGTGAGATGAGAAAAATCACCCTAGTTGAGATCAGGAATGAATAGGGGAATATTAAGGCTTTGAAAGCGATCGCTGAGGTTACGAGCTTTGACCGAACCAGGACTAGATGCAAATCCATGTAAGTAGAGATAAGATGCCATCGTGAAATCTAGATATATTTAAGTTTTAATTTCTATTTCTGGGTTCGATTATTGCCAATTTTTAGCGTTGCTGTGTTGGTGAGTGGGTGATTGCAGAACTGCGATCGCTATCACGGCTGACATACATTTATGGTTCTGCTGCTCTACAATCCCTAAGATGTCTCATCCTCTCGCTAAACAAGTCATTTTGATTACAGGGGCTTCCACTGGTATCGGAGCGGCCCTCGCTCGACTCTTAGCCCATCGTTATTCTGGCATTGGTCTGGCACTTGCTGCCCGCAACCCCCAAAAACTAGATGAAGTGGCACATGACTGCCGCCAAGCTGGAGCAAACGTGTTAAGTGTGCCGACTGATATTGCCCAACCCAATCAGGTGACAGCCCTGACTCAAGCTGTTTTAGATCAGTTTGGTCGGGTTGATGCCTTGGTCAACAATGCGGGTTACGGTCAACTGGGTGCGGTAGAGTTAATTCCCCCAGAGCGGGTGCAAAATCAGTTTGCCGTGAATGTGATTGGGGCGATCGCTCTGATTCAGTCGCTGATCCCTTACATGCGCGATCAGGGGGGCGGACGCATTATTAACATCAGTTCTTTAGGGGGACGCATGGCTTTTCCCTTTGGAGGATTGTATAGTGCTTCTAAGTTTGCTCTTGAAGGGTTGAGTGATGCCCTGCGGATGGAGCTTGCTCCTTTTAATATTCGCGTGGTGGTGGTGGAACCGGGTCCCGTGCGGACAGAGTTCTTTGATGTGGTCAAACAAGGAGTAGACGCAATGGAGATTGATCCATTAAACACTCCTTATCATGCCGCTTATGAAAACCTAGAAGGCTTGCAGCAACAGGTTGATCGACAGGCATGGTCATCAGAGCAGGTGGCTGAAGTGATTATCAAAGCATTGGGCGATCGCCGTCCCCGTCCTCGCTATGTTGCAGCGACTGGTGGTAATATCCTAATTTTCCTGATGACCAAACTCTTGCCTACCCGCATCACCGATCTCTTTTGGCAGCGATTCTATGCCATTCATCGCGTCGCTCAAGACTGGAAATACCATAAGCAATTGTAGGGTGCAGGTCAATGGATTTACTGGAGTATCAAGCCAAAGAATTATTTAGTGAGATGGGCATTCCTGTATTGCCCTCTCAACGCATTGACCATCCCAAAGATTTAAAGGGTTTAAAGATCCCCTATCCTGTTGTCTTGAAATCACAGGTTTATACGGGTGGGCGCGGCAAAGCTGGAGGAATTCGCTTTGTGGCAAACACAATCGATGCTGTAGCCGCTGCCCAAGCCATTTTTAACTTACCCATCATGGGTCAATATCCAGAGGTGGTGTTGGCAGAAGCCAAATATGAGTCAGATCGAGAGTTATATCTCGCCATTGCGATCAGTCAATCGGCTCGTCGCCCCGTGTTGCTGGGGTCACAAGTGGGGGGGATCGAACTAGAGTCGGTGATTCAACAAATGCAACAGGTGGTCGTTGATCAAGAATTTTCGCTATTTTATGCTCGCCGCTTGGTGCTCAAGATGGGTCTGACAGGCAACCTGATTGAGTCGGTTAGCCAGTTGATCGAGAAGATGTATTACTTGTTTGTGCAAAATGATCTGGATTTAGTCGAGATTAATCCTTTAGCGGTCAGTCCCTCAGGTGAGTTAATGGCCCTCGATGGCAAAGTCATTGTGAATGATGATGGCTTGGGACGACATGCTGATTTGGCTGCATTAAAACCAAATACCCTGCGGCGGAGTCAAAACCGAGTGGCGATCGCCGCTTCCTCTGGGTTGCACCTGTTGGAGTTAGAGGGCACCATCGCCACCCTCTGTAGCGGTATGGGGTTAGCTATGACAACCCTCGATTTAATTACAGCAACGGGTGGAAAAGTGGCTAACCTCCTTAATGTTGGCGATGAATCTCAGTTCAATGCCCTATCGAGCAGCTTGCCTGAACGGGTGGGTCAGGGTTTGGAACTGATGCTGCAAAGCCGAGGAATTAAAGCCGTCTTGATTAATATTCTGACGAATACAATCTCATGTCACCAAATTGCTACCATCATTGCCAACTATGTGCAGCGACGAGCCTATGGACATGTAGTGCCCCCTATGGTGGTGCGACTGGTTGGCAAAGAATTAGAGCAAGCCAAAGAGATGTTAGCGGCTGTTGATGTGCCACTGATTCAAGATTTAGACGAGGCGATCGCTCAGGTCGTCTTACTCAGCCAAGCCCGTACAACCGGATGAAGAGATTTATGAATTTCACCGCAGACAGCAGAGTACTGGTTCAAGGAATTACAGAACCGACTGGGGCAACCTATGCGCCCCTCATGCAGACCTATGGCACTCAAATCGTAGCGGGCATCTCCCCAGGACATGGCGGAGAAACCCACCAGGGCATTCCCATTTTTGACATGGTTGAGCAAGCTCTGTTTCAAGTGGGTATGGTTGATACAAGCATCATTTTTTTGCCCCCTTACCTCGTCTTGGATGCGGCGTTAGAGGCGATCGCAGCGGGTATTCGCCAAATCATTCTAATTACCGAAGGGGTTCCGCCATTGGATATGGTGCGGTTGATTCGCAAAGCCGAAGCAACAGAGACACTGGTGGTGGGGCCAAATTCGGCAGGGGTCATCGTCCCCGGACACATTCTCTTAGGTACCCATCCTACTGATTTCTATATGCCAGGTTCTGTAGGGCTCATCAGCCGCAGTAGCACCCTTACTCATGAAGTTGCCTGGGAACTCACCCGGTCTGGGTTTGGGCAATCAATCGCTGTTGGAGTTGGGGGCGATCGCGTGGTGGGTTCTTCGTTTCAACAATGGCTGCAAATTCTAGAAGAAGACGATCAAACAGATGTGATTATCTTAATTGGTGGCATCGGTGGCGATAGCGAAGAAGTGGCGGCTCGATACATCATGGAGGCGATCGATAAACCTGTCATCGCTTATATTGCTGGGCGCAGTGCACCTAAAGATTTGATGGGCTATACCGAGGCGATCATTGGGCTGCAACTGACTAATACTCATCTTGGTGATGCAGAGAGTAAATTAGCTGCTTTTAAGCAGGCTCAGGTGCTGATTGCCGATCGCCCTTCCCAGATTCCAGACCTGGTCAAGCAAGCGTTGACAACATCGGCGATCGCTTAGTGGTGAATGTCTAGGTTCAACACATAGTGACCAAATCGGACTCGACCTGACCACAATTCATATTCCAGACGCAGATGATGGGGCGAAAACCCGTCTGCACCCGATTCTCCTTTGAGGTCTAGACTGCGCGTATAGTTTTGTAGCTGAACCTGTTCGCTGCTGGTTGCCTCTTCACCTTGCAACCAATAGCGACTGATCCCATACATCCCTCTTTGCCACACATGCCGATAACTAAATCTGCCGTTGCCTTGCATTGTCATAATTACCCGATTGGATGAAAATTCTAACCATAGCAGACGAGGTGTTTCTGATCTGGACTCTGACTCATCGTCCCAATCAGGCATCTCTTGAATCAAAGGCTCTGTTAGCAATAGGTGAAAGCGATCAGTATCTCGTTGATAAAGCGTTGCAGCCGTTTCTAACGCTGACCAAACAGGCATATCAAACGCAATGAGTGACAAACAAACAGGCTTGCAGTGATGAGTCAGCATGGGATGAAGACCGAAAGAAGGAAGATGGCGGAAAAAAAGATACCGAAAAAGTCAGCCAAACCAGAATTGAAGAATGAATCAGAAAAGCGTGAAACCGGGAAAAAGCAGCTTATCGATACTTTTAGAGAGATCAAGAACGGTGTAAAGAACGAGAAACAGACTGGGTTAGGGGATCAATTAACGAGAGAGAGGGTTTCGCCGTGAGCGTCAATCAAACAATAGGTAGGGACGTGCGCTATCACATCATCCTGTCATCGGGCTACTCCACTATACTTTTACTCAAGCCGCCCAACCGTTAACGATTGACCTTTAACCACTCAGCACTCCTTCATGCGGTAGGATGACTAAACGCCGCATTTTCAGTGTATCCCAATGCTAAACGGTACTATTGTCCTGGAGAAAACTAAACATCATGATTCGTTGAAAATTCAGCCACCTTCATCAGGCTTGATTTTGCAAGGACAGGTACAAATTCCTGGGGATAAATCTATTTCACACCGTGCCTTAATGTTAGGCGCATTAGCAGAGGGTGAGACTCAGATTCAGGGATTGTTGTTAGGGGAAGATCCCCGCAGCACCGCTGCCTGTTTTCGAGCGATGGGGGCTAAAATCTCAGATCTCAACACGGAAAGCGTCACGATTCAGGGAATCGGGTTAGGGCAACTCCAAGAACCAGCCGATGTGCTGAATGCAGGCAATTCTGGGACAACGATGCGGCTGATGCTAGGGATTTTGGCATCCCATACAAACCGATTTTTTACCGTTACAGGGGACAGTTCATTGCGATCGCGCCCTATGTCTCGTGTCATTCAACCCTTACAACAAATGGGAGCCACAATTTGGCATCGTCAAGGGGGTTTAGCCCCGATCGCTGTTCAGGGACAAGCCCTCAAACCGCTGCATTACCATTCCCCGATCGCTTCAGCTCAAGTTAAATCATGCATCTTGCTAGCGGGATTATTAACAGAAGGGCAAACCACGGTGACTGAACCTGTGTTGTCTCGCGATCACAGCGAACGCATGTTAAAAGCCTTTGGAGCGGCGATCGCTGTTGATCCTGAAACCACCAGTGCAACCGTTACAGGGCCTGCTCGATTGCAAGGGCAAACAGTTATTGTTCCTGGAGACATTAGCTCAGCGGCGTTTTGGTTAGTGGCAGGGGCGATCGTTCCCGGTTCTGAGCTAGTCGTCCACAATGTGGGGGTGAATCCGACTCGTACAGGGGTGTTAGATGCGTTGATGCAGATGGAGGCAGATATCACCCTCGAAAATCAGCGAGAAGTTGCTGGGGAGCCAGTCGCCGATGTGCGAGTGCGTTATAGTGTGCTCAAAGCTTGCACTATTGCTGGAGCTTTAATTCCCCGCTTGATTGATGAGATCCCCATTCTGGCAGTGGCAGCAGCCCATGCCAAAGGCACCACTATTATTCGTGATGCAGCGGAATTACGTGTCAAAGAGAGCGATCGCCTGACAGTGATGGCCACTCAACTCAATCGCATGGGAGCCAACATTACAGAACTGTCTGATGGGTTGGAGATCGCAGGCGGAGCCTCACTTCAGGGAACTGAGGTTGATAGCTACACCGACCACCGTATTGCGATGAGTCTGGCGATCGCGGCATTAACGGCTCAAGGCATCACCACCATTCATCGAGCGGAGGCTGCCGCTGTTTCTTACCCTGGTTTTATCGATACCCTCCAGCAGTTGATGCAGAACGGCTAAGGAGTCAATGTTGGTTCATTACCAAATCGAACACGAAAATTTAAATTTTTGAAAGTATATCCAATAAATAGGATGGGAATACTGGAGAAGTCTCACAGTGGAGGCTCCTACGAGATTTCTAAACAATGTGGCACAGGCTCAAGAACCTTTTTCTTAGTGTTCAAACCTATAACATCCTGAGTCCTGACCTCGTAGCGCGACGGCAGGTCAACCAAGCACTCAGTCACCGTTCAGCCATCACTCAAGAGCAATGGTTTAGAGAATTTTGCCAACCGCTGGAGATCGACCCATCGATCGCAGCCTTTGCTTATACGCGCTTACAACATTATTCAGGGATCAAGTTTGCCCACGTGCTTCCGAGCGATCGCCTAATGGAAGATTTGCACTGGGTTGAAGTCTGCTGGGCTGACTGGGAAACTGCTTTTTGTGAAGATTTCTGGCAGTCCTTTGGAGTCAACATCAGCGACCCATTTTTGAATTACCCGTTGTCAACCGTGGGAGAACTAGTTGTCTTCTTGAACACTCAACGACTGGCTCTAACCTCGACCAATGGGGATAGTGTGAATTCTAAATGAGAATTGTTTGCAAATAGCTGCGTCCTAGAATATCCTTTAAATAACACTTGTTGACTATCTTTCTCAATAAACAAGTCCTTTCAGGATTCCACTAACACTGGATGTTAATGAAATCCACTCACGAGAGGATTCAGGAACCTGTTTGTCTGTAGCCCTTTGTTGGCATAAGACGCTCATGCTTGAAGTTGACAACGATTTGATAAACGGCTGCTTATTCTAAATTTATGGATCGAATACGGTTTGCTTCTCATTCGGCTCAGTTGATTGAAATTCCTATAAGCGATCGCTGGCAAGTCTATTACCGTCTCCGAGAACTCGGCATTCCCTGTACTTGTCTCAAAGATGGAAGTCTCTGGGCAGAAATTAATACTCCTCTAGCCGCTGCCCAACTGTGGAGTATTACATTTCAACTCAAGGCATCTCGTTCACAGTTAGTAGATTGGTTAAACCGCTGCTGGTAATTTGCTTAAACTGGTAGAAAGAGCCTCAACGTTACCACTAATCCGATGCGAAGTAGTGTTTCTACGAGGGCTCATCACATCTCAATTTCGCAACCCAGATCTAAACAGGGTGCAACACTTCACACCGTTTGGTTGACATCATGAGCAAACACAAATTTGAGCCAGTGACCGATTTCACGCTAGAAGGGCGATTTTTAGGCTTTACCGCTAAAGAGAGCTATAAGCTCAAATACTTGCGATTGGTCACAGCCACGGGTGAATACACCATCAAAATTGACAAAGAGTTGCGCTCAACATTGTGGCGATCGCTGACTCCTGGAGAATGGATCAGAGTCTCAGGCTACCAAAAGCAGGGTGATAAACACGAGCCTAAGTTAAAGGCATATCAGGTTACGGTGACGGCTCCTGGCAATGGCATGCCCTTGATGCCTCTCATGCCCGCTGTCTCAGAGCCGCCTAACAGCCCATCTGTGCAATCAGAAACCGCTAAAGCCAAAATCTTGGTGTGTCAGAAGTCAGATTGTTGTCGTCGGGGTGGAACTGCCGTGACTCAAGCGTTACAAGATGCCTTGCGCGATCGTGAATTGACCGATCAGGTAGCGATCAAAGGAACAGGCTGCATGAAACGCTGCAAAGCTGGCCCCAATATCATCATGCCTGACAAAACCCGCTACAGTGGCATCTCTCCAGAATTAATTCCTACCCTCATTGATCGACACTTGCCCAAGGAAGAGGGATAAAAGAATTTGAGTTAAAACATGACGTGATGCAACTTAGAGGTTTAGCTGCCCAGTTGCTCGTGGAGCATCCTCAAAGAGGTCTGACAAACCTCACCAGAAACCGGGATCTGGAGGAAATCGCATACCGAGTAACACGAGTTTGAAACATGAGTTTGAAATAAGGGTAAAGCATTCGGTTAATGGTTAACCGTTGAATTAACAACTTCACTACCGAATGCCTCACCCCTATAGAGAAGCAATCTATCTACGCCGCTTGAGGGGCAGCTAGCTCCTGACAATAGGCTTCATACACGCCATCCAAAAATCCCCATAGTGCATTAGCAGCCGTTTCTGCCGCTTGAGCTACTTCGGCTTGTTGCGCTTCGGTTGTGGCATGTGCCTCAATCAGTTGCAGAGTTGACTCTGCATGGTACACGTCAGCCACCTCATGCACACTAAAGAATTCATAATCGGCTGGATTGGTCATGCCATAAAAGCGTTGCAATCCATCGATTTTGACTTTGGCAACATCGGGAATCTGAGACTCGTAGACATGGAGTGCAGCCAACCCAGCATAGTAGGGAGATTGCAAACACACTTGGCGGAAGGTATCGATCAACGCTTGAGTTGACTCTAATTTGGGAGTTGCTTCTAGATCAGAGGCAGAGGCTCCAAGGGCGATCGCAAAGTTGCGCCACAAAGCGGGATGGTTTTTCTCACCCTGTTCTTCACTAATGAGATTTTCAAGCAACTCTTGACGCACCGCCAGATGAGGGGTGTTGTAGTGAATCGCACTGATGTAAGTGGGAAACGCCAGTACATGATGGAAATATTGTTCGGCATAGTGCTGAAGCTGTTCACGGGTCAATCTACCCTCAGTCCACGCGATGTAAAACGGGTGGGTAAGTAAGTGGCGTTGACTAACAATAGTGTGCAGTTTTTGGCGCAATGTCATGATAATTGTCTTGATTCAAGTGAATAGAGCAAATTATCTCAGAATTGCAGGAAATTGGATAATCAGTTGAGTTAAAAACTACCTAACGTTGGATGGGATGGGTAGAGAATCTTAGCGATCGCCCTAATGATGCCCCACATTAAATTGAGAAATTGAGAACAGATTTAGGGTTGCTTGAGGGGTTGATAGTGTAAACAGCGATCGCACGGTCCATCTGGATTAACTGCACAGCGCAATAACTCAGACCGCGCATTATACAAGCACGTCATATCTCCAATGATCCAATGTCCATCCACGAGTCGTTTCTCAGAAGAAGCCTGAAATTTCTGAACATAGAGCGTTATTTGATGCAGTTGATATCGCCCTGACTTGAGAAGATAGCGATGTTTGCGCTCTAACACGATGTAAGACTGACCCTCAATCTCTAAATGAGCACCCGGCTCCGGGCTCCAGTCTAGACGCAAACGCCCTAGCGTCGAATGGGGATGGTTCAGGATGATGTCTGTGGGTGGAGGATTCAACTCCATAAACCTAATTGCAATAAATAGGAAGGCAAAAAGGTCGGAGTTCTTTAAGAACTCCGACCTCATCAGTTTAGTGGTGGTTATTTCGCAAGAGCCTCTTGACGCTCTTTCGCCTCCTTGATCACCGCTTCTGCCACGTTAGCGGGGCAAGGTGAGTAATGAGAGAACGACATCGAAAACTGACCCCGACCAGATGTCATAGTCCGAAGATCACCGATGTAGCCAAACATCTCACTCAAAGGCACATCTGCCTTAATGCGAGCACCTGTTGGACCTGTTTCTTGAGATTTCATCATGCCTCGGCGACGGTTAAGGTCACCAATGACATCTCCCATGTAATCATCTGGGGTAAACACGTCCACATTCATAATTGGCTCTAACAATTGAGGACCCGCTTTGGGAATCGATTGCCGATAAGCCGCTTTTGCCGCAATCTCAAACGCCATAGCTGACGAGTCAACAGGGTGGAAGCCACCTCCCAACAGCGTGAATCTTAAATCCACACAGGGGAACCCAGCCAATACACCACGAACAATACTAGTCTCAAAGCCTTTTTCGACTGCTGGCCAATATTCTCTAGGAACAGCACCACCAACCACTTTAGACTCATATTCAAAGCCAGTACCCGGTTCACCTGGCTCAACCACGTAATCGATTTTGGCGTATTGACCCGACCCACCCGATTGCTTTTTGTGGGTGTAAGTATCTTCAATCCGCTTGGTGATCGATTCACGGTAAGCCACTTGAGGTTTACCCACTTCGACCTCAATGCCATGCGTCCGCTTGAGAATGTCAATCTTGATGTCAAGGTGCAACTCACCCATGCCCTTCAGGATCGTTTCACCACTTTCCTCATCAGTCACCATGTGGAAAGAGGGATCTTCTTGAACCATTTTGAGCAGTGCCATCGCCATTTTCTCGTCGCCACCTTTAGTCTTGGGTTTGACGGCGATCGAGATTACAGGGTCAGGGAATACCATCGGTTCTAGCGTGGCAGGATTTTTGGGATCACAGAGGGTGTGCCCAGTTTGGACATTCTTCATCCCCACAATCGCAATAATGTCACCCGCTTGAGCAGACTCGATTTCTTCCCGTGAGTTAGCGTGCATCTCAACCAGGCGGCTAATCCGGTCGGTTTTACCAGTGGCAGTGTTAAGAATGGTGTCACCTTTGCTCAAGGTTCCTGAATAGAGCCGTGTAAAGGTTAGAGCACCATAGCGATCGTCCATGATCTTAAATGCCAATGCACGCAATGGTTTTTCAGGGTCAACATAGGCAAAATTACCAGTTTCGTTGCCTTCCAAATCCATCTCTGGCTGAGGATTAACTTCCATTGGGTTAGGCAGGTAATCAACCACCGCATCCAGCACCAACTGCACCCCTTTGTTTTTAAAGGAGGATCCACAATAGGTAGGGAAGAAAGACATGTCTCGCGTACCTTTGCGAATACATTGCTTGATCTCATCAATGGTTAGCTCTTCCCCTTCCAGGTATTTCTCCATCAGGGTGTCATCTTGCTCAACCGCAGTTTCGATCAATTGTTCACGGTATTTTTCAACCTGATCAACCATGTCAGCAGGAACATCTTTGATCTCGTAGTTCATGGGATCACCTGAACCATCCCAGATCCAAGCTTTACGAGTGAGCAGATCGACCACACCCGTAAACTCATCTTCAACCCCAATGGGAAGCACCATCACCAGGGGCTTAGCGGCAAGAACAGTCTGGATTTGCTTGACAACACGGTAGAAATCGGCTCCAGTGCGATCGAGCTTGTTGATGTAGATAACACGAGCCACTTTGGAGTCGTTGGCGTAACGCCAGTTGGTTTCAGACTGCGGTTCAACACCCCCTGAGCCGCAGAAAACGCCGATCCCCCCGTCGAGAACCTTGAGGGAACGATAAACCTCAATGGTAAAGTCAACGTGTCCTGGAGTATCGATAATGTTGAGTTGGTAATCTTTCCAAAAACAGGTTGTTGCGGCAGATTGAATCGTAATACCACGCTCCTGCTCTTGTTCCATGAAGTCTGTTGTTGCAGCACCTTCATGTACCTCACCAATTTTGTGGATCTTACCAGTCAATTTTAGAATTCGTTCGGTTGTGGTTGTTTTACCTGCATCAACGTGAGCGAAGATGCCGATATTTCGATAGCGTGTGAGGTCTTTCATATCTGCTCTCTAAAGTTAAGTGCTACAAACCGCTGGTAACCACCTTTAAGTATTACTAACGGAGTTGGGGTGTTGCCAATCAGTAAATTTTCTGAATATGAAGGGTCAAACCTACACATCCATAAATCACTTTAAGACCAGCACCACCAAAATTGGTTATCACCTTTCGATCAGAGAGATGACAGCCCAATCGCTCGAACCACGACCTAAAGTCTCCGTCTTATCCACTGCAAAAGTTCCAACTTCATACATCTTAATGTAAAGTTGGCAACAATCGAACAAAGAATTGAGGCGATCGCCCCCAAATTCCCGCTCTTAGAACTGTAGGGATCTCAACACTTGCAATGGTGATAATTTCAGCATATAGAAGACTACAACCACCCGGATTGAAATCATCGGAGTTTGAGCTAGGTTGCAGTTAATTTTAATTATATATCTTTTTCTTAATATATAGCAATCGAAGAGCTATCCTTTGACGATCGCCCCAAAATCTGCCAAGACGCGAGCATGATTTCGCAAAACACCTAACAAGTTCAGGCGATTGCGGCGGATGTTGGGGTTTTCATCCATCACCAAGACGCTGTCAGGTCCGTCAAAAAAGTGGCTAACCACAGGGGCGATCGCAGTCAACCCATCCACCAGTTTTTGATAGTCACGAGTAGCTTGCGCCTCTTGAGTTTGGGGCACGAGTTGCACCAGCGCATCGTAAAAGGCTGGCTCTGAGGGACTTTGGAATAAGTCGGGTTGAATCAGAGGTTGGGGGTCGAGTTGGATTTTATCTAAGTCACCTTGGGCTGCCAATCGGGTAGAACGGTTGACCGTTTCATAGATGGCATCCAGAGCGCGATTATGGCGGATGGATTGCAGAAAAAGGGCGCGATCGCGCACATCTAATAAGTCTTTGAGGGCACGTTCGGTATAGTCGGGGTCATTTTCACCCAACACGGCATTCACCAAATCGTAATCAATCTGGCGATCGTCTTGCAACAGAGTGCGGATGCGTTGCAGGAAAAACTCATGCAACTGAGATTGCAGTCGAGGGGTGTGTTCGTTTTCACCAAAAGTGGCGGTGACATCGGCGATCGCCCGATCTAACTGTTGCTCTAAGTTGAGGGATAGATTCGCCATCCAAATAATATTGACGATCGCATTGGCGGCGCGACGCAGCGCAAACGGGTCAGAGGAACCCGAAGGAATCATGCCCAGGCTAAAGATGCCCACCAGCGTATCGAGGCGATCGGCAATGCCAACGACTTGTCCCAGCAAGGTTTGCGGCAGTTGGTCGCCCGCCCCACGGGGCAGGTAGTGTTCATAAATGGCGGTAGCGATCGCCTCTCCTTCACCGCTAGCGAGGGCATATTTTTGCCCCATGACGCCTTGCAGTTCAGGGAACTCTCCCACCATCTGGGTTACTAAATCGGCTTTACACAACAGAGCCGCTCGTTCAATAGAGGAGCGATCGCCTTGATTTAGCTTAAGTTGATCACCAATTTGCCCTGCAATTTGAACAATGCGATCGACTTTGGCCCGGACTGAACCCAGTTTTTCCTGAAAGGTGACGGTTTCGAGTTTGGACAAGTAACCCTCTAACGGAATCTTGCGATCGGCATCAAAAAAGAACTTGCCATCTGAAAGCCGCGCCCGAATCACCCGTTCGTTGCCTGCCGCGATGATTTCAGACTGAGCAGGATCACCATTTGAGATTGTGATGAAGTAGGGTAATAACTCCGCTGAGCCTTCAGCTTTGAGCACCGGAAAATAGCGTTGGTGGTCTTCCATCTCAGAGATAATCACTTCCGATGGTAATTCCAAAAATTCGGGATCAAACTTGCCAACGACCGCCGTGGGATATTCCACCAGGTCAACCACTTCTGCAAGCAAATCGGGATCAATCCGTGCAACCCCCCCAACCGATTGGGCTGCCGACAGAGTTTGCTGCTGAATATCAACTTTGCGTTGAGCAGGATCAACTTGCACTGAGGCAGATTCTAATTGGGTGAGATAATCGGCAGCATGGGCGATCGCGATCGGCTCAGGGTGCAGCACACGGTGTCCTTGGGAGAGGCGATCGCTGACACACACTTCAGAACCATTTTCCAATCGAATCGGCAGAACGACATCATCCAACAACGTCACAAGCCAGCGAATCGGACGGGGAAAACGCAGATCACCATCTCCCCAACGCATAAACCGCTTACCTTCTAGACCAAAGATCCAACCAGGGATCAGTTCAGTCAGAATCTCAGTCGTGGGACGGCCAGGAATCTTTTGATTAACAAAAACAAAATCGCCTTTGTCAGTGCTGCGAATTTCAAAATCATCAATGGAGACTTGGCGCGATCGGGCAAATCCTTCCGCTGCTTTGGTGGGTTTACCATCTTTGAAGGCAGCTTGAGCAGAAGGGCCTTTAACGTCTTCTTCTCGGTCGGGCTGTTGAGTCGGTAACCCGTGAAGCAAAATAGCAAGACGACGAGGAGTGCCGTAGTAGTCAATGGTTTCGGGAGTGAGGAACTGTTCTTTTAAGCTGGCAGGAATGCGCGATCGCCACTGTTCTAACGCATCGGCCACAAAACTGGCAGGCAATTCCTCGGTTCCCACTTCCAACAAAAACGTCACCATATTTTGCGTCCTAACCCTCAGCCAAGATAACTTGATTTTAAGTAGCAGTTACCCACTAAACTTTCTCAGTTTATCGTGACGGTGAGACGAAAGTGCCGTTTTCAGTCGATGCAGAGGAGGTTCAATTAAAACTGTAAGGATGAAACGGGTTCCACGAGCAAGGTGATGTTGCGAACGCCGACGACTCGGACGATTTCACCTTGCATTAATCGCAAATTCTTTTCACAGCGGGCGGGCCACCAGGAACCTTGAAACTTGACTCGTCCAGGGGCACCGGGTTGGATGGGTTGATCGACCATCGCTTGCTTTTCTTTTTCAGTGGCATTCACACTAAAGAGAGAACCACCGAAGTTGGGGATGGTTTGAGTGTCACTAGATGAGAAGAGAGATTCAAGTGTTTTAAGAGGGTTGAACATGTCTCTATCGCTCCTGTGTACAATCTAGACTTTAGTGAAGGTTGTGTGAATCCTGTGCGGCTCACACCATAAAGATGCCAAACCTGATAGAATCTGTCAGTTGGTTAAGGTCGGGGGTTTAACCCCTCACTAAAGGTCGGAAAAAGTCGGGTGCGTTTTGGCGAAGTCAAAAAAGTCGGGTTAGAGTGTAGAGAACTTAAACAGTCCTACATTTCACGACTCAACCACTACCAAACATTGATGATCGGCTAATGCATGGGTGCGGAAGAAGCCTTAGACCTGGCAGACAATTTAGTCTTTGAGGCAACAGGTGAACATTTAAGTGATCTAAAGCGAGCAGTCTTTAAGGGAGCCTGGGCGGGGCAGACCTACGAGAATATTGCTTACGCTCTGGGATATAACGAGAGCTACATCAAGGAAGAAGGAGCAGGTTTGTGTCGTCTCCTCTCTCAGGTGTTGCAAGAGCGGGTCACTAAAACGAGTTTTCGAGCCGCTCTAGAGCGATTTTGGCGATCGCAAAACGAAGTCACAACTCAATCTCAGTCTTTCTTACCCCAACCTAACACCGTTCCTTCAGGTCAACCCCAACCACCGACTGTGGCCGATTTACGCGTTGAGCTAGAGGGCAACCCTACCCAATTGCTTCAACCCGACCCACGCTTTATTGGACGTGAAGGGGCGATCGCAGATCTCAATCGGTTAGTCAGTCAGGGTGCAAAAATCATTCTGATTCATGGAGAAGGGGGTCTGGGCAAAACTACCCTGGCACGCCGTTACTTTAAAACTCAGGGCTTTGATTTTTACCTGGAATTATGGATGGCAACTGAGACGCAAAACGTTGCCCCCATTGAAAGTGTGGTCGAAGAATGGTTGCGCCGTGACTTAAATCAAGACCCCGGTCGAGAATTTGCCATCAACTTAGAAAGGTTGCGTCGCCACTTACGAGACGCCAACTGGCGAGTGGGTGTGTTTATCGATAACCTGGAGCCTGCTTTGGATGGACAGGGTAAATTTGTGGAAGCGCATCGCTCTTACGTCGATCTGCTGAGAGTGTTGGCTGATCCTGCGGTGCAATCGGTCACGCTAATTACCAGTCGAGAACGGTTATATGAATCCAGTATTCATGCTCAACTCTATCCACTGGGCGGATTAGATGAGTCGGTGTGGCGACAGTTTTTTGACAGTCGAGATATTGACCCTAATTCCCCTGCCCTAAGTGAAATGTGGCGAGCCTATGGGGGCAACGCCAAAGCTATGCAGATTTTGAGTGGGGCGATTCTCACTGATTTTTATGGAGATATCGATGCCTACTGGCATGAAAATAGCAACGACTTATTGATCGAGCGAGAGTTGCAAGATTTAGTCAGCAGTCAATTTAACCGACTGCAACAAGTGAATGAAGATGCCTATCGATTACTTCGGCGCATGGCCTGTTATCGCTATCAAGATGTTTCGTCAGTACCGATTGATGGACTGTTGTGTTTGTTATGGGATGTTCCGGAAGAACAACGCCGACAAATCATTCGTATTTTGCAAGATTTGTCTCTGATCGAAGCCCGTAAAGGGCAATATTGGTTGCACTCAGTGGTGCGATCAAAGGCGATCGCCGCATTGAGAAGTAGTGATGAGTGGGAAACCGTAAACCGTAAAGCGGCAGACTTTTGGACACAACAAGTGCCAATTGTAAAAGATGCCAGAGATGCATTGATTGCCCTGGAAGCCTATTATCACTACTTAGAAATTGAAGATTTTGAAGCAGCTTGTACTGTCATTATTCAAGGTCGGGGCAATCAAGATAAAGGTTTACCTTTAGGATCATCTTTTTATCAATTAGGGCTATTACAGAAAATCATTTCGGTGATTAATCGCATCTTACCTAAAATCAGTTCTGATCAACGGAAGATGCGCCTTTATAACATTCTGGGCTACACCTATCGTTTGATGGGAAGTATTGCTAAAGCTTTGGAATGTCATCAAGAATCAAGCAAGATTTCAGAAATCTTTAAACTCGATCGGGCACGTCTTTCGACCTTGTTTAATATCGGTTTATGCAAGACAGAGCTATGGGAATTGGAGGATGCAAAGTCCCATTTTAATTTGGTATTAACCGTGGCCAACGAAACTCCAGATTGTGAGGAATATATCATTTATGCTCAGTGTTGTTTAGCCTTTATTGATTCTTGTTTGAGCTTAGGTAAAGACGCTTTGGTAACGTTGCAAACGGCGGAACGTCTGGTTTCAATCAATCAACTCACCCCTTGGGGTAGGGGATATAGCCTATTGTTTTTGGGACTAACCCACAAAAATTTAGGGAATCTAGTTGAGGCAACAACATTTTGCAACCAGACCATTCACTATGCAGAAGAAAACCACTTTACTCAAGTCAAAGCCAAAGCAACCAATTGTCTAGCTGAGCTATATCGCGAACAACAAGAGTTTGATCATGCTCTTGCTAATCATTTAACTGCGATCGAGTTGTTAGATGCAATTGGGGCTAAATGTGATCTGGCTGAAACCTATTATCAATTAGGTTTGACCTATCAACGAATGGGTAACTTAAATGAAGGTCATCTAAACTTTCAAAAAGCAATTCAACTGTTTCAAGAGGTGCAAGCTCCTAAACAAGTTAAACGGGTTCAACATAGCATTCTCTTAAGAGAAGGGTGAAGCAGTTGGGTCAAGAATCAGGCTTGATCTACGTTCAACCAGAGGAGTGTAACAGTTCGGTTTCAGCAGCCCAGCGAATGAATTCGCGGCTACCAAAACGAAGTCCGCCGTCGCGGACTACTAAAATCAAAGGCTTAATGAACCGCTAAAATCCTGATCCCGACCTTACAGCGATTCCCGGTAGGGTGGGCATCGCCCACAAAGCTCTATAGTCAAGGCTTTTGGGAAATGTGGGCGATGCCCACCCTACAATTTGTGGCTTATCCAAGCGGCAACCGCTGTAGGTTGAGTCAAGCCATTAGAGTTACCAAATACTACACCCCCCGTTGCCAACTACCACACTCATCAAAGATCTTTACCCAGTAGTTCGGCGGACATGGTCAAGAATCTGTTGTTTTCGGTCTGATGAGTCTGCGTAAGGATCTTTGCTAAAGGTTCCTTTGCTGCGAGCTACATGCTCCATAATGCGTTTCTTGCGATCGCTTGCTTCAGGCATAGTGCTCCAAGTGGTTTGTAACGGTGTGTATCTCTTCTATTTTGCTAAATTGTTACAATTCTGGCGATGTTAACCAATCCCTAACGTCCGCGAGTGACGCCCAACTGACGTTGCAGTTTGAGTTCGCGCCACACCTGCGATCCACTGATCTTGCCTTGTAAGAGCAGTTGATATTGCTGAATCGTATAAACAACCTGTTCTGGCGACTCGTTGACAAACTCAATGCGAAATTGTCGTAGTCCCAGATTTTGTAAGTGTTGTGCGTACTCTGCTCCCGTTTGAGCGGTGCCATTAAAGACGGTGTTACGGCAACCTGCATCTGCTTGCAACACATGTTCAACCCCGGTGCGATCGCGCAATGTCACCTGATGCGTCTCACACGGACGACCACAGTTGGTGAAATCGGTGCCCGTCGAGAGAAACGCACAAAAAACGCAGTGCTCCATATGAAACATGGGCATGTGTTGATGCACCGTCACCTCAAACCAATCGGGTGGGCAATGGGTTAACAGCGACTCTAACTGAGCGATGTTGAGATCGTAGGAAGCTGTCAATCGCTCTAACCCAAACTGTTTAAAGTGAACTGCCGTCAGTGGATTAGCCACATTCAGCGAAAAGTCACCAATGCAACGGCTGTCCTTAAAGAATTGCAGATGATCGTAGTTGCGAACGAGATAACCATCCGCCTCGCAGGAGCGCACTTGCTGCAAAATCCAGTTCTCTCCGGGTTTGGTGATGCGTGGCGGAGCGACCCAGATAGAGTGTTCCTCACCCTGTTGCCGCACTAAACTAACCGCTTCTCGATAGGCACGTGGATCTTCAAATTCGCAGTACAGCGTTTGAATGCCAGATTGGAGGGCAGCGTGAAGTTGGGAGAGATTGCGGACGAGGGTGATCAGGTTAGCCGTTGGCAGAGACGCGATTAATCGCGTCTGTACGGGAGTGGGGAGTGGGGTTGAGGGGAGGTTGGGTGTTGGCAGAGATGCGATTAATCGTGTCTGTACGGGAGTGGGGAGTGGGGTTGAGGGAAGGAGGTTGGGCGTTGGCAGAGCCGCGATTAATCGCGTCTGTACGGAAGTAGGAAGGATTTCCGTCCAGGTAGCGGATGGTTGCAGTTGCCATCGTTTAGGGTGCGATCGCGCTTTTTCCAACTGTTCCACCAGATCTCGACGCAAACGGTTCAATTCCTTGACAGGTAACATGGCTGCATCAACAAGGCCGTTGGTCAGCGTCTCTAGGCGAAAGGGAGTATTCCCCAAACGACCCAGTTGTTCCTGCAACCGCTCGGTGGTCAGGGGGTGAGTATGGGCTTCAACCAGAGGCATGGTCGAGTCTAGTTGAATGACATGCCCCAATTCATCTCGCGCGATCAGCGTCAGAGGATCGCCGATCGCCCCATGCACCTCAATCGAGATCGGGCGTTGAAACTGGGGTATTTCTCCAGCAAAACTCTGGCGCAGTTGCCGATCGAGTTCGGGGTCACTGGTCTTCCAGAGGCGATCGCCCACTTGAATGCGGTTCAAATCCAGATCGCCCCGTCCAAATTGCAACACAGCTTCAGTGCCCTGCACCTTAACCGAGTAAACCCGTCCTCCTTCTTCCTTTTCAGCAGGGTTTCCCCGATCAAACACCACCCCATCTCCAGCTTTGAGGGGAGCTTGCACCCGAACCGTAATCTGGTCTTTGTGAATGCGGATGACCTCACCGAGATAAACGCCGCGTTTTTTGCCAAATCGCGCATGAACTAAGCTCTGGTTATCAATCCCTTGAAACCAGCCGGTGTGGAGTCCGCGTGAGAATGCCATTTCCAGGTCATACCGTTGTTGATCGCTCACCTGATGAGGCTGCGATCGCAGTCGGTCAAGGGCTTGACGATAAATGCGAGTGACATTTGCCACATATTCTGGTGCTTTCAGCCGACCTTCAATTTTCAGCGAGACGACTCCAGCTTGCACCAGGTCGGGCAACACGTCCAACCCGGCCAGATCTTGAGGGCTAAGCAGATAGTGGCGATCGCCTAAATCGACAGGGTCGCCATCAACCATCAGGTCATAGGTCATGCGACACGCCTGAGCACACTCACCCCGATTTGCCGATCGCCCACCCAACGCTTCACTGGTCAGGCACTGCCCCGAATAGGCGACACACAATGCCCCATGCACAAACACCTCTAACGGCAGAGTAGTTCCTTGATCGATTAATTGGATTTGAATTTTGTTGATTTCTTTAAGCGAACATTCTCGCGCCAACACCACTAACTGACAACCCAGCGATCGCACAAACTCCACACCCGCCACACTCGTGACAGTCATCTGAGTGGAAGCATGAATTGGAAAATCAGGTGATAGATGGCGAATCAAGCGACAGATGCCGACATCTTGCACAATGACAGCATCGACTCCCGCTGTGATGATCTCACGCAAATACTGTTCGGCTTCGGGTAACTCGTCCGTAAAGACCAGAGTGTTGAGCGTGACGTATCCCTTTACCCCCCGTCGATGTAAAAACGCCATTAGCTCTGGCAGATCCGCCGTAGTAAAGTTTTGTGCCCGCATTCGTGCATTAAAGCGATCTAGTCCGAAGTAAATCGCGTCTGCTCCGTTCTCTACCGCAGCTTTGGCGCATTCCCAGTTGCCTGCGGGAGCGAGTAACTCTGGCAGTGAGTGAATCGGAGCAGGTTGTGTAGATGCGTGGGATGGCTCAGAAATCATAGGACAGACGGCAGAAAGCGGAGATTAGTTCACCTCTACAACCCTAGCTTAAAGGGGATGGGGTGTGGGGGCTAGAGTGATCATGCGATCGCCAGCAAACCTCACGTGCTGAATTGACAGATGATGTGCGAATTTCAAGCGTGATTGAGGTTCACACGATCGAAACCATCACGAGAGAGTGCAAGCATCTTGCTCGCGATTTCATATTTCATTTGAGATATAGTTGCATGTTTTACCTGATTTGCTATGACATCGTAGACGATCGACGGCGCACCAAAGTAGCACACCTGCTTGAAGGTTATGGCTTGCGAGTGCAAAAGTCAGTGTTTGAAGCGGTGCTCACCCCTGACCAGCGGCAAATGCTGCATAAAAAACTCAATCGCTATCTCAACGCAGAAGAAGATCAGGTGCGGTTTTACCCCATGTCGCCTCGCTATCGACAAAAGGTCGAGATTTTAGGATGGCAACCCGAACGAGAAGTAGACGACGTAGCGTTTATTGTTTAGGAGAGAGGGGGTAAATAAATTAGGACACAAGGGCCATTGCTTTATAAACGATAGGAGCCATTCTCGGTAGGATGGGCACTGCCCATCATTCGTTAAAACTAGCACGGTGAACAATGCTCACCCTACGGTTTGTGGGTGCTATGTAGCTGCATTTGCCCCCCAACCCCCCAAAAATGGGGGACTAGTAGCCATTCTCGGTAGGATGGGCACTGCCCATCATTCGTTAAAACTAGCATGGTGAGCAATGCTCACCCTACGGTTTGTGGGTGCTATGTAGCAAAAGCTATGTTGCTGAAGACGAAGTGTAGGGGTTCCACCCCCTTCAGATCGAATATTGCCGGGTTAACGGGAGGAATTATGAGTCGGCAAAGTCGCAAGTACAAGAAACAATTTGACTGTGGGCATAAAGGCTATGGGCAATATTGTCATCGCTGTGAAGGGGTCAAATCACAGCAAATCACTAGTCCTTCAAGACAAGAATCAACCTACCCTTTCTACTCAAAACTCAAAACTGAGGCTTCGACAGGCTCAGCCAACTTAAAACTCAAAACTCAACGTAAAGACGCGATTAATCGCCTCTCTCCTCGTGGGAATCTGCTCAAAACTCAAAACTCAAACCTCAAACCTTCCAAAGATCAATGGCAGCAAAGCTTTTTGCAAGATTGCATCGATCTCTCATACTTGCCTAAGAGGGTGTTTGAGAAGTTATGAGAGGTCAACTTTTACGCCAAACGCCTCACCATAATCCGGATCATGGCTAGGTAGATGAAAGTTTCTGATGTTTCTGGCAACAATTCATAGTCTCGAACCAAACGTCTGCATTCCATCCACCATCCAAACGTCCGTTCCACCACCCATCGTTTTTTAAGCACCGAAAAGCCTTTAGTTTGGTGTGGTCTCAGGACAACTTGGACAATCCAACGGCAAACATCCATCACCCACATCATGAAGGGTGCGCCATCAAAGCCACCATCGGCCCAAATAGTCGTCAAACGAGATACTCAATGTCCCATCCGCTTGACCCGTTTGAGAACTCGCTTTCCCCCCGTTCGTTCTCCGACACTGGCAGCGGTGACCAACACCCGCAAGACAAGCCCCAGCGTATCGACCGTCAAAAACCGTTTGCCTCCTTTAATTCGTTTGCCCGCATCGAACCCCACCGCCTGAGCGACTCCGGCTGCACTCTTGACGCTCTGACTATCGATGATGGCTTCTGATGGGCTCGGTTGACGCGCTGCCTCCATGCGAATCCACTCTCGCAGGTAATCGTGAATCCTGATCCAGGTTCCGTCTTTGCGCCAGTTGCGGAAATAGGTGTATACCGTCTGCCACGGGGGGAAATCCCCTGGCAATGATCGCCATCGCACCCCTTCCACTAGGACGTAAAGGATGGCGTTGAGGACGAGCCGCATATCGACTTCACGAGGACGACCACCCGGTTTTGCAGGGGGAATCAGGTCGCTCAAAAATTCATATTGGGCAAGGGTCAGGTTACTAGGGTACGCTTTATTCACGTAGCTCACTCAGTGCTGTGTATTTTGTTATTCGCAGCTTAATACTGAGTGAGCTTTCTTACGACGTGCCTGGCTTTTCAAACACCCTCTAAGACAATTGTTTTAAAAGCTCGTCAGATTTTGGCTGATTTACAAAATGGAGTGAGTCTCTATCAGCTTCGAGGCAGGCGCATGAGCTTTGACCGCAATCTCATTCGCATTCCCGTGACCTATCGCTATCGGTTGCTCTGCTATCAACAAATGACTCAAATTACGCCACTCAAAGTTATGTCTCACGAAACATACAATTCCATTGCTCGTAATACGTTTCGTTAAGTGATAGCACAGCCGCTTGACTTTTTTGCTAACAAGCGAATATTGTGACGGCATGGCTTCGCTCTTGTGGGGGTCAGCCGCACCTCGAAAACCGCATAACTTCGTTGACCCTGGCAGATTGCTTGCCATGATTGGCTTTCAGGCTCTTTAGAAGAGTCTTTATTGACAGCCATTTTCAATTATTTTGGCTTTGATCTGACCCCCACAAAATAAGGTACTTCAAACCCTTTTCTAGATTGAGTTCTAGATGGAGGGGGTTCAATTCCTATTACCCCGCAAGGGGACGGAAACAATGGGGCGAAAAATTTACAAAATAGAAACACCTGTTCAATTCCTATTACCCCGCAAGGGGACGGAAACGATGAAATCCATGAGTTCGTCCAGATGTCTTTCTCCATGTTCAATTCCTATTACCCCGCAAGGGGACGGAAACCAGTACCAGTACCAGTACCAGTTCCAGTTCCACCAGTTCAATCCCTATTACCCCGCAAGGGGACGGAAACACGAGGTTCTGCTGTAATTGCTCCCCCGTTTTTGCTGCAAGTTCAATTCCTATTACCCCGCAAGGGGACGGAAACCTGCAGGAAGTTGGATTGTTGTGCCAGCAAGCGAGCGTTCAATTCCTATTACCCCGCAAGGGGACGGAAACACGAAATTAGCCAGCAATCAACTGACGGACGACTTCAAGTTCAATTCCTATTACCCCGCAAGGGGACGGAAACTTTATCCCCCATCCGATGATGGCTAGGATAAGGGTTCAATTCCTATTACCCCGCAAGGGGACGGAAACGTTACGGGCAGCTTGAAGTGCTGCCTCGTCTTTTGTTCAATTCCTATTACCCCGCAAGGGGACGGAAACGAGAGTCCTGCTGGGTTGCACCAGCAAGATCAGTAATCGTTCAATTCCTATTACCCCGCAAGGGGACGGAAACGATTTGGCGGACCAGCCCTTGGATCCGGTAAAGGGTGTTCAATTCCTATTACCCCGCAAGGGGACGGAAACATTGAAAGCTTGAACTTCGCGCACCCAAGTGTCAATTGGTTCAATTCCTATTACCCCGCAAGGGGACGGAAACGTGGTAGCAGATGAATCAAGAGGAAACGGATGGTTCTCTGATGGGAGGTTGAGGTTGGTAGGGGGCGATCGGTGAGGAACGGATGAGGAGTCTGTCAACGCCGAGAGTATGACTTAAGAGGAAACGGATGGTTCTCTGATGGGAAGTTGAGGTTGGTAGGGGGCGATCGGTGAGTAACGGATGAGGAGTCTGTCAACGCCGAGAGTGTGAATTAGGAGGAAACGGATGGTTCTCTGATGAGAGGTTGAGGTTGGTAGGGGGCGATCGCTCACGATAAAGATTTCTTGGATTGACCTACACTCATCTCCTAACCACTTGCCATCCACTACCCCACAAGACAGCCATCCGTTGCCAACTGATCCCTCGTTGGTAGAGTCAGTTGGCAACGGATGAGCTATCTGTGAGGAGTGAGGTGTATGACTTAAGAGGAAACGGATGGTTCTCTGATGAGAGGTTGAGGTTGGTAGGGGGCGATCGCTCAGCTCTTGAGAAACTGTATAACAGTCAGTTGAGCGGACTATATGAGGGGTGAAGATAGCTGTGATTTGAGTAACAGATTGATGCTCTAATCGTTCTGATTATTGGTATGGTTCTTTGGTTTTTTGATAAGGTCTCCAAAGATATTGCTCAATATCTCCTTGCCAATTTTGCACAGCTTTAGGGGGCAAGATGCGTTTATATTCCAAGCGCGATCGCCCAAAATTGAGTAGTAACCCCACAGGGGCTTGAGTTGCGGCAAGATAGGTAATCACTTGGGCAAGTTCTTTGTCGCCCATGCGCCGAGAAACCGCTTTATCTTCAACCACGATACACTCGTTGACCCAGTGATCGAGGTAGAGCCGTCCCAGCCAAGTTTGCTCATTAAAAATTTCGAGGTGATACTCCTCTTCAACGATCAACCCGTCCTGAAGCATGGCTGCGGTGAGTGCTCTTTGATAATGCTTTTCTTTTAATCCGCGTGGAGTGTCGCGATGAACTTGCATGGCAGCACCTATGATGCGATAGGTGATGTCTTGATAGGGAATAACTATGTTGCTCATTGTGAGGGTAGAAATGCGCCACCATTAGAGTGCCCATAAAGAACGATCGGTATTTAGGGGGACAGTGGGTAACGGATGAGTTTTTTGTGGGGTGGCAATGGACAAGAAATGATACCAATTGAAACAGTCTTTACGACAGATCATCGCCCCGAACTGATCCCCCTCAGTCTCCCTTTTCAAGCAGGGTGGTTTCATTTATGGGGATAAAAATCAAAATGGATTGAGGTGCATTGGCTTCAACCATGACTCAACCTCAAACCCTCAATCTCATCGAACACCTCAAACAAATTCCAGACTACCGCAAAGGCAAAGGCAAACG
>JANRJA010000222.1:0-67721 GCA_033764315.1 Oculatellaceae cyanobacterium bins.114
GTTTTCTCATCTCCATTGTCCGCCAGCTTGCCTTCCGCACCATTCCTCAAGGAGTGCGTGCCCTCACCAACCAACTCAAACAGGTTTACGCGATCCTTACCCAAGGCTTTCCTCCACCTAAATGAAACCACCCTGCTTGCCGCTGAAATCAGGTACACCAGCAGCCCAGCGAATAAATTCGCGGCTACCAGAGCAAAGTCCGCTTTCGCGGACTACTAAAATCAAAGGTTTACTGAACCGACGCAGGTCGGTTTTGCTCACATAGTAGCGGTTTCAACCGCCAAAATCCTTATCCCGAACTCAGGTTACTTAGTACTGCTTTTCACAGATAGGGTTCGGAAATAAAACCAAGGGGGTGTGGGGGCTGCGCCCCCAGCCAAGGGTTTCACCCCTGCACCCCAAATTCCCACCCCTATTTACGACGAGTTGTACTTAGGAACGTGAGGTGGAAAATTGATTTGATAAAAGATTTCGTAAATCGGTAAAAGTATGACGGGCATTTTGCCCGCGAGCGAGACGCCTGCTCTACAAAGTTGCCGAATTATGTCCTTAACCTCCATAAAGGGGAGATTTGGGGAGATTAAAACCTGCGTTTATTAAAGTAACGCGATGTGCAACTTAGAGATTTAGATCCCGGTTGCTCGTTCAGCATTCTCAAAGTAGTCTGATTGGCGTCACAGCAACCGGGGATCTGGGGAAAGTCGCACATGGGGAAAGTAGCTCTTCGATAAATGACAGCGGTTTATAAATCTCTATCAATCGCAACGCTTATCACCTCAACTGCATGCTCCGCTTCTACCCGCACAAGGTCTGCTTGCCGTTCGGCAGACTGCTTCATTTGGTTTCGCCAAGCGATGATCCCCGGTAGTGCTTCCCAGTTAGGGGCAAAGGGTGGGATCGCCAATGAACAGGACTTCCAGGCACCTTGAACCTCGGCACAGAGTTGTTGACAGTACCCTCCTCGTCGTCCTTCTGCCCGGTAATATTGACAGTGGCGACAAACTGAAACGCCGAGGTTAGGAGTGTTCATGATGAGCAGTTCTAATAAATATCTTTATATCCATTCTCATCTTTGTGATTTTGCCCAAAAAACCATAAAAAATGACCAAACCTCTTCTCTTAAAGGAGGTTTGGCGATCCCAACGATAAAACAAGTTTCAAGTTGTTTTTATATTTCTCTTAAAAAACGGACACATTAAAAATACAAATACTATTTTTTCAATACTTTAGGCAGATGTACTGATTTCAATTAAAACAAGATGGGGATCAAGAAGAACCTGAAGCGATCGCTCATCTCCATGTGTTTTACTTTTATAAAAAAATAGAGTTTTCTCTACATTTAATTTCAGCAACCTACGCTACATCTCATCCCAAGATTTTTAGATCGTAATATTGCGTTTAATGAAGTCAATTAGGATTCTTTTCGCTGCCATTGCTTAGTCGCACACAGAGCACAGACCGACCATCGCTTTAACTCTCCAGTTGGGGTTGGGCATTGGCACTGAGGACACAGGGGCAAATGATGGGAGCGCGATCGCATCATTTCAGACCACTGTTGAAATACTTCAACTGGGTCAGTCCCCATTCCCGTTTTGGTTGGCCTCACCTCAGTCAATTCTCCATCAATTCGGCTGGGATGCTCTTGCCAGGTCACTGTGGTGCTATCAGGTTTGTCTTGTTTTGGCGCATCTGAATACCACTGAGCTGTTGAAAATCGAATGTCTGTGAACTGGCTGCCTAACTGAGTGTTTAACTTTTCTAAAATGCGGCGACGCTCAAACACTAAATTTTGCGCCCAAGCAGGGCTAGACGTTGCCACCTGCAACACCTGCCGTTGAATCTTAACAGGACGAGTATGCGCTGCCACAACTGGGCCGACAACCTCAAACCAACACCCCAACAGTTTTTGGAACTGTTGTTGAGCTTGCCATGCATCTTGGTTGTCAAAGGAACTAAAGAGTTGATGGAGTGATTTAAAAGACATGGCTATGAGACTAAGGGAATCTGCCAGAATTGGCAACCAAAAAACCCCTCTACAAAATCTACAAAAAAAGGAGGGGCGATCGCTCAGAAAATCCTGTTCTCAGCTCCTCCTCCTTTCAAAACTTAACAAACCTTGCTCAAGCTGTCAGGTGCCTACTGGTTTCAAATGCTCGACTAGGTAAACGATTGAGCAAGAGCGTTGTGGGAAACGCCCTTACAAAACCGTTTATCGGGATCTCAACTGGAAAGATACACAGCAACTGTTGAGGTAGTTGATCCAAGAGGGTTTGGGGGCTTTGCCTCCAGTTAGCTTTCGACCTGAGCACTCAAGCCGCAGCCCTTGCACCCCGTCCTAACCAACTCTTTCGTTGCTATAGGATTACTCGTTGGCCCAAAGGAATGCATCCCGTTTGGCGTGAATGCTTTTGACGTGCTTTTTAACCGTGTCAATGGCAATATGCAACTCAGCGGCGATCGCCTTATAAGTGCAATTTGCACGGCGCAATAGCCAGACCTCTGCTTCTCGCGGAGTTAGGTTATATTTGCGAGCTTCGGCCACGACTACATCCTTAAGCGATTGGCTCCGATCTTCCAACATCACCAATAGATATGGGCGATTGGTTTCCTCGACCTCAATCCAACGAGCACGAATCCGAATGATACTGGTCTTGCCGCTCGTGATTTCATCCTCAATAGTGACCACTCGATCAGGAAATTGCTCCCGACTATCAATCAATGCCTCGCAAATCCGCCAAATTTGTTGAGGCACTTGAGAGGTTGTAGGTTGATCTTGCATAAACTGACGGCAAATTCGCAGAGCGTAGTTGTTGGCGTTCACTAGTTTACCGTTGTCCGTCAGAATCAAGACTCCATCCATTAAACTCTCCAAAACGCCTAATAAGAGCGTAGTCGATTGATTACTTTGAAATGAGAAGGTCGTGTGGGATTGAGTAGCAAGTTGAATCTCAGCTTGCAGCGTAGACAGCGATAGACTCGGTTGTGAAACCGATGCAGGAGTTTGTTTTGATTTGTTAATGAGTTTGTTCATTTTGGGGGCTCGAATGAACTACTAAATCCTCACTACCAAATGCTAAATGCTATAGCTTCAAGGGCTTTCAAAAGGTTGGATTGGTTTGCATTGGCATTGGTAGTTGAGGATGCTTCTATAGAAATCCACGCAAGTTTGTGTAGCAGTTTGCTTTATGCCACTACATCAACTGATCGGAAAATTTCGGTAGTACTATCGCCCTGACGTTGTTGTAGACACCCATTAAACTTGGCGATCGCCTTGATAGGGCGACCATCGCACCAATTCATTGAGCAATTCCGGACGAGCATCTAAATATTGATCCACTTCTATAACTGGTTATTGTCATATCGGGTATTAGCACGAATCTTGCATCACCAAATACGGCTCAACGCGGTTGTAAATATCAATCGGCAAAAGGGCAACCGATTATGCAAACGTATCTGAGTCATGTGGCATCAAACTATTTTGAAGTACACAAACCCTTCTATAGCAGTCCTAAATCATTTGTGAGATTGGCAGGTGGTGAGAGCACAACCCCTTTGGGATTGCTATAGATTTCCTTTTTCTTTCAGCGCAAACAAGAGTACCCACCCTGGGTACTGTGAGAGAGAAATCCATTTGCCATGATTGCTGTAGTTGACAAGCAACCGACTAGAGCAAATCGAACAAACACTCAAACGTTGCTCTTCATCGATTTGTTAACTCCACCACTTAGTAACAACTACGAGGATTCATTTCATGGCTGACACAATTACGTCTATGACATCTGCTCCTGCTACACCTGTAGTCGGTTCTCAAGCTCGCGGTCAAATCTCCGCAACTGAAACTTACTCCAGAGCAGTGTTGGGTCCTGTCTTTTATGAACTACACAACTTGCGTGTTGCAGGTAGTGCTGGTGTTCCTGCGTTCCCTGACTATGTAGCTCCTAGCCAATCTCCTTACATCGTGATGGAAGACGAAGAGTTCACCATCAGCGTAGATGTGAAGTACAACAACACCCCGTTGACTCGCTTGTTGCTCTGTTTAGGCATCAAGATGGAAGCTAACTTTGCGGTAGAAGGTATCGGTGCCAAAGCCGCAGAATTGGATTTGAGTGAGAGTGTTATCACGGTTAAGGATCAGTTCACCTACACCATCACCTGGAAAGGTACTCCTAAGTACGCCAAGATGACTCCTGGTTTCTATGCGATCGCTGGTGTTGTGAATGTTGGGCCTGCGGATCACCCTTGCGGTCAATTCCTGTTGGGTTGCGGTTACATCGCTGGTGTCTTCCTGCAAGTTTGCTAGGAGTTACGACTCTAGCGTAGCGGTTTAGAGGCTTAGCCCTCCCCTGAAGGCTGGCTCTAAAAACACACTCCAGTAAACCTGATGAACTGGTAGGTTCCTTAACACCTACCAGTTTCCTCGTCTCAACCGTGAGAGCAATACCGAAGTTAGAGCAATATCAAAGGTGGATCAGTACCGATGACAAAACCATCAACCCGAAAGGAGCTTAAAAATTTCCCCCGACGGCAACGTAAAAACTCGGCTCAAAAACAAGCGATCGCCCCTGTACAGCCGTCTGATTCTAAAGAGGGGATTGCTCCATTAGCTGAACATCGGGATGCCCTGGCTGTATCAAATGCTTTGGTTACGATGCCTGAGACCGCATCAGAACCAGCATTGGAACTAGCGTTGGATGACCCCACTCAACTCAACCCAGAGCCACTCACAGAAGGGGCGATCGCTGAAAAAATCAGTGCCCCTTCTTCAGTATCTAGATCAGAATGGCACTCTGCCGCTTCATTTACAGTTACCGTACAACACCGACTGATTGAAGGCCAGCGTGCCTATCAAACTGTGGTACAACACCTTGACTCTGGTGAAACCGAAACCTGGTCAGAGCTTAAAACCAGCCAACTGCAAAACTGGATTGAAACGCGTCTGACACCACTTGATGCAGATTCCACACCACCCTCTACGCCACCTGCACCAGAATGGCTCTTTGAGACCCAAACTCTCAGGGTAAAAGTTAACCAACTTCAGATCACGCAGCCCAGTCAAACAGCTAGCGTGATGGTGATTGATCAAACCCATCAAGCCTTCCTTAACTCCATTCAGAGTGGACATCCCTTTGCCTTGGGCGTTGCATTTGAGATAGTCGGTTTAGAGAGTGTTCACCCCACTACTCCTTTTACTTATGTGGCACAGGTATATGCTCGTCACCGCCACACTGGGTTAACCTTGCCTTTAAGTAGCGTCGAAGTGACTGAGTTAGCAGGACAAGGTCCTTACTATCAAGCATCATTTCCTCAGGTGATGTTTGAAGAACCGGGGCTATATCGACTACAAATATTAGTGAGCTTACGCCAGGTAAAAGCTCCATCCGGTTTCTTTGAGATACCCCTGCTACAGGTGATCTAAATAAAAACCCGTCTTTATTTAAATTTCCTTTAAGTTTTTCATAATCTCTAACAATAACCGGGTCTTTTAAGGCACTCTATTTCTAATTCTCATGAACCTGATTAGAAGCCAGTAGATGGTTAACCTGTCTGCTGGCTTCTCTCAGGACATCTCTAACTCAACGCCAGAAGCCGTCCTTGCTTCAATTTCTACCAATTGAAGGAAGGCTTTTGCGTAGGCGTGCATCCTTTTTATAGATGTATTCCCCATCGAGTAAAGATACGTTGAGAAGGTGATGTAGCGTTGTTAAGAGAAGCTTGTATGAAAGACTCAGTTGGCAGTGCCTATCCGATGCGAGCATTGGTGAGACATAAAGCAAAAGCAAAACTTTTAGAGGGGGTTGAGCTTCAGGATGACTGCCCTCTAGTAGACGAAGCCCTGCTGCGAGACTTAGCAACGACTCTATTTCAATCTAACCAGGCTCAGGAACTCTATGCTCAGTGCCATTCTCGTCAAGAGGCAGATGAGGTTGAAAATCGCTTTGCAGCAGAACTGGTAGACATATATCAACAGATCAAGCGGCAGAAGACTGATCCTCTGGTGCAGCTATTAAATGAGTTGTACGAACGCTAGGTTTTGGGATGGGTTAGTGTCGTGTCACTCATGCTGTAAGAGAGCAACCTTTGCGGACTACCTGTCAAAGGTTTGCTGCCCAACCGACGCAGGTCGGTTTCGTTTGTATAGCTACGGTTTTAACCGCCACAATTTTTATCCTAAACTCCCGTTAGATTAACTTCGTCTCTCGTTGAGCTTTAATTCTAGTCCTAGCCCTAACCATAAATAAGGGCTTTGCATGCAAAGCCCCTACAACAAAATGAGATAACGTGTGTCTAGAATCGGTTGCTAGATGCTTTGAGTCACCAGTTGCTTTTCTGGAAGAGGGGTATATTCTGCAACGATTTTGCGGAACTGTTCTCCTTCAATGGTTTCCTGTTCTAGCAAGATGTCTACTAAGCGGTCAACCAAGAGTCGATGTTCGCGAATCATCCGTCGAGCTTCGGAATAACACCGAGTGGCGATCGCTCGTACCTGATGATCGACCTTTACCGCAACTTCCTCAGAATATTCTGAGCGGGCCATCCAATCTCGACCTAAAAAGACCTCATTATTGCCGCTTTCCAGGGCAAAGGGGCCAAGGTCAGACATGCCATAACGTGTCACCATTTCACGCGCCATATCGGCGACAACCCGGATGTCATTTCCAGCCCCAACCGTAATTTCAGCATCGCCAAACACTTCTTGTTCAGCGGCGCGTCCACCAAGGGCGATCGTGATCCGATCGAGCAGCCACGAACGGGTATAAAGACCACTATCAATCATCTCTTCGTTAAAGGTTTGCTGAGCAAACCCACCAACCCCACCAGAGCGAGGAATAATCGTTACTTTGTTGAGGGGGTCAGAATTCTTTAACAGCGTCATCAGCAGAGCATGACCCACTTCATGATAAGCAATCAGCCGCTTTTTCTTGCTGTCCATCAGGGGTGCCAACGTCATGCCCGTTGTAACGCGATCGATCGCATCATCCACTTCCAGCATGGTGACTGCATCCTTACGGCGACGAGCCGTTAAAATCGCCGCTTCATTTAGCATATTGGCGAGTTCAGCTCCCGAAAAGCCTGGTGTGCGACGGGCGACCGCTTCTAAAGACACATCTTGAGATAGTTTTTTGTTACGAGCATGGACTTGCAAAATCCCCAAGCGTCCTTTGTAACTAGGCAAATCGACCATCACCTGACGGTCGAACCGACCAGGACGCAAAAGAGCAGAATCCAAAACATCAGGACGGTTAGTTGCCGCGATGATAATAATTCCTGTGTTGCCTTCAAACCCATCCATCTCAGTCAGCAACTGGTTTAGGGTTTGCTCTCGCTCATCGTTACCACCCCCGATGCCAGCACCCCGTTGCCGTCCGACTGCATCGATTTCGTCAATGAACACAATACAGGGAGCATTTTCTTTGGCTTTCTTAAATAGATCGCGAACCCGTGAAGCCCCCACCCCAACAAACATCTCGACAAATTCAGAACCTGAGATGCTAAAGAACGGAACCCCTGCTTCTCCAGCGATCGCCTTTGCCAACAAGGTTTTTCCAGTACCAGGAGGGCCGATCAACAACACCCCTTTAGGAATCTTGGCTCCAATGGCAGTAAATTTCTCAGGCTTCTTTAAAAAGGTGACAACCTCTTGCAGTTCTTCCTTGGCTTCTTCAATTCCGGCGACGTCATCAAACATCACACCCGTCTTGGCTTCCATTTGAAATCGTGCCTTTGACTTGCCGAAATTCATGGCTTGCCCAGAGGCATTGCTCGATCGCCGCAGAATCATCAGCAACCCAAGAATAATCAGAAATGCTAACAATGCATGGGTAACAAACCAGGCAATAGCACCACTGCTCGCCGAGGGACGGACTCCTAAATCAACATCATTTTGACGGGCAGCTTCAACGAGTTCAGGGTTGCGATCTTCGGTAAACAGAGTTACTTCTTGAGGTTGAGCGTTGCGGGGCTGATCCTTGAGGTAAACCTCAGCCACACTGCGAACCGGGTCAATTTCAATCTTGCTCACCTGACCTGACTCAATGCGGTCTAACAATTCAGTGTAGGTAAGTGAATTGTTACGGGCGGGTGAACTACTAGTTTGTGCCACAGCAGGTGCACTGACCAACACCGTTTGCAACATCATCCAGAGGGCGGTTACAGCTCCCATTGCTACAGGGCTGGTCTTGGGCGATCGCGCCGGCTGAGTCAATGACGCTTGATCCATCGATCCCTCATGAGTAGGTCGCTTCATAACTTTAAAATGTCCTTTCCGTTGCCGTCACCTAATGTTGGTCTATAAAAATTGAGTTGGATGAAGTCCAATCAGCTCTTCATTTAAAGACTGCAATTAAAGCAGTAGAGGATGCCTCTGTCACTAGTGTAACCTTACCTATCCTAACCAGTGCGTTGATTAATTGGGATTCTTCGTTGGCATGGAATTGAGAATGAGAGCTACCAAAATCAGAACAATGCCAATCCATTCAGTCATGCTAGGAACTTCATTGAGTTGTATCCAGGCTGCCAACACCCCAACGACTGGAATTGCTAAAGTGCCCAAACTAGCAACCCCAGTGGGCAACTGATTTAAGGCATAGAACCAGAGCAACCAAGCGATCGCACTACCTGGAATAATGTTGTAAATCAGGGCCACTATAAAAGAGGGAGTCCAGTGGATCGGGGCAGATGGAACAGCGATCGCCACCAAAATCAGCGGAATACTGCCAAAGAGCATCTGCCAAGCGGTAAACGATAGCAAATCAAAGGAAGCCCGCTGGTTGATTTTTTTGAGCACAATGGCACTCATCGCCCAGCTAATACCCGCTGCAACTGCCAATGCCTCGCTCAGCATGTCTCCTATAAAACTCAGCGGCATTAAGACAAACCCCAAGCCCACCAGAGATAGTGCCACACTCAGCCACTGTCGTCCGTGCAATCGCTCTTTTAAGAAAATCCATGCCAGAATCAGGGCCCAAAAAGGCATTGTGTAATTGAGAACAGCCGTTTTGCCTGCACCACCACTAACTAATGCCCAGGTGACTAACCCGATCACCCCCGTGGTTTGCAACACCCCACACAGCACGGTCAGGGCGATCGCAGTGGGTTTGATCGGTTTACGTAACCACAGCATGATGAGAAATAAGCTCAACGCTCCAAAAAACGCCCGAATAGCTGCAAAGTCAAACGGAGCCGCATCTCGAAGTGCTATTTTCATCACGACCCAGTTGTATCCCCAAATGGCTGCCAAAGCAATGAGGGCAAGAATAGCAACCTGAGAAGAATCGCGTTTGGATGTCACTGGAATCTTTATATCCTATTAAATGGATCGCCCTACAGACATGTTCCCAGACATCAGTAGACGAATGACATTAGATTGAGCTAGAAATTGGGCTAAAAATTTTTTGGGGATTTGGTCTTGCTCAGCCCGATCAAGCCAGTTTGGGCGGTGAGTGGTTTGTCTTGCTCTGGTCGAATGGCAGTCGAAGCGCATTCGTAGGATTCATCTCGTCCACCGATTGAGCGTGGAGGGTGCACTACAGCGTGATGCAGACACCCTACCCGGAATATCGGCTTTTTACATCGCCAAGTGAGTCATCACCTGCGATCGCGTTAGGGATTTTGCAGCGTTGCTGCGGTTTGCCCAAACAAAATTTTCTTGCTCTCTTCGGTCATGGTGGCTGAATTTCTAAAAGATTCTCCTTTTTCATAGGCTTGCACCACACCTGGACGAGAGCGCATCTGTTCAAACCACCGCCGCAGGTTAGGAAAATCTTCTAAGTTTTGCTGTTGCCGCTCATAGGGCACAATCCAGGGATAAGATGCCATATCTGCGATCGAGTATTCCCCGGCAATATAGTCGCGCCCTTGAAGTTGGCGATCGAGCACTCCATATAAACGGTTTGTTTCTCGCACATATCGGTCGATCGCATAGGGCAACTTTTCTGGTGCATATTGCACAAAGTGGTGATTTTGACCTGCCATTGGCCCTAACCCACCCATTTGCCAAAATAGCCACTCTGTTACTGTTTTGCGTCCACGCACAGTAGTGGGCAAAAACTGACCTGTTTTTTCAGCAAGATACAGCAAGATAGCTCCCGACTCAAACACCGAGATAGGGTCTCCTGCATCGGCTGGGCTGTGATCCACAATCGCAGGCATACGATTATTAGGGGCAATTTTAAGAAAATCAGGTTTAAATTGATCGCCTGCTCCAATATTGACGGGTACGATGCGATATTCAAGCCCTGCTTCTTCTAAAAAAATCGTGATTTTGTGGCCGTTTGGGGTCGCCCAGTAATAGAGATCGATCATGATGGCTCCTAGCAATTCATCCCTGAAACTACTCTAAGTCTAGATGAATAGCTAGCCCAGCCATTTAGATCACCTTTTATGGGGTAGACCTCTTACCCAAATCGATAGCAGTCTCAGATAGTCAGAGGCGATCGCTCCCTAAATTTGCTCTATCCTTGAAAATTTCTCAGCGAGTAATAGAGTGATTCATATTCAACCTGTGAAATCACATCTTTCTCATATACCTCAGATAACCACCGCTCAACAGCGATAGAAACCATTTCAATCCTGACAAATTGCTTGGCCGCTAAATAAGCCTGTGAGGAGGTGCCATAAATACAGCCATCGTCAAACACATCAAACAAAAACGGAACGGGGGGCTTGACCTGAAATGAAAAGCCTCCGTCCTCTAAATACAGATTGATTTCCCAACCTCTAAAGGTTTTAGGCTCTAATATTGGAGTTTTCATCACGCTTCCAGGGGCTGAATTTGGTTAGACTGACGTTCACTATATTGCGCTCCATTAATGGGTAATTCCTCAGCACTTTAACGCAGGATTTTGAGGTTCATGGGGGTTGATCACCGAGAAACTACGGAGGCAAGCTCTTAGAGATGATGGAGTAGGGCTGCCCCTTTCCTCAATGACGTACCTTTCCTCAGTAACCTGGTAGAAGTGACTTATGTAAAGGACTCAGGGGTGCAGCTCAATTTTTCAATATCTAGTCATACTGCCTAACTGCAACTCAGAAATAGGATGTAAGATAACTCTTCAATTTTCGTTAAATCCCTTAGCACAACGGACGTAGAGCAAACATTTTTAACTTTTCAATGGAAAATAAACGCTCGCTAATCTCGCTAATTAATGACATTTACATTTATGGGTAAGCAACCCTGGAAAACAAAATACTCTGAGCAGAAATAAATCGTTTGTGATCCTGAGATATGTCATTGTGGGACGCAACGGTTTAGATCCTGTTTTTGAGAGTTCTTAAAAATAGAGAGTTTTTTAGAAATTTTTAGAAATATTGTTGGCCCGATCGTTAGCGCAAGGTGGGTAACTTGTAAAAACAAAATTCTGAGATGAAATGAGAAGAGATGAGTAACGATGAGCATGCAGAATTTTAAAAGTCCAAAAAAATTTAGCTGAAGCAAAAAGTTTTGTACCTGATCTAAAGATAGATTCTTGGAAATAAGTATTGATTTCTCTATTTCTTGAAATACACTAAATTCATGATTGGTCGCTATAGTGCTGCTATTTGCATTACATGTCGGCATCACACAACGTAAGAGATCGTTTTAACCTCAAACGTATAAATTCAGTAGCCATCTTCCATCTTGTATATACTGTGCTTCACCAATGACTACATCAAAAAAACGCTCATCCGTTACCGTTTCTAAAACATCAATTGATCAAGCTACTCAAACACTACAAAGTCTTCCAGAAAAACCTAAGCAAGGGTGGTCTCTGCGAGAAGCGATTGATCAAATGAATGATGTGATTTCAATCGCGATTAGCAAAGGCTATAGCTACGAAGAATTGGTTGAGTTGTTGCGAGATCAAGGCATTGAAATTAGCGTTTCTTCCCTGAAAAACTATCTCACTCGCAGCAAGCGAGAGAATAGTGCTGCATCAACACCAAAAGCATCCGGCAAACCGAGAGGTCGTAGACCCAAATCGGCTCAAGCAGATGTACCGCCAGAGACTCAATCTAAGGCTTCGATGGATGCTGCATCTGAGATGGAGGGCGATCGCTCTGATCATGAACCATCTGCGGATGAAACAGCTCCGTCAGACACCTCATCCCCTTCTAAGTCTGCTGGGACTCCCGCTAAAAAAGGTAGACGCACTCGCTCATCCTCTGCCAAAACGATGGCTAAAACTCAAGCAGGGGCTAATCAAGCCAAAATTAGCAGCCCCTCTAATGGTCGAAAAACTCGCCGTAAAAAGGATGAATCGTCGTTAGCCTCTTAAGCACAGGTTAGTTGGATCAATGGCTTAGTGTTTTTAGCAAAGACGGACAAGATGATGGGGATGCCATTAGTGCTTGGGTCAGACCAGGCAGAATTTGAGTATCTATCTCTCATTCGTTAACAGCTTCAACTAACCCAAGGATCTCTTATAGGGTTGTCTAACCTCAGTCATGATTGCGGTCGAAGCGACTGCGGTAGAATGGAGTGGTTAAATTAAGCTTTGCCTTCAGATCCGATGGGTTGCCTTGGCTTTTGTCCCTGGTTAAGGGGAGCAAAAAACCTCTTGATAGGCTGCACTAAAAGCGATATAGCTGTCTATTCGCGTGAAGATGCCTGCCCTGCTAAGACTGGTGTAAGCCACTGCAATCTAGACATCCGATCTGGAGGCAGCGATCTGGAACCCTATGTGGAAACCTGAACTGCTCGCCCCGGCTAAAAATCTAGACCGTTTATATGTCGCGATCGCCTATGGAGCAGATGCGGTATATTTGGGCGGACAAAAATATGGTTTACGGGCACGAGCCGATAACTTTACCGATGATGACTTAGCCCAGAGTGTGCGATTTGCGCATCAGCACAACGCCAAAATTTACGTTACCCTCAATGCTTTCTTGCATGATGATGATTTTGAGGGATTAGGAGAGTATTGCCAGTTTCTAGAGGCGATTGGCGTTGATGCGGTGATTGTCTCCGATCTAGGAGTCATTCGCAGAGTTCAGGCTAGCTCAAACCTCACCATTCACCTCTCGACTCAAGCCTCTTGTCTCAATGCTTATGCTGCCCAAGTGTGGTCAGCGTTAGGGGTAAAGCGTTTGATTGTGGGTCGAGAGCTCAGTATTGCAGAGGCGGGGCAGATTCGACAGCACACGGGCATAGATGTGGAGATGTTTACCCACGGTGCTATGTGCATGGCATATTCAGGGCATTGCACCATCTCTAACTTCACCGCAGGGCGAGACTCTAACCGGGGTGGATGCATTCAATCGTGTCGATTGCCGTATCATTTGCCAACGGATGCAGCTATTAAACAATCGCAACCCGCAGAGTTGGTGGCATTTATGTCATCTAAAGACCTGTGGGGAATTTCTCAAATGGGTGAATTTTTCAAGCACCAGATCTGCTCATTAAAGATTGAAGGGCGGATGAAATCATCTTTTTATGTGGCGATGACGTGCAAAATCTATCGTCAACTGATTGATGCTTATGCCAATGGCACGTTAGATGCTGCATTGATGGCTCAGGCTGCCGCAGAGCTACACTCGTTTCCGCATCGAGACTATACGGCTGCATCGCTAGAAACTCCTGCCGATCGCACCTCGGTGTTTGAGCGGTTACATGGCATGAACACAGGCAGTCATCACTATATTGGACAGGTGTTAGAAATCACACCCGAAACAGCAATTTTGCGATTGTTTGAGCCATTAAAGGTGGGCGATCGCTTAGAGATTGTGCCGTTTGTGGGTGAGCCAATTACTTGGACTGTGCAACACCTTGTCTCAATTCTTGGAGAGCCAATTCAAGCGATGCGGCAAGACAGTGTAGTTTGCATTCCCAGACCCCCTGCATTAGAACGATGGAACGCGATCGCCAAATTGAATGTTGCTCGTCTTGCAGTTGATTCCCCATCTCTCAAGGCCCAGTCTGCGGCTGAGGCAGTAGGCATCGTTTAGAACCTATGCAATTTAACACGTTTGCCTCATCTAGTCGCGATCTTGAGCGGTGTGCTAATGCGCCTCAGTTACAGGAGGTGTTGTTGGAACCAGCTTTATTAGCCCGTCAAGGAAAACTAGGAGAGGCTGAGGTGCAATCTCTGGCATTAGAAGCCACTCAACGAGGATTGCATCCCGTCTTGGTATGGGACATCGTTATGACAGAGCGGATGTTGTCAGGGGTGGGCGATCGCCTCCAACAGTGGGACTTAAACCGATTTTCTGCCATTCGAGTCTGTGATATTGGGGCGGCACATTGGCTCAAAACTTACGTTCCAGAGATACCGCTGCATCTAATTGTTGAGACAGGCAACCACAATCTTGAGGCGTTGCAGGGGTGGTGTGAGGTTTTTGCAGGCTCGCTAGAACGGTTAGTGTTGTCGATCGAGCTGCCTGAAAAACAGTTAATTAAATACTGCCAAACCCTACCGATCGCCTGTGAGTTGTTGGGCGTTGGGCAAATTTTGCTGTTTTACTCACCGCGATCGCTCCTCTCAACCCACATCTCTGCTCAAGACGAGAGTGATGAGATACCCTACCTAGAAACCACGGTCGCCTTTGAAGAGACTCCTCAACGCCCCTTCCCCACGATAGAGACTGCCCACGGCACATTGATGTTTCTCGACAAAGATCAGTTCATTCTCGATCGCTTAGAGACACTCAAATTAGCCGGATTACACACCGTCCGTTTAGATCTGCGCCATCTGGGTCACGCTGGAGATGTGGCGGTCGATGTCGATCGCATTTGTCAGCAAATTTTGGATGATCCCTTGGCACTGCGACAACAGTGGGTTCGAGACACCCGTGCTCCGTTTTTTAATGCCAACCGCACCACATCGTTGTTTGCTCGGTTGAAATCAAAACTGTCTGACTATGCCACTCCAGAGCAACTTGCTGAAGTCGTTGCTGCCGAAAAAGGTCAATACACCGTTTTTTACACGACGCGATCGTTTCATGTTTCGCACGTCAAAGGCATTGTGCTAACCACCGGAGAAGAACTGCCACTGCCACCTAATTTTGAGCTACGCACCGTGAACAACGAACCCATAGAGGCGATCGCCTCTCATCAATTAATAGTCACGGATGCGATCAAAAAAGTGGTATCTGGTTCGTTGTTGATTGGCAGGATTGAAAAGAGCCATGACTGACCCACTGGATACAGAGCTTTATCGCACAGCACTCTATCTGAACCCCGACAAAGACGACTTATTTGACACCGGACCCTGGCCCAAACCCTTTGTCTTCAACGAAGAAGTGGTGCGTGTCTTTGATAATATGGTGTCTCGCTCAGTGCCGCTTTACCGAGAGGTATTGGCTTGTGCGGTACATTGGGCCCGTGACTACTATCAACCCAACACGCAAATTGTCGATATTGGGTGCTCAACGGGTACGTTTTTGGAACTGCTAGGACGGTTTCTCAAACAACCCGCTCAGTTAGTTGGCGTTGATAACTCTCAAGCCATGTTAGAAAAGGCACGTGAGAAGTTAACTGAGACTCAACAAATTCATCAGGTGACATTAATCTGCGCTAATGCAGAAGAAGTTTCATTGGCTAATAGTAGTGTGATTGTGATCAACTACACGTTGCAATTTTTACCAGTAAAGCAGCGTCAGAACCTGTTGCGATCGCTCTATCAAAGTTTAGTTCCGGGTGGCTTATTGTTTCTCAGCGAAAAGGTTAAATCACCTCATCCTCGACTGCAAGAAACTGTTACGTTGCACTATGAATCCTTTAAAACCCGAAACGGCTATGCTCGCACTGAGATTGAACGCAAAAAAGAAGCGTTAGAGAATGTGCTGGTTCCCTTAACGGAACAGCAACAAATTCAGATGTTGCGCGACACTGGGTTTGAGTATATCGATACTCTGATCAAACTACACAATTTTGTGTCACTGGTAGCCCTCAAGTCATAGTAACCCTCAAGTAACCGTTGCCTATGTTGTCTGACGCGATCGCCTACACAGCCCCCGATTACCTCGACCAATATGGCAGTGAAATTCATCAAGATGCGATCGCAACTGTGCGGCAAGAGCGGCTTGCCAAATTAATTGAACCGTCTGTGAAGCCGTATATTGAGGCAGTGCAATCCGTTCGAGAACTGCAAAGTGAGTGGTTCGACTTTGCGGGAGATGTCGTCAAGATAGGTCGGGCTGACGAGTTATCGGTCAACCAGCAACAACAGTTTTATCAAGCTCTACAAACCTTTTGTCCCTGGAAAAAAGGGCCCTTTGAGCTATTTGGAGTGGCGATCGATGCTGAGTGGCGATCAGACTGGAAATGGTCTCGCATTTTGCCTCAGATTCAACCGTTGGGCGATCGCAAAGTGGCCGACATTGGCTGTCACAACGGCTATTTTATGTTTCGGATGGCAGATCAAAAACCCGCCTGTGTGATTGGGTTTGAACCCGTTGCCAAACATTTTTGGAATTTTCAGCTTCTGCAAAATATTACTCAACAGAGCCAGTTGGCGTTTGAGCTATTGGGCGTAGAGCATATTCACTTCTATCCCCAATTTTTTGACACCATCTTTTGTTTAGGAATTTTGTATCACCACACTGACCCCATTGGTTTATTAAATAAACTGCGCGATGCCCTTGCCCCTAAAGGTGAGTTGATCATCGATTGTCAGGGCATTCCTGGTGACATGCCTGTAGCTCTGACGCCACGCAAACGCTATGCCCAGGCGCGTGGCATCTGGTTTTTGCCGACACAATCGTGTCTTGAACACTGGCTGACTCGGGCTGGCTTCTCAACCGTTCATTGTTTTTTTGCAGCCTCCCTCTCTGTTGAAGAGCAACGCCGCACCCCTTGGGCAAATATTGATAGCCTCCAAGACTTTCTTGATCCCCACGATCGCGCGCTCACCTGTGAAGGCTATCCTGCTCCCTGGCGTTATTACCTGATAGCCCGCAGGGATTAAATTGAGTTGTTTTCCAAATTAACCCAATGCCTTTCACGGAGAGGATTAAGCCCTTAAAAAATCTTTAACATCTGTTAAAAATATCTGTTTGCTAGAACACGCCCTTGCTACACACATTTAATCTACAGGCAGAATTATTACAACAGTTTTTTTGCTTCATGTTTTCGTTATTACAATTTTAGTGATCAGGGTTAAATGCTTTCAGCTAAATAGTGGCTCTAGGTCAAACATAAAGATGCTTAAGAGACATTCGCCTAAAAAGTTTGAAGAGCAAAATTTTGAGCACGATTTAGATAGCACATTCAGGTGGAGTTAATGGATATTGAATCTTTTTCACGGCAGTTAAACGCCATGCGCAATCGCATTTTTACATTAATGAACCGTGCCTATTCTGAGCCGTCTTTAGATCTAATTCCTTTTTCATTAAAAGAGCTTGGTGTCGCTTCTGAAGAATTGGAAGTCACTTTAGAAGCGTTGCAGGAACAAAACCAGGCATTAAGTCATGCGTTGATAGCCGCAGAACGAGAACGTCAGCAATATCAAGACTTGTTTGAATCGGCTCCAGAAGCGTATTTAGTTACGAATATGGATGCCACAATTCAGGAGGCAAACCAGTCAGCCGCAAACCTTTTGGGTGTGTCGGCTAAATTTTTGGTGGGCAAACCGTTAGCCGTATTTATGGATGAAAAAGAGCGTTCTCAATTGCGATCGCGCTTGTCACAATTGACGAATGGTTGTCCACAAACCTGGGAAATTTCGATTCATCCGCGCGATCGCAAACCTTTTGATGTTGAGTGCGTTGTAGGCATCGCTCAACATAAAGGAACACTGCGTTGGTTAATTCGAGATATCACGAATCGCAAACATTTAGTTTCTATTAATTACAATAATCACAATACCCATCAGCCCATTGCAGATTACATTCAAATCCTTCAAGAAAATCGTTTTGTTCACGCTTACAATCGCCGTGAGTTAATTTCTCTAGAGCCTGAAAAGCTTTGGTTGGTAGTGCAAGGATTAGTCAAGTTAACAACTCCTATTGACGGTAATTCAGATATTGTGACAGGACTGATTGGGCCAGGGATGGTGTTTGGGGCTTATCTGACTTCGTTGTCACTCTATCAAGCTGCTGCTTTATCAGATGTTCAACTGGTTGCTATCTCGTTAGATGAAATTGCCAATTCTCCTCAGTTGGCTCAACTCTTTTTTGTAATGAATGCACGTCGATTGCGACAAGCCGAAGCATTATTGGCGATCGCTGGAGAACGTCATATCAAAGATCGGTTATATCGTTTGTTAGAACTGCTGAAAAAAGAAATGAGTGAAACTAATGCAGCGGGATCACGGCTCAATGTTCGTTTGACCCATGAAGATCTGGCCAATGCCTGCGGTAGCACTAGAGCTACGATTACTCGGTTAATGGGAGAACTGCAACAACAAAAAAAAGTAATCGTTGACGATAAGGGGCACATCATCCTAAAGGAAGGTTTGTAACTCAAACGAACAGAATTTGAGTTTCATTATTCCATTAGGTTAACTAGATAATAAAGCCGAGGTCATTGCTTGCTAATTCTTCTCTGATCAGTTTTGTAGTAATTTCAGGATTTGGGTTTTTATACCAGAATTCAAAATTCTTTAAATCGTTGAAATTCAATTTAGGAAGAATTTTCAAGTGTTAGCTTGCACTTTATGTACGGCCAAATTGGGCATTGCTGATCGAATGTATAAATTTTGTCAGGACATTTCGCGGAAAGCCCCTGCTGACATGATCAGTGTTTATAAGTCATGCCTACATTCAGCAACTCTTTAAATTGAATCTAGACTAGAAGATTAGATGTGGTATCTTCTAAGCAACCTAATGTAAACTAATGCTTTTCCTGACCTTTGTTTTTTTGTGTTTGAATCTTAAAAAGGATTCTTTTGATTAAATCAAATGGTTTGAGAGACTCAATCTTAAAGAAGATGTAATGTAGTGAAGGCAAAGGCGATCCTTAGAAGATTACTAGCAGCAAACCTGTGTCATCCCTGAATTTTTTCATCACCCCTTTTTATCCACTCAAACCAATTATTTAACCTGTTCTTTTAATAAAAATGGCTAATCACAAAGAGAACAATTTTTTTTTATACCACTTAGACACAGTGCATCATCGCATGGAACAGTTACATCAAACTGCTAGAGAGACATCCTGGCAACAACCAGAGTTAGTAACTGCTTGCTTACATGAGCTTCAGGTAGCATTAGAAGAATTGCAAATTGCTGAAGAAGAACTGTACAAACAAAATGAGCAACTCCTGACGGCTCGTCAGTCAGCTGAAGCGGAACAACAGCGTTACCAGGATTTATTTGAGTTTGCCCCTGATGGCTATTTGGTCACTGACCTTTACAGCACAATACGGGAAGCCAATCGAGTAGCTGCCTCTTTGCTGAATATTCATAGTAAATATCTGATCGGCAAGGCTTTAGCGTCTTTTGTCCCAGAAGTAGAGCGACGTGGTTTTCGGATGATGCTGAATCAACTCCCTAGCATTGGTCGTGTGCAAGAGTGGGAGATCAAGTTGATGGCACGAAACCAACAGTTGTTTGATGCCGCATTAACGATTGAAACGGTGCGTGATGATCAAGGACAAGCGATCGCTCTAAGGTGGCTATTGCGAGATATTACGGCTCGCAAGCTGGCAGAAGAGCAATTGCATCAGGTGCAACTGCAAAATCTGCAATTGATCGAGGCCGATCGGCTCAAAAATCAGTTCATTGCCATGCTCTCTCATGAGCTAAGAACTCCCATGAATGCCATTTTGGGGTTCTCACAACTGTTGCTGCGACAGTTTCATCAGGAGTATGATCCCCAGATTATTCATATGGTCGAGCGCATTTTTAGCAACGGTCAGCACCTCCTCAAGCTGATCGAAGAGATGTTGGACTTTTCTAAACTCAAGGGAGATCACCTGGAACTGTGCTGCGAATCTTTTGATCTGGTTGAGCTGATTACAACCGCTACGCATGAATTGCAAGCATTGGCAGAACAAAAAAACTTGATGTTTCAGGTCAATTTATCTGCTCAATCCTCTATCTCAGTCGTAAACGATCGCACCCGATTGCGTCAGGTGTTGATTAATCTATTAGCCAATGCAATCAAATTCACCGAGGCGGGTGGAGTATTTGTCGAAGTCTTTGAATTACCCGAAGGACGAGTAGTGATTGTCGTGCGTGATACCGGCATTGGCATTGATCCTCAAAACCAACATTTAGTTTTTCGAGAGTTTTGGCAAGTCAATCAAACGTTGACCCGCCGACACAGTGGCACTGGTTTAGGACTCCCCATCACCCAGGCTCTGGTCAGGCTTATGAAAGGCAGCATTGCCTTAGAGAGCCAGTCAGGGGTAGGCTCCATCTTTCGAGTAGAGTTGCCGCGTGATGTGAGTGCGGTGAAAGCATAGTGTGACTGTAATCGTGACTGTAACGTTTAACTAGAGAAGTCCTTCAACCCTAACTTGCCCTTATTGTGGCGGGGTTTTATGGGAGGTGCAGGATGGCAACTTGATTTGGTTTCGTTGCCATGTCGGGCAAGCCTATTCTAGCGGCAGTCTCCTATCGTTGCAGGCAGGCGATATTGAAAAGGGCTTGTGGTTAGCGATTCGGGCACTCGAAGAAAAAGCAGATCTGGCTCGCCGAATGGCATTTCAAGCTCGACAACAGAATCGGATGTTGTCTGAGGTGCAATTTTTAGAACGGGCACAAGAAGCACAGTCTCATGCTGATATGGCCGTAGCCACATTCAATGGGGCGGAGGCGAGTCAGAAAGCTTTCCCAGAATCAGGATTTGAGCCATTGCCTTTGCCTTAAGCTTTCTGACCAAAGCTATATTGTGCGTCAGGTGGTGATGAAACAGAAGGATGCTAGTAGTTAGTGCAAGTTAAAGCAGATATGAATGGGTTAGCTGAGATCGCCTAAGGCAACTCCGACTGCAATACCTCTGTCAGTTGGTCAGCAAACTCAGGACGAGCACCCAGAGGTTGAGCCATATAAAAGCAAACAGCGGGATGCTGGATACTTAATGCATTCACTTGCTGAGCGATCGCATCTGTGATCCCCCCGGCAAACAGGAAGTAAGGTAAAACCGCAATATCACGACATCCTGCTTCTATCACCATCATGACTTGAGTTTCTAACCGGGGTTCCCGTGACCAATAAGCTGTCACTGCTCCAATCCGTTGAGCGATCGCCTCGACCAGATCATTGCCTTGCGATCGCCGACTACCATGCGCCACCAAAACCTTAGTTGCATGTGCAGGCACCTCACAGGCATTGACAATCAGCTGCTGAATCTGAGGATAGTGACCCACATGCAGGCATTGCTCAAGTGTGATGCGATGCTCTAAGCTCCGTTGGGCGATCGCCACCTCAGCGGGAATATCATCGATCACATGTACCCCAGCTAACAAAAACAGGGGCAAAATCTTGACTGAGCCATAACCCAGAGCGATCGCCTGCTCAGCAAATTGCTGAATTTGTTGGTGCAAGGGCAATGGATGTAGCTCTAATACTGCTGTAGCAATGAGAGGAACAGGGGCAATGGCAGGTTCTATCACTTGTTGAGCGATTCCTGAGCGATCGCGCTTGACTGGATGCAACTCCCGCCCCTGTAACTCAGGCTCAAACAGCTCAAAGGACTGCAACCGAGCCGCCATTAGACTAGCTAGCGCATCCATTGCCTTTTGAGGTCGTGGATCACGACTACCATGCGAGACAAGGAGATAAGCAGAGGGATGTTTCAAGGTCGCTAGAAATAAAAAGATGATTCACTCTAGCAACCATGATAGATAACTTTACTCCTCCATCGGGTCTCAATTGCCGTTGTTACTTTGAAATGCAGGGGTAAGGCTGTCGTGTGCCAGGAAATGATCGAGATGAAACGCGCGATCTTCTGTTTCTAGCAGAATCTTTTCGTACAAATAACGAGTGGCGCGATCGCCTAGACTTTCAGCTTGCCCTGCCTGCCGCCGAATCGTTTTAATAATCTCTTGCTCTGCCGCTAAATCATGCACCACCATATCTCGGCAAGAATATACACCATCCGCTTCAGGTGCAAAACAACACAACTCTGCCAACTTGCTAAAACTAGCTGCTGGAACGCCTCCTAACCCATTTAGTCGTTCAGCCAACTCGTGCACGTGTCCCTGCACCTTGCCGTAGCTGTCTTCAAAAAATTCATGGAGTTGATAAAACTCAGCTCCTTCAACCACAAAATGATGTTTTTGATACTGTAAATACAAGGCTTGAAAGCTTGCCAATGTAATATTTAACCCCTCACAAATCGCTGGAGTAACACTTAGATCTAGTGCGATTGGGTTTTTTCGAATTTGATCAAACGGATGTAACACGACTCCACTCTCAGCCATAGCGATTTCCTCTAACGCACCTAATGAATATGATGTTTGGTTAGAGTTACTGTATCTAGATTTAACAGGGGAGTCAACCTTGATTTCTCCTTAGTAAAAAAGATTCTCAACTATGGCTTTAAGAAACTTGAATGGCTTCTAAAAAATAAATATTTTCTATTTTTTTGAGTAGCGAATCTTTCATCGAGAATTCGCTATGGTCAAGCTTCTAAAGAGACATTGTTTTTGTAACAAATATTATAGAAAATCAGAACTCTCTTCAGAGTAAGCGAATAACTCTCAATGCATCTCTATCTCTTCAACTTCCCCAAAAGGGTTGGTATTACTAGGTGTTAGAGTCATCAAGTCTTCAATGTTGTGTAACATAGTGGCGCAAATGGTATCTAACGGCAAATCGTTAGGATCACGCCCAAACGGATTCTCAATCTCAATTCCAATCTCTTCAATACCAAACAGGGTAAAGCTCACTAAGGCGACAATGAGTCCAGTCCACATATTTAAATCCTTCACAAACTGGAAGGGCAATGACAGACAGTAAATCAGCAATAATTGCTTTAGATGAATCGCATAAGCAAGGGGAATTGGGGTCTTTAAAATGCGTTCGCATCCCCCTAAAGCATCTACCATTTGATTTAACAATTCTTGCATTGCGTTGAGTTGATAAATATTGAGGCGATCGCCTCGATATTGCTGTTGCAAATAATCACCAATCCAAAAGGCAATCTCTAATGGCGGATTCAACATCTCCTTTAAGGTGAAGAATCGAGACGATGATAATAATGATTTCAATTCATCACCAATGGGTTCCTGTCGTAAATGCAGCTTCATGGCGACAGCAAATGCCACCAACAATCGCAGGGTTGCCGCTTTTTCCTGGCGGTCTTGAGGCTTCTCTTCAAGAATCACAACCCAAACCTGACGCGCTAAATTGCGAATCGCATTATTCAAATTACCCCACAGTCGGCGACCTTCCCAAAACCGCTCATAGGCGGTGTTAGTCCGAAAGACCAGCATCAAACCCAAAACAATATTGGGGATCAAGCTTGCCAAAATTGGCATTGAAACGGGGATTCCCGCATAGTAAAAGATTGAGATTAAAGTTCCAAACCCTCCGCAGACAAAGGTGCGAGGCAGAATAGCCGGAATCACGGAGCCTCGTAGCTGCAAGGCATATCGAAACCAATGCCGTCGATCAGATAGTCGGTTTAAACCCATAAACCCTCAATAGCTCAGCGTTTGCAGATAGACTAGTCGAGTAGTGTCATCCACCCATCAGGATGATTTTAGGAAACGATGAATCGTTTTTAGATAAAATCAGAGATCCACTCCCTGAGAAGACATTTTGAAGTCATGAGCAAAGGCACACTGTTTGATAAAGTCTGGGACTTGCACACGGTTGGTACCCTTCCATCGGGACAAACACAGCTTTTTATTGGGCTACACCTGATTCATGAAGTGACCAGCCCTCAGGCGTTTGCCATGCTGCGGGAGCGAGGGCTAAGCGTCATGTTTCCAGAACGAACCATCGCCACGGTCGATCATATTGTGCCCACCGAAGATCAGGCACGCCCATTTGCTGATCCTCTCGCTGAGGAGATGATGCAAGCATTAGAGCAAAATTGCAAGAGCAACCATATCACTTTCTACAACATTGGCTCTGGCAGTCAGGGAATTGTGCATGTCATTGCCCCTGAACTGGGGCTAACCCAACCCGGCATGACGATCGCTTGTGGAGATAGCCACACTTCGACTCACGGTGCTTTTGGGGCGATCGCCTTCGGCATTGGTACCAGCCAAGTACGAGATGTGTTAGCGTCTCAAACCCTGGCATTGGCTAAGCTCAAAGTTCGCAAAATCGAGGTCAACGGCACCCTAAATCCTGGTGTTTACGCCAAAGATGTTGTTTTGCACATCATTCGCACTTTGGGGGTCAAAGGCGGAGTTGGCTATGCTTATGAGTTTGCGGGCACTACCTTTGAGCAAATGAGCATGGAAGAACGCATGACCGTTTGTAACATGTCTATTGAGGGCGGTGCCCGATGTGGTTACGTTAACCCTGATGCTGTCACGTTTGACTATCTCAAAGGTCGCGATTTTGCCCCTCAATCCGCCGCATGGGAGCAAGCCGTCACCTGGTGGACGAGCATTCGCAGTGATGCAGATGCTGAGTACGATGATGTCGTTGTTTTTGATGCGGTTGATATTCCACCTACAGTCACCTGGGGGATCACGCCGGGTCAAGGCATTGGGGTCAATGAAACGGTGCCTGTCCTCGACGAGTTAACAGAAGACGAACGGGCGATCGCCAACGAAGCTTATCAATATATGGATCTGGCTCCGGGGCAACCCATTCAAGGTACTAAAGTCGATGTTTGCTTTATTGGCAGTTGCACTAATGGGCGGATTAGTGACCTGCAAGAGGCGGCCAAAATTGCCAATGGTCGGCATGTCGCTAAGGGAGTCAAAGCGTTTGTGGTGCCGGGGTCAGAACGGGTCAAGCAACAAGCCGAGGCAGAAGGACTCGACCAAATCTTTTTGGCGGCAGGGTTTGAGTGGCGGGAACCTGGTTGCTCTATGTGCCTTGCTATGAACCCAGACAAGCTGCAAGGTCGGCAGATCAGTGCATCTTCGTCTAATCGCAACTTTAAGGGTCGTCAAGGATCTTCATCGGGTCGCACGTTGTTGATGAGTCCAGCAATGGTTGTCGCGGCTGCCGTCACTGGTGAAGTAACGGATATCCGAAAACTGCTCACTGAAGCTAACTCTTAGACCCAAGAGAATCCAAGCGAAAAGGAAAGCGTAGGGTTAGGGGCAAGCATTGGCAACACGATGACCGGACTTGCCCCATGCTTTTGCCCTTGCTAGATCAGGCTCACACCCCTGAGCAAATTTGCTTGAGTTTCAAAACTTCGAGATTCAAGGCAATCTGCACCTGTTTAAACTCTGTCTCAATTTGCCCCACACAACTTTCCCCAGCAAATGCCCACGTTTGTAGCGATTTTTCTAACCCTTGACAAAGACGACTGAGTTTATCTGCCCCCAGTGTTGCACTACTCGATTTGAGCGTGTGAGCAGCTTGTTTGAGTGCGATCGCATTTCGCTCGATAAAAGCACTCTTGAGAGAATCAACAAGTTTGGGGGCATCTTCGAGATAACACTCAATCATCTCAATCATGAAGACGGACGCTCCTTCACCCGCAATCTGGTAAGCCGTTTCCTCTAACGTATAGCGATTTAAGGTGTTCAAAGTATCGACATTTTCAACAATAATATCTGTGAACAATGCTCTTGACTGAACAGGTTGAAATCGGCGATCGGCACGAGAAGCGTTAGCTTCAATCAAAAATTCACAATCATAACAAGCTGCTCTGGGATGAGAGGTTGGGTGACATTTTTCTAAAGCGGCAACCAATTTTTCAAGACGGATGGGTTTGCTGATATAGTCGTCCATTCCCGCTTGAAAGCACTCTTCGCGATCGCCCTGCATCGCATTGGCTGTCATGGCAATAATATGAGGACGTAAACCCGGTTCCCAAGTTTGAGCAATCAGGCGAGTAGCACTCAAACCGTCCATCTCTGGCATTTGCACATCCATAAACACAACGTCATAGGCTTGTCGTTGCAGTGCCTCTAGTGCCTCTATACCATTGCCAGCTACATCTGCTCGATAACCCAATCGCTCTAACAACAACAGGGCAATTTTTTGATTGACCGCATTATCTTCAACGAGCAAAATCCGCAGAGGAAGTCGTTCTGCTAGAGGCGGTTCAGTCGGTATAGAGGTTGGAGCCGTCAAAGGCGGCAGTTGATCTGCAAAAATTCCCATCAGCACATTATAAAACTGAGACTGCTTGACAGGTTGATGCAGATGCGAAGTGAAAAGAAGCTCTAACTCAGCCGCAGCCAGTTTAGGGGAATAGTTGGAGGTCAGCAAGATGAGAGGAACGGCACTGCCTTGAGGATGTTGGCGGATTGCCGTTGTTAAGGGTTGCCCATCGGCTGCCAAAGCCTGTTGGTGAAAGATAACGGCATCAAAAGAGGGATCGGTTTGCAAACAACTCAGCACTTCTGACCCAGAGTGAGCCATTTGTACTTGAATGCCCCAGTTTTGGGCTTGCGATCGCAAGTTTTCGCGTCGTGTCACATTGTGATCTAACAGCAATAATCGTTTGCCTACCAAAGGAGAGTCAGCTGGGCTGGAAGGTGGAGTATCGGATGAAGCTTGCACCAGAATGCAGAAGTAAAAGGTGGTTCCCCGTCCCAATTCGCTATCAACCCAAATTCGACCGCCCATCATTTCGCACAAACGCTGGCAAATGACCAGTCCCAATCCGGTGCCCCCATGAGTGCGACTGATCGAAGAATCGACTTGCGTAAAGGGTTGAAATAGGCAGTCGAGGCGATCGGAGGGAATGCCAACGCCTGTATCTTTAACACTAAACAAAACACTATAAGTAGAGCCAGCTTCACCCTCAGTATCAGCCTGTCGCGTGAGCTTGTGAGCTTTGACTGAAATGGTTACTTCTCCTGTTGGGGTAAACTTGACCGCATTGCTAACCAAATTGACTAAAATCTGGCGTAGACGAGTGCTGTCGCTCACGACCAACTCAGGTGTATGAGGATCCATGACATAGGCCAGTTCTAAGCCTTTTTGGTTGGCCTTAGGAGCCAGCAAATCTAACGCCTCTTCGATGCAAGTACGCAGGTTAAATGGGTGTTGCTCTAGTTCTAACTTGCCCGACTCAATTTTAGAGAAGTCTAAAATGCCGTTGATGATGGTTAAGAGAGCATCACTACTATGTCGAATAGTTTGCACTAAATCGAGTTGTTGAGCCGTCAAAGGGGTTTCTAGTAAAATTCCTGCCATCCCAATGACAGCATTCATCGGAGTCCGAATTTCATGGCTCATCATCGCTAAGAAATCGCTCTTAGCTCGATTAGCACTGTCGGCTGTATGTTTTGCTTGCTCTAATGCTAGATTTTGGGCTGTTAATTTTTCCCGTTGTTGCGTTTCTTGCTGAAGCAACCGAGCTTGCTCTAAAGCAATGCCAACCTGGTCAGCGATCGCCCCCAATAACTCAATCTCTTCAGCCGTCCAATGACGATTGTTGCTGTAATGGTGAATGCCGATGATGCCGTTAGGTTTACCTTGATAGGAGGTCCGTACTGCCAAAGTGGATTTGAGAGCAACCGGAATGGGACAGCAGGGCATCCAGGCGAGGTCGGTCGTCAAAGGAGGTTGTAACAGTGGCTCATTTTGCACATCAGCGGAGGCAAACACCTGATCATCTGCTAAAACTCGCTCAATGTAAGGATTATTCACAACTGAGGTTTCAAATCCGACTAAAGGGGAATACCCAGGTTCACAATACTCCGCCTTGATGGGAACACAAGGAATTGGCTCAGCTACATAGGTGTGAATCGTGCAACGGTTAACCCGAAAGGTTTCACCAATTTGGGTCGCCGTCGTTTGAACGATCTGATCGGCATCCAGACTTTCGCGAATCTGTTCTGTAATGCGCTTTAATAGGGCTGCTTGCTCAACTTGTCGTTGCAAAGCGATCGCGACTTGTTGCTGTTCTAATTCTCCGCCACACCATTGTGCCATCAATTTTAATAGCTCTCGATCAACCGCCTTAAACGGAGTAGAACGAGGGCAATGACTCAGAAAGCAAAGCGTCCCGTAAGCCTGTCCACCCATTAAAATTCGCATCCCAAAATAGCTTTCAAGTTGAAAAGCCGCATAAGCAGGATGATGGCACCACTCTGACTGACTGACATGACAAACACTTAAAGGGTCAAGGGATTGTAGGGTTTCGATGCAAAAAGTTCGTTGAGCATCAAAGCAATCACCAGCCACAATGGATTGGTCTGGCGTTTGAGCACTAATCACGGTGTAATGTCTATTTTCGATATGAGCTAAAAAGCCATACTCCATTGCAAAATGCTGACAACCCATCATCAGCAATTGTTGAAACCGCTGTTCAATGGTTAAATCAGCAGCGGTTGTAATGTCATACAAAGCTCGAATGAGGGCTTCATTTTCTTTTGACTGTTCCTCGCTGGCTTGTAAGGCTTCGGTCTTACTCTGAATGCAATCAGCCATTTGGTTAAAAGCGATCGCAATTTGAGCTAGCTCATCGGCACCTTGTAATTGTGCCCGACGGCTCAATTCTCCACGCATCAAACTATTACTAGCTGTGACTAAGCGGGCAGCTCGTTGAGTCAGAGTTCGATTTAGAAAAAACCATGCAATCAGACAAAACAAGACCAACTTAGCTGTAAATTCAAGCGATCGCTGGATAGCATCTGCCGAGGCACGGTGCTTCAGAGCAGACATATTATATTCTAGCCAGAGAATGCCAATCTCAGGTTCAGCCTCTCCTTGCTCTGGCTTGAGCAACACGGGGTACAAGCCCGACACGGCTTGCCGATCTTTAGACAACAGCAGTTGCTCTGTATGGGTTGCTCTTACCCGCAAAAATTCTGATATATAGTTAGCCGCAGGAGTATCTTGAATGGGGCGATCGCGCCATGTTTCCTGATTTGCCAGCAAGACCCGGTTATTCTCGCCGTACAACACACTGAAGCTCAAATTGGCATCGCTTCGCATATTGCAAATAACAATCTCAGCTTGCTCGATGTCACCTTTGCGATAAAGGTATTCCAACACTTTAACCGTTTGAGCAGCCGCAGATTGGGTACTGCGAATGGCATCTTCTTCAGCGCGTTGAAAGGATTGTGAAATTTCGCGTTGAGCGTTGGCTAACCCTAAAATTGTGCCGAGAACCAGTAAGGTCGCTGGGATTGAGACTCGCAGTGGAAATGGAAAGTGCTTCATAAAGTGATGTGAGAAATAACCTCAGGAGCAGATGCCATCAAAAATGGGGTACTTAATATCCAAAAAACCGACTGAACCCATCATTAAAATAGGTTTCCCAAAGAGCCGTTAATCTCAACGTTGATAACAGGGCAAGGATGATTTAGGCACTTGTGAATGAATTTGCGGCTATCAAGACGAGTTGAATGGGTATTAATCGCCAAAATGCTGATCTCGGATTTACGTTAAAGTAAACTAAATACCGAGCATTGGCTCTGCTCAACCCTTTTGGAGCACTGATTTTGAGCATTGAGCGACTCGTCTTGAGCCAGTTGAATGGGAGTCAAAAGGCGTCTTACCAATTAATTCTGCTTTCCGGCTTACTTTCTCTGGCTATAGCAGTCCTAAATCATGTGTGAGATTGGCAGGTTGGGATTGCTTATTATGTTTGGCTCAAGTGATAACGGCTAGAGTAGGCTCAAGAAAATAACCCTTTTCTCCAGTCAAGGACACCGTATTATGACATTGCCCGATGGTCCACAAACTCCTTACTGGTTGAGGGTGATTCGACTGATTGCCCAACCTTTGCAGTATCTGGAAGAGTATCAGCGTCGCTATGGCGATCTCTTTTTGATTCGTGGAACCACATCTTCAGTGGTGTATTTGAACCATCCCACTGCCATTCAAACCGTCTTTGCCGCAGAGCCAGACCAGTTTAGAAGCGGCACCGGAGGTCAGGTTTTGAAGTTTCTTTTAGGAGACTCGTCGGTCATTATGGTGGATGGCGATCGCCACCAACAGCAGCGGCGATTATTGTTACCGCCCTTTCACGGCGATCGCTTAAAGACTTACAGCCAACTCATTTGTGATGTTACCCAGCAGGTGACAGGCGACTGGAAAGTGGGGCAACCCTTTCGAGTGCGACCTGTGATGCAGGAGATCACCCTGCGAATTATTTTGCAAGCTGTGTTTGGTTTAAGTGAGGGCGATCGCTATGACCAGTTACAGCGTTTGTTAGGTGCTTTGCTTGATTCACTGGGTTCGTCCCTGAGTGCATCCCTGATTTTCCTCCCTGCCCTGCGCCAAGACTGGGGCAACTGGAGTCCGTGGGGGCGGTTTGTGCGACTAAAACAACAAGTCGATCGCCTGATTTATGAGGAGATTCGCGATCGCCAGAGGCAGCACGATTCATCAAAAGCTGACATATTATCACTCTTAATGGCGGCTCGAGATGAGGCGGGGCAACCCATGTCTGAGCAAGAGTTGCGAGATGAGTTGATTACGCTGTTGCTAGCGGGTCATGAAACTACTGCTTCTGCTTTGTCCTGGGCTTTGTATTGGGTTCACAAACAGCCTGATGTAGAGGAAAAATTGCGATTGGAGTTAGACGAGTTGGAAGCCAGTGTTGAACTGGATAAAATAGCACGAGCTACGGCTTGGGGGCGATCGCCCTATTTAACTGCCGTTTGTCAGGAAACGTTGCGGATTTATCCAGTGACTTTAACAACCGGAATACGGGTTCTGAAATCTCCTTTGGAGGTGATGGGATATCAATTAGAGGCAGGTATGGCTTTGTTTCCCTGTACTTACCTCGTCCATCAGCGGGAGGATCTCTATCCCCAACCCAAACAATTCATGCCTGAGCGATTTTTGCAGCGACAGTTTGCCCCTCATGAATACATGCCCTTTGGGGGTGGACACCGTTATTGTATTGGAGCCGCTTTTGCAATGCTAGAGATGAAGCTAGTGTTAGCGACCATTTTGCAACAGTGGCAGCTTTCCTTAACCTCGTCTCGACCGATCAAACCAGTTCGTCGGGGCTTAACCATCGCCCCCCAAAGTCGGCTTGAATTGGTCGCCACAGCACGACAAACTAATGGATAGGTACCACGAATTTGGGATCAGGATGTTGGCGGTCTAAAGTGCCACTCCACTGACTGTCAGATGCACCCCACGTTAAGTCAGTGGATACATTTGACTAGACCAACTGACTTAAAAATGCACATCTTTAACCTCTTCAAGGGGTATGTACGCGACATCCTTGACTCACCGCTTGAACTAATTCTTTAGCCGTGTAAGGTTTGGGTAAGAAACTTTGAATACCAGAGCTAGCCACGACTGCAATTTGAGAACTAGACACCAAGCCGCTGATAGCCACAATTTTGATCTGTGGATTAATTTTTTGTAATGCCCGAATCGTCAGAGCACCATCCATTGAAGGCATCATAATGTCAACCAACACGAGGCTAATCTTGTCTTGATATTCGGTATAAAGCACGATCGCCTCAATGCCACTGTTAGCCGTTAAAACCTGATAATTGTATGCCTCCAACAATGCTTTATTGCTGGCACAAATTGCGGCTTCATCATCCACCACTAAAACCAACTCATTATTGCCAATTAAGATCTCTGAATCTTTGCTCTCCCAGGGTTCTGAAGCAACCACTGCCGGAAAAAAGAGATTAAAATGGGTGCCTTTACCCAATTCGCTGGAGACACTGACAAACCCCCCGTGGTTCTTAACGATACCAATCACTGTCGAAAGCCCCAATCCTGTGCCTTTGCCAAGCTCTTTGGTGGTAAAGAAGGGTTCAAAGATGCGGTCGAGCACTTCTGGTGCAATGCCGCTGCCTGTGTCAGAGACACTGACCTGGATGAAGTGCCCCACTTTGGCATCCAGATTCATGCGGGCATAGTTTTCATCAATGAACAGATTTTGAGCGGCGATCGCCAGTTTGCCACCATCAGGCATAGCATCACAAGCGTTGATGCAAAGATTCATCAAAACCTGATGCAGTTGAGTGGCATTGCCTGTGATTGTCCAGAGATCTTGAGCAATTTTTAAGTCTATTTCAATCGATTTGGGGAATGTTTCCTCAACAATGTGTTGAATTTCAATAATTAAGTGCCTCAGTTGCAAAATGGTTCGTTCTCCTTCGACCCCTCGTGCAAAAGACAACACTTGTTTAACCAACATAGCTCCTCGTTTGGCATTCAATTCCAACATTTTCAAGAGTTGTTGATTGCGTTCGTCAGTTTTAGGAAACTTCATCTGCAATAGTTGGGCTGTAGACAAAATCGGAGTCAAAATATTGTTTAGATCATGTGCCAATCCACTTGCTAAAGTACCCAGGCTCTCCATCCGTTGAGCTCGCAAAAATTGTGTTTCTAATGTTTTCTTTTCAGTGATGTCTGTGCTTACAACGAGAATCGACTTCGGTTTATAGTCTTCATCGCGCATCAATGTCCAGCGACTTTCAACAATGATTTCTTTATCCTTTCGGCTAATTTGATGTAACTCTCCAGACCATTCTCCTTGCTCAAATAATATCTTTTGAGCCAATTGAAATTGAGGTGAGAGTTGTTTGTACAAAATAGCTTTGGTGCGTTTCCCTAGTACTTCCTCTGCACTCCAACCGTAGAGATGTTCAGCTCCTTTATTCCAGAACACCACTCGGTTGTTTAAGTCTTCAACCAAGATGGCATCAGTTGCGATATCGAGGAGGGCTGCCTGTTCTCGAATTTGGTGCTCGGTGCGCTTACGTTCGATCGCATACCGCACTGCCCGCACCAACAAATCTCCCGTTAATTGTCCCTTGACTAAGTAATCTTGTGCCCCTTCTTGCACTGCGGTAACTGCCATTGTTTCATCATTTAGACCCGTGATCACCACGATTGGAATCTTGCGAGCACAGCCATGTAGTTTAGTAAACGTCTCAAATCCCTGTGTGTCAGGCAGAGAGAGATCGAGCAAAATCACATCAAAGTTATTTTCTTGTAATCGTTGTAAACCCTGACTCAGGCGACCAACATGCTCTAGTTGAAATTTAACAGTATTTACTTCTAGCAAAAGCTCCCGTAATAGTCGGGCATCACCGGGATTATCTTCAATTAATAAAACGTGAATTGAATGCCTTTCCATTATTTACTCCGATGGCAGCTTAACGATCGCTAGCCAAAAATTCTCAATTGACCGAATGACCTTGATAAACTGTTCTAGATCAATCGGTTTAGTAATGTAACAGTTTGCATGTAAGTCATAGGCTTTAAGGATATCTTCCTCGGCTTGAGATGTGGTTAGAACAATGACTGGAATTCGTTTCCATTGCTGATTTAATTTAATTTCAGCAAGCACTTCGCGTCCGTCTTTGCGAGGTAAGTTTAAGTCTAATAAGATTAAGTCTGGACGAGGAGCTTGGATAAAACGACCTGTTCTACACAAAAATTCAATTGCCTGTGCCCCATCTTCAACCACGTTTAAATGGTTTGATATTTTTCCATCTTTGAGCACTTCTCGCGTTAATCTGACATCACCGGGGTTATCCTCTATGAGTAAGATTTCAATTGGTCTGCCATTGGTATCACTGCTCAAAGCTGACTACTCCGTTTATCTCGTTCAGGAATTGTAAAGCAGAAGGTTGACCCGTTTCCAGGTTGAGAGTCAACCCAAATTTGGCCATTGTGACGCTCTACAATTTTTTTGCAAATGGCTAAACCGATCCCAGTACCAGCGTATTCTGTCCGATTATGTAATCGTTGAAAAATTACAAAAATTCGTTCAGCATATTGCGGATCAATACCAATGCCATTGTCTTGAACCGAAAATAACCATTGTTCGGCTTGACGCTGAGCCGTGATGTGAACTGTGGGGCGATCAAGATTGTGGAACTTGATGGCATTGCCAATCAAATTTTGGAAAAGCTGCGTGAGTTGGATAGGGTCTACCAAGACTTCGGGCAAAGCATCCCAGGTGATGATGGCTTGTTTTTCTTCGATCGCAATTTGGAGATTGGCGATCGCCTGCTGCATCAGCTTGGTGCAATCAGTCACCTCAAACGCCTTGCCACGAGTGCCCACCCGTGAATAAACCAGCAAATCATCAATCAGTATCTTCATGCGATTGGCACCATCCACAGCATAGGCAATAAAGTCATTGGCATCTCCATCCAACCGATCTTTATAGCGTCGCTCTAACAGTTGCAAATAACTACTAATCATCCGTAATGGCTCTTGCAAATCGTGAGAGGCTATATAAGCAAACTGTTGCAACTCAGAGTTCGACCGAGCCAACTCTTGACGTTGACGGATTTCTTGCTCTAGCAACTGAGATTGAGTCAGGGCAATCCCAATTTGGTCTGCCAATTGTTGTAATAGATTGGTCTCAAAGCCAGTCCATTGTCGCGCAGATTTACACTGGTGGGCAATTAACAATCCCCACAGATGTTCTTTGATGAGAATAGGCACTACCAGTTTGGCTCGCACCTGAAATTGTCGAACAAAGTCAACCAAACAGGGAGATACCGCTTCATCAACCGCCTCGACATCAGCGACCACACGCACTCGCCCTTGCTGATACAACTGTTGATAGTTTTTTGGAAAAACCTCTTCAGAGAATTGATGGTCTAAAACGGAGGATAGTTCGGGTAAGACCGCTTCAGCCACTCCGCTGCCTGTGCCATCTGCCCAAAGCCGATAAATCAGCACGCGATCGGCTTGCAAAATTTGTTGTACCTCAGTCACCGCTGTTTGCAAAATGTCTTCTAGTTGCAGTGATTGACGAATTTTGAGCGTGACTTCAGCAAATAGTTGCGATCGCCGATGTTGTAGTTGCAATTTCTGCTCGGCTTGAGTTCGTTCTAATTCTGCCAAGGCACGGGTAGCAAAAATTTGCAACATGGCCTCTGCCATTTTGGGTTGATGTAGTGGCTGACAACTGAGCACAACCAACAACCCCAACACCTGACCTGTGGCGTTTAACAGCGGCATGCCAATGTATCCTTCAACATTGAGCAAGACCAGCCAGGGATCATGGGGAAATAGTTGCTGCACTCCTTTGTCATAACAACACAACCCCTGTTGTAAGACAATTTCGCAAGGAGTGTCTTTCAACTCGTACTCAAAATTGTCCATTGCCTCACCTTTGCCATACACGGCTAGGGTTCTAGCGGTTGGCGAAGGAATATTGGACACGAGTTGACTAACAAAGGCGTAATCTGCATTTAGAATCTGGGCTAGATAGTGCACCAGCGATCGCAAAAACTCATCTCCGGTTGCCGCTGAGACTCCCTCAGCCGTGTTGCGAAGCATATTTTCTAACTGCTTTCGCTCGGTGATATCAGTCATGCCACCCACCATCTGTATCGGTCGTCCTTGCTTGTCATGGATGATGTGAGCGCGATCAATGACATCGGCAAAAGAACCATCGGCTCGTTGATAGCGATATTCATCAGTCCAGGAGATCTGACCCGTTTGGATGGCAGCATACATGCTCGATGTGACTCGTGAGCGATCGCCCGGATGAATATGTTCGTACCACCACGTTACATCACGACCCACCTCTCCAATAGAGTAGCCAAACAGAGTTTCGATCCCCTCGCTCCACCAAACTTGATCCGTCACAAGATTCCAATCCCAAATGGCGTCATTGGTCGCTTTGGCAATGAGTTGAAATCGTTCTTCGCTTTGACGTAGAGCCAGTTCTGACTGCTTGCGGGCTGTAATGTCTTGAAAATAAACAGATAGTCCGGTTTGAGCTGGATAGGCATGAATCGCAAACCACCGCCCTGATGGAGGATAAAACTCCTCAAATTCAATGCTGATTTGCTCAGCCATAGCTCGGTGATATTCTCTATAAAAACTAGAATTGACTGCTTCTGGAAACACTTCCCAAAAGTTTTTGTTGAGTAACTCTGCCTTACTACGCTGCAAGAGTGGCTCTGCTTGGGGGTTGAGATAGGTACAGCACCAGTTATGATCTAACGCAAAAAAACCATCTGTAATACTCTCTAGAATGCTAATGCTCCAGTTGCGAGCTGCCTCAGCCTCAGCCCTAGCCTGTTGCTCTTGAGCTAAGAGTTGAATCCGCTCTTCTTCGATTCGCTGACGCTCTTGAATCTCCTGCTCTAGGCGATCGTTTTGCTGTTGGAGTTGCTGCGTCAGATGTCGCAACTGCAAATGGGTTTGAATCCGAGCCAGCACTTCTTCGTGTTGCAAGGGCTTTGTGATGTAATCTACCGCCCCTAAGCTAAACCCCTTTACTTTATCGACTGTCTCTGTCAGAGCCGTCATAAAAATAATGGGAATGGGGTTTGTTGTAGCCTCTGATTTTAAGCGATAGCAGGTCTCAAACCCATCTATACCCGGCATGAGAATATCTAACAAAATCAAATCCGGCAACGCATAGCGAGCCTTTTGCAAAGCACTTTCGCCATCTTCTGCGACTAAGATCTTAAAACCAGCGTGAGTCAAGCAATCAAATAAAACTTCTAAATTGGTGGGGATATCATCCACGATCAGAACGGTCCCCGAATGGGTTGTCTTACTCATGCAGACCTCTGACACTGTTGAATAAACTCTAGAATTTGACGTTCTTTAAACCCTTTTGCCAATTGGCGCAGATGAGCCGCAAAGGGAATCCACTGGGGATCGAGGGTTTCTAAATAATCACTGTGATCGAGAATGCCCTTGAGATCTCCCATGAGAGCCAAATCAAGCAATATTGTAATTTCTTCTGTTGGAGGAACAAGTAGCACCGGACTGGAGGGGGGCGTTATGTCTTGAGATGGGGAATTCCAGTTGGATGGCAATGGAGGGCTTTGCTTTACCTGTGCAGGTGACTCATATATCCATTCCAGCTTGAGGTGTTGGCTTAACTGATTCAACAGTTCTGCTTCCTGGATTGGTTTTGATAGAAAACTAGTGCAGCCAACATTGCGGCTTTGTTGTTGATCCATATCAAACACACTAGCTGAGATCGCAATAATAACGGTGTGTTGTAGGGCAGGCGACAGGCGAATTTGGCGAGTCGCCTCGAAGCCATCCATCACGGGCATCACTAAATCCATCAAAATAATATCAGGCTTCACCTGATCAGCTTTGTTTAGGGCCTCTCGTCCATTCACCGCTTCGACCACATAAAACCCCAACGGTTGTAGCAGATGAGCCAGAATATAGCGATTTTCTTCCTTGTCATCAACCACTAAAATTGTGCGGCGATCGCCCTTATATCCAATTATAGTGGGGCGATCGAGCAGTCGATCAGACTGATGGGGCACAACCGCCACGTCTAGATCGACCCAAAAAGTGCTGCCTTGCTCTGGGGTACTCTCAACCTGAATCTGGCTTTGCATTAACTGCACCAGTTGACGGCTAATAGCAAGCCCTAATCCGGTGCCCTCGGTTTGCCTGTGTCGCTCACCTACCTGACGAAATGGCAAAAAGATTTCTTGCAGGTGGTCGGGTGTAATGCCAATGCCCGTATCTTTGATTTGAAAGCGAATTTTGGCAGTGGGCAGAGGCTCTAAGCCTGATAGTGAGGGGTTTATAGAACCCAGCACCGCTACCGTAAATGTCACCCCGCCAGTCTCTGTAAATTTCACTGCATTGCCCAACAAATTGAGTAGCACTTGCCGTAACCGCTTTTCATCTATCTGGACTAACTTAGGCAGGGGAGTGAGTGGGGTATAGGTAAATGAAATGCCCTTTTGCTCTGCTCGGATGCGGCACATTTGCACAATGCCTTCAAGGAACTCTAAGAAGTGCACATTGTGAGGATAGAGTTCCATTTTTTGAGCTTCGATCTTGGCCAGATCTAATACATCGCTGATCAAAGTCAGCAAATGCTCACCACAGTGTTGAATCACGGTTAGCCCATTTTTTTGAGCTTCAGAGAGGGCTTTATCCTTTCTAAGAATTTGGGTATACCCCAAAATGCCGTTCAACGGAGTTCGCAGTTCATGGCTCATGTTAGCTAAAAATTCGCTCTTGGCACGGTTGGCAGCATCCGCTGCTTCTTCTGCTCGCTGGCGATCGCGAATTTCTTGTTGCAAGTGTAAATTTTTGTCCTGCAACTCCAATGTTCGTTCTGCTACTTTGGCCTCTAATGTGCGATTGGCTTCTTCTAAATCGGCATAAAGGCGTGCATTTTCGATCGAGATTGCGGCCTGAGACGAGAGTAGTTGCAAGACATTTAACCGCTCTGGTGTGAATGCACCTGTCATTAAATTATTTTCTAAATATAAGGCTCCACTAAGTTTCCCTTGATGCAAGATGGGGGTACACAAAATCGACCGGGGTTGATGTTGTGTGATGAATGGGTCAAGCATAAAGGCCCCTTCATAGGAGGCGTTGTTGAGCACAATCGGTTCATGGGTGCGGATGACGTAATTTACAATCGAGGTTGGGTAGGGGCATGGTTGCGACTGAGGGGAGCGTTCTTCTGGAGTAATTGCCTTGGAGGGTTTAATCTTGACCCCCTGATCACTAATTGCTCCCACCGCAGCAACCTCCAATTCACCTGCTTTGTCGAGCAATAAAAATCCCTTTTCTGCACCTGCATTTTCAAGCACAATTTGCATAAATTTAGTTAACAGTTTCTCTAACACAATTTCGCTAGAGAGCACCTGTGATGCCTTGATGACAGTAGCGAGATCGAGGGTTTCAGATTGGTTTTTACGAGTTGGAATCGATGTATTTTGAGGAGAATGGGAAACCTCTTGTGATTGTAATTGCCCTAACACTTGAGGATAGCGGGTTTCTAAATCGTAGACTTTAGCCGTTGCCCCCCAGCGAATGTAACCGTAATAGGCTTCACTTAAATATTCTTTGGCAAGTTTGTCTTGATGCGACGCAAAATAGAAGGTTGCTGCCCGTTCATTGGCTAGAGCCTCTTCTTGAATATACCCCGTGTCTTTAGCTGTAGCGATCGCCCGATCATACAACTCCATTGCCTCTACCGAATTTCCTAAAACTGACCCCTTTTCAGCCTCAACCAGAAGGTACTTATGCAAAAAGTTCATCGGTGCATGCTCTGCCCAATACTGCATCTTGACTTGATTGCGATTAACCTGATCGAGAATTTTGGTTTGCTCTGTTGCAGAGCGAGAAGAATAAACAGCCAGTTGGGTCAAAGAATCGTAAAAATAAAAAATAGGGACAACTAAAAAAGCTTTGACTCCATCTAGATACTGCTCAGCTTGCGCTGCATTTTCTAACGCCTGTTGATAGTCCCCAAACAAATAACAGAGAATTAATTTATTGAAGTAAAAGTAGTGAAGCCCAGTGCGGTCATTGGCTTGCTGAAGCAGGGACAAGGAGTACTTTTCATTGAACGCATTGCCCAATAAGCAACACACATCCTCAGAAGATGCCAATAGATTGAGTACAGCCTGTTGAAAGATTTGATTCCACATCAAGGCATTTTCTTGCTTGAGCTGAGCCAATGTATCGCTCACGGTTTGCATGTCTGGCTCAAGCCGAGTCAACTCTTGTCCGATTAAGTAGGAGTGTTGACACTTTTGCACCGCCGCATAACCGCCATACTCAAACTGGCCATTCTCCAGACCACTCTGATAGCCATTCACTAATAAGGGCAACGTTTCTCGAACATGCACTTTGCCATGCATGGTGCACGCCCCTGCTACAAAAAAGACACTGGCTTTGAGGGCTTGTGTATTAAATCGTTCGACTAAATTTAAAGCCAGCTTGCCAAATTGATAAGCTGCTTCTACCTCTTGAGCAATGCCATTGAGAATAACACCGTAACAAACATAACCATAGGCAGAGTAAGGCGAATTGCCATATTGAATAGATAAATTAACCTGTTCACAGATCACTAAGGGAAATAATCCTGGTGCAGCTTGATAAGTTGGGGAGCCTAAACTCATTAGCATCCGAATCGCGGCTAACTTATCAACCTTTGTCATCAGTGGCAGGTTAATCAAGTCTTCAATGTTTTTGTCTACTAAATTTGTACTGGTGTGAGCCAAGGTTTGTTGAATGTCGCGATCGCTCGGTAAAGCAGGTAAGGTCATGCCTAACAGGGCTAGAGCTTGGAGTCCGATTTTAACGGCCTCAAGCTGTTTGAGTTGAGCCATGCAAGCTTGAATTTTGACCTCATACACTTTCATTTTGTCGATGGAGGTGTTAGCTCGGTCTAGCAAAGTGGTTGCCCACTGCTCCATTAATTCAAAATCACCCGTGAGATAGGCTGTTTCTAATCCGGCTCCATAGAGTGATAGGGTTAGCTCATAGTGACTCTGCCAACTCTCGAATGTGAGCAAACGCACCCCTACCTTTAAGTAACGCAGTGCTGGTTCATAGGCTGCTGCGGCTTTGGCTTTTTGCCCAGCGATCAAATTTAATTCGGCTAACTCACATTGTTGGGTTGCTGACGTCAATAGATCGATTCCATAGTTGAGATGGTTAACCAGATCAAAAATATTGTCTCGGCGTTCTTCAAGAGTCAGACTCTGCAACAATAATTGTCCAATTTTGAGGTGTGTTTCCTGTTTTTGAGAATCTGGAATCAGAGAATAGGCGGCTTGTTGCACCCGGTCATGCAAAAATTGATAGCCCGTTTGGTCTCCTCTGATCGGTGAAGATGGATCACTCTGAGTCAGGGCTAAAACTAAACCAGCCTGGAGTGCCTCCCAGACATGCCGCGCTGTTTCAGAAAGTGAGGTTTGACTAACGATCGCCAGCACATCCAAGGTAAATTTATTGCCAATGCAAGCCGCTAATTTAAGACTCTGTTGGGTTGCTGGTGAAAGCTTTTGAATTTGATTAATCATTAACTCAACAACATTATCGGTGATGTCAAGTTCTTGCAGTGTATTGACATTCCACTGCCAAACTCCTTGATTAAAATCAAACGTTAATAGATAGTCTTCATACAGTGATTTTAGGAGTTGAGTCAAGAAAAAAGGATTGCCTTGAGTTTTCTGAAACAATAACTTTGCTAATGGCTGAACCTCTACTGAATTGGTCTGGAGAGTATCTGCAACCAGTTGATTGACATGGTTTTCTTGGAGAGAAGAGAGAACAATATTTTGGATCGTGATACCGCTCTGACGAATCTGATCTAAGGTGTGCACTAACGGGTGAGCCGTGTTGACTTCGTGATCGCGGTAAGCCCCAATCAACAGCAAGTTTTGGTTGTCTGGGTCGGTCATAATCCGCTCAATCAATTTGAGGGAGGGGAGATCTGCCCATTGCAAATCATCGAAAAAGACCACCAGCGGACTTTGAGGTTGACTTAAAACCCGAATAAATTGTTGAAACACTCGATTAAAGCGGTTTTGCGCTTCTGATGAGCCAAGTTGAGGGACAGGGGGCTGAGGACCAATAATTTGCTCAACCTCAGGAATCACATCAATAATGATTTGCCCATTTGAACCCAGTGCTTGCAACAAGTGCGATCGCCAATGGGCAATGTTGTCATCATTTTCGGTCAGAAGTTGACGCATCAACGCCTGAAACGCTTGGATAAAAGACGTGTAAGGAATATTACGTTTGAACTGATCAAATTTACCAGACGTGAAATAACCGCTCTGGCGCACGATCCAGTTGTGCACTTCGTATACCAGAGACGATTTGCCAATGCCAGAGTAGCCACTAACCAGCACCATTTCTGGATGGCCTTGTTGAGCCCGATCGAACGCATTAAGTAATTGAGCAACTTCCGGTTCACGCCCATACAACGTGCGAGGAATGGAGAACTGACCCCGTGAGTCTAGCTCTGCAATGACAAAGTTAGACACCTGACCCGTCTGTTGCAACCTGCTTTGACAGGTTTCAAGGTCGGCTTTGAGTCCGAGCGCACTTTGATAGCGATCGTCTGCGCTTTTAGCCAACAACTTCATGACGATGTCAGAGACCACCAGAGGAATGCTTGGATTCAGCTGCACCGGAGAGATAGGGGTTTTTGCGATGTGGCAGTGAATCAGTTCGAGCGAGTCAGTTGTTTGATAGGGCAGTTGTCCGGTTAACAATTCATAGAATGTGACGCCCAACGCATAGAAGTCAGTCCGATAGTCGATGGCTCGATTCATCCTACCGGTTTGCTCTGGAGACATGTAGGCGAGAGTGCCTTGTAGCGAATGAAGGGGATCAAGTGTCTGTCGTAGCGACAATTGTGAGGCAACCCCAAAGTTAATCAGTTTAATGTGACCCGTGACGGGGTCAATCAACAGGTTTTGTGGCTTAATGTCTTGATGAACAATGTGATGTTGATGGAGTTGAGCGAGCGTTGAGGCGAGTTGAATGCCAAGCGTGAGGAACTGGCTTAATGAAAGAGGCTGAGCACCAACAACCTGAGGCAGCGATCGCCCTTGAAAATCAGTAAAAATTAACGCCAACCTGTTGCGATAATGCTCTAACAGCAACGGTTTTAAGACACCCTCTAGATCTAACGGTTGCAAAAGTTTAAATTCGTGTCTTAACTGAGCCAGTGCCTCCCCCGTAGGATGGTCAGTCTTAAACGCTTTAATAATGACGGACTGTTGCTCTGGCTGTTTAGAAGCGCGATAAAGGACGGTGCTTGCTCCCTCATCAATCATCTCTAACAGGGTATAGCCAGCAATATGCATGGTGATTGATCAACCTTCCCCGGTGCGAATCTATTCACAATAGGATCCATGATGACCCAATTCATCTGGTGTAGGAACGCTTCAAAAGAAGTTACTAAACTTTTTAAGAATTAAGCAACGTTCGTACACAAAGAGCAATTTGGGGAGATGGTAAAATCTACAGTTTTCAACCTGGATTTGGTTTAATCATCTTTGAAATTAAACAAAATTTAATAATCACAACTATCTCACATTTTTTTCACATAGTCTTAGTAGAGTTCCTGGCTTTGGTGTTGTACGCTCCAATCGCTCGTCTATTGCATCTAAAAATCATGGTTGACAAAAAACTCGTGGATGGGGATGGAGCCTTGTGAGAATTTTGTTAATAGAGGATGATGAAAAACTCGCTTATCTATTGCAAAAAACATTAGCTCGCCAGCAATATCAGGTTGATTTGGCGTTGGATGGTCAACAGGGGTGGAACTTGATTGAAGCCCTACCCTATGACCTCATCGTTATGGACATTGTCTTACCTAAGCTAGATGGTATTAGCTTTTGTAAACAACTGCGATCGAGTTGTTTTGTCGATCAATCGCTCAATCAAGAAACCCCCATTTTATTAATGACAGCCCTAGATACAGCCACCAATCGAGTCATTGGTTTAGATGCTGGGGCAGACGATTACATCGTCAAACCTCTTGACCTGGAGGAATTGCAAGCCCGAGTTCGGGCTTTAGGACGCCGGAGACAAGTGCAGCGATCGCCCCAATTAAAGTGGGGAGCACTCTGCCTCTATCCTAAAAACTGCGATGTCACCTGTCACGGTAAATCGATTGTCTTAACGCTAAAAGAATATCAACTCCTAGAGCTATTTCTGCGGCACCCCAATCAAATTTTTAGTCAAAGCAGTTTAATTGAACATCTGTGGGGACTGCATGAGACCCCAACCGAAAATGCAGTGCGGGCACAAATTAAGGGGCTACGGCAGAAGCTCAAACAGGCAGGAGCAGGAGATTTGATTGAGACGCTCTATAAATTAGGATATCGCCTACGACGACCGCATGATCAAGCCGATAGCCAGGATCTGGTTGTTCAAGTGCCTGCGGTCGAACAGTACGCTGCAACCGATCAGATTTCGGTGTCTCCACAACCAACGGTGCCCTTAGAGTTGTGGGAGGTCTGGAAAGAGTGCCAAACGGCTTACTGCGATCGCTTAGAAATTATTGAATCTGCCATCACTGCTCTGCAAGGTGGATCGTTAACCGCCACTCTTCAGCAACAAGCCACCCAAGAAGCTCATACTCTGATTGGCTCATTGGGCAGTTTTGGCTTAGACCGAGCCTCACAACTGGCTCGTCACATTCAACAGACGCTCAAACAAAACGAGCTAACCCCGTCAAATATCAAGTACTTAACCCAATTAAGTAGGGCACTGCGACAAGAGATGGGGTGTGTCAGTCACACAGACGAAGCCAATGTAGACGAAGCCGATGTAGAGGTTAGCAGTTCTGCTTCTGCGATCTCCGTTAGCATTGCGGTGCCTGTTGCCACTGGCTCGACTCTGCTGATCATAGATGATACGGATTTTGCCAATCAGTTGATGACAGAAGCGATCGCCTGGAATGTTCGAGCGATCGTAGCTCCTATGCACAGCCAAGCCCGAAAAGTGATTTTAAAGGAGCAACCCCATGCCGTCATACTCCGTTTTAAGGCAACGAATGCCGAGGAAAGTACATTGGCTTTTTTGGCAGAGTTACAAAACTGGTGTCCAGAAATCCCAGTGTTGGTTCTAACATCCCCGATTGATCTGACGAGTCGAGTGCAGTTGTCTCGCTTAGGCTGCAATGGGGTGTTACAACAGCCAATTTCTCCTCGTCAGGTTTTGTTAGCAGTAGTTCAAGCCTTACAACCTCAACCAACCCATTTCAAAAGCCTCATTGTCAGCAAACATCCCCCTCTATCCGGAATGTTGCGCCAACTGTTAGAGCCGGCGGGCTATCAACTGACTGTGACAGACAACCTTCAGCAGTTTTGGCAGATGCTAGAGCAAACCCATCCAAATCTATTAATTTTGGAAACAGAATATTCTAGTCCTGCTCTGTCTCCGATCCACTCAATGCTGGAAGTCACCAGCTTTGACCTCTGTCAGACCGTTCGACGTGATCTTCGTTGGAGACAACTTCCTATAATATTTCTATCAACCCAGCATGAGCCACATCTGATTGAACGTGGCTTAAAAGTTGGGGCAGATGATGTTTTGTGTCAAGCGATCGCGCCCACCGAGTTGTTAGCGAGAGTGCAAAATCGATTAGAGCGAAGTCAAATACAACAATATGCCGTTTTAGATGCATCTATATCTGAGCACTCTTTGATAGAGTCACCTTAAGCGATTGACGTGAAATCTATTGATGGACGTTGAATGGGTTGCGGAGATGTTAAATCGACATCATCCATAACAAAGAATTATTAGAGCCTAGCATCATGACGGATTGTGATCAAACAAAGGAGCAATTAATTGCAGAGATAGCCGCTTTGAGGGCTGAAAATATGGCTCTGAAAAAGGCTTGCGATCAAAAATCTCTACGAGAAGCGACTTTAAGGGAACGTGCAATTCAATTTCACCAGTTGGCTGAACATTTTAATGAAGTTTTTTACCTCTACACCTTAGATTACAGTCAACTCCTCTACATCAACCCGGCCTATGAAACGGTTTGGCAGCGATCGTGCCAAAGTCTCTATGCCCACCCTCTGGAATTTGTAGAGAGCATTCACCCAGATGATCGCGATCGCATTGAGATAGAAATGCAGCCCTTGATTGAAGGAGTTTCAGACTTTCGTGGGGAATATCGAATTATCCGCCCTGATGGTAGCGAACGCTGGATCTATGACCGCACCTTTTATATTTATGACGAAGCTGGAAACCCAACCCAAGTCGCTGGTATAGCCACCGATATCACCGATCGCAAACAGGCAGAACTGGCCCTCCAACAACTCAACACAGAGCTTGAACAGCGGGTCATTGAACGCACTGCCGAGTTAACCCAAGTCAACGCTCGTCTGCACCAAGAGTTGGGTGAGCGAGAACGAACTCAACAAGCCTTGAAAGCCAGCCAGCACAAATATCAAACCTTATTTAACATTTTGCCGATTGGCATTTCGATTACCGATGCACAGGGGCGTCTGATTGAGGCAAACCCAGCTTCGGAGAGAATTTTGGGATTAACCTATGATGAACAGGTGCAACGCACCTATGATGCGGCGGATTGGCACATTATTCGGATGGATGGTACACTCATGCCTGCTGAGGAATATGCCAGTGTGCGAGCCCTCCGGGAAAATTGCTTCATTGATGATGTGGAAAAAGGGGTGGTGCAACCGAATGGCAGTATTTGTTGGATCAGTGTCAGTGCGGCTCCCATTCCCTTAGACGACTATGGAGTTGTGATTGCCTATGTTGATATCACCGATCGCAAACGGGCAGAAGCTTCACTACAAGCCAGTGAAGCCCGACTTAGATTTGCTCTAGAGGCATCAGGGGCGATCGCCTGGGAACGAAATTTGCAAACCGATGAGTTGTTTTTTACCGCGACCACGACTGAGGCAATTCCCTTTACCCTGTCCTATACCGATGCCTTGGCTCAGGTTCATCCAGACGATCGCGATCGCGTCCACCAAGCCAATCAAGTGGCGATCGCTCACCAGGGTTCTTTTCAGATCGAACATCGGATTGCCGCCTCAGACCACTCTTCAGGTTGGCGATGGTTACAAGCCAATGCCAGGGTTTTATACGACAAACAGGGTAATCCTGACCGTTTAATTGGGATGTCAGTGGATATAACCACTCTCAAACAAGTTGAAGCTGCTCTGCAAGCGAGTGAAGCACAGACCAGAGCTGTTTTGACAGCCATTCCCGATCTAATCGTGCTGATCAGCCGCGATGGCATCTATCTAGACTCCATTCGCAGTAGCTCTCTGATGGATCTGATTTCAACCCATACCAATCCGATTGGCAAACACATTTATGAACTGCTTCCAAGAGCGATCGCCGAGCGTGAACTGCAAGCCATTCACCAGGCTTTAACCACTCAAGAACCCCAGATTTATGAACAACAAGTCTGGATTGGGGAGCGATTGCAATATGAAGAAATACGCATCGTAGCCTGTGGAGATAACACTGCGTTAATTATTGTTCGAGATATCAGCGATCGCAAACAAGCCGAGTTGACGTTGCAAGAATCAAATCGACGCTGGCAGTCCCTGCTCGACACGATCGAACTTGCTGTGATCGAACTGGATCGCCACGGCACCATTGAATATGCCAATCCCTTTTTACTGAACTTGATGGGGTATACCCAGTCGGAAGTGATTGGGCAGTCCTGGTTTGACCAGTTTGTGCCCTCTTACATCAAACCTGAGGTGATTCAGGTGTTATCTGAAATGTTGGCTCAAACCTCTACCTACGTTCACCATCAAAATCCCATCCTTACTAAATCGGGTGAAGAACGGATGATTGCCTGGAACAACACCTTATTGAAAGATACAAATGGTGCGCTCATTGGCACGATTAGTATTGGCGAAGACATTACCGATCGCGATCGCTTAGAGCAAATGAAACGCGAATTTGTTTCAGTCGTCAGCCATGAACTGCGGACTCCGCTCACCTCTATGCAAGCTGCCCTTAGCCTGTTAGCTGAGCGCATTGTTGATCCAGCTTCTGAAGACGGACAGAGTGTGATTCAAATTGCAGCTGAAGGCGTCGATCGCCTGGTGCGTCTGGTAAATGACATTCTAGATTTAGAACGGTTAGAGTCAGGCAAGGTTCGCTTAGAGAAACAAACGTGTGACATCGCTCAGTTAATGACACGGGCAAGCGAGGAGATGCACGAGTTGGCAAAACAAGCAGGTATCACCCTCAAGGTGACACCACAAACCTGTTCAGTCTATGCAGATGGCGATCGCATTGTCCAAGTTCTCATCAACTTACTAAGCAATGCTATTAAATTTTCCTCAAGCGGCACAGTCGTCCAACTGACGGTTGCCCAACATGAAAAAGAACTGTACTTCACAGTCACAGATCAGGGGCGTGGGATACCGCTTGACAAACTCGACTACATTTTTGAACGGTTTCACCAGATCGATGCTTCTGACTCGCGAGCCAAAGGGGGCACTGGCTTGGGTTTGGCAATCTGTCGTAGCATTGTGCAACAACATGGGGGACGCATTTGGGCAGAAAGCGTTTTAGGCGCAGGCAGCGCATTTCATTTCACATTGCCCTATGCTGAAAGGTTATCCGATGGTTAAGCGAGTACTGATTATTGATGACGAACCCGGAATTCGTAAGATTGTTCAAATTTCTCTCAAGGCGATCGCTGGATGGGAGGTGTTGCAAGCCGCATCGGGTCAAGAGGGGATAGCGATCGCTCAGACTCAACACCCCGACGCCATCTTGCTCGACGTGATGATGCCAGGATTAGATGGCATCGCGACCTTTCAACAAATCCACACCAATTTAGCCTTGCAAAATATTCCCGTCATTCTGCTCACGGCTAAAGCTCAACCCAATGAACAACAACAGTTTGCCGAGTTGCAAATCGCAGGAATTATTACGAAGCCCTTTAAAGCTCCCGACTTAGTTCATCAGCTGCGACAAATTTTGGAATGGGACTGATGTAAATCTTGCTTCATATTCACAAAATATTCATAAATCTTATCTAAATTTAGGATGGCTCAAATCAAGAATACGTCCCTGAGAGATACATGGTTGCAAGGGACTATCCGGTGAGTGAGCCAGTGAGTACTATTTCCTGGAGTTTCGACTTCAGGAATTTCCTCTCTTTTATCCTGTAGCGACTGAAGAGTTGACGAGGACGGGGTGCAGAGGTGGAGCCTCCACATCCCCCTCGTATCAACTGTCTTGATAGTGGCTCTAAGTTAAATAATCGACCCATTTTTTCGACCGACCATGCCTACCATCCTGCTGATAGAAGCTAGTGATATGACTTGCTCATCAACAAGTACCCCATTAGAGAAGGCTGGGTTTGATGTGATTGAGTCTCGAAATGGCAGTTACGCCCTCCAGGTTCTAAAAAATCTAAAACCTGATTTGGTCATCTGCAACACCCAACTTCCTGATATGAGTGGCTATGAGGTGTTAACAATATTACGAAATACCCCTTCTACTCATCGGGTTCCGTGTATTCTCTGCTCAACCAGTATTAGTTATGCCGAATGTCGAAAAGCGATGCAACTGGGAGCTAACGATTTGCTGCAAGACCCAATTCAACTTGAAGAATTGCTGGAAGCCATCCTATTGCAAATCACAGAATTTAAGACAATCGCCCCAACTGGCTTTGCATCTCTGCGGGAAATAGCGACTCTAAAGCGACCGGGAATTTTTGGAGTTTAGTGATCAACCTATGTGAGTGCAGCGTTATCAAGGGCTATGTGTCACTAGCCAAATTGCTTAAAGCCAGAGATCAACTTGATTGAAATCATTACCCAACATTGGTCTGAAAAGTTAATATCTTGGGGATTGATTTATAATCAACATTTCTACTTTAGTAACGATGGATCCCTTGTCTTTGACTCTCCTGATGCACAATCTCTCATCACAAACATAGCGGGTATATAGCAATCCCAAATGGGTTGTGAGAAGCGCACCCCATTGGGGTGCGCTTCTCACAACACCCTAATTTCACAAATGATTTAGGACTGCTATAGACAGTCAAACAACGCTAGGCATCATTTCTGTTTTAGAGAACATCAAAGCTACTGGAGATAGCTGAGCCTACAAAAGAGTTAGGCTGACAATCTGGTAAAGTACTCCTGGCAAAAAGAGGTGTTACTTTGTTTCCTGAAGTTGACTCGTATAGCCAATTGAAGTAATTTTAACCGGATAGATAAAATTAGAATTTCTTATGCAAGAATATTTTTTGGCTGTCAATAGCTCATAACACCATTATCCTTAAATTAGGGCTATTAATGAAGCGTGGATCCTATTCACTATGAAAACCGGGAATCATTCTTGGGCAATAGAACCAGGTGAGAATGTCTTGGTGCTTGTAGTAGACGATGATTGCGGCTTACGACAACTACTGCGGAAGAAACTGGAGGCAGAAGGGTATCAAGTTATTGAAGCCGTCAATGGAAAACAAGCCATTGAACTGTGCCAGCGCGATCGCCCTGAGTTGGTTTTACTAGATGCTGTGATGCCTGTAATGGATGGGTTTACCTGCTGTCAACAGCTCTCAAATGCTGATTTAGGCTATACCCCTCTGCTATTGATCATCACTGTTTTAGAAGATGAAGCATCGATTCATCAGGCATTTCAAGCTGGGGCAGATGACTTTGTTACAAAACCGATTAATTGGGTCATTCTCAAGCAACGGGTTCGCAAACTGATTCAACAAGCTCGTCTGATGCAACAGGTGCGGCGATATAACGATGACCTTGAACAATATGCTGAAAAGTGCAATTTGATGTTGCGTCAGCAAACGGCTCAACTGGTTAAAGGACTGGAATTTGAATCGGCTTTAAAGCGCATTACCGATAAAGTGCGTAGCTCTTTAAATGAAGATCAGATTTTGCAGACAGCCGTTCAAGAGTTGGCTTGGACATTAGAAGTAGAGTGCTGTAATGCCAGTGTTTATAACGATAAAGAGAAAACAGCTCATGTCTGCTACGAATACAGTGTCTCTATCCCAGGCTATCTCAATCGAGTGCTCAACTTAGAAGATTTTCCTGAAATTTATCAACCTCTATTGGCAAATGAACCTGTTCAATTTTGCTCAACATTAATACATGAAGTCAGAGGTCGAGTGGCCCTGTTTGCATTTCCTATTTTTAATGGACATGCTGTGGGTGACTTATGGTTGATTTGTGAGAGCGATCGCGTTTTAGAAGATTTAGAAATCCGGTTAGTGCAACAGGTCGCCAACCAATGTGCGATCGCCATCCGGCAAGCACGGCTTTATCAAGAAGCGCAAAATCAGCTACAAACTCTGGAACACCTCAATCGCTTAAAAGATGATTTTTTGAGCACGGTTTCTCATGAATTGCGGACTCCTCTGACGAGTATGCGACTGTCTATTCAGTTGCTCGAACGCTTAATTCGAGAGAGCAATGCATTTGAGGGATTACATCCCGCTCTGACCAGGCGTTTAGCCAAAAGTGAAACTTACGTCAAAATTCTTCAGATTGAGTGCGAGCGAGAGATTGGCTTAGTCAACGATTTATTAGACTTACAACGCCTGGAAACCAATCAAGTATCGCTGAATTTAGTTGCGATCGATTTAACCACTTGGTTGCCTCAGGTTATCAAAGAACTTGACATTCAAGTACAAAATCGACAGCAAACTCTACACATTAACCTGACAGATCCTCTACCCTCGTTGCAGTCTGATCCTACTTATTTAAAACGGATTTTGTTTGAGTTGATCAACAATGCCCACAAGCATTCACCCGAAGGAGCATCCATCACTGTCGCTGCAACGGTTGAGAACACACAATTACGGTTGAGCATCACCAACACAGGGGTCGAAATTCCTCTGCACGAGCGAGAACGAATTTTTGATAAGTTCTATCGGGCGATGGGGAACGATCCCTGGAAGCAAGGCGGAACTGGGCTGGGGCTATCTCTGGTCAAACGATTAGTCAAACGTTTGGGAGGCACTGTTGAGGTAACGGGCGAGATGGGGCAAACGTGTTTTATCGTTGAACTGCCTCTATCAGCCCCCTCAGTTTAAACTCGAACATCAACAGGGTTGCCTTTGATCCAGGTACTTAAGTCGCGATCGCTCTGAGCCACATTAAACATGTGCAAGCCAAAATCTTTAGATAAATCATGACAGACCTGAATACCACGAACACTGTTGCCTTTATCATCTAAACGGGGTGAGAAGATGCCGATGCCCAACTGACCTGGTACAACTGCCGTAATTCCTCCGCCTACGCCACTCTTAGCTGGAATGCCCACTCGACAGGCCCACTCGCCAGAGTAGTCATACATGCCAGCGGTTAACATGACACTCATGACATCTTGTACATACTGTTCATCGATTGCCCGTTCTTGAGTGATCGGGTTAACCCCTCCATTGGCAAGGGTGGCTGCCATGATGGCTAAATCACGAGCCGTGATCAAAATAGAACACTGCTGAAAATAGAGATCGAGGGTTTCTTCCAAATTGTCTGTCACTATGCCAAAGTTCAAAAGCAAAAATGCCATTGCTCGATTGCGATGTCCGGTTGCTTTTTCTGACAAAAACACAGGCATGCTGATGTCGTGGTTGTGTCCGGTATAACGTTTAAATGTGTCGAGAATACGCTTGAGGCGATCGGTAGAGTGTTGACCTTTGATCAAACTGGTGATGGCGATCGCTCCGCCATTCACCATTGGGTTATGGGGACGATTGGTTTTTTCGTCTAACATAATGGCGTTAAAAGCCTCACCTGTCGGTTCTAACCCAACTTTGGTGCTGACGTAGTCTCGCCCGTGGTCTTCGAGTGCCAACCCATAGACAAAGGCTTTAGAGATGGCCTGACTTGTAAAGAGGGTCGTGCTATCCCCCACCTCAAAAATTTGCCCATCTGTCGTAACGGCAGCAATTCCAAACCAGTTGGGATCGGCGAGGGCTAATTCTGGAATGTAATTAGCAACTACCCCATCCGTTAAGGGTTGATATTTCTCGTGTAACTCATACAAATATTGACGAAATGGGGAAGTAACAGCCGTGATAGAACTGGTCAGAGAGTGAAGATTATCAAAATGGCTCATGGCTCTCTCCTGATCCATTGAAAGCGAGTAGTTAACAATTGCACAGGCATCCCTCTTAAAGCAGCTCAGTTGTCTTTTGCACCATCTTTTGCATTACTTTTTGCATCAGGATGGCGATCGCTTGTCCCACGCAAGACAGCCATTCATAAACAACAGTACCTAGACTAAGGGCAACTTGTAGAACTGTACTGTCTTCATTTAGACCAACAGAGAAAAATCATTACTGATACTTAAACTTGCATACTTAAACTTGCATACTCATCTGATGCTTAGCACTCATCTCACCTGGCTGCTGAGTTGCATTGAGAAAATACAAAACCTACCCTATGTGCGACTATTCCAGATCCCCGGTTTCTAGGGATGCAACGAGGCACCTTTCAGTCAGATCTAACGAGAAACCGGGGATCTAAACCCCTAAATTGCACATCGCGTAAAACCTATAACAGGCGGTGTTGCTGAGCAAATGTCTGAATTCCTCAGGGCGTTTCGCAAAATGCCGTTACTATCACGATTAACGTCTACAACCGGATCTAAGATAACCGTGCAAAGGATGGAGATGTGGTGCACCGCTTCTGAGAGATGACAATTCGTCTGCCTGGATACAATTCGACAAAATTTTGTACCTTAGAATACACTCGACTAACCCAAATTACTGAGATGGGTATTAGTGACGTTTCTTATGCAATGGTTAAATCGACTGAGTATCAAATCGAAACTAATCGTTATGCTGCTGACAGTCAGCAGTTGTTCTATTTTAGTCACGGCCTATCTGGGATATCGCAGTGGTCAATCAAATTTGACTGATCGCGTGTTTAGTCAACTAACGAGCTTACGAGCGTCAAAAGCCTACCAAATCGAATCCTATTTTCAAACCGTCCGCAATCACATTGAGACATTGAGTGAAGACCCTTCTGTCGTCAATGCAATGGAGGAGTTTGTCGCTGCCCATCGCCAACTAGAGACGATGCAGGGGCAAACCACTTCAAATGAAGCCTTGATTAACTATTATCAAACAGAGTTTTTACCCCGTCTGGCTAAAACTGAGCAAGGTTCTCCAGTATTGGATTCTTTCTTGCCAGAAACGCTTGCAGGGCGATATTTGCAGTATTACTATATTGCCAGAAACCCTAACCCTGTCGGTGAAAAAGATGCTCTCGACAGTGCGAATGATGGCAGCGAATACAGCCAGTTACATGCTCGTTACCACCCTATCTTTCGTAACATTATTGATAAGTTTGGCTACTATGATTTGTTTTTAATTGACCCACAGGGAACCATTGTTTACACCGTTTATAAAGAGACAGACTTTACCAGTAATTTAACCACCGGACCCTATAACGAGAGTAATTTGGCACGGTTGTTTGCTCAAGTTCGCCGTGCCAAAGAGAGAGACTACGCCAGAATCATCGATTTTGAAGCCTATAGTCCCTCTTATGGAGCACCTGCGGCGTTTATTGCGGCTCCCATTTATAATGACTCAGAATTTATTGGGGTGTTGGCAGTGCAATTGCCAGTCAACGAGATCAATAATGTCATGACAGGTAATGAGGATTGGCAGAGTGACGGTCTCGGCAAAACCGGAGAAACCTATCTAGTCGGCAAAGATTACTTGATGCGATCGGTGTCTCGATTTTTGGTTGAAACTCCAAATGAGTATCTGCAAGCCCTACGATTGCTGGGTGTAGATGAGAACGCTCTAAACCGTATTCAGCAATATAACACCTCCATTTTGGAACAGCGGGTACAAACCGAAGGCGTAGAAGCGGCACTGACCGGACAAGAAGGTACACAAATCATTCGAGATTATCGCAATATTCCGGTGTTGAGTTCTTACGCACCTCTCAAGATTGATGGATTGAATTGGGTGATTTTATCTGAAATGGATCTGGCAGAAGCCTATGCGCCGATCTACTCCTTTCAACATCAGGTATTGATCTCGGCAACATTGCTGATGTTGTTGGTGACATTGGTGGCGATGCTACTAGCCTACCTATTTGTTAAACCTATTAATCACTTAATTGCAAACGCTCGCAAAGTAGAAGCAGGGGAGTTGGATGCACTCTCGGTTTTAGATACCAAAGACGAATTTGGAGAACTGGCAAAGTCGTTTAATGCAATGGTGGTGAGTTTACATGCTCAAACCAATTTGGTAGAAGAAAAGAATCGAGAAAATGAGCAGTTGTTGTTGAGTATATTTCCTGCGGCGATCGCCAAACGGTTAAAGCAAGGCGAAAAAAATATTGCTGAGAGTGTGTCTAATGTAGCAGTGTTATTTTCTGATCTGACTGGATTCTCAAAGCTGACGGACTCTCTTACAGCTTATGAGATTGTTAGTATTTTGAATGATCTGGTGACAGCATTTGATGAAGCCGCAGACCGTTATGGCATGGAAAAGATCAAAACGATTGGAGATAGCTATATGGCAGTCTGTGGGCTGTCTGTGCCTTATTTAGATCACGACCGACGGGCGATTGATTTTGCCCTGGAGATGCAGATGATTGTCCGGCGTTATAACCATGAACGGGGCTATCAACTCAATATCAGTATTGGCATTAATTCTGGCGATATTGTCGCTGGCATCGTCGGTCGCAATAAGTTTATTTATGACGTGTGGGGTGACACAATTAACATTGCTAGTGCTTTAAAGAACGCGTGTCTAGCAGGGGCTATTCTAGTCTCTAATGATGTTCGAGACCGACTGCAAGACCTCTATGAGTTTGAGCTAATGGAGGCAACCGTCGAAAATGGCAAAGGTCCATTAAAGGCATGGCGATTAAAAAGCATACAGCAACCCTTGCGCGTTGAAGTTTAGAGAGGATTGAAACCAGATATGCTGCCAGCGGACTTGGGTCATCTTTTTATCTGGGCGATCGCCTTAATCGTTGGATTTCCCTTACTCGTTATTATTCTCGGTGAGTCGATCTATCGTCTGCAACAGCGAGGTAAGCCTCTTGTAACCGCACTACGAGCAGTGCGAAATTTAGTATTACCCGTGTTTGTGTTCATGCTGTTCACCAAACATATTCTCAAGTTGCCGCCTGACCATGACTTGGTCAAAAGTATTGAGACTTTGTTTTGGATTTGTGTGCTGTATGCGGCACTATCGCTATTTAATGCGGTGGTGTTTGAGCAAGCAAAGGCAGACACTTGGCGGGCACGGATGCCCAAGCTGTTGATCGACTTATTTCAACTGGTGTTGGTGCTACTCGGTGGGGCGATCGTGCTGGCTACGGTGTGGGATGCTGACTTGGCCGGGGTGGCAACTGCTCTGGGGGTGAGTTCCATTGTCATTGGTTTGGCGTTGCAAGACACCCTGGGCAGCATCATGTCGGGTATTGCACTGTTGTTTGAGCGTCCTTTTACAGTGGGTGACTGGTTGCGGGTGGGTGACTTGGTAGGTCAAGTGATTGACATCAACTGGCGATCGGTTCGCTTACACACCTTTGAACGCGAGATGGTGATTATTCCCCATAAGCTGATCAGCAGTGAAATTATTCGCAACTTCAGTCGCCCCCTCAGCATCCATGCCGAGCGGATTCGCATTGGCTTTTCATACAACGATCCGCCCAACTTAGCAAAACACGTCTTACGCACAACGGCTCTGGAAACTCAAGGTATTTTGACCCATCCAGAACCGCAGATTTTCACGGTTTCCTATGATGATTCTGCGATTACTTATGAAGTCAAACTGTTTATTGAAGATTACGGTGATTTAGAAGAAATTCGCGATCGCTTTATGAGTCGGGTTTGGTATGCGGCTCAACGCAATAACTTGACAATTCCCTTTCCAATTCGCACACTCTATCACTTTCATGGTCCAACCAGTCGTGCTGAAGGAACCTCTAAAAAGTTTGCTGAGGGATTGCAAGCCATGCCCTCATTTGTGCCATTAGATAAACCTGAACATTTAGACTCACTATCTCAAGGCATCACGTTGCAACACTTTGGCACAGGTGAAACCGTAGTGCGTCAGGGGGCAGTGAATAATGCGCTCTATGTCATCATTTCAGGTCAAGCCGTGATGACGACCACGAATATCACCGGAGACGATCACGAGGTGTTGCCCCTCAAGGCAGGCGAGTTTTTTGGTGAGATGACGCTGTTTGCGGGAGATGTTAGCCCCATCTCAGTCACCGTGGTAGAAGATCTGGAGGTAATGATGCTCTCGGCCCCCGTTGTGAATCAGATGATCGAACGCCAACCCAGCTTTGCCCGTGAAATTAGTCAAATTTTAGAAATACGCCGACGAGCAGTGCAAACTGCCCAGCAGACTGTGACAGAGGTTTAGCTTCGTTGACGCTATGGCATCTATCTTCGGGGACTGTGTTACATCCCAAGAAACCGAGGATCTGGAATAGTCGCACATAGGGGTCACTTGGGATTGCACTAACCCCCGTCGAAGCGGTGATCTCAATATCCGGTTTCCCTCCAGTTTATTTAAACCAGGGCATTCCAGTCATGATTCAAAGCAACACATGGGTTGACATCAAATCAGCCGGATATAATCCCATTGTCTTGATTCATCGCCATCATGCAACCTAAAAACCCAAACTCCCTGCTCGTCAAAGTCACCCTATTGGTTTGCAGCAGTCTCACCGTCATGGCAGGTGCAACGATCGCCCCCTCCTTGCCCGCTATGCGCGATCACTTTGCGGCAACTCCCAATGCCGACTATTGGGTGCGTCTGGTGCTAACCGTTCCGGCCTTGTTTATTGCGATCGGGGCACTGTTCGTCGGTCCTATTATCGATCGGTTTGGTCGCAAGCCTCTGTTGGCTTTGGCCGTGTTGCTCTATGGCATCGCAGGCAGTTCTGGAGTCGTGTTAAACGCCCTTAACCTGATTTTGCTGGGTCGTGTCTTGTTGGGGTTTAGTGTGGCAGGCATTATGACGACCGCCACAGCGTTAATTGCCGACTATTACGTTGGAGCGGCTCGCGCTCAGTTTTTAGGCTTTCAAGCGGGGTTTATGGGATTGGGTGGGGTGGTTTTTCTCTCACTAGGGGGATTTTTGGCAGATCTAAACTGGAGATTACCATTTTTGATTTATCTCCTGGCACTTTTAATTCTGCCGCTGGTGCTATTTGTCTTACCAGAACCTAGCCAAACGACCGATTCTCCACAGGCTATTGCTGAACCAAAAGGTTCCTTTCCTTGGGTAGTCGCAGGTCTAACCTATGGGGCGGCTCTGTTATCGCAGGTGGTATTCTATCTCATCCCGACGCAGTTACCGTTCTATTTAAAGCAACTGGTTAGTGCGAATGCCTCTCAAAGTGGACTGGCGATCGCCCTTGCTACGTTATTCAGTGCGGCTAGTGCCATCTCCTACAAGCAAATTAAATCTCGTCTGTCGTTCATGAGCATCTATACCCTCGCGTTTTTATGCATGGCAGTGGGATATGTCGTCATCAGTGTTGCGGCGACCTACGGAATTGTTTTAATCGGGCTAGCGATCGCTGGAGCGGGGTTAGGGTTGCTCATGCCCAATATGAATGTTTGCTTAACCTCTGTAGCCCCTGGCAATTTGAGGGGTCGTGTCCTGGGTGGATTGACCACCGCTTTTTTTCTTGGTCAGTTTATTTCTCCCATCCTCAGTCAACCGATCAGCGGGGCACTTGGCCTAGATCTAACCTATCGACTGGCAGGAGGAGCCATGTTTGCTATGAGTGCGATCGCCCTGGGAACAGGATTGCTATGGAAACAATAATTTGCACTGCACCTTAACGTAAAAAATTATTTCAAGTGAGGGTTTACTACCAAGAAAGTTTTCAGGTATTTCTAAAGCACGCTTAAGATTATATTTATAATTTCTGAGTGTCTACATAACTTCATTGTTACTTTCCTGGCAAATGTTCTAACCAAGGTTAAACCCTGAGGACGATACTAAATGCCTCAGCAATCAGCCGCTTAGATATTCATGCAACAGCACATATCAGCCTCCCTTAAGTCAAGCTTAGAAGCCGCGATCGATCGGTCTCCACTTACCGTTGATCCTGATACATCGGTGTGGGAAGTTATCTCAACCATGAGTAAGGCGCAAGGAAGCTGTGTGCTACCAGGGTTAGAGTTATCCCTCAACCGCAACTTAAGAAACCAGGCACGCGCCACTGCCATCTGGATTGTAGATGACCATCAACTGGTAGGTGTTTTTACTGAGGCAGATGCACTGCGACTGATTGCTTCACGACAAGCTTTAACCTCGCTCAAGATCACTGAGGTGATGACCAAACCAGCGATCGCCTTGACCCTTTCAGATGATCACGATGTTTTCACAGCTCTCACCATCCTGAGACAACACCGCACATCCAACGTTCCTGTTGTCGATGTTCAAAATCATTTAGTCGGAGTCGTTTCGATTGCGGGTATTCGCAGCACCTTGCAACTGGATGAGCTGTTGAAATCAACCCCCTTAACCGAGATACTTTTGGCTCCCGTCCTGCAAGCCCCTACAACAACCTCTGTTTTAGATCTAGCTCGTTTAATGAGCGAAAATCAGAGTGATTGTGTCGTGATCACTGCTTCTGACTCTGATGAATCCTCTTTGGTAGGGCTGGTTGTAGCCAAAGACGTGATTCAACTTCAGGCATTAGGCCAAGACCTATCACATCTCTCCGCTGAGGCCATTATGGGCACCCCGCTGCTCTGTTTTGCTCCAACCCAATCGGTCTTAGCAGCCTATTGGGAGATGCAACAACAACAAGTGCAACGATTTGTGGTGTCAGAAGATGGCATGCCATTGGGCGTTGTCACGCCAACGAGCTTTTTGCAAACCCTCGACCTAGCTCTCATTCAAAATTCAGTGGCAGAAGTGCAACAATCAGTTGCTCAATTTGTGACCACGAACTCTTCACCAGAAGCATCTTCAACGTTAGAACCCCTCGTTTCAACACTAGAGAATTCAGCAGATCTGCTAGAGCAACTGCAATGCAGCCGTCTCTTATCCACGATGGCACTGCACATTCGGGAATCGCTCAACCTGGATGAAATCTTACAAACAGCTGTGGATGAGGTACGGCAATTTTTACAAACCGATCGCGTCTTAATCTACCAGTTCAATCCAGATATGAGTGGGGTTGTTATGGTTGAGTCGTTAGTACCAGGCTGGCACCCTGCCTTGCACAGCACGATTCAAGATACCTGCTTTGGCAAAAACTACGCCCAGGCTTATAAAGCAGGACGAACTCAGGTTGTAGACGACATCTACGCCGCAGGATTGACCCAATGCCATATTGATATTCTGGTTTTGTTTAGCATCCGAGCCAGTCTTGTGGTTCCAATTTTGCAAGGAGAGCATTTGTGGGGGTTATTATGTGCCTATCACTGCTCTAACCCTCGACACTGGCGATCATTTGAGGTTGATTTACTAAAACAATTAGCCATTCATGTGGCGATCGCCATTCAACAATCTGAGCTATATCAACAAGCTCAAATCGAATTAGCTGAACGAAAACGTGCCGAAGCAGAGCTTAAACTATCGTTAAAGGAAAAAGAATCTTTACTCAAAGAAATCCATCATCGGGTTAAAAACAACTTGCAAATCATCTCAAGTGTTCTGAGATTGCAATCTGATTACATCAAAGATGCAAACATCTTAACTCTTTTTAATGAAAGCCAAAATCGCATTCGCTCAATGGCATTAATCCATGAAAAACTCTATCAATCTAAAGATTTATCTAGGATCAACATGGGCGAATATATTAATGATTTAACAGATAATTTACTTCGCTCTTATGCAGCCTCTTCTCAAAATATCATACTTCAGATAGAAGCCAATGATGTTTGGATGGATATCGATACAGCTATTCCCTGTGGATTGATTATTAATGAGCTTGTTTCTAATGCGGTGAAACATGCATTTCCAAATGCAATCCATCTGGATAAAGCTCATCAAAATAATATGATTAGTGTTAGTATTAATCGCCCTACTGAAACTCAATTCAAATTAGTTGTAAGCGACAACGGTATTGGTATTCCGAAAGAAATTGACTTCCAGAATACCGAATCTTTGGGGTTAGAACTTGTTTGTATTTTTACAGAGCAATTGGGAGGCAAGATTGAACTTGATAGTGATCAAGGGACGAGCTTCGCAATTATTTTTCCCTAAATTACCTTCCCCTAATTAAAGACTTTATAAGGACCAGTAACATGGTTGGCGAAAAAATCCTGATAGTTGAAGACGAGCGAGTTGTCGCAAGAGATATTGAGAAAAGGCTCAAAAAGTTGGGCTATTCGGTTTCGGCATCTGTTGCCTCAGGGGAAGAAGCATTACAAAAAGCAGCCGAATTGCGCCCTGATTTAGTATTGATGGATATCCAAATCAAAGGGGAAATGGATGGTATTGAGACGGCTGAACACATTCAAACAGAGCTAGATATTCCAGTCATTTACTTAACGGCTTACGCTGACGAAGATACGTTGCAACGGGCAAAAGTAACCGAGCCGTTTGGCTATATTGTTAAGCCATTTGATGAAAGAGATTTGCATGTCGCGATCGAAGTTGCGCTGCGAAGACGTTTAGCTGAAGCCGCAGTGCGGGTCGCTCTTAAAAAAGAAAAAGAACTGAGTGAACTTAAATCTCGGTTTTGGTCAATGGTCGTTCACGAATTTCGTAATCCATTGACTTCAATTTTATCGTCGGCTCAATTGCTAGAGCACCACGGACATAATGTTCCAGAAGAACGAAGGCGTGAATATTTGTATCTCATTCAAAATTCCATTCGCTCTCTTGATGCTTTATTAGACGATATTTTGCGATTATCTCAAGCTGAAAGAGAGGTCTTAGAGTTTGATCCAGAGCCTTTGGAAGTAGAAGAGTTTTGCCAACAACTAATTGAAGAAATGCTCTTTAGTACAGGTTTTTCACATCAGATTGTGTTTAACCCCCAAGGCAGTTGTCAGAATATTTGTTTAGATCGCAAATTACTCTGGCATATTCTCACCAATTTGCTTTCAAACGCTATCAAATATTCTCCTCAAGGGGGGACTGTCTATTTGGAATTAAGTTGCCCTAACGGAGAAGTGATATTTAAAGTGAGGGATTCTGGAATCGGCATTCCCAAAGACGACCAAAAATATCTGTTTCAACCCTTTCATAGAGCTAATAATGTTGGCACTATCCCCGGAACAGGGTTAGGGTTGACTATGGTTAAAAACTGTCTAGAGCTGCATGGTGGTGAAATCCAGGTTGAAAGCGAAGTGGGCAGAGGCACCACATTTACCATCAAGCTCTTGTCAAGTTGCCGAGTTCCCAATTAAATCTGTTGTGTTAACGCTACTGCCCTACTGCCTTAACAGGGTGTCTGGTAGTTGCTGAAGGATGCGTTGAAATGGGGTTGTGTCTCCTAACCCCCGTGCCAAAATCAACGCCCCTTGAATTTGCAAAATCGCGTTTTCAGAACGGGTACGTGCCTCTGATGGCTCGATTCCTGCATCAATCAGCACTTGAGACAGAGTATCAATCCAGCGATTTAAGGCGGATTTAACTTGGCCTTGAAACAACGTGTGAGCATCTCCTAGTGAGAGAACAGCCAACAAACAGGGATTTTGCCCCTGTTTGTATAATTGATCGACTTTAGTACTCATGCTCTGGAGGCGATCGCTAGGAGAAGCATCTTGCCGTAAGGGTTCAAGAATGTTTTCCTCCATCCAATCATCGACGTACTCTAAAACGGCCTGTGCCATTTCTTCTTTTCCTGCCGGGAAATGGTGATACAAACTGGCTCTGCCCAAGCCAGTCGCCTCGGCAATGCGGGTTAAGGTCGCTCCCTCATAGCCATATTGCCGAAACAAGCTAAACAGGCGTTTAACCGCCTCTTCTCTCGGTTTAGTTTGTTTTTTCTCGGGCATATTCACAAGACGTGGGGAACTCTTTAAAGTATACCAAACGTTCGGTTAGAGGGATGCTCTATACAGGAGTTCCTTATAGCCGCAGATAAGGCGATAAATCAAACGCTAGTTGAACGTAATGCACCGTTTGAGTCGGCTCCACCAAGCCCGAAATTGTAATGCCCAATAATCGCACGGCTCGATTGGCTTCCAAATGGGTCATCAGCAATTCCTCTGTCATCGTGTAAATATCGTCTGCCTTACACAGCAACGTATCTATCGTCCGGCTTCGAGTAATTTGTTGATAGTTCTCATATTTCACTTTTAGCGTTAGTGTATGGCCATAGCGTCGATGCTTATCCATTCGCTCTTGCACTTCTGCTGCGATCTGCCTGAGTTGAGCACACATCACATCCACATCACTTAAATCTTCTGCAAACGATCGCTCTGCTCCAATAGATTTGCGAATGCGATTGGGGTTCACCGGGCGATCATCCTGCGCTCTGGCAACGTGATAATAATAATGCCCTGCTTTGCCAAAATGGTGCGTTAGAGCTTCCTCAGACCACCGCTTTAAATCAGCCCCCGTGTGAATTCCCAAATCCTTCATCTTGGTAGCGGTGGCGGTGCCTACTCCATAAAACTTCTCGATGGGCAGTGCTTCAACAAATGCCTCTGCCCGATCGGGAGCGATCAGAGTTAATCCATTTGGTTTGTTTAGACCAGAGGCAATCTTCGCCAAGAATTTGTTGATCGACACTCCCGCCGATGCGGTGAGTTGAGTTTCTTGCAAAATAGCTTGTTTGATCTCACTGGCAACCGTCATGGCTAACGGAATATCTTGTTTATTTTGGGTGACATCTAAATAAGCTTCATCCAGCGAGAGGGGTTCCACTAGGTCGGTGTAGTGATGAAAGATGTCTCGAATCTGTTGAGAAATCGCGCGATAGACTTCAAACCGGGGTTTGACAAAGATCAGATGTGGACATCGTTGTAGTGCAAGGCGTGAAGGCATGGCAGAGTGGATGCCATAGTGACGGGCTTCATAACTGGCAGCGGCTACTGCGCCGCGTTGTTTGGGTGTGCCCCCCACGACAATGGGCTTGTTTCGCAGGTCTGGGCGATCGCGTTGCTCCACTGATGCAAAGAAAGCATCCATATCGATATGAATGATTTTGCGGAGAGTAGACATGGGGCGATCGCTACTGTGTCGTTATATTTGACAAAATAATGATACATTTGCTGTTTCGCAATACACTCTAACAAAAAGCGATCGCCCTATGATTTCAATCATCTACAAGATCGATACGGAAGACATTGAAAAAATTCTTGATGTACACAGACAAGGTGGCAAAATTCTTTGTCCAATCTGCAATGCGAATTTACTTATTCTTGATACCTGGGAGTTAGCATCTAGGCACAAAAAACTACCGAGTATGTATTGTTCAACTAGTGAAACCCATGTCTGCGGCACATTTCTGTTAGCTGACAAACATGATGAAGTTTGGCAAAGGTTTGAACAATGAAAATCACAGTGTAAAACCAAAGAATAGCTCTTTGCATCCCTGGGAACATCGCAATTGAGAAGATTACTCGTCACTTCATAAGAGTCCGAAAATAACTAACATTAGACATGACATAAAAGCAAGGTTATCTAGCACATGTTTAATCTCTCCAACCCGTCTTCCAGGCTTTAGAATCAACTTTTGTAATAAAGGGATGTAAGGTGTGAAAACCGAAACCAATGCCATTCCAATGAGTGCAAAGTAACCTAGAGGAATAGGGTAATTTAGAGTTGGGTAGAATTGCCCTAGAAGTATCAACGTATTCCAGAGAACAACACCCAAAATGATCGAAGACCACCGAACTGGATTACCCTGTCGATCGGGTATATTTTGTTGATCAGCCGCAGGAATAAACCCCACTTGATGAATTTGATTCAAAACACTATTTGCTTCCCCATAGAACCGTATTTTAGAGGGATAATCAACAATAGTGTGGTTGATTTGTACACTTGTCCTTGTATCTCTGGTAATAGACACAACTTGATGAGGATTAAATTTGTAGCAAGTCCAGATGAAAGCCCGTAGAACAATTTCGTTTTTGTTGGCAGACATAACAGCCAGGGAAAATCTGGTGCCTCCAACCAATACCCCACCCCAAATCTCAACTGGATATCGCCGCATGGTTTTGCTTGGAAGCTTCATTGTTGATGGTATGTTTGCTAATTAGTTTTGTACTACAACGCACCTATTCACTACTAAAATAAATGAAAGGTAGCGGATTGGTTTCAAATTTTGACAAGCAGGACGATAGATGATGCCCCTCACCACCCATGACCTCATACAGTTTCAGGCGCAACATCCCGACCATCGGATGGAACTGGTTAACGGAGAAATCAAAGTAATGAGTCCATCTGGATATGAATCTGATGAAGTTGCTGCACGAGTTATTGGCAAACTCTTTCCCTGGGTTGATAGTCAACGGTTAGGTCGAGTGAGTGCCTCCAGTGCTGGTTTTAAACTACCTAATGCAGATGTGAAGGCACCAGATGCATCCTTTGTCAAAGCAGAGCGATTAAAGCGGAGTCCTCGTAGTTTTGCTGAACTGGCTCCTGATCTGATGGTAGAAGTCAAGTCACCGACTGATGAGGTTGAGGCATTAGAAGCGAAGATCAGACAGTTTCTTCAGGTGGGGACAACGGTTGGTATTTTAATTAACCCCGAAGACCAAACCGTCAAGGTATATCGGTTTGACCAGGAACCAATCGCCTTGTTGAATGGAGATATCCTGACGGTTCCTGACCTACTGCCTGGATGGGAATTACCGATTGTTGAAATGTGGCCACCTATCTTTGAGTAGGGCGATCGCCCCTGTCATTCTATTAAGAGCCTTGCAAAATATCGCGAGTTGTTTTGTAGGCTTCGATAAATGTCCGAAAAGACTCCTGAGAAATCTCTTTATCGATCAAGCTAGTTTCCACTTGTTTTAGAATGTCACTCAGTTTTTCTTGAGTCGTGGTTACATCCTCAGGAGGATTTTGCAACAAGTCCACTAACTGTTTGATGTATTGCTCTGACAGCTCTTCTGATGCTAAGTCCATGCATCGTTCTAACACTTCGCGGGTTGTTTTATAGGCTTCATTAAACGTACGAAACGACTCTTGAGAAATGTTTTCTCGCACTAGTGCATCAGCGGCTTGATTAAACACCTGTTCCAGAGTATTTTGTTTTTCTTGCAATTGCTTTTGACGCAGTCGTGGATGCAGATTAATTTCTACATCCATATTTTGAATCGCATCTCGAATGTACTGATCCGCCAGAATTTTGCGTTCATCGGCTCGTTGTTTCAATCGTTGCCACCATTCCCACAAGCCAATGAGACTGCCTGCGGGCAAGGTACTAATGGCAATAAACAAGCCTGCGTTTTTGATCAGAAATGCCATCGTCGTTGAGAATAGCGTTGGGCGATCGCGTTCATAGTAGGCGATCGCACCTGGATGTTGGGGAATTCCGGTTCCGGCGGTGGGGCTGGGTCGTTTGAAATTCGTCACTAAGGGACGGATTTCGGCATGTTCGTCAGGCAGGGCATTGGCGATTTCGCGCCGATGTTCTCCTAAGATTTGGGCAATCTCTCGCACCGTTGCGTTATCGAGTCGGGTGCTGGTCAGCAATAAACGAGGCACCGCGATCGTGGGCAGATTGGTCGAGGGAATTGCTGGATTTCCCTGATAAACCCCCTTGGGAATCACCGCCGACTCTAACGTGGGATGGTGAACTCTCAACGCTTCCGCCTGCTCAATGGGCAGCAATTGTCCCTGGGCTTGTTGCACGACTCGTGTGATGTAGTCGTTATTGAGGGTTCGCACCCGAAACAGCGCATCGGCTTTTTTTTGTCGAAACAACTCATCGGCTTGTTGATTGCTAACGAAATTGAGTTGAAAGCTCTCTAAACTAAACCCATAATGGGTTGCCAACTCCATAAACGAGTAAAACTCACCGCTATTGGGTTGCAGCAAAATAATGCGGTTAAGCAAATCAGTGAACTGATGCACCCCAGCATCCTGACGCACCACCAGTTGAAACAAATCACGATAAAGTACTGCGATCGCTCGTGCTGAGGAACCTGCCGGAACATCGGCCTGGGCTGTTGCCAGATTCACTTTGCCATTCTCTAACAACTTCAGATTTTCATCGCTGCCACTGGTGGAAATGACCGTGACATGCAATTTGGGATTGTTGGCCGTGATCACTTGGGCGATCGCCTGACTCAAAATGTAGCTTTCTCCTTCGGGGTCGCCTGCCGCTAAAGTCAGCTCTCGCACTTGACTGCCAGTCAACACCACCCAAGCAATGCTAAAAAAGGCTGCAATCAGGCAAGCCAACAGCAAAATTCTAGAGAGGGGTGGCAGCAACCGTTTAGAGAGGTGTGATGGAGACATCGCTACTGCAATCAATATGATTCATTAATTTCAAAAATAAGCGGTTAGACCAGTGTTATCAAGGAATGAGTTATGAAGTTCATCACCTCTATTGTCTACGTAGTCGGCTTTTACCCGCCAGATCTTTAGATTCTAATCACTCGTGTTATGAAAACAGCCCTATTTTTATTAACGTCTATCTGGTTTATCAGTAATACGCCTTCCAGCTTGGCTCAGAATGTGCGATCGCACCCAACCTTTATAGATTGGTGTCAAAATCAGGATCACCTCTCTCCTGAAACGCAACACACGGTAGAAATGCTGCTCACGGTTGCTAATACCAGAGATTGCGATGAGGCGAGTCAAATTTTGTCAACCCTCGAAACTCTCTCTCTCAATCGGGCTGCTATTCAAGATATTAGACCTTTAGCGTCATTAACCCAATTAAAGCAGCTATCACTTGACGGCAATCAAATTCAAACCATTCAACTTTTGGCACCGCTCACCCAACTCACAACTCTTTCATTGGTGGGAAACCAAATTTCAGATATTAGCCCTGTGCGATCGCTCACACACCTCAAAGAACTTCATCTTAGCCTCAATCAAATTCAAGATTTAAGCCCACTCGCAGAGTTAACAAACCTGGAAAGCTTAACGCTGGGAGGCAATCAAATTGACGATATCACCCCTCTCGCCGCCCTGACTCAACTGGTTAATCTTGAGTTGAGTGACAATAACACCATTCAAGATCTGCGTCCTCTTCAAGGATTAACTCAGTTAAATAGTCTTTATTTGGGATACAACCAGATTACTGATATTGCGCCACTGGCATCCTTAACTCAGCTCACGTATCTGGTGTTAAGTGGTAATCAAATCACTGAGATCAGTGCATTGCGATCGCTGCCCCTCAGAGGTCTAATTCTCAGTAACAATCGAATTCAGGATCTACAGCCACTAGCGACTATTACGACTCTCGATGAGTTGTCTTTAAGTTACAACCCCATTAATACTGTGGCTCCTTTAGCTTCTCTGACTCAGTTAACTGGGTTAGACCTGAGTGCAACTCAGTTATCCGATATTCGTGCTTTATCAAACCTGACTCATTTAATGGGATTGTCCTGACGGGGTGACAAGAGTAGCTACAAAGCAGACTGGACAAGCTTCATCGCCCTCATACCCTTGCGATAATACTGCCACTTGTGGGGTGAGAGTTGAAGTAATTGGGTAACGATTTCAGCATAAGGAGCCATGAACTGTA
>JANRJA010000223.1:0-16151 GCA_033764315.1 Oculatellaceae cyanobacterium bins.114
CTACCGAAATTAGCTGATCGAAATATTAAACGTGCCATTGGCAAAGCCATCAAACCCATCTGTCACACTAAAGCTAAATCGATCGGTTGGGGCAAATGTCAACAAAAACACTTCACTATCAGTACCATCCGATCGATTCCATACGAAGTTTGTTCCAGAGATGCCAACGGCTCCATCCTGCACGTTGTCGTTTGTAATTTGGCTTGTTACTCCCGTCGCACCATTGTAGAAGAATACATCCCCAAACTGTTGAGTGCTGTCATTGAGGCTGTTCATAATGACATTTGACCCCGAAATGCCAAAGGCGATCGCATTGACATTGTCTGACGAAATTCTGCGGCTACTGGTGCCGTTGAAGAGAAATACTTCAGAGCGGCTGTTATTCACCAAGCTATTCCATACGACATTAGAGCCTGAAATGCCACCGATCGGAGCCACATCGTCGATCGCATTGTTAGTCAGTTGGGTGGTTACTCCTGTTGAGCCGTTGTAAAAGAAAATTTCGTAATCATTGCCATCAAAGCTATTCCAGACCACATTTGAATCAGATATGCCAACCGCCGAATCTTTGCGATTGTTATTAGTCAGTGGAAATAACCGATTTGTTGCTCCTTCATAAAGAAATACCTCAGAGGCGGTAGTCGTTAACCCCTGGTTATCTAAATTGCTTGTAAACACCACGTTCGAGCCTGAGATGCCAGTGGCAGCATCGTTACCTGTGTTATTGGTCAACCGTGTGCGGGTGTTGGTAGTGCCATTAAAAAACATTACCTCCAGATCTGAGCCATCAGAACTGTTCCAGACAATGTTAGAACCTGAAATGCCTACTGGAAAGCTCAACTCAAAGTCTGGAAAAATGGTCATATTACTGAGGATAGTTCTTGTTATGCCTGTAATACCGTTGTAAAAGAAGTTGCGAAAGTTGTTGGCAAACAAGACATTGCCACCTGAAACACCGGAGGCGATGTCGTCGGTTGTGTTGTTGGTGAGTAGAGTTATTTGACCTGTGGCGATGGTGTAGAGATAGACTTCAGAGTCGCCATCGGAGCCATTCCATACAACATGAGAGCTTGAGATGCCAGCAGCAAAGTCATCGGTTGTGTTGTTGGTGAGTTGTCGAGTCGTGCCTAAGTTGACATAACGGAGGCGATCGCTCTCGATGTCCGCTTGAGTAAACCGACTGCCCAGTGCCAGAGGCACACCATTTAGCTGTAACTGACCACTCTGGGGCAACCCCGTTAGCGTGTAAACCAGTTGCGTAGCCGGTTGTTGCGAGTCCGTTGCTCTGAGTAGAGTATTGCGAATGGGGGCAGTCCCCCTGGCAGATACCGTTAGCCCAGTGTTTGTGATCAACGTTGGAGCCGTGTTACCGGGTGGAATCAATCGCGCCGACAACACTAACCTGAATCGAGTGCTGCCTCGCCCCTGCAAGTTGACCCGAACATAGTACGTTCCAGCCGCCAGAACTGAGGTAATAGACTCATTCTGGGTTCCAGTTAAGCGAGACTTGTTGATTACTCGTCCTCGCTGATTCAGCAGGTCTACATTGGCATTGGCTCGTAAGCCTGTCAACGATAAATCGAAACGACTGCGACGACTGAGACTCAGCCGGTAAAACTCAACCTTGTCCTGAGTCGTAACCACTCCTCTAAAAGCACGGGGTCGTTCAGTAATCGCCACTCTTCGTGCTGTTCTCAGGGTGTTTCCAAGATTAGCTGCCATAGATCAAACACCCGGTTGCAGTACAAAATTTCTGATATCAACCTTAACTAAGTTTTTTCTCTTCAGATATTAAATATTTCCATACACGGGTACAGCGGCTCCTCGAATATCATGTGCTGCCTCTGATGCTAGGAAACAAATCACTCCCGCTAACGATTCAGCTTTGACCCACTGTGCCGCGTTTTCAGCCCCCATCGCAGCACGGTTTGCTGGGGTGTCAATAATACTGGGCAGCACCACATTGGCGGTGATATTGGTGCCTTTTGTCTCATCGGCGATCGCCTTGGTCAACGCTACTACCCCTGCCTTTGACGCGCAGTAGGCTGCTAACTGTCCGCCTGGTTCCACAGCACCCCGTGACCCCACGGTGACAATGCGTCCATAGTTTTGCTCTAACATGCGGCGCAGGCTGTGTTTACAGACCAAAAAGGTGGTTTCTAGATTCAGCTGAAAGTCCTTTTGCCATTGTTCATAACTATATTCATGGGTTTTGCCCATTGAGAATCCGCCTACCAGATGGATCAAGGCATCTACTCGCTCCATGCTGTCTATTAGCTGTTGCACCGAGGCTTCATCCGTCAGGTCGGTTGCCACAAATTTGAGGCGCACCCGATCTGCTGGAGAGATTCTGCCCTTGAGTCGTTCCACCTCTTGAGGGTTATGGTATGGAATGGTAATAGACTCGACTTCTTGTGCCAGGACTATGGGAGTAACGCCTAAGCCTAACCCTCCTGTTCCACCTGTCAACAAAACCTGCTGCCCTTTCATGCACATGTCCATGTTTAGGAATACCAGTACGATTATTTCAGGTTATTGGGTAGAGAGGGAGCGTGCGATCTCGTTATCCCAGGCTTATATTATTGACGATTGACCATTAACACTTAACCATTGACATTTTTTATGAAACTCCTGCAATACCTCCATACGGCTGTTTTAGTGTCTGATTTAGAGAAAGCAGAGCACTTCTATGGCATGGTGCTGGGTTTACCCAAGGTCGATCGCGTGCTTAAGTTTCCGGGGGTGTGGTATCAGTTGGGAGATCTTCAAATTCACTTGATTGTGCAGGAGGGATTTGCCAATCACCCGCCGCAACCTGATAAGTTGGGTCGCGATCGCCACCTAGCGTTTGCCGTCGAAAATCTCACAGCCGCAAAAGAAAGGCTTTTGGGTGAGGGATGTAAGGTGCAAATGAGTGCATCTGGTCGGGCTGCTCTGTTTACTCAAGACCCTGACGGCAATGTGATCGAGTTGAATGAAGTTATTTAAGGGTTACTTTAATTCAGCCATTTGACGGATTTTTAAGATTTAACTTATTTTTTGTAATCATTACTATATCGATATAGATAGTTTGACTGTTAGAATCTTGGGGATCACTCTTCTCTAGGTTAGATTGCATGGAATCAGCAGAGTCTGTACCACTCGAAGTCGTGCAGCAAGTCGCTGAATACTTCGGTGTATTAAGTGAACCGATGCGCTTGCGAATTTTGAACGTTCTCAGAGATGGTGAGAAGTGCGTTCAAGATTTGGTAGAAGAAACCGCTACCAGTCAAGCCAACGTGTCTAAGCACTTAAAGGTGATGTTGCAGGCGGGCATTTTAACTCGCCGCTCCGTGGGTACGTCGGCTTACTACAGCGTAGAAGATGATCTCATTTTTGAGCTGTGTAAGTTGGTGTGCGATCGCCTTGCTACCCGAATTGAGCAGCAAGCCCGTAGTTTTCGCTCCTTTAGCCTCGCCAGCAAGCCTTAGAACCAGTATTCTCTAGGGCAACCCACCAGCATTATTCTCGCAATAGTGGCGAGTTTGGATCAATGCGGACAAATGCAGCGATGTGGAGCACTCCCCCTTCTGGGGTAATCGCCAGTTCATCTGGCTCCATCTCAAACTGCAACACTCGCACGAAAACACCGTCGGCTTCTAACCGTTGTAGATCAAGGCGACGGTTTAAACCCGCCGCGAGTCGTTGAGTTAGCTGGCTGGGGTTGGCTTCATCGTTCACCTGAATGACCAGATTGGTCAGTTGCAGTCGTCGCCCCCCAACAACCTCTAGCCCTGACTCAACTAAGAGCCGCAGTTCTTGATGGGTCTGCTGTTGTCGCAACGTGGCTTGAAACCGCACCCGTTCTCCCTGCAAGAAATCAATTTGTGGGTTCACAATGTCGTAACGTCTCAACTCTGCCTCAGAGCCACCCACTGCATCCAGGCTCAAGTTTCGTAGTTGTTCCACTATTCTTGGCGATCGCAATGCCTGGTTTAGATCATCGCGGTTGAGTACCAATCGCACTCCTGCTTGCAAGGGCTTTTCTAGGGCAGGTTCTCCTCCACGCAACTGACCTGGATCAATAGAAATGGGGTCAGTCTCCACTTCAAATGTATCAATCCGCATTCCCTCGACCGGAAATACTCCCCGCAAAGCAATGCGAACCTGATCGACCTGACCCTGGGCGATTTGATAACTGGGGGTGTTGTCGATGCGAACCTGTACCTCTTCGGCGTCATAGAGGCGATCGCGAATGGCATCTTCGGCGACGCGATCGAGGACAAAGCCTGCTGGAGTAATAATCCCAATCAAGCTCGATAACAAAATGGTGATAAATTCCATAGGCTAGTTAGGTAAACCCCTTTAACACTGATGAAGATGGCGATCGCCTTACATTAACCTGAGTTCGGGATCAGGATTTTGGCGGTTGAAACCGCTGCTATACGAGCAAAACTAACCTGACACCGATTTGAAAAGTGTTGTAGACACATTTAGCGTTAGGCAGTAGTTTGGCACTGCCAAACCCAAACAAGCATTTGCCCCATTTTTAATTCAAATTGGTGTGAGTCGGTTCAGTAAACCTTTGATTTTGGTAGTCCGCGGAGGCGGACTTCGCTCTGGTAGCCGCGAATTTATTCGCTGGGCTGCTTAAACCGAACTGACGTTACTGGCTCATAGCTAGGACTTCGCGCAAGATGGCAAGATCTAAACCCGCTAAAATCTGCGATTGAGTAATGCGCTGACTGCCATTACGAGTGATTTGAAAAGCAATAAGCGGTAATCCAGAGATTAGTTTGAGGTGGGGCTTGCAGTTGCATAACTTTAGTAGAACTAGAAGGTCATGAGTCAGGATGACGCATTCAGATTAGAGACTTTAGAAAAGTTTCACCCGAATGCATCACTCCTACACATTGTTCAAGGCATCCGTTACCCACTGTTTCAGTGTAGATACTACCTCTTCCAGAGCAATCTCTTGCGACTCGTGGTTGGCGCGTTTCACCACTTCAACTTTGCCCTGCTGGAGCGATCGCCCCGTCACCACGCGATAGGGAATGCCCACCAGATCGGCATCTTTGAATTTCACCCCAGCCCGTTCGTCGCGATCGTCTAACAGAGTTTCAATGCCAGCTTGATTTAACTCAGTGTAGAGTTTTTCAGCCGCCGCGACTTGTGCTGCATCGCTGACATTAGGAATCACCACAATCGCATGATAGGGGGCGATCGCCGGATGCCAGACAATACCGTCTTTATCATAGGATTGCTCTACGGCGGATTGGGCTAACCGGGAAACACCCACGCCATAACAGCCCATCACTAGGGGTTTCTCTTCGCCTTGTTCGTTGGTGAAGGTAGCTCCTAATGCAGCGGAATATTTAGTACCCAATTGGAAGATGTGACCGACTTCAATGCCTCGTGCGCTTTGTAGTACCTGGTTAGGGTCGTGGATGGCGCGATCGCCCGGTCTGGCTTTACGGACATCTACCACATCAGCGGGCAGAGGATATTGCGTGCCCCAGTTGGCTCCAACGACGTGATAGCCCGATTCATTCGACCCGGTGACGAAGTTTTTTAAGTCAACGGCGGTTTTATCGACTAGCCGTAAGAACTTGGGATGCAATTTGTCTTGCTTGCTAATATAGTCATCCTCTAAACCAGGAGAGATATAGCCCAACGGCAAAGGTTTGGTTGCCCATTTTGCTTGCGCTTCGGCATCGGGTACGGTCAGAGCTAACAAAGTTTTGCCACCAAAACGATTGCCTGCCTTGACGAGTTCGTTCGTGAGTTTGACCTCGTTGACATCTTGATCGCCGCGAATGTTGACCAACACCAACACATTCACGCCATTGTCATAAGTGGCTTGATACAACACGTTCTTGACAATTTGGGTGGGCAAACACTTGAGAAACTTCGCCAGCGTATCAATCGTGGGTGTATTGGGAGTATCGAGCTTCTCAAACGTTGTAAAGGAGGAGGGTTCTGCATCGAGTGGCAGGGACACCGCTTTTTCAGTATTGGCAGAATAGTTGCCATCTTTGGTGTAGAGCACTTCGTCTTCACCAGCGTCTGCTAACACCATAAACTCCTGAGAGCCAGAGCCACCGATCGCCCCAGAGTCAGCTTCAACAGGCAAAAACCGCAAACCACAACGGGTAAACATGCGGCGATAGGCTCGATCCATATAGGCATAGGTTTCTTTTAAGCTAGCTTCGTTGACATGAAACGAATAGCCATCTTTCATGATGAACTCGCGCCCCCGCATTAACCCAAACCGCGATCGAATCTCATCGCGAAACTTCGTTTGGATTTGGTAGAGGTGCAATGGCAATTGACGATAGGAACGAACCATGTCACGGGCGATCGCCGTGATTACTTCTTCGTGGGTTGGCCCCAAGCTCATCTCACGCTGTTGGCGATCGACCAGCGCAAACATAATGCCTTCGGCTTTTGTGTAGGTGTCCCATCGGCCTGACTCTTTCCACAGTTCCGAGGGTTGCAGAGCAGGCAACAAGACTTCTTGAGCACCCGTGGCGTTCATCTCCTCGCGTACAATCTGCGAGACTTTTTGCAACACGCGCCACATCAGCGGCAGGTAGGCATACACTCCACTGGCAATACGCCGAATATAGCCCGCTCGCAACAACAGCTTGTGGCTGGGAATCTCAGCCTCCACTGGGTCTTCTCGCAGTGTCACAAACAGCATTTGGGACAATCGCATTGCTCAGTCTTCCTTTCCGTCTGGGTGTTTGTTATCTAAGTCTAGAGCAATTCAACTTCCATAGCGTTTTTTAGAGAGTAGGGAGTAAGAGTGGGACGTAGAGAGCAGGCAATCATGCTTCCCCGTTTCCCCTCCCTAATTTTCTTTGCAAGGTATAGATTTCTTGCAATGCATAGATTTATGTGCATTGATACTCAAGCAAAAGAAATATAACAATTCCTTCACAATCTCCAGTAAAATAAACTCATTGGCATAGGTATTTATTCTTATCGCTCTTTTCGCTCCCTACAGATTCTTACCGCTATGATGACAGACCAATTTCCTTGGCTGACTACGATTGTTCTACTGCCGCTTCTTGCTTCCCTGTTTATTCCGTTGCTGCCCAATAAGACTGGCAAAGTTGTGCGGTGGTATGCCCTTGCCGTAGGCATCGCAGACTTCGTTTTAATGTGCTACACATTTTGGATGCATTACGACATGAGTAGTGCAACGTTCCAGTTGGTAGAACAGGTGGCTTGGATGCCGCAGATAGGCATGAGTTGGACAGTCTCGGTGGATGGTATTTCGGCTCCATTAGTATTATTGGCTGGGCTGGTCACAACGCTTTCCATGTTGGCTGCGTGGCGGGTCGATCGCAGACCTCGCTTGTTCTTTGCCTTAATGCTGGTGCTCTATGCTGCCCAGATCGGAGTCTTCGTGGCTCAAGACTTGCTGTTGTTCTTCATCATGTGGGAGATCGAGCTAGTTCCGGTTTATCTGCTCGTGTCTATTTGGGGTGGACAAAATCGTCGCTATGCGGCTACTAAATTCTTGATGTATACTGCCGCTGCTTCTATCTTCATTTTGATCGCGGCACTGGCAATGGCTTTCTATGGAGATGTAACGACCTTTGATATTGCAGCACTCCAGTTGAAGAACTTTCCTCTCGTCCTTGAACTGCTTCTCTATGCTGGTTTACTGGTTGCATTTGGGGTCAAGCTAGCGATCTTCCCCTTCCACACCTGGTTGCCAGATGCCCACGGTGAAGCATCCTCTCCTGTGTCGATGATATTGGCAGGGGTGTTATTGAAAATGGGCGGTTATGGGCTGATTCGTCTCAACATGGAATTGTTGCCCCATGCTCATGTTTACTTTGCTCCAATCTTGGCAATTTTGGGTGTGGTGAACATCGTCTACGGTGCACTCAATTCTTTTGCCCAGACTAATATGAAGCGTCGCCTCGCGTATTCGTCGATCTCACACATGGGCTTTGTCCTGTTAGGGCTTGCCTCCTACAGTGATATCGGGGTTAGCGGTGCGATGTTGCAAATGCTGTCGCACGGTCTGATTGCATCCGTTCTGTTCTTCTTGGCTGGTGTAACCTACGATCGCACCCATACAATGATGATGAATCAAATGGGTGGAATCGGTCAGGCATTGCCCAAAGTGTTTGCACTGTTTACGATCGCCGCGATGGCATCTCTGGCATTGCCGGGTATGAGTGGGTTTGCCAGTGAAATCTCGGTCTTTGTGGGTCTAACGACCACCGATGTCTACAGTTCCACCTTCCGCACGGTCACCATCTTCTTGTCAGCAGTAGGGCTAATTATCACACCGATCTATCTGCTTTCGATGCTGAGAGAAGTGTTTTATGGATCGGGTGCAGAGTTGGTCTGTGATGTTATGCCGTCTTGTGACCTAAACGATGCGGATTTGAAAAATCAAGGGAATGAGGAAGCCGCTTGCTTTGGCACGAATTGTGAACTGCCTGTGAATGCCAAATTTGAAGATGCAACTCCGCGTGAAGTGTTTATCGCCGCTTGTTTTCTGGGGTTAATCATCGCGATCGGGTTTTATCCTAAGCTGGCAACGCAGATGTATGATTCCACTACTGTTGCGCTCAATAGCCAAGTGCGGTCATCTTACTTTCAAGTGGCAGAGAGCAATCCTCAAATCTATGCCTGGAGCTTTGGCAAATCAACTCTCGCGGAGTCAAAGCCTTCTCCAGTTTTAGGGATTGTTGAATAGTCAGGTGACACTACCGAACCATTCATTAGCTTAGGTTCTTAATCCCTGGTTTTTTAAAAAACCAGGGATTTGATGTTTACTCCCCCTGGTAGTGGTGATATTCCAAGTGACAGGGGTATGGGTTCTAAAGCAATACTGCTCGATTTAAGCCGATTTTCAGAGCAGTCAAAGCCATTCAGCTATCCATTAAGGCACTACAAGTTATGGCAATTTCTAAAACAGAGGCAAAGCAGTTGTTAGAGCGGCTTATTTTTGATGAGTCGAGTGCAGCGGAGTGGGCGCAAGATGTGTGGGAATTAAACCCAGCCTTGGGGGATAATGCCGCAAAACTCATTGATGTTTTTGATGCACTCGTTGAAAGCTGTGCTGAAGAGAAGTTGGAGAATTTGTTGCAGGGGTTTTATCAGCAGTTTATGTAGATAATTTTCCTTGTCTCCAATCCCTTTCTTTAAAGCAAAATTCGATCCAACTGCACTTAATAGTTGAGGGTAGCGTTTATAGAAATATCTGAGCTATTGAGACGCTGAATCCTGGAAGCAAAGGGGATGTGAGACTATCCTCACTGAAGAGAGTTGCAGCCAGTTGCAATTGAGCATCAGCACGACGATAAACCTCTAGCGATCGCAGTTGCCAGTTGACAATCCAGTATTCTTGAACTCCATGCAGGGAATACAGTTTGAGTTTGACTTCCTTATCTCGCTGTTCGTTTAGTTCTCCAGGTGAGAGCACTTCAACCATCAACTCAGGAGCAACGATCAGGTGTCCTAATTCGTCAATGCCGTTGGTCAACCTTTCTCGGCTAACCCAAACGACATCTGGGATCACTGCATCGGTAGGGGTAAAAATTACGCCCGGAGATTGGAAAGCACTTCCTGCACCACTCATTTCTGACCAAATTTCTAGACGAACGTGCAGTTTACCTGCTGCGCCTTGATGGCGAATGTGGGGAGCACGAGTCACAAACAACTCTCCATCAATAATTTCATAGCGTTTCCAACCGCCATCGTCAGGCATCGCATCGAGATCACGAGTTGTCCATCGAATCGATTTGGAAACCATAGGATTGATCATTGAACCTGTTTTTAGTGTAAGCGATCGCATTGGATCACGATGGCCCTGGTTAGTTCTACAATTGGCTGAGACGGAGCCGAGTTTAGAAGTAGAACGATGTGATGTTTAGCGGTAAGTCTCCTGAAGAATGAAGAACAATGCGCCTCACGGGAGAGCTATCACATCAAAGGTTCTGATCAGAAGATAGTGTTTGGAAACCAAAGTATTCAATTCTTTGTAAAAATCAGTTTTAGTTACATAATTCATTCTGTCATTAATAAATGAAACACAAAGTTTTACTCTTTAAACCAAATGATCGCTTCAAACTTCTGCAATTTCAGTCTAATCTGTATTAAAACGATATTTGTCTTAGTACAGATGAATGATTATGAGAGATAGGAATATTATTGACCTCAATCGAGAGTATTTAATCAAGCAGAGCGAAATGTTGCAAGCCATTATTAGCCGTATGGCGAGCAACTCATTAAGCATTAAACAATTAGCAATAACAATTTGGACAACACTAATAAGTTTTGGTTTTACTAATAAAGCAAAATTTCTATTTCTATTGGCAATTCTTTCATTGATACTCTTAATTTTTTTGGATGGATATTATTTATACCTAGAGAAACGTTTCCGAAGTAGTTTCAACCAGCTTAGTAATATACTTTGTAACTTTAGTGAAAGGGCTTTAGAGGAGTTTGAATCTGTTGAAGGAAATTTTATTTCATTGAATCGAATTAGCAGAAAACAAATTTTGCAATTGTATACAAAATCTCTAGCTTCCCTCGCAAATATCCCTTACTTAGCAGCCTTAATAATTACGTTATCAATTCTATTAGCAACATAATTTTTATGCAGAGTACCTTTTGATAGTCTCCGACAAAGCTTTTAGAGGATCTGGATTACGGTTATTCAAATCAACCCACCCATATCCTTGTAAATTCGGTGGAACTAACGGACGCTCTCCTCTGGAACGAAGAATTACAGGAATGATAGGATAATTTTTGTTCAGTCTGCTTTGTGTAGAAATATCTTTCCTTATAAATGCGTCTATTTCTCTTCTTTGCCAAGGACCAATATTGTTCTTACTAATAAAAACAACTGCTGTTCTAAAAATATCACTCTCAATGAATTCTTCCAATCTTTGCTGCCAAACTTCTCCAGGTTGCAGTTCATTAACATCCATCCAAACTGCAACACCTTGTTGATATAGCTGTTCTGCGATCTTTTCTACTCTTTTTTTATCTTTTCTGTTATATGAAAGAAAAGCCCCAAACTTAAAACAGATGAGTCTCTGATTATACTTTTCCTGAATTTTACTTCGGCGACTTTGACCAAGATTACTCACTTTCTCGAATAGTTCATCCAGGTCTTTATATGGCACTTTACTAAGAATGTCATTTATGATTCCAGGACCAATATAAGTATCACTAAAGATACGAACTAGTTCCTCATATTTTGCTGTATTGATATCGAGGGAAGATTGCTCTAAGACTTTAGTACTTTCGGCTTCAGTTTCGTGATTTTCTTCTGGGACAATCTTAAATTCCAAGGGATTAACCCATTGAATTTGGTTGAGTTTTAACTTCTCCTGAAGTAATGGGGAACAATCAGGAGCAATGATAAAAGCTATGTTATTTGCTTGACCTGACGAATTCATTCCTTGTGGTTCAACTAACTCTAGCCGTTTGGTGAACTCGTCTGCGTATCTGCTTAAAATCTCATAGTTTCTAGCTCCTCCATATGCACTTGCAACACAGTGACCATTTTTAAAGAGTTTTGCATAGCAATTAAAAGTGTGATCTTTTGCTCTTAAAGATTCAAACTTTATCTCATAATTATTACTATCCCGTATATATACACGCCACACCTGCTCGCATATTTCTTTAATTAATGTTGAAAGCTCATTAGGGGTTCCTTCAAAAAAACGTTCTGATTTATCCTCAAAATATCTACCATATATCTCACGTACTATACCAGCATAATCTCTACAAAAATCACTAAGGAACTTTTTGCTATCAGGGTTGTCAAGCCTTATACTCTCAATTTCTCTATATGCTTCTTCAAACCGATCATATGTTCCATAAGCTCCCCTGATACGCTGATTAATTTTATTTTTAATTCCTTCAAATTCATTTTTATGACCTGCCACTAAATTGACTACTGATTGAGAAACGCGTCTCTCTAGAGCTCTGTCTGATCCAATAAATTTTTTTACAATTTCTGATGTTCCAGCTAAATACATCATTAATCGAATTTCATCTTTATACTCTCGATATATATCATTCAATAAGCTTTTAAATATAGATTTAAGCTGTCCATGTTCATCCCCCTTTAGAGCATCATCTAATTCATCAACTAAATAAACAAAAGTGTATTCAGATCTCATCTCTGATATCAAGCTGATGATATGAAAAAGAACTTCCTGAGGTTGATAATTAGAACTAATATCTGCGAAAGATCTATTAAATCTTGGTTGAAAAACCATCTCGAATCTCTCTGCATCTATTAGGATTTGAGCCCCATCATTTCCAAATAATTCCTTCAAAACAGAAGTGGCTACACCTCGAATATCAGAAATACACAACATTTTCCAAAGAGTTTCAGCTAAAATCTTGGAATAGAATTTAATTCCAAAGCTTTGGCTGTTACTTACAGAAAGTAGTTTTGAAAGATCAAAATAAACAACAATAGCTTTTTTAGAATATCTTGGACTTACTCTGATTAGTTCTTGTAAATAATGTAAAAGAGAAGTTTTACCACTACCTGCAACGGCAGCAATAAATCTAAACGTAAAAATACCTTTATTAAAACAGTAGTTTAAGTCATCAACTAATAAACCTTCTAAAGTAGAAATACTTTGTCTAGATAGGCTATTGGCAGTTGTAAACTCAGAACCCGTTCCTTGTGATTGTACAGTTCGATCGACCCAAATATCTGGAATAAAATCTTTACCTCCACTAACATCTCTAAGAAAACCTTCTATGAATTGGCTGTTTTCTGGTATCTCATTCATGCTTAATCCACCCAATGAATTAAATCGTCTTCTTCTCCTTTTGATATAGATATTTTCTCAAGAGATTTCAATTTATTAAAATACTCTTCCCATGTTTCACGGTTTACATTTAGTCCTTTATCTTGTTGAAATAAGCGGTAAATATCCTGTTTAGAGATTGCGACAACGCCTTTGATTTCCTGACGTTTTTTCTCTTCAAAATATAATTCCTTGAAATTCTTGGAAAACTCTTCAAAGTCTATTTCGTAAAAACGAAATTCTGATTGACCTGCCTTGTTAAAACAATTCAAGACGCCGTTTAAAACTTTAAATACCTTCTTTTTGTCTGACTCAAATCTATAGTTTGTAGCTGACAAGCCTGATATTAGAGAATCAATACCATTACTTGTAATCAAAATCTGGCTGTTTCTACCAGCTTCAATTAATTCCTTCTTCAGCAGAGATGTGTATGCAGATTCAATCTTTTTCTCAGGCAAACCTTTGTTATCGCGCAATAGTGCCTTCTTTACAGTGCCTTTAGTAGCTGTCCCTTTTGTTGATTTTCCTTCTTCTCTTAGATGAGAAAAAGTATAAAGCAGGTAGAGTAATTCTTCATTTGAAAGATCAAACATAAAATCTCCTGATATAGCCTCTATGGAAGATTATTACAATTGAAAAATATCAACTGTACTTTCTAAAATGCAAGAAGATAACACTTGCAATATAATTTGTCTTGAGTAGAATAAATTGAATTTAAGTTTATCAAAGACAACATTTTTGCAGAAGCGATATCTAGACTTCTAAAAATTCTACATTAGTCTTATCTGATTAGGATAAGATATTTTTTCTGTCAGTGTGTGATCATAATCACACACTGACAAGCCTAAATTAACTCATTAACGTTACATAAACATAATTACTATAGATGCTTCAAGCTAACTTGCTTTTATTTTGAGGCTTACCTTATCATCCACCTTCCTATTCTAATCAACAGATTTCTCCATCAAAAAAAAAGAAGCTTTAGAGCTAACTCCAAACTGTTCTCTATGGCATTGTTTCCTATTCCTTCTGTTTGCTATCCATTGCTTCTACATTACAGTGCAAAAATTGTAAGGTGTGTTGCAGCTTTGCTGAACACAGCACCAATCCTACGATTAGTTTGAATTATTGACGTAAGCGATCGCGATGCCAGTTTGATGGGTTGCACTGAATGTAATTACGAATAGTCAATAATCGTGGGTTTAGTTGCTATTACTGCTGGTATTGGGTGTTGAGACGTTTATTTATGCTGACCTGGCAAAGGGGCGATAACATAAACATAAGTTCACTTCTGTCACTAGACTGAGAAGTTATGTTACCCATCTCAAGCGAACAAATGGCAGCCTATCGTGCCTCGGCACTCAAGCGATATCAAGACCAACAAGAGCACCTGCGCGATCGCCATCAGCTTGGTTTAGCTGTGGCGAGACAAGCGGCTGATCTATTGAAGCAAAACTTTAAGGCTAGAAAAGTCGTTTTGTTTGGCTCGATGCTGTCATTTGACTTAATTCATGAACGCTCTGATGTAGATCTAGCCGTTTGGGGTCTAGCTCCGCAAGATTACTATCGAGCGGTAGGGTGTCTTCTGGCTTTACAACCTGGAATCTTGATCGATTTAGTGGAAGTAGAATCGGCTCCTACTCGTTTGTTGACGGAAATTGAAGCATCAGGACTAGTGCTGTGAAACCCAATGTGCTGGTTTTGGCAGTTCGGATTCGAGCAGAGTTAAGCGAGATTCATCAAGTAGTGGAACGTGCTCAACGCTTATTAGCTAAAGCGATCGCATCAAATGATGCAGATTATTATGATGGAATTGCCCTAAATCTGCACAGTTTTTACACCGCCATTGAGCGAATTTTAGAAGATATTGCCAGAGAAATTGATGGTGCTATTCCCACAGGACAAAATTCGCATCGCGACTTGCTAATTCAAATGTCTGCTGAAATTCCGAATAGTCGTCCCCCTGTCATTCAACGCCAATCCCGTTACTGCTTAGATGAGTATCGAGGTTTACGGCATGTCATCCGAAATGTTTACACCTTCAATCTAAAGCCAGAAAGATTGCAAGAACTGGTCACTGCCCTACCAGATTGTTATCAATTTCTAGTCCACGATCTAACCGACTTTTGCCAATTTTTAGAAGCACTAACAGAATCTGACTGTTAACGATAAACCATTGACCCCTAACGATTAACCGTTGACCATCTACACGCACTATGTCTGAACAACCCACTCATCCAACCTATCAACTCCCGGTTGCCAAACTGTTGACCGCAGGTGAATGCAAACTCACCAAAGTCAAACATTGGAAGAATTATCGCCAAAAATATGGGTTAACTGAGGCAGATATTCCTGAGTTGATTCGTATGATGACCGATGCAGACCTCTGGGCGAGCGAAGAGCTGTTAAAGGGTTACAGTGTGGTTCATGCGTGGCGGGCATTAGGACAACTCAAGGCAGTGGAGGCGATCGCCCCCCTTTTGTCGCTTTGGGATGATTATGAAGATGACGATTGGCTGAGCAACGAGGCTCCATCTGTGTTTGCGCTAATTGGGGTTGATGCTCTGCCCATCTTGAGCAATGCGTTAGCAGACCTATCTTTGAGTGAATGGGCACGCTCTGCTGTGATAGATGGCATTGAGAAGATTAGTAACACTGAACCGGAGTATCGCAATACCTGTGTTGAAATCTTGAGACGGCAACTTGAAGCCTTCAATGACAATGGTTTGATCGTCAATGGAATGATAGTGTCAACATTGGTTGAGTTAAAGGCTGTGGAAACAATTGATTTAATTGAGCAGGTGTATGCTGCCCAAAAAATTGATGACATGATACCTGGCACTTGGCCACATATCCAGGTTGAATTCGGACTAAAACAAGTGTCTGATTTTACGCCTGCTGAATTGCAACCCCAGTTCTTCCGAAACATGCAAGCGGCTCGACTGATTCGCAATCCTAAGTTTGAGGATGATCTGGATGAGTTGCCTGCTAGAGATTGGCATGAGACTTCCGTGACCCCGTCTGGCTTTGGGGAAGGGTTTTTAGAGGTTCCCAAACAATCGCCGATCAAACCAGTGCAAGGGTTTGGTCAAGGAGCGTCTACGAAAGGCAATAAGAAAAAGAAGAAGTTGTAATCTGTTCACCATTTACGAAGTCTACCTCCTTATACCAATCAGATGTGAGGATGCGCCAAATCAATCACCCCCTGTAGTCCCCCTTGGCAAGCAGGGTGGTTTCATTTAGGTGGAGGAAAGCCTTGGGTAAGGATCGCGTAAACCTGTTTGAGTTGGTTGGTGAGGGCACGCACTCCTTGAGGAATGGTGCGGAAGGCAAGCTGGCGGACAATGGAGATGAGAAAAC
>JANRJA010000176.1:0-18790 GCA_033764315.1 Oculatellaceae cyanobacterium bins.114
GATGGAGCGGTGTAAAATCCTGGTCAAGAACTTTGAGCGGACGCTTGCCAATGCCACGACTAAACTCAACCTTTGCTTCATTCGGCTTATGATTAAGCGGCTTGCAGCCTCTCCTTAAGATCTCAAATGGGTTCTATAAAAGTCTGGGTTAATCAGCTAGCCCCCATCGCAGTATTGCCACCCAAACTCTATGGAGCCTTTAACAAGCCAGGATACACAGACCCTCAATCAAAGCATTCAAAAGCTCTATACCCTTCGCAATCTAGATACCTTTGGGGTAGATGCACTGACAATTGTGAATCAGCTCGTTCCTAGCGATGCTCCCAACTTCCATTTAACTTGCGTTCAAACGAGCCAAGTGCAACATACCTTCCTGCCCGATTTTCCTGGCTTTACTCCTGGACTAGAAAGGGTCATGCATGAGCACTTTGGAGAGCATCCAATCGTTCAGCGCATGCCCCAGACCCTCCAGGGAGCCTATAAACTCTCAGACTTTGTTAGTCAGGAGGAGCTTCATTGTTTTGAGGGGTTTTATCAGCAGTATTTGAAGCCACTTGGGTTGCAAGAGCAAATGATCTTTTTTTCCGAATGTAAAGCCTGACTATTGGCACAAACTTGCTCAAGTCAATACAGTCCTGGTGGGATTTGCACTACATCGCCCTCAATGCAGCTTTACAGAACGCGATCGCCTCATCCTTAACCTCCTCCGCCCCCACTTGTTTCAGGCATATTGTAATGCCCAACACTGCCAGCAATTACAACAGGAGTTGAACCAACTTCAGCAATCTCTCAATTACCTCGATCTAGTCATTCTGAATGGAGATGGGCAAGTCCAACAAATCACACCACCAGCCTTAGTCTGGTTGGCAGACTATTTCCCAACACAGCCTTGTCTTCTCGAATTGCCAGAACACTTGTGGGCGTGGGTTAAACATCAAATCACTCATTTCACTGAAAAGCCAGACCTACTGAACGTATGTTTACCGTTGAGAATCCAAAAGGCTGGTAAGCAATTGGTCATTCGTTTAGTTGTTGAACAGCTTGGGAAGCGATACCTGCTTCTACTGGAGGAACAGACGATATCTTTATCGCAGTCGCTAGAACTATTGGAATTGAGTCAGCGAGAAACCGAGGTTTTATTTTGGGTCATACAAGGCGAAACAAATAAAGCGATCGCAACTAAACTCAGCGTTGGCATCAGTACAATTCGTAAGCATTTAGAAAGTATTTATCAGAAATTGGGAGTACAAAGCCGCACGGAAGCGATCGCACAAGTATTAGAAAAACTAGGTTTTTTACATTCTTTGCCACTGAATTAATGCTTTAACTTGAAGAGGTGGCTTGAGAAGGTTGTTACAGTAGGTACTTTGCAAATGTGCTGTAATTGCCTCGCCAGCAACTTCAATGCAGCTTAATTTTGAACGCCGCACAGACAATTTACCAATATTGTTTCAATGAGAAGCTGTTTGTAAATGGGTGTAAAGTTGGCTAAAAAGTCCCTGAAGCGATCCTCCCTAACCCTCCTTAAACAGGAGAGAACCCAGCCCTAAATCTAAAGCCTTTTTAAGGGGATTTAGGGGGATCGAAACATTGATTTACAAACACTTTCTGAAGAGTTAACAACATAACGTTTCGCGTCAGCGGTTGCCGGGATCTTTGCATCTAATCCAAGCGGTTTTGGTCAATCCGCTGCACGCGAATTGTTAGCTGGCGGTCTGAAGGGAATTGACAAAACAAAATAATTCTAATGTTTGTTTTCATCACGAACCCATTTTGGATGAACAAGATCAAGAAACACGCTACCAAACCAAGGCTCGTTAAGTGAGGGGTTAATCATATCTGGTGCCCCACCAACCACATTACGAACCCTACGTAAGATGTCTATTCTTTCAGCTAATTCTAGGACAAGATGTTGGTGTTCACGAGGCAAAACCTTATAGTGTTCCCATATATTAAATATGTGTTTTGTCAGCATTGGGGAACAAGCAAACCATTCACCCTGTCGCCTATCTGATTCAAACTGTTTGTGACGCATCCGTTCTATGCTCGCCCCCCCTGGCTCAAGTGCATGGATAATAAGCTGTCCAGAAGTCCCAGTTCGTAAATTCTGCAACCGACGAAGAACATCCTTGGTTCTGCCGATTTTAACTTGAAGCCCAAAATATGGATGAGCGCTGGAGGGAGGTCCTGCCCATGTTTCTGGAACAGCCAAGATGTAATAGATGCTTTCAACTGTTCCAGACGGAAACTTCTCAAACCAATCAATCCACTTACGGGCATCCTCAGTAGCTTGATGATCTGTAGGATACTTATAAGTGGAATAAAAAATTTTACGCTCAGGCTCACTAACTTCCGCAAAGTATTGACCAGAACCATCGAGTTTAATTTCTAATTGAAACATCAGACCACAGCCCGAAATGCCTACATACAGAATTTAGCCTTATCTTTACAATTTATCTCTGGTTGAGTTGATTTCTCTCTCCATTTTCTAATAGGTTTGAAAATTATCTTTTAACGTATAGCTAATGAAATTCTTAACCTTCGTCGATCTCAGCAGTAGCGAGTATAAAAGCAATACGCGGAGCCAGCTAACTATAGATTCAACATCAAATGTGAAGGATAATATCCTCTTTTCCCGCTGTTACCCATCCGATCTGCTGGATAATACCCCTTTACAGGAATTAAACAAAAAACTGACAGATAACTCCAAGATTTTAGGGTGTTATCCATCACAAGCACTGATAAAACATTTGATTGCTAACCTCTCAAAAATTGTTTTATGGAGTGAAGCTTTGATTATTTTGAATTAACCATTGCGCTAATTCACAAAACCCTTCTGACTCAGCAGCTTGTGTGACAAACTTGGGTTTATAGTGCAACCGATCGCTGTAATGCAACACGTTGGCAACCCCTACAGAAACGGGAAAGCGATCGCTATCAAATAAGCTTTCATCATTGGGGCTATCACCCACCGTCACGATTTGTTGAGGCGAATAGGTGGGAAAAAAGTGGGTCAACACCTGCAACAATCCGATCGCTTTGTCTTGTTGTAAGGGTTTGACGTGACATTGCACGGTGCTATAGGTAAAGCCCCAGCCGCGATCGCCGCAAAAGCTACGCATGGTTTCTAAGTCGGCTGCACTCAAGCCCCTCACATCAAAGGTCCAATCGGTCAGGCGAAATCGGTTATCGGTCGATTCACACAGGGTCGGAAACTGGGTTTGCAAGTGTTGAAACAACTGAGCCAGAGTTTGACGATGCGCTATCAAGTCAGTTAATGGCACCAGCAATTTAGGGTGGCTATCGGCATTGGGGTAAAACAAGCCTCCATTTTCAGCGATCGCCCCAGCCACAGGTAGATAGCTCACAACGCCTTGCACCCACCCGGCCGATCGCCCCGTCACAATCACGACTGGAATGCCAGCAGCAGCTAAATTATTTAATGCAGTTAGCAGATTGGGAGTGAATTTGCCCTGTTTCGTTAACGTGCCATCCATATCGGTAGCAACTAGGCGTATAGTTTTGAAGGAATCAGAACTTGCACTTTGTAATAAGCTAAGAGTCATTTGGCAGAAACCATAGAACGCGCCATGACAGAATTGACCGCCGAACAACGCAATTATTATTACCTACTTGAAGCCGCCCGCACCGGGATTCACAAACCAATTTTGGCAGCGTTGTATGTTGCCCATTACAACCCAAACCTGACGGATGGCGAGGTCGGGTTAGGCATTGCGCCCATCAATCGAATTCCACCTGATCACGTTAACACCTTTCCAGAGCAGGTGCAGTATGCGGCAAACACGATTCGCAGTATTACCAATCGGCTCACGGCTCAAGGCTGGGAAGGAGGCGAGTTGTGGAATGTCGAACAGGGACGATATAGCGATCGCTTCATTAAAGAAGTCGCAGACGGTTACACCCCTCCAGCCAACGACCCAACGGCGGCATTGCTTGAAACGAGCGACTATGAAACCTTGCTGCACTCTTATCTTGAAGATATTGCAGTCGATCATCACGCCAGTCGATTACCCGAAGATTTGGCATTTCTTGATCCAACCCTGCTGGAGTTTATTGAAGAGGTACCCCGTTATTACCAAAATCTGCCCTATCAACGTACTGCGTTGTTAGAAGCTACCCGTCTATGGCGCAAACTTGACACAACCGACGAGGCGATCGCCGCATTTAATGTCTCTACTTCGTCCTTGGCAACGGGCGAGTCCGTGGATGAAGGGTTTCTCGATCCGGTGCTGCTGCAATTCATCCAAACGGTGCCGCCCTACTATGCTGGTTATCCTCATCAACGGGAAGCTCTGTTGCGGTTGGTGCAACTTTGGCGACAGCTCAATTCGCGGGAAGATGCGATCGCCCTCCTGCAAACCGCAGATCATGAGCAAAATGAGTTTGAATCAGTAGACTCAGCCCTAATTGCCTTCATTCAGCGACTCCCTCAGCTCTATCAGAGCAAAGGCGAACAACGCAACGCACTAACTGAAACCTTTCGGCTATGGCACAGCCTGGACTCTCGCTCGACAGTTTTAGCCGAGTTAGGGATCAACCCTCAAATGCTCACCTCGGCTAATCCCGATCGCACCTTGATTACAAATGCCGCTCGACAACTCGATCGAGCGTTAATAGAGTTTGTCAAGCGGGTTCCAGCCATCTATCAAGAAACGGAACCCCAGCGAGAAGCGTTGATTCGACTGGTGCAGTTGTGGCGAGGGTTGCCAGGACGTGAGGGAGCGATTCAATCCTTGCTGGATGACCTGCGTCGCATGGAACGAGCCCGCCGTGACTCTCCCGATGCACCCCCCTTGCCCCTGCCCATGACGCTGCTGGCGCGACCTGCTCAGTGGACTCCCACCAATATTCAGCTTTATGCCTCGATCATTCCCAATGGCAACTTTATCTGGGCAGAGGCGACCCACGGAGGCATGCAAATGCCGCCCAATCAAGCGACGGTTGATGCGATTGTCCGCATTGCCCAACTGGCCCAACACGCACGCGATCGCATTGGTCGCTCTTTTCGAGTCATCAGTTGGTATCGTTCTCCTGATATTAGCCATCGAGAAGGCATCTCTTATAGCCGTCATGTTGTTGGCGATGCGATCGTCTTTTACTGCGATGGGTTGACAGGAAATCAGGTTTATTGGGCACTTGATCCCTGGTGGACGGGAGGATTGGGACGCTATCACAATTTTCCTAACCTGATCCATTTAGATGCCCGTGGATATCGAGCTAGATGGACACACTAGCAAGGCTAAAGGCTGAAGGCTAAAAGATAAGAACTCTAAAACAAACCTTAGAAAAAACAAGGCTCGCTTTTATCCTTTATTTTTCAGCCCTCATTCTTTATGGTTCAGCCGTTATTCTTATTTGAATCAGTAATTTCTGGTAGAAGTAGTGAATAGAAAGCAACAATACAAATCGTGATATTCTCCCATCTATAATTGATGTAGTTCAAGGGTCAGGGGGCATTCTGAAAATAAATGCAGAATCTTAATATCTCCATCTGCCATGTCAACTCAAACAATTCTGATACAACCCTGGTTGGCTCAAGCTCCCTCCCGTTCTAACTCAGGGCCACCTGGAGCAGGGCAATTCTGGATGATTGCAACGGGGATCCTGGTGCTGGCTCTCGTGGGTGGCGCGGTATACGGCAAATTCACAATCGGTCAATTAAAGAAGCAAAAACGGTTTGAGGAATATAAAAACCGAGAGTTGCAAAATAAGTTGAAGCTGGCTCTCAGTACCATTAGCAAAATGGAGAAAAACCCCGACTTAATTCACTCGCGGGAGTTTAATCTTGACTATTTGCGGATGCGGATGGAGGAGGAGCGGTTTCACTTTGCCATCGTTAATCAAATCAAGATCAAAGTTAAAGAAAAAATCACGGTTGCGCTACGTCCAAACCAGGCAGAACAAGGTTTATTGGGCATTGCTAGTACGGCTCGGCAAGTCGATGAGATTTTTGATGTGGAATATGATCCCTCAGAAAACCAGCGTGGCGTGAAGCGGGTGCTATTTCGGGTTCAGGTCAGGCTTGCCAAGCTGCCAACTCAACCAACATCAGCCACTATTAGCCAGATCATTGACTGCATGAAGACGTTCATGAGTAAGGACGGAGACAACGATAACTGGCAACCGACTATTCAAGGTCGGATTGCTTATATGCATTGGGATCAAAAGGCAAAACCGACTCCTTTATTAGTATTGGAACAATCGACAGAAGGGGTCAATGTCACATTCCGTACTACTCGTATGGCGCAGGGATAGCCCGTAAAACTGCTGAGTTTTCAGATTTACTTTTTTCATAACATTAATAAACTTTACGTAAAGCTACGGTAATAGACTTGCGATCGCCTGCCTTTATAGGTCAACCTGGATTCGTATCCTATAGTACCGACGTAAGATGGCACGCGATCGCGCTAGGAATGCCCTTTCTCTATCCAGAGCCGTGACCCTTGGATCTACGACCCAGGTTTTCAACGATTCTGTTGGCTTGGCTGATAAGGACGATCTCTATCGGGTGGCGATTGGCAGTCGCAGCAGTTTTAACCTCCAACTCAGTGGCATTCGGCGAGGAGCCAATGTTGATGTTGAGTTGTTTAGCCTCAAAGGAGCTAAAGCAGCCGTTCTGCGTCGCATCGGTAGGATTAATTTCAGCAATCTTAGAGCCTCAGATATTCGTCGCTATCTTACCCGCTTGGGGCGATCGGCTCGTCCCGGTCGAAATAATGAGAGTTTGAATCTGACTCTCGATGCGGGAGAGTTTTATGTCCGAGTTCTGCGTCGGAATGGAGATAGCAGCTATAGCCTGTCCCTTTCAGCGACTCCTGAAAACACAGGGGGTACGGGTGGCATACCCGGTAACACACCGACTCCAACTCCGGGTGTTACTCCGACTCCTACCCCTACACCAGGTGGCACACCTACTCCTAGCCAGTTTGCTCCTACCTGGATTCGACAACTGGGTAGCTCTGCCAACGATTACGGTTATGGAATTGCCTTTTCAGGCTCCAATGTCTTAGTCGCAGGAACCACTGAGGGAACATTGCCCAATGGCGGACAAAACAACGCAGGTGGCAGCGACAATTTTGTTGCCCAATACAACAGTGATGGTACTCCCACTCCTTTGTTTGTCCGGCAGTTTGGCGGAGCCACCAGCGAACGCATTTTTGATATCGAAGTAGACAGCAGTGGCAACTACTATGTTGCTGGAGTCACAATTAACACGAGCAGCGGTCCCATTCCTGTGGTGAATGGCTTTGTGACGAAATACAACAGTGCGGGTGCCATTCAGTGGAATCAACCGATTGATACAGACACCAATCAATTTGATAGAAAAGCTGATGTTGCCAGCAGTCTTACGTTAGATAGCCAGGGGAATGTTTTTGTGGCTGGGTTTGTGGGCGGTTTCCCTGGCATTACCCCAGCCAGGGCCTTTGTGTCTAAGTTTAATGGGGCAACAGGGGCGGCAATTACGACATTTGGCAATGACGGACGAGCCGAATTTGCAGGGAGTACTTCTGCCTCGGAAGCGGCATCTGGGGTTGCCGTTGATGCAGATGGCAATGTTTACATTACGGGTGTGACTAACGCCACGTTGGGTACGGATCTCAATAACCCATTTACGGGTGGTGATGCGTTTGTGGTGAAATATAACGGCTCTACAGGCGCACCAATTTGGGCACCCCAAATTCTCTCTAGTGCAGGGCAAGACTATGCCAGAGGGATTGCGATCGCAGGTTCTAATGTCTACATCACTGGAGACACCACTGGTGCTTTGTCTGGGCAAACCAATGCAGGCGGCACAGATGGGTTTTTGGCACAGTTTACCCAAACTAACAACGGAACTACAGTGAGTCAGGGGTGGTTGAGACAGTTTGGCACCACAGGTTTAGATGAATCTCAGGGCGTCACCACTGATAGCACCGGCAATGTCTACATCACAGGTGAGACGAATTCAGCTCTGTTTGGTGGCAGTCCTGCGGGTGACTCAGATGCCTTTATTGCCAAGTTTGACAGCACCGGCACTCGTCTTGCTAGCACGTTGTTGGGAACGGCTCAAGCCGATGAGTCCTACAACATTCGGTTAGATGGCTCTGGCAACGTCTACGTCGTGGGGCAAACGCAAGGTAATCTTGGTGGTGCGGGTAGCCATCAGGGTAGCTATGATGTCTGGCTAGCGAAGTATGCAGCATTCTAAGGTGTCGTTGAGTTATGTCCAAGTCGAGTTATGTCAAGGTTGTTGAGGGCGATCGCTTGAATTTAGTTTGATCTAGCCAACTCAGCCCAAACTCCGTAAATGTCAGGTTGCGATTGGGGTGATTGATTTAGTTTCTTAAAGAGATGGCACTTCAAGCCATCGTGTTTCAAGTTGAGAAGTAATCATTATGGTAGACGGTGCTGGAAATCGACTAGGAACTGCTAGACGGGTAGAACTGTCGCGCAGAGGTGCGGCATTTGAAGATGCGATTGGGAAAGGCGATCGCGCTGATTTTTATCGGTTTGATCTGAGTCGTCGCAGTGCGTTTAACCTGACCCTCAGAAGTTCGGCAATCAACGCTGATGTGGAGCTGATTCAAGATCGCAATCGCAATGGACGCATTGATGCAGGTGAGGTGGTTGCCAGTTCACGAGCACTCAAAGGCAAAACTGACTCTATCAGCCTGGTCGGATTAGCATCGGGCACTTACTTTGTGCGCGTGTTTCCACGGGGGGTTGGCAAAACCGACTATCGTCTCTCATTTGGAGCCAGACCCGTTGCGGCGGCTAGTTTTGCCTATCGAGTCGTGGAGCTGACGAACTTCTTCCGCGATCGCAATGGCCTAGCTCCTCTAGCGATCAATACTCAACTCAGCAATGCGGCTCAAAACTATAGTCGCCAACTGGCGTTGGGCGATTTTCTCGATCACAATGCCCCCGATGGCTCAACGATCGAGAGCCGCATTCGCACAGCAGGCTATCAACCCCAGTGGTGGGCAGAAAATATTGCGGCTGGTTACACCACCCCCGATCAAGTTGTGCAGGCCTGGATCGACAGCGAAGGTCATCGTCGCAACATCTTATCGCCAGAGCTAAAAGAGATTGGGGTGGGTTATTTCAACCTCTCGCCTGACACGGGAACCCAAACCTGGCAATACTACTGGACTCAAAGCTTTGGTACATTGGTCTAATTTTTAGAAGCGGTCTTGTGCCTTACAAACGATGTGAGGCAGCTCTTTGGGTGGGGCGATCGCGCACAATGCGAATGCTAATCTGTGGCAACAACTGGACGGTAATTCGTTCATAGCGCACTGTTCCTAATTGCTTTGAAAGCAGAACAGGAGCATTTTGCTCAACAGCTCGACACCAGTAACCTAACCCCTTCTCGCTCTGCGGGTTTGGGTCAAGTGGGTAGTCTCTCGCCTCTGCTAGAAAAGGCAGTCTGATTCTAAAGTCACCCACAAATATCGGAGCACCCGCCTCTAAATAGGTATCTCCTAAATTGTTGGATCGTTGGGTGAGCCAGTTACAAAACTCTTCAGCATCGTTCACTCGTACTCCAGTAATGGGTTTTTGAGCCTCTCCAGGAGCAAATCGAGAGCTTTCCCAATGGCTGGGCTGATAGGTTTCACCTGCCTTTAAACTCTCGTCCATAAACAGCTGATATTCGGCACAGGTGATATATTCACGATCGATTTCAAGATGCTCGTCGATGGGCAAAAGTTGACGTAGACGGCGAGCCAATTTGACCTCAACTGCCAGCTTAAAGCGAACTGGATTGAGGGACTCCAGTCCTTTTTCTAACGTGTCTTCCAAATATTGTCGAATCATTGGATGAACACTCAACGCTTCCTCTAAACACTCATACGCCAAAGTTAAGCTGGCGATCGTGTCACGGCTCAACGCTGTTTGAATCAAATAAGTAGCATCTCCCTGGGCTGCATACAGACGAATCGTTTCTTCCCACCACGGTTCATCAATATTGCGAATCAGCACAAATTCCTGATTCATCTCTTTAATTTGCACCGATGCCAGATATTCTTGAAAACTCTTATGAGCGAATTCATACACACCGGGCTGCTTTTCAACAATTAAGCCACTTACATGCTCAACTTGTTGGAGAAATAGCTCTGGGTATAGCGTGTTTCCAGTTACTGCCGTCAGCTTTTCTTGAATCAACAAACTGGCTTGCAAGAGGGTAAATTCGCGGAGTTGCTTCCGCATCCGATTTAGAGCCAGTACTTGTAAAACTGATTTTTTCTGAACTGCCGTGAGTGGATCGGGGGGTAAATTTTTGGCTTCTTGTCGGCGTCCTAGCAACACATCACAAATTTCGCTGTATAGTTCAACCCGACGCCCAGGTAACGCTCCTCGATAGCGGTGAATCGTGGCAATCATGGTCAACAGCAATGGATTTACCGCCATTGCCACTAGTGGGGGGTTGTGCTGAATTCGCAAGACCAAATCGTTAGCTTGACGGGTGGCGATCGCCCTTACCCCAGGGTCATCTCGCCCCAATCGGCTCATGATTTCCGTTTGCAGATACCAACTGCGGATGAATTGCTGCATCTGCTTTAGGTTAAACGGCTGTATCTCCAACGTACTGACTTGCTCTAAAGGAGCCGTTCTGTAGCCAAAGGGACGCGAGGTTAGAACAAAATAATTATCAGGATAAGTCTTAATCTGTTGAGCTACCCAGCGGCTCACCTGTTGACGCTGTTGCGTATCGGCAACTTCATCTAACCCATCCAGCATGACAAGACACTTGCCCTGATTTAGGCGCGTTTGGAACCATCCCAGTGGTGGGCTAAGAGCCTGAATGCTGTCTTGTTGCTCAATCAGAGCTGCTAGTGTTGGTGAATTGTCAACCGCGATCGCACCCCGCACCTCTCGCAGATAGAGCAACACAGGCACCAATCGGGGAACACGTCGATGATAGCGACGAGAGAGATGTTGAGCATAGGTGAGGGTGAGGTGTTCCAACAGGGTTGTTTTGCCAGAACCAGGTGGCCCCAAAATCACGAGACGACGAAACGAAGGGATATCCGCTCCTAAAAAGTCCCAAATATCCAATCCTTGCTTGATCTTGCGTGGTTGCAACATAGCTGCCGTGATGTTGTCTGCACTTTCGGGGGCAACCCGTAACGGCACAAACACCTTCCGCAAATCAAGTACAAAGGGCCCGCGTGTCTTTAAACCCTGTACTCGGTAATCCCGTAGGGTATAAACCAGGCTCTTGTAATATCGCTGTTGGAAGCCACTAAAAACCAGTCCCCAACCATGTAGAAGCGATCGCTCCAGTTGTCCGACAATCCAATCGGCAATGTCATCGGCTTTTTGATCGAGCTTGGTGTCTAGCTTAACCAGCACCCGCCGCACCACTGTAGCGATAAACTTTCGTCCCACTGTCAGCAACGCCACCGCCATCGACATCATAGGGGCCAACCAGGGGTAACTCTGCACCACCTGACCGAGGCTGTTCCAGATGTCTTGCAGATTTTGCAGAAACAATTGCATGGGAGGAAGAGAGAAGAACTACCGTGTATACCGTAGCCCAATCCAACAGAGATACCCGAACTTGGTATAGATGCGAAGCGTCCTATGCGACTAATTTGGGAGCCGATCGGAGGGGGTCTGGGGGAAGGCTTCCCCCAAGGCTCGGTGCTTTAGCGATTGCTCCAAACCTCTAGGTTCCACTATATTTCTTAGTTTCAATTATCGAGTACCAAGCGATCGCCACTCGTTTACAGCTGATTCTGTCCACAACCAGGTTTTGTCTAACTGATCGGGTTGAAATTGCACTGGGTCACTCCCCATTACGGCTTGGTAGAACTGAAGTGCCTGACTCATAGCCGCTTCTGGGTCAGCTTCGAGAGTGCCTCGTTCAGAGCCTTGTTTGTATGCCAGAGCAAGCCCAGCGATCGCATTCAATTCGTCTTCATTGGTTACTGGAGAAGCTGGAACCGAGCAATTGGACTCACTTTCCTGTGAATTAGTAGTGTTCTGCGCCTGAATTGTGTTTAACGCTTGACATAAGGTAGCGATCGCTAGTTCTGAGTTGCCATCGATGTAGTAAGCGAAGCCCAACGCAATTTGATATTGCGGCACATCAGGTTCAGCTTTGACAACTCTGTCCCAAAAGCGAATCACATCCCCGAAAGAATAATCAGGATCACCACGTTTTAAGTACTCCCAACCCACTCTGCCCCGCAAGAAGTTGATTTCTGGACGCTCCAAATAGTCTTTTGGCACAGCCTCTAAAGCAGCGACAGCTTCTTGTACAGCCCCCCGCTCTAACAACGCTGTCACGGCTTGTTGCCCCATCTCTAAATCATTATTGCTAAAGCGGTTTATGGCTACCTCGGTTAAGGCGACAGTGTCTACCGTCCCAAAGACATCTGCATTGAATAAGGTTGCGCTAGGTGTTGGAATAGGACTGGGAACAGGAGAGACAGTTATACTGGGTTGGCGCTTGAGCCATTGCGGAACAAACTGTAAACCCAATATTGCAGTAAGCAAAACTACAGACCCATACACACCTGCCATCAGAGGTTTGAAAGAATTTTTCTCTTCTTCTGGTTCTATAGATACAGCCTCTGTTGTCTCCAATGCATCTATAAGAACTGGCTCAGGAGGGAGAGCTTCATAGTCTTTCTTGAGTGGTACCTGGGAGCGAGAAGCAGTTTGTTGTAACTGTTGGTGTGCTTCCTCCGATCTTAATATTTCCTGAACAGTTGCCCGAATCCCTTGAGCGATGCTAACAAATGCTTCATCTCGATTAACCCACGAAGTAACAGGTTTAGCATCCTTTGGTAAAGCTTGAAGGTGACTAAAGGGGGTACCTTCCCAATCAACAGGGCGCAGAATAACTGGAATAACGTGTGCATCACCAGCCGAGTGTCGAATTAATGCCTGTTCCATTTCAATGCCGTAGCAGTAATCAGATGCAATGAAATCAGCACTAATTAGTAGCAGAATAATATCTGCTCGATTTAGGTAATCATCAATCTTACTTTCCCATTCTTCTCCCGCCCCAATCTTGCGATCGTGCCATCCGATAATCCACCCTGATCGAACAAGATGGCTTAGATGCTTTTCTAATTCATTGCGTAGTTCCTCATCCTTGCGGGAATAAGCAAAGAAGACATCGATTAATTTGTTGGGAGTGAACACGGTTAAACGCCCTGTTACTGGTAGTTTCTCTTAAAAACCCTACATTTCTAGTCTATTTAGACACTCTACACATTATTTTCCCTTAATGTGAGTTCTCCAAAAAATGGGCTAACCTGTTGTCTGAACTGCCTCCTAAATTACACCCTGGGGTGATTCCCCCGGAGGAACTGCTTCACTCTCAGCACAACAGATAAATCACCACAAGGAGTTTCAAATGGCTGCCGTCAAGGTAGGTATTAATGGATTTGGTCGAATCGGACGGCTTGTCTTTCGAGCCGGGATCAAAAACCCCAACATTCAATTCGTAGGAATTAATGACCTCGTTCCTCCTGACAACCTGGCATATTTGTTGAAATACGACTCCACCCACGGGCGTTATTCGGGCACCGTTGAGGCAAAAGAAGATGGCTTTGTCGTCGATGGTCAATTTATTCCCTGCGTTTCTGTACGAAATCCTGCCGAATTGCCCTGGGGCAAACTTGGTGCTGACTATGTGATTGAGTCCACAGGGTTGTTTACTGACTTTGCAGGTGCCTCTAACCACCTCACCGCTGGAGCTAAGCGAGTTGTCATCTCTGCTCCGACAAAAGACCCAGACAAAGTTCCCACCTTACTCGTTGGCGTTAATCACCACACCTTTGACCCGGCTCAACACACCGTTGTTTCCAACGCCAGTTGCACCACCAACTGTCTCGCCCCGATCGCCAAGGTGATTCAAGACAACTTCGGTTTACAAGAAGGATTGATGACCACCGTCCATGCGACCACTGCCACTCAACCCACTGTGGATGGCCCTAGCAAAAAGGACTGGCGTGGGGGTCGTGGAGCAGGTCAAAACATCATCCCCTCTTCAACGGGTGCGGCTAAAGCGGTAACATTGGTTTTGCCAGAACTGAAAGGCAAGTTAACCGGGATGGCGTTTCGCGTGCCGACTCCCGATGTGTCAGTAGTAGATCTGACCTTCAAGACAGAAAAAGCCACTAGCTACAAGGAAATTTGTGCAGCCATGAAAGAGGCATCTGAAACCTCACTAGCTGGTATTTTGGGCTATACCGACGAAGAAGTAGTGTCAACCGATTTTCAAGGCGATGCTCGCTCTAGCATCTTTGATGCGGGTGCCGGGATCGAGTTAAACTCTAACTTCTTTAAAGTCGTCTCCTGGTATGACAACGAGTGGGGCTATTCTTGCCGAGTCATTGATTTAGTGATCGCTATGGCTAAAAAAGAAGGGCTTTTAACTTGAGTCAGTGAAATCCCCGGCTTCTGCTTTAGAAACTAACGAGTTTGGCTCACGTTGTTAAGAAGCCGGGGATCTTTCCACGAGTGCTTAAGCTCAAAACTAGGAGCGACTACTCTAAAGGGGGAACTGCTTTGAGCGATCCTCACCGTTCCCAAATCGTTTATCCTGAAGAGAGGGTTAGTTTACGCAACTTAACACTGCTCCTGGTAACTCATGAAATGCATCATTAACCGTCGTGCTCAGTTCTCCGCCAGTCACCGCTATTGGCTACCAGAGTTGAGTCCTGCTGAAAATGCTGACCAATTTGGACTTTGTGCCCAAGCTCCGGGACATGGACACAACTATGTGTTGCATGTCTTGATGGAAGGGGACTTGGATGAATATGGCATGGTGCTCAACCTGTCTGATGTCAAACAGGTGATTAAGCGAGAAGTCACCAGTCAACTTGATTTCTCTTACCTCAATGACGTGTGGGCAGAGTTTCAAGACACCCTCCCCACTACAGAAAATATTGCTCGTGTCATTTGGCAGCGATTGGCACCTCATTTGCCATTGGTGCAAATTCAACTATTTGAACATCCTGAACTTTGGGCAGATTATCAAGGAAACGGCATGGAAGCACATCTCACCATTAGTACTCATTTCAGTGCTGCCCATCGGTTGGCACTGCCTCAATTGACCTTAGAGCAAAACTTTGAGATTTACGGCAAGTGTGCTCGGGTCAATGGACATGGACACAACTATCACCTTGAAGTCACCGTCAAGGGAGAGATTGATCCCCGGACAGGGATGATTGCTGACCTGGGCAAACTGCAAAAGGCGATCGATGATTACGTTGTAGAACCGTTTGACCACACGTTTCTCAACAAAGACATTCCTTACTTTGAGAAGGTTGTGCCTACGGCTGAAAATATTGCCATTCATATTCGCGACTTGTTGGAACAACCCATCCGTGAGGTTGGAGCAACTTTGCACAAAGTGAAACTGATTGAAAGCCCTAATAACTCCTGTGAAGTATATGCCACACCTGCTGGCGACTTGGAAACACCAACTCAAGCAGATGTAACTCGTTTAGTTGGCGTTTAATCGTCGGGGCAAATAATCGTTTGCCCACCCAAAAAACTGGCTCAGGTCAGATCATCCTATGAGCAACCATTTTTTGGATGACCCAGATGATGCCTGCGCTGGTTGCGCTGGTCAACAACCCAAAGCCGATTTGTCGCTGCCCAGACACAAGACAGGCTAACCCCAGAAATAGAGAGGCGATCGCCAATCCCCTCACAGTTGCCAACATCAACCGAACCACAACTGTTGCATCCACTACTTTAGCGACTAAATCTTGAGTGTCGCTGGGCACGACTGCCGTTTGCAATGCATGTTGCAATGATTGATATTTCGCCAGATCGACTTCGTAATAAGTTCCCAAGTCGGTGTCTCTTAGATGGGCAACCGAGTGCAGCCCAAATTGCTTTGCATGGGCGATCGCCAGCCCAATTTGTTTTTTGGTGGCGGTTGGACGTAGTGCCTCGAATACCGATTCGCGGTAAACCCCTGATTTTGCCATGTCCAAGATTTGCTGGCTCAGTTCTGTTATTGATGAGCGTTTGCTAATTGCATTCATACGCCTCAACCCACGTCTCTCACTAGCAACTGACGGCCCTTTTAGTATAGTATTGATGTACTAAAAAACCTGCACTTATCTGCAGGTCAGGGCAAAAAAATGATATGCGATTGAGCATACAATGCTCTAAATAAGTGTTACGCCATAGATCATTAACTCAGATCATTAACCCAGCGGGAAAACCACTGCGCTTTACCCCCAAGACTCAATCTTCATCTCGGTCTAGCAAATTTTGCTTAGATGTCTCAATCTGCTTCCACAAGCGTTTAATTTCTTCGTATGCATCCACCGGAGAGATTTTGCCGCCAGTTTCTAAACTGCACAAAATTGATACTCGATTAGCAAACTCCTGAAGATTTGCATCAAATGCCAAATTTTCTGGAGTAAACTCGCCCCGAAAACGTCCGAGTGGATAAAGAAACTGGTCTTTGCTATCGTCTGGATCGTTTGTCACAGGTAGTTAGTCAATACATCAGGGTGAATAAGGTCAGCTAAAAAAAGAGCAGTGATCTACTCTCATACAGCGACCCCTATTAAGATACCGTCTACTTCACTTAAAAGGAAGAGACAACACAACTTTTTTTGTTGCATTTAACCCAACGGTCATAAGTCTAACTTGTTCCATATTGCTTCCATCGTAGAGCGATGCAAGTTGCGTTTTTTAGACTCCAACAAGTTTGGGTTCTTCTCTACAACGCTTAAGAGAGTGTCAATGTTTTGCCGTTGTCGTCGAGATTGATTGGACTTTGGCAATATGTTCTCAAACTCGTCCTGTCTCTCTCTGGCTTGATGCGGTTGTTGTGGCTCTGATTCAGGTTCGACAGGATCTGTGTTCATAGCGATCGCCTCTCGTGAGCATTCGACTGTGTCTAATTTTAGAGCTTACATCTAAATTTGGTCGAGTTTGCTTTTGTAAAAGCTTGTAAAGCTATAGAAGGCACTTAAGACCACCATCCATAATCTATCTTCTTTAAAGGATAGTCCTCTAAAAGTAATGATTTTTGAGTAAGGATATGCCGCGCGGAGCGCGGCATATCCTTACTTGTTTAGGACTACTTTTAAAGAATTACAGCCTTTAATAGGCAGAAAAAGAATTTATATCAGTAGTCGATAAGGCTCTAAAAGTAATGATTTTTGGATCAGGATGTAAGTAGGTGGGTGTAATGAACTGTAAGATGCGTTTCGCCTGATCCCATGCCACCGTCCCAATACTTCTAATCTCTTTGGCAGTAGGTTGAGCGGAGCCGAACCCCAAATTCTGAATTGAGCTAATATTCATTTTTTGCCAAAAGCAAGCTCCTAGAAAATGTAACTGATTACACTCACTCCCATTTTACTTCCATGTTAGTTTATCTATGTATTCATAAACTACTGTAAATCGATCAAATTAAAGTAGTTTATGGTTATAAGCCTTTTAAGCATTTAAATAGCAAGAAGAAGCCGTGGTTCAATCGCCTTCAGTTAGGCTCACATTGAGCTGTCAATCATAATTTCAAGATGAATGAAACAAACATCTTTGGCGAAGCCTGAATGCTGACCTTCTAAGAGTTGTAAAAATCGATAAATCCGTAACAAATTTCGTCGTTTTAAGAGATTGACTAGTAGAGAATATGACCATTTCGACAAAGCAGAACCTGTCTAGAAAACGTAAGTTTCGATCGAGATTTAATGATCAAAACTGGGATGAAGTACTGAAATTTATTCAGAGCCATTTGCAAGCCAATGAAAAACTCTTGTTACCAGATGAGTTCTGTGATGCCCTTTTCAAGGATACCTACTCGGTCTATTCCTATGCGCAATTTCTAGAAGAGGATCAATTTAACTGGATACTTCTACACAAAGGAAGGCTAGAGAGTTTACCATTGGATTTTTTGGAGAAAATCTGGTTTTCCAGTGTTCCAGTTTTTGCTAATTCTGTATTTGTGCTTTTTTCACAATCTAAACAGAATTCCGTAGTCAATTATCACTCTAATCATTTGCGATCGCTCTGGTTTTTGCTGCTCAAACGTAAACAAAACCAGGTACTAAACCATTTTCAAGATAAGGTTACGTCGTTCAAGCGCAAAATATTGACTGAGCCATCATTCTCTTTTTTGGGCGATCGCTCAAACTCACAACCGCGTCCTATTCTAGGTCAACACCAATCTACAATTCCTCTCACATGGGCTGCAACTTCTAGAGAGCAACCATTTGCAAATCTAGGAGATGCATTAAGCCCAATCATGGTAGCCGCTCTCTCAGGATTACCTGTTACGCATCACAGCTTTAGCTCTTGGCGTACTCGATTGGCCTGCGTAGGAACCATCGCCCACGGGCTTAAATGTGGCACTGTTCATCTATGGGGAACTGGCATCGATCATCGCAAACATCCTATCAATCCCTATTTCAATTTCTACGAAAAACCTCTAAATACCAAGTTTCATATTCATGCATTACGAGGCCCATTTAGTGCTCAGACTTTTAGGAAACAAGGTGTTCATGTTCCTAATGTTTATGGCGACCCAATTTGGTTCTTACCAACTATTATTGAACCCACAGAAAAGCAATATGATTTAGGTGTTATTGTGCATTTATCAGAATTAGAAAATTTATCTGACACCTCAATTGTGAAGAAAACTATTCTGAGATACAAAATTCCTGAATCTTTAGCATCAAAAATTAAAATCATTACAACAATGACTCAACCAACCTTTGCAGCTTTGGAAGCAAAGGTTCAAGAAATTACGGCTTGTAAGCGCATTGCCAGTACTAGCTTGCATGGACTTGTC
>JANRJA010000200.1:0-7265 GCA_033764315.1 Oculatellaceae cyanobacterium bins.114
CTCTAGCTTTCGTGTGTTCGTTCTTTTAGTGCAGTTTCTACAAAACCCCACCTGCTTTATGTCTCAATCTACAATTGGCTCTAATTTGAAGAAAAGTTCTTTATTGCTAAGTGCAGTCTTAACTCTGGGTTTGTTGGCTTCGCCCGCAAAAGCCGATCAAGGCCAGGGAGAGGTGGGTTCTACCCCAGTCTCTACGCCTGAAGTTTCCCAAAGTGAGCCTTCTGAGACTGTATTAACTGCATCTCCTAGCACTCCTGCCGTGGTATCAGAAGACACAACTGTCTCTGCTACTGAGGTTGCTCCAGTTGAAGCGATCGATAGTGTTTCTAGCACTGACTTGTTAAATCAGAGCACGACTCCTGAGGCTCAAACTATGCCTGAGCAAATTGCTCAGAGTCCTACAACTCCCGACACCACAAATGTTACTCCTGGTCGCACGACTCGGTCTGGCTCTAGCTACATCGGTGTTGGCGGCAACATTGGCATCGGTGACAATGATACGGGCGTTGGCGAAGGCAGCTTTGCAGTCTTCAGTAAAATTGGTTTAACCAGCAATATTTCTGCTAGACCTTCTGTTTTGTTCTCGGATGATGCCACGATTTTGGTGCCAGTGACACTTGACTTTGCGTCGGGTGACACAGAGCCTTCTGAAGAGGTGTCTGATGACTTTAACCTCAGCTTAAACCCTTACATCGGTGCTGGAGTCGCCATTTCAACGGGTGGTGATGGTTCTGTTGACTTGTTGGCAACAGGCGGCTTAGACATACCTCTCAGCTCTCGCTTTACAGGAACAGCCGCTGTTAATGCCGTTTTCTTTGATAATGTTGCAGTTGGCATTTTGCTAGGGGTGGGCTACAACTTCTAGAGCTATGACTTCTAGACCTTAGTTCATGTCACTCCTGCATGAATTAGATCCTTGAGAGCGTGAATTAGATCCCCGGAATTTCAATAAATTCCGGGGATCTTGCTATGAAGATGGGCGATCGCTTTATCGTTTCTTAGCCTGTTATTAACCAAATGTTTGATTAAAATCGAATCTCTGACTAGTAGGGTTAATGCTGTAGGGTTTTTGTGTGAGCGAGAAAAATGAACATTGCAGCTTTACGACGGAATAAACTGAAAAATTTGTGTGCTCAAGTCTTAGGGGCGATCGCGCTAACTAGTCTCTCAGGTACGCTTGGCATGAGTGCTGCCATCGCTCAAACCCCCACCGTACGAGGTGAGGTCGTGTTTACGTTAAGTGATTTGGGTGGGGCTGAGATGTTGGATGTTAGCGATGATGGTCGCTATGCCGTAGTTGTAGGCGATGATGTGTTAACTCTGGTGGCGATTGAAGCACGCGCCTTGCGAGTGGTTGACACGTGGACTATCACCCCTGAATATCTGCCTACAGGGGCTACAGCTGGAGAGTTTACCGGAGTCTCTATTAGCCCGGATGGGACATACGCATTGGCGGCTATCAAAGACAATACGGATGCCAATTTAGAAGCCTTTAACGAAGTTTCTGGCAAGGTCGTTGCATTGGCATTGCCCAGCCTTGATGTGTTAGGGCAGGTGACTGTTGGGCGTGGCCCCGACTCGGTGGCGATCGCCCCCAATGGACAATTTGCAGCCGTTGCCAACGAAGATGAAGAAAACGAAGAAGACCTGACCAACACAAGTAACCGGGCTGGTAGTGTCTCCATCATCGATTTGCGTCGTGGGGCAAACCAGATGACCCAAGTGGTGGTTCCGATTCCTCGAATCAACGTTCCTTACTTTGCTCATGATCCTCAACCAGAAACGGTTCGGGTTGCGCCTGATAACTCATTTATCTTGGCAACATTACAAGAAAACAATGCGATCGCTCGGATTGATGTTCCTACTAGCTTGCCAGCTACCTTGCGGTCTACCACCTTTAGAGTCCGCAACTTTAATGCTGGAGTTCGCACAGGTATGGGCTTGATTCAAGACGATGTCGCTGAAGGCAACTGCCGCTCCAGTGCTTATGACCCAGCTCAACGGCAATCCTTTCTCTCGGCGCGTGAACCCGATGGAGTGGCCATTACTCCTGATGGACGCTACTTTGTGACTGCCAATGAAGATAACCTGACCAACGAAAATAACCAGACGTACAATGGCACTCCCCTCAGTCGTCATGGGGCTCGCAGTATCACCGTGTTTGATGCCCAGAGTGGTCGCCTGCTGGGAGATAGCGGCAACACCATTGAAAATGCGGTGATTGCAGCCAGACTGCCTCAACGCTGTGAACGAAAAGGGCCAGAACCAGAGGTTGTGAGCATTGGTGTGGTGGAGGGTAGAACCCTTGCCTTTGTTGCTTTAGAACGGGCAGATGCGGTCAGCATTCATGACATCACCGATCCCCGCAATATCCGCCTGTTGGATACAGTCATTCTCAATCCTGCGGTTGTGGGTGCAGATGTCGAAGCTGGGTTAGAACCTGAAGGGATAGAGTTTATTCGTCAAAGCAACCAAGTCATAACTTCCAATCCTGAGGGAAGTTCGTTGAGTTTGATTAATCTGACGACTCGTTAACGGGTATAACTCCCCGGCTTTCTAGAAAAGTCGGGGAGTCAAAGCAGAGATTTTATTGCAAATAGATTTGGCTCAAGATGACTCGCAAGCGATCGTAATCGTCTTTGAGCAACAGGCTCAGCGATCGCCCTGCCTGAACCAACCAGGTGCGATCGCCCTTGCGTAACTGATAAATTTCTCGAATGGCCGCCGCCACCAAGCTATCAACAGGAGCACCAGTCACCTCTAACAACGTTCGTAAAAAATCGAGGCTGTTGGTAAAGTGAACAATCTCTTCGGGTTCACAGTAGTAAACGGCTTGGTGCACTTGAGGCGGACGCGGTGGCAAATGCTGATAAACCGTAGCAACAGCCCCATTGCTGTAACTCAAGCGAGGTTGAAACCCAGCGATCGCTGCCCGAAACTCAGTTTTGAGCATGGCAAAAATCTGTGGTTGTTGTTCGCGCAAATCTTGCAGCGACAATCCAAGTGCTCTAGCCCGGTGAACCGAGTCAATCGGGGTTGTGGTGGCGTGATAGACCACTGCATAAATTTGATTGCCTGATTCCTCATCCAGCGACTTAACCCAACTGCCAAAGGGGGGCATCACCGCAAAATTGAGATCCTCCGGTTCTAGACACTGCGCCAAAAACTCAGTCGTGGATGTCTCAACGACTTCGGCAATGTGACCGGGGTGACGCGGGTGAGCTGTAAATTGGGTCAGCGGGAGGCGCATTACTTCTTGTGAGTTACTTCTTCTGACGACCTGCTGTTGCGTCTACAAGTTCAATTTCTGACAACCGGAAGGTGATGAGTTTGTCCCAGTTTCCACCCTCAAACAACACAGCCGCTTTGCCATCACTGACACGCTGCACTAATCCTTGAAAGCCATAGAAGGTGTCATTGACGTTAGTTACGCGAACGGCAGAACCTGGCAGAATCAACATACCTTGAAGTGCATTAAACGGGGTTTTCACTCTACAGCTTAATGTATTTTCGGCGATCGCCACCGCCTACACAGAGAAGTTGTCATATAAAATTTATCGGCAGACGATAGAGCAGGCAGAGGGTGATGGGGTGATAGCTGACTGCGTTTGGTACTCAGTTCTGTTTCCCACTCTTGTACTCTCCTCCTTTCTCAGCCCTCAGACCAGACTCTAAAACCTGAGCCGATGACGGAAGTTATACACCGACTCGACCAACCCCAGGGCAACAAAGTTGGTGAGCAACGCTGATCGCCCATAGCTCAGCCAGGGTAAGGGAATGCCTGTCACAGGAGCCAAACCAATGGTCATGCCCACATTGATCAGCACCTGGAAGACGATCATCGACAAAACCCCAATCGCCAGTAGAGAACCAAAATTATCTTTGGCATTTTGGGCAATGATGACGAGGCGCAGACAGATCAGCCAAAACACGAGTAAGACGCCCACTGCCCCCACAAACCCCAACTCTTCACCAATTGCCGTAAAGATAAAATCCGTGTGTTGCTCTGGGATAAAGTTGAGCTGTGTTTGAGTACCTTGGTATAACCCTCTGCCCAACAAGCCTCCATTGCCGATCGCAATGCTAGATTGAATCAAGTGATAGCCCCCGCCCAAGGGGTCTTGGTTGGGGTCTAGAAATAGGGTCAAGCGGTCTTTTTGGTAGTCTTTGAGCAGACCCCAAAGCACATGTCCCAATCCGCCTGAGAGCAGGTTGACGGTCAGAGCCGCAAACGTGCCATACCATCGCCAGGGCAGCGATCGCCAGGCAATGACCGTAATCAGCCCTGCCCAGGCAAACCATCCAGGCAAATAGACGTTAAACAAAATCGCAGATACCAGAGGAGACACCAACAAAATCAACCAACCTGGATTTGCGTTTGCCCAATACAGCATCCCCAATGTAATGGCACCAAATACGAGAGAGGTGCCTAAATCGGGCTGCATCAGAATGAGCACCCAGGGAACTGCCACGATCGCCAGAGTTTTGATCACCGAAGGAATAGTTGAGGCAGTCCGTTCCTCTAAAATCCCAGCGAGAACGATGATCATCCCAACTTTGGCAAACTCAGACGGTTGCAAGTTAAAGCCAGCTACGCTGATCCAGCTTTGCGCCCCATTAGCGGTGGTGCCAATAAAAATAACGGTCAGTAGAGAGAGATTGGTAATTGTGTAGATAATCCACTTCCACTGGATCAGGATTTCATACCGCCAGCGTGCCAGTAATAAGGTCGCCACGACACCAATGCCACCGATCGCCAGGTGTTGCCACCAATAGTTAACTAAGCCCTGATTCAGCTCAGTGCTGCGAATGGCAATTCCTCCCAACACCGTCAGGGTAACGGGTAGGATAAATAACACCCAGTCAACCTCTCGCCAGGGTTCGATGAGAGATTTCCAGCTAAAGCGACTCAAGGATTTTTGCAGCATGAGCAGTGGAATTAGGGAATGGGGTTGGGTAATCGGGGGTGAGCAGAGACGCGATTAATCGCGTCGTACTGAGAGGGAATGGGGGGTGGGAGTGAGCAAAACAGTCCACAGCGAATAGCCGATCAGAAGATAGCCAATTAGGGAATAGCCATCAGCTCAGAGCCGCGACGGAGACACGAGCCGCAATCTGTTGGGCGATCGCAGTTAGAGCTTTGGCAGAGGCCGATTCTGGATTGTCAATGACGATGGGTACGCCGCGATCGCCTCCCTGACGCAATGGAATCTCTAAGGGCACGCACCCTAACAGCGGCAATCCCAACTCGCTAGAGGTCTTTTCACCGCCACCAGAGCCAAAAATGTCATATTGCTTGTCGGGCATGTCTGGCGGCACAAAATAGCTCATGTTTTCCACAATTCCCAAAATCGGCACTTGCATCTGTTGAAACATACGCAAGCCACGACGTGCGTCCAGGAGAGAAACCGTTTGAGGTGTTGTGACAATCACGGCACCCGCCATCGGCACTGCTTGAGTCAGCGTTAGTTGAGCATCTCCTGTGCCTGGAGGCATGTCTACAATTAGGTAGTCTAAGTCGCCCCACGAGACTTGATAGAGAAACTGGCGGATGATGCCATTGAGCATTGGTCCTCGCCAGATCACAGGCTGGTCGGGGTCAATCAAAAAGCCCATTGAGACGAGCTTGACCCCGTAGTTAAATGCAGGTTCTAAAACTTCTCCTTGAGCACCTTGCTGGACAGACACCTTGGCATCGGCTAATCCCAGCATTGTGGGAGCATTGGGGCCGTAGATGTCAGCGTCGATCAAGCCGACCTTTGCCCCCAGTTGAGCCAGAGCAACGGCCACATTGACAGCAATAGTGCTCTTGCCGACACCACCCTTGCCACTCGAAATTGCCAGAATATTTTTCACACCTGCAATGCCCGTCCGATCAGGGAGCGATCGCTGTTGAGGGGTCTCTGCTGTCACTTCTACCTCAACCGATTCAACGCCAGCGAGGGTTTTGATCGCTCGCTCACAATCTTCCACAATAAACTGACGCAATGGACAAGCGGGAGTCGTCAACACGAGTGTAAAACTGACGTTGCCATCCTGAATTTTGACATTGCGAATCATGTTTAACTCCACCAAGCTTTTGCGGAGTTCAGGGTCTTGCACCGGTCGCAACACTTCTAATACAGCACTGGCATCCAGCGTCTTTGTCACCATAACTTTGCCCCGGACGAGTAATTAGGGTCATTAGTCATTCTAAAGTAACAACTTGCAACACTGAGTAAAGAAGCAATAAGAGGGAATAGAGAAAAATAAGAGGGAAGCGAGAAGGATTGAAGACAGGCTTACGTTTTAGCCCTTTGTCTTTAGCCCTCAATATCTCCCCCAATATCGTTTGTTTCTTTTCTCTTTCTCGTCCTACGCTACAAATTGCTGTCCAACCACTACAACTAGCAAAACCCCTAACAAATCTTGATTGGGTTTTGGCAGCTTGCGGTCAAGGGTTAAGAGGTTTTGCACTTCTTGCTCGGCGGCATGGGCTAACTCTGCCGCAACCCGTGCAGCATAGGGGCGAATCAACGACCAAACTAGCGGTGATAACCATCCCCGTAACGTGACCGAATAAGAGACACGAGTGCCGCACAGGGTAGACTCGACTCGATAGGTCACCCGTTCCTCAATCCCTGGTAGGGCTAAAATCCTGACGCTGAGGAGTTCTTTTGGCAACACTTTTTCAACAAAGATCCGAATTTTAATCGGAAACAGACGCGACACCGCTTGATAAATCAACCCCGGTTTTGGTATCAGCCCTTTGGGAACGTTAGTGCTGACTAGTAGGGGATGCCAGGACACATCTGCTAGATTCATGACTTTTCGCCAAAGCACATCAACCGAAGCAGAACTAACTGCCTGAAAGGTTTCAGCCAGGGGAGGAAGCTGAATCAAATTGCGGTGGGACAATTTAAACCAAAAGCCCAACATTAAGTCTTTTCTCCCATCACCGTTTCTACTTAATCCATCTCTAAAGCACACTCCATTTCTCCGGCAACCTCCCATTCATGAACCGTGTGCTCAAGTCCTTCTGTGTTCAAGTCCTTCATTGTAATCTAAGCCACTTGGGAAAGAGGCTCTACCCTGAGATAGTGTTGCGACACAAAAATATAGTCCGAGGTCTAATCTAATACTAAAGGGAACCTCGAAAAATAGATCAAGCAGTGTCTTAAATCGAGACAAGTATGAGATCCTAGTGATGGAGCAGTGACGGGGTGAGTTGAGATGAAACAACCTGGCTTTTGGGATTGGGAAGACCGCCAAACCAAGCTCAATGA
>JANRJA010000203.1:0-118384 GCA_033764315.1 Oculatellaceae cyanobacterium bins.114
CCCGCCCATTTCACAACTGATTTAGGACTGCTATATATAAGTGATTAATCTCTACTTGAAACAAGTGCATGACGGCTAAACGTATTTTGGTTGTTGACAACGAAGCCTATATCCGCGAAGTTGCCCAAATTTGTTTAGAGACCACCGCTGGGTGGGAGGTCTTGACAGCAAACTCTGGCAAAGCAGGCATCGCGATCGCCCAAGCCGATCAACCCGACGCCATTTTGCTAGATGTCATGATGCCCGACATGGATGGGTTAACAACATTTCAGCACTTGCAGGACAACGCTGTCACACAAACCATTCCAGTCATTTTGTTAACCGCTAAAGTGCAAGCCTCTGACCGCCAACGCTATAACGAGTTGGGGGTGACTGGGGCGATCGCCAAGCCGTTTGATCCTCTACGACTCGCTCATCAAGTTGCTACAACCTTGGGCTGGACATTCCCTTAGGCTCTGTCACTCGTAAACTTGGCTCACTCGTAAACCTGACTCACTCGTAAACCTGGCCTGCTTTTACAGTCAAAATCTGCGAAGACTTTAGCCATTGCGCATCAAACGACCCCAAGTGAGTGGTGGTGATTAAGGTTTGAAACCGCTCCTGAATCGTGTCGAGCAGTTTGTTTTGGCGGTTTAAATCTAGCTCTGCCAACACATCGTCTAATAACAACAAAGGCGGCTCTCCAACCACCGTTTCAATCAGCTTTAACTCGGCTAATTTCAAGGCCAAGACCAGGGTACGCTGTTGCCCCTGAGAGCCATATTGACGCGCCGGAGTTTGGTTAATCATGAACTCAATCTCATCTCGATGGGGACCCACCAAAGACGTTCCTTGGTGCTTTTCAGCGATCGCCCGTTGTTGAATCTTCTCCAAAAATGCCTGTTGAATGGCAGTCGGGTCATCTTCAATCAGGCTGACGTTGGGCAGATATCGCACCTCTAACACTTCCTGACTGTTGCTAATCGCTTGATGCCAGGTTTGAGCCAGGGGAGCCAATCGTTGTAGTGCTCTAGCTCGTCGTCGCATGACACGAGTCCCCGCGATCGCCAACTGAGCATCCCAAACCGCCAACTGACTGAGATCAGTCGGCACCTCTACCACATCACTCCGATCAAGAGCCGCTCCTATCGAACGCTGTCTCAACAAAGCATTGCGCTGTCGCAAGATGAGATTATATTGATGCAGGATTGAGGCATAGACAGGTTCTAGCTGGGTCAAGACGCTGTCAAGCCAATCGCGACGTTGCCCCGGCCCACTGCGAACCAGGTCTAGATCCAAACTAGAAAACTGAACTGCATTCAACACTCCCAAAAAATCGAGTTGGCGTTTGAGCGACTGTTCGTTTAACGCTACAGTTCGCCGTCCCTGAGTTCGCAGGGTCAACGCTAACTCGATATTGCCCAGGCTCCGTTCTAAAGTCGCTGTGACTTGCCCAATCGCTGTGCCATTCAAAATCAAGTCGCGATCGCGACCAGCTCGATGCGATCGCAACGTTGCCAATAACTCCACTGCCTCCAACAAGTTAGACTTGCCCTGAGCATTGTCTCCCACCACGATTGTTTTAGGAGCCGCAAACTCCACCCGCTGATCCTGATAATTGCGGAACTGGCGAAGGTGAAGCGATTGGAGAAACATGAGGCAGGAGACATGGGGAGGCTAGTGCCGATTGCGAAAAAACCAGCGAATGAAGAGCTTTTCAATCTCAACCCACAGGAACATTAACAAGCTGGCACCAATACAAATACCCAACTCCGTTGGGCTTAACCAATGAGTTCCAAAGAAATTGCGGAGTGGCTCAACATAAATCAGTAACAACTGCAAAATTGTGGTTAGCACAACCGACGCCAGCACATAAGGATTGGAAAACGGGTTGATTTCAACCGTTAGTTGCGTGTTAGAACGAATCGCCATAGCGTGTCCCATTTGCGCTAAACACAGGGTTGTAAACACCATCGTTTTCCAGCGTTCTGGATCACCAATGCCAGATGTGTCAGCAGCCGTGTAGTTGTAAGACCAAACCATTAAGCTAATGGCAATGATCCCCAAGACAATGCCAATACGAATCATATACAACCCTAAACCACGAGCAAAAATGCTCTCTTTAGGATCATTCGGAGGACGCTCCATGACGTTCGGCTCTGCGGGCTCAACCGCTAACGCCAACGCTGGTAAACCATCTGTCACCAGGTTCATCCACAGAATTTGTAGGGGCGTGAGAGGCACACCACCCCCCACTAACAAAGGAGAAGCGGCGATCGTTAACACTTCTCCAATGTTGGAACCCAAAATATATTTGATGAAGCGGCGAATATTGGTGTAAACCACTCGACCTTCTTCGGTGGCGGCAACAATGGTAGCAAAGTTGTCATCCAGCAATACCATGTCGCTGGCTTCCTTGCTCACATCAGTTCCCGTAATTCCCATAGCAATTCCAATGTCGGCCTGTTTGAGAGCAGGGGCATCGTTAACCCCATCTCCGGTCATGGCGACAATCCTGCCACGGCGTTGCAGAGCCTGCACAATCCGTAGTTTATGCTCAGGAGCTACCCGCGCATAGATACCGACTTGCTCAACCCGTTCTTCCATCTCAGCCGGACTGAGTTTTTCTAGATCGCGCCCGGTCAACACTCGGTCACCAGGTTGAGAAATTCCCAAGTCTTCAGCGATCGCCTGCGCCGTTAGTTGGTGGTCTCCCGTGATCATGACGGGGCGAATGCCTGCCGTGCGGCACCGAGCCACTGCTTCCCTCACCTCTGGACGAGGTGCATCCAACATATCAACCAAACCCAGCCAGATTAGATCCGTCTCTGTAGCTTCATCAGAGCCTTCTAGCGGCAAAACATCTAATGGCTTGTAGGCAAACCCCAGAACTCGTAAGCCCTTGCCTGCCAGTTGATTGTTTTTCTCTAAAATCGCATTTCGCTGAGCGTCCGTTAGAGGTTCTGTGCGATCGCCTATTTGCAACGATTGACACCGTTCTAAAACAATCTCAGGCGAACCCTTGGTAAACATCAAATAAGGGAAGCTAGTTTGAGCCACCGGAATCAGACCTTTTAGCGTCTCTTGATCGGTTTCACTGGTGTTAACCATAACGCTCATCCGCTTCCGCTCTGATGAGAATGGAAACTCAGCCGCACGGGGCAACTTATGGTCATAGTGATGGCGATCGATGCCAGCTTTACCGGCCACGACGAGTAACGCGCCTTCCGTGGGGTCACCCAAAATCATCCACTGACCATTTTCTTTCTGCAAAATCGAATCATTACAAAGTGCACAGGCGGCTAGCAGAGACTTGAGTTCAGGTAGATCCTGAGGCTGAGCCTGGTGCTCATCAATGTAAAACTGTCCCTCTGGAACATAACCCTCACCCGTGACCCGCAGCGATTGAGTGGGTGGGTGGATCGACTGCACCACCATCTTATTCTGGGTTAGCGTTCCGGTTTTATCAGAACAGATCGTTGTCACAGAACCCAATGTTTCAACCGCAGGTAACTTGCGAATTAAGGCCTGTCGTCGCACCATTCGTTGGGTGCCGATCGCCAAAGTCACTGTAATGACAGCGGGCAAACCTTCTGGCACAACCGCAACTGCCATACTAAGTGAGACTTCCAGCAATTCTCTAAAACTGCCTAACCCTGCCGCCAGCAACCCGCCTCCAACAACGATCGCCACCAGAGTCAGTGCACCCGTCACTAAGACCTGGCTCAGCTGATCCATCCGCTGTTGCAAAGGAGTTGGCTCTGACTCAACCGATTGCAGCATCGTCGCAATCTTGCCAAGTTCCGTCTTCATGCCCGTATTGGTCACTAATACGGTGCCCCGTCCTTGCACGACCTCGGTTCCTTGAAACACCAAATTGATGCGATCGCCCAGAGCCGTATCTTCCGGCAACTGTAGCTGAACTTGCTTATTAACAGCTTGTGCTTCCCCAGTCAGAGCCGCTTCGCGAATTTGTAAATTAGCTGACTCTAACAACCGACCATCTGCCGAAACCTGAGCCCCCGCATCCAGCAGCATCACATCTCCCGGCACTAGGTCTTTAGAGTTAATCTCCAAAATCTTGCCATCACGAGTCACCCGTACCCGAGGAGACGCCAAATTTTTAAGGGCAGCCAGAGCTTTCTCAGCACGGCTTTCTTGCACAAACCCCAACAATCCATTTAAAAACACAATGGCCAGAATAGCGATCGTGTCTTTGAACGGAATGTCATTTGCCTTAACCGTTCCTGCTCGCAGATCGAGCAAATCCATAATGCCTGAAATGATCGCCACCGCAATCAACATCAACAACATGATGTTTTTGAACTGATCCAGCAGAATCGCCCAAGTCGAGCGTCCACCCGATTCTTCTAATTCGTTAGGTCCATAGTGTTGCAGCCGCTCTGCCACTTGTTGACTCGTTAAACCCAACTCGCGATCGCTCTGAAGCTGGTCAACCGCCTTGTCCGGGGCCAACGTGTGCCAGGTCGGTGAAGTGTTTTGAGAAGAAACAGCAGTCATGAATTTAGGGAGAACGTAAGGTAGACAGAGAGATTTGAACGTTTAAAAATAAGGTTTATCGAACAAGATGCCTCAAGATCATAGAGCGAAAACTTCACTCATGGACACTCCCCTAGTTGGTGAATTGGGCAAACTACTTATGAGACATCCCAATATCTCTGATTAATCATTGTGAGTGGTGAACATACGCCAGTAATGACCGTGCAACCACTGACAACATCATTCATCATTCACCATAAGTTGAAACCCCCATTCAATATAGAACAGGTTAATGGTTCCAAAATGTGTCTAACGACAGACAGCACAACCTAACAATACTGGCTTAGTTCTTTCAAAGAAACACTCTTTTGATGAATTATCAGCCTGTACTGCCTAAAAATAGGTTGGAAAAATAGCAGCATTTTTATGATTTTCCAAATGCTCATTTATTTGACCCAGGGAAACAATAGGATCAGTCAATGAGAAGCTTTCAATAGATATTGAATGAACTGTCAAAGAATTTCAACTGTCAAAAAGAGCTGCACAATCCTTAAGTCAGACTGAGTTACGCCGGAGATATTGACCACAGGTGCATGAAATCTAGCATTGACGGTCTTAACACACTGGGCAAGGTATAAATTTCCCGGTGCCAATTGCCAAGTCTGACTTGAAAACTGATTTCGCAGCCGCTTCAAGCTTGCAAACACAGCAATTCACCCAGAAGCGATCGCCACCCATAATCGCTGCCTGCAAACATCCCAACTTACCCTTACTTCTCCTATCTTAAACGTCGCGAATCGGTAAATGGGTAATTCTTCGTAATGCCTCACACTTATTTCTTCAAAATATAATAGAAATATAAAAACTGTAGCTTTTAATACATTTTTGTGGGCAACATAGAGAAACAACCGGGGATCATCCCTCTCTTCAATTCGATCACACCCGGTTTAGAGGAGAAGAATTATGTCCTATTCGATGTTGTCTGACGCCAATCAACGATTAGAGAAAGCATTGAGATATGTCTCTCTTGCCGATGATGTCACTGAACGGTTGCGCTACCCTAAAGCCAGTCTCAGTGTTGCCATTCCAGTTCGCATGGATGACGGGTCGTTGAGAGTCTTTCAAGGATATCGAGTGCGTTATGACGATAGCCGTGGACCCACTAAAGGAGGAGTACGCTTTCATCCCAATGTGACGTTAGACGAGGTGCAATCACTGGCATTTTGGATGACGTTTAAATGTGCTGTACTCAACCTGCCCTTTGGCGGTGCAAAAGGCGGCATTACACTGAACCCTAAAGAACTCTCGAAGTTTGAGTTAGAGCGATTGAGCCGGGGCTATGTCGATGCGATCGCTGATTTTATCGGACCCGACATCGATATTCCTGCCCCCGATGTCTACACCAATCCCATGATTATGGGGTGGATGATGGATCAATACAGCATTATCCAACGAAAAATCATTCCAGCAGTTGTCACAGGTAAGCCCATCAGCATGGGCGGCAGCTTAGGACGAGAAACAGCAACGGCAATGGGTGCTTTTTTTGTCATCCAAGCTGCCCTAGCTCATTTCAATCGCCCTCCAACCAATACCACTGTTGCTATTCAAGGGTTTGGCAACGCTGGGGCTGTGCTGGCTGAGTTGATGTTTAAAGCCGGATATCAAGTAGTCGCTGTCAGTGACTCACAGGGAGGTGTTTATGCTAAACAAGGGCTAGACATCCCCAGCATTCGGCGTCTCAAAGATGCGAGTCGCGGCATCAAAGCCGTTTATTGCGAAGGCAGCGTTTGCAGCACCATTGACCACACTCCTATTACCAACGAGGAACTGTTGAAACTGGATGTTGATGTGCTAGTTCCAGCCGCCCTAGAAAATCAGATCACTGCCGAGAATGCCAATCAGATTCAAGCAAAATACATTTTTGAAGTGGCCAACGGGCCAACAGCCTCCAGTGCTGACCCGATTTTAGAAGCAAAAGGAATTCATGTCTTTCCCGACATTCTAGTGAATGCGGGAGGAGTCACTGTGAGCTACTACGAATGGGTGCAAAATCGCAGTGGGTTCTACTGGTCACTCGATGAGGTCAACCGTCGTCTAGAACAAAGCATGACCACTGAAACTGAAAAGATTTGGGCGATCGCTCAAGAACTCTCAGTTTCACTCCGCACAGCGGCTTACGTCCACGCCCTCAATCGCTTAGGAGACGCCATTCAAGCGAAAGGAACGCAGGATTACTATGTCAACTAAAGATGACGAGGTGAACTAAATAGGATTCCGGGAGTAGGGAGTCAATGCATGGCAGGTAATGGCAGGTCAATGAGTGAATGCGTCGTTTACCTTCAACCCTCCGTCTTTCTCCCTATTCTTTTTTTCTCTGTTTTCTTCCCTGTTGTCTCTTGCCTTTTCTCTCCTGCCTGATACCCTCATACTGTGGGCCTTCAAGAATTTTGGTGCGTAACATGGTGCACAACACTGCCGTCAACCTGTCCTCTGACTCTAACTCTAAGCCTCAAGCGACCGACATTCAGCTTTTAGTCGTTGACATCGATGGCACGATCGCCGGAGAGTCGAATGATATTCGTCCCGCTGTGTTAAATGCAATTCAAGCCGTGCAAGCCAAAGGCATTCCAGTGGCGATCGCCACCGGACGCATGTATCGCTCTGCTTTGCGGTTTTATCAGGCAATTGGCTCCAAGCTGCCCCTGCTAAGCTATCAGGGGGCGTTGATTAAAGACCCTGCCACTAATCATCTCCATCGTCATTGGGCCATCTCTCAGCCCTATGCCCTCCAATTGATTGATCACTTTGAGCAACCTGAACTGCGATTGGAGTTGTCAATTCACCTCTATATCAACGATCAGCTTTATGTTCGTGAAATTACCCCTGAAACGGAGTTGTATGCTGAACGATCACAAGTAGAGGCGATCGCTGTCGGAGATTTACGTCAGGCACTCGATGTTGAGCCAACCAAAATCTTGGCATTGAGCCACAACACCGACTTAGTCGATCACCTGCTCACCTCACTCCGACAACGTTACACTCCAGCAGAGCTGTATTTCACCAAGTCAGTGGCTACCTTTTTTGAGGCCACTAATCCATTAGTCAACAAGGGCACAGCCGTGCGCTATCTCGCTGAAGAAATCTTAGGGCTTCAGGCTCACAATGTGATGACCATCGGCGATAACTTTAATGATGTAGAAATGCTGGAATATGCTGGAATAGGCGTTGCTATGGGAAATGCCCCAACCGATGTGCAAGCGATCGCTCAATGGGTTGCCCCTAGCGTTGAAGCGGATGGAGTTGCAGCCGCAATCGAAGAATTTTTGCTATAAACAGCTACTAAGCTATTGCATCCCAAAAACCTAAGCGTTCAAACCGTTAAATAGCAGCAGAGCCACATCGCAACATTAAACAACATGGCAACTAGAAACAGTTCAATATTCAGGTAAATAAAAACTTGGAGCGAAAGGCTATATACAGTAAATGCTATATGCACTATAGAAATCAGAAAGGGCATCGACGACTGACCGTGTTTCGTCTCGATGCCCTTGCTGGTTCGCTCCTCACACTAGCAACAATGTAGCAGACTCATTCGGGTTTGTCATCTATTTGAAGAGAATGTGACAAAGTGATGAACTTACTGGGCTTAGAGACAAACAGGTGCCATCACACCGATGCCTTCTTGCAGCAGCAGGTTGAGCAACCCCTGGGTCACAGAGATTAGCCCTAAACGGACTTGTGCTAACTCTAAACTGGCTTTTTGAGCCTCGCCCAACAAGGGGCAAGCGGCATGAAATGCTTGAAACGTTTGACTCAGTTCCATCGCCAACTTGAAGTCAACAGCCCGATTGAGAGTCACAACATCTGATGAAGCAAGCTCTGCAAGCCGATCTAGCGTAACAACGCATTGAGTTATCAACTGCCACTCCGTTATTTGCTGGAAACGCAAACGATGCTCTGCATCAAGCCAAGGGAGTGAGTTAGGGACAGCAATCAATGGCACCGACTGTCTCCAATGGGGTTGAGCATTATCTAATTCAATCAATTCTGCCTGATGTGCCAGATGCAACAGTGAGCAACAACGAGCATGAGTATACTGAATAATAAAAGAAGAATTTGTAAAATTACCGAGTTGGTGGATATCAGTTTCGTAACCCTGATTTATAGTGGGGCAGTCACCCGCTCTAATTGAATTAACCAGTAGTTGTAACCAAAGAGCTGTGCCAGTCTCATTGAGTTGTAGAGAAATCCAACCAGATGGATTAATTTGCACCTTAAAATTTTTCCAAACTCTCTCCAAAGGTAGGTGATTATTCTCCTGATCCGCGCTTAAATCTATATTGGTCAATCTTGCTTGAATTTTGTCAACAAGCCTTATTACCGAGATTCCTAGCGACTTAGATAGCTTAAAAGCGATCGCAGATCCATATTCAATTCGGCCTGGATGCTTGATCAATTTAATTGGAATGGTCTGAAGCGGTAAATCAATAGTTTGTATTAAAGCATTCAACCCCTGATTCGTCTTCTCATCCCTTGACAAATGACCAGTCAGTAACAAAATTGACCTCTGCAACTTTTTCACTAAAAGTGAGCGGAGAGCAAGCTGTAGGATGATAGGTGAAGTTGAATTCACGTGAATACCGAGACAGGGCAAAAGGAATTTGTAGTTTAAATATTGCCTTCTCTTTCAAAAATCAGATAAATTTCGTAGGCTAATACGAAACTTTATAAGAAGAAAATGAATCATACCTCTTGAAGCGTAAAGTTAATCCGTGTTTATCTGTATTCCATTTGCGTTATGTAACGTTAAGCTGGTTCTACCTCGCTAGCCACTTAGCTCAAAGAGTTGGGCCAAACGTTAATCATACGCAAATTCAGAGTTCCAGACCTCTACTGATTCCCAAAGCTCCTGCCTATGCACTCAGTATCCTCCTCCCAACCAGAAACCGCCCGTCCTTTTCTGACCTGGCAACGTATTCTTGACTGGGCACAGGAACACTACCGTTGTCGTACCTTCGGCAAGGACGAAAAGATACCAGCTCGACCCGGATTGCTCTATCTCGTTCAACGAGGTGCCGTTCGTCTCGTCGGTGAAGCTCAAGTGAGTGCCACCGCAGGCAATTCTCGCTTACCTCGAATCAACTCAGAAGAAGCATTTTTGGGTTTTGTCGGTGCGGGTCAGCCCTTTGAGATTGTGGCTCAATCTCCTTTTACTCTGCAAAGTGTGGCTCATGTTGACCAAACAGCCGTTATCTGGCTCTATTGGCACGATTTAGATAACTGGCCCCACTTCCGTCGTGAAGTTTTAAATGCATTTCGCTATCAACACCAGCGCAAGCTGTTGTGGTTAAGTACGTTAGGTCAACGCCGCACCATCGATCGCCTTTTAGGATTTCTCACTTTATTAATTGAGGAATTTGGTGAACCGTGTGACGAAGGGTATTACTTGCCCTGGATTCTGACACACGCTCAAATTGGTAGTGCGATCGGCTCTACTCGGGTAACGGTCACTCGTTTAATGGGTAAGCTGCGTCAACGAGGCTTAATTCGGTCTTATGGAGACAACCTCTTGTGTCTGCCTGCCGAATCTTCTGCTTTGCAACAAAAGCGATCGCAGTCAACCTAGCGAATGCGTACAAACCCTGTTTGCTCAAGCAGTTGCTGTCCCTGATCGGTAAGCAGCAAGTTAGCATAAGCTGTCCCTGCTTGCTGGTCAGTCTGACCGTTTTGTTTGACGATGACAAATAATCGTCGAGTAATCGGATACTCGCCCTGCTTTAAAGCATCAGCATTGATCTGATTGCGCTGAGTGGGACACTGTGATGGCGGCACAAGAGGTTCTTGATAAGGGGCTACTAATTGATCTGCGCGTCGCCCGATCGCCAATGGTTTGGTTGTACATTGGCCAATCACCTCTGGGGCTGACGCATAGTATAGTCCGCCCGTATTTGCCGATAGTTCTCGTAATGCTTCAGTTGTAGTTCCAATGAAGTGGACTGAATTACCGAAAGGCTGTCCATCCAAAATATTATCTACAAAAAATTCAACCGTGCCACCTGACTCTATCCGTCGTGAGTAAGGCACGATCACCAAATCAGGCCCACCTACTTGATTCCAGTTTGTGATTTGTCCGGTGTAAATGCCCTGAAGTTGGGTAATGGTTAAACCTGGAATATTCAAACTGGGATGAACGGCGATCGCAATTCCTTCAATTGCTACTGGAATTTCTTGCAGCGTAAAGCCCCGTTGTTGGGCTTCTTGATATTCCTCTGGTTTGAGCGATCGCGACGATTGGGAAAACGCTAACTGATTGTCGAGGAGCATACGGATGCCTGTGCTCGACCCTGGAACTCCCGTGAGTGGATCGGTATAGCGGAGTTGAAACGCAGGCAGTTCTGATTGAATGGCACGGTCAACTTGACTCCGAATAGGAGCCCAACTAGTACTCCCGCCATAGTTAAACACTCCTGACGGAACATTTTGCACTGATGCAAAGCGATCGCCTGTGGTTTGCCCTACGGGAGAGGCAGAGGTCGCTGTTGGTATCGCTGTTGGTGTCGCTTGCCCAGTTTGCCCCGTTCCCACAGAGGGGGTAGACGAGTTCGGTTGAGCAAAACTGCCTAGGTTAAAGCCCGATTGTCGAGTAAACCACCAGACCCCCGCACCAATTAGGCTAACTGTAATCAGCAACGCCAGAATTAAGACCGGGGTTTCATTTTTCTGAGCCATCGGTTATTCCTCATTCTCGATTCAGCCAGAGCACAGGATCTTGTACCCGTCCTTTTTATCACGGTGCTAGTACCGAATCATGGCACTGGTACAAAATCATAGCCATATCCTGAACGATTTCCTGGTTGAATTGTGACTAACTGCATTGGCTGATTGCGATCGCCCGATGGCAAAAAGCGGATTGTTCCTGTAGCTCCCTCTACAACAAAATTAGGGCTGTTCAGTGCATTTTTAATCCCCTCACGGGTGGGTGGAAAACTATCTTGCATGCCTTTTACTAAGACTTGCACCGCATCATAGGCCATTGCTGTTCGCCAGTTGACATCACCACCCCACAGCCGTCTTGACGCTTGAACAAACTGAGTTTTAGGATTAGCCAACAACACCCAGGGCACTGCCACTGTCATGCCCTCTGCGGCAGCCCCTCCAACTTGTAAGATTTTGGGGTTGTAAAGGCTATCGCCCCCCAACAGCGCGAGCTGATCTTGATTGACAGTTACAACCTGCAACGCTTGATCGAGTGTCGGTGTGTTAGCAAGCAATACCAATACCTCGACTCCCTGTTGATTGGCTTGTTCAAGGGTGGCGGCAGCATCAAAATTAGAGCTTGATAAATCAAATTCATTGAGAACCTGCCCTCCTTCCGTTACCAATGCTGTTGCAAATTCATCTTTTAGGGAGTTGCTATAAGCACTTTGAGAATTAAAGTAAACGGCTGCATTACTCTTTTGCAGAGTGTTGAGCATATAGCGCGACAGTGCGGCGGCAGTAAAGCGATCGCTCGGCACAGTCCGAAATACATAATCACCCAATTCAGAAATGGCGGTCGAAGTACTAGTAGGAGAGAGCATGACCAAGCCACTCGCTTGATAGATCGCCGCCGCAGCCAGTGTTGCATCACTGCCAAAATGCCCAACCACCCCTAACACATCAGTTTCGACTAATTCTGTGGCGATCTGCTGAACCACATTAGGGTCTACATCATCCGTCACGATCACGATTCGTAGAGGATATCCTTTGACCCCTCCTGTCTCATTAATCTCAGTTTGAGCCTGAGCCACCCCTCGCAAAATCTCTGAAGCAGGGTTAACTGCACTAGTGATGGGAACCGCAACCGCAATGGTTGCCACGTTATTTTCTGGCAACTCGCCCTTTTGAATCCGTAACCCAATCTGAGCATTATTTAAGTAGATTAAGGCTTCTGGATCATTGGGATTGGCAGTCAGCGAGGCTTGAAAACGGGCGATCGCTTCCTCAAATGACCCATTGGCGATCGCCTGCACTCCCGCTTGTTTCTCAGCCGATGCACCCTCTACAACGAAGACTCTTTCTCCGCTACTCAGGCGTTCTGCAAGCGAAGGTACCTGTCCACTAACTCCAGGAGAACTGGGCGAGCTACTAGGAGATGTGATGCCAAAAGGGTTGCCACCTCTAGCATTAAACTGCCTCCATAACCACCATCCCCCTGCACCCAACAGAGTCAACGTGATCAACAACGCAGCTATAACAACCGGAGTATCATTTTTCTGAGACATAGACATTCATATAGGCTGAAATCTGAATTGTACGGGGTTACAGCCGCTTAATCTCTCACCATATTCACCCTAAATTGTTTGCTGGCGATCGCTAAAACAAGCCTGATAGCAATTTGTAAACCAAACGAAACACCAGGGTAGCGGCTACAGCTAACAATCCGACTAAAACCGACACGATTAACAGAGTTCCAATGGGGTTGCCAATCGCCTGCAAGATCCAAAAATTCCGCAAGGGTGGCAGGAGAATCATAATTCCTACCGTTAATGCAGCCAGAATCAGCAAATCTACTTTCTCAATCACATGCCTTGATTGAGCCAACACCAAAATACCCAATAACACTAGCCAAAATCCAGCACTGATCAAGGTTGTACCCAAAATACTGATCAAGGCGATCGCCAACAAACTACCCTCAAATCCCGTAAACGCAGCTCCAACAATAATTTCTATTAAGGAAAAGCCAGGTTTTTGGGGAGCCAATGGAGCTGGGGTTGCAGGTTGAATCGCTGGAGGTGGAGGGGCCACTGACACAGGGGCGGCTGGAGGTGCCGTGCGAATCGATGGAGCCTGTACAGGACGCTTGGGCAGTCGGGCTGGGGTGGAGGTCGGTGGAGGTGGAGCTGCCATCACCGGATTGGGCACTGCTGCTGGGTTAGGAGGAGTTGCAGTTGGGTGTGAAGGCACCCCTGGTGGTGCCGAAGTACCACCTTGCAACGCCTCCAACACCTCATCCGCTGACTGAAACCGTTGACTCGGAGTCGCTAACAACATCCGTTCAAGCACTGCTTCCAGGCGATCGCTAACTTGAGCATAGCGACTCCAGTTCCAGCCATTGCTATAGGAGTCATACAATTCATTAGGCTGCTTGCCGCTTAACAACGTAATGCAAGTTACCCCCAACGCATAAAGATCTGTAGCAGGATACACCACATTCCCCGCCATCTGCTCAGGTGGGGCAAAACCCATAGAATAAATTCCAGTCGAAGCTTTCCCGCCTTCACCTGCGACTGAGGCTCGCGTCACCTGCTTCACTGCCCCAAAATCTAACAAGTAGAGCCGCCCATCTCGCCGTCGCATGATATTAGAGGGCTTAATATCTCGGTGAATCGAGCCATGTCCATGCACAAACTGCAAAACCTTGAGAATCTCAGTCAACACTTCCCGAACGTCTACTTCAGAAAATTGCCCTTTTTGAGCCAACTCCTCTTCAAGATTCTGCCCATCAATAAATTCTTGTACTAGATAAAAGAACCGATCCGCCTTACCTGCCGAGCTCTTAGGTACATCTAACTCAAAAAATGCTAACAAGTCAGGAATTTGGCTGTGGCTATTCCCTAACTCCTCTAAGACGGCTCCCTCTCGTTCAAATAAAGTTTGAGCAATTTGCAATTGCGCTGGGGTCAAGTCCCCAGAGGGCTGAAACTGCTTCACCACACACTGTCGCATCGCGGGAGTATAGCGATCGCGTGCCAAAAAAGCAGCCCCAAATCCTCCTTTGCCCAATAGTCTCTGAGTCACATAACGCCCCAAGAGAATGAGCGGCATGCCACAACTTGTGCAAAATTTTTGCTGCACCGTCTTCAACGTGGCACTATTGTCCAAATCATCAAAGTAGTTAACAGGTCTTGGACAGCCTGGACGAGTGCAATAAACTTCCATAAACGAGGAGGGATGATCAGTTCATGTTTTTAACAATGGCTTTTAACGAACGAATCAGCCATACTTCAACAGCTAAAATACCAATTTCGTTGCGAGTCCAAGCAAAGCAACCACTAAATCTCAAAATCGCCCCCCTTGCTACAACGACAGTGGCTCCGTTGGTTCAACTGCATTTCTCTCTTCAGGGACTTCAAGGGGTAACGGTTTATGACTAGAAAATTGCGGCAAAATCTCTTCCATAAAGGCAGAAGCAGCTTTTGAACGATAGCGATTGGGGTTGATAATGACGGATAACATTCGGTTGACAACTACCCCATCAATCTTGGCTCGATGCAACACTCCCATCTGCAATTCCTTCTCAATCGCAGAAATTGAGACAAACGCAGCCCCTAATCCCGCCTGAACCGCATTTTTAATCGCTTCAATGGAGTTCAGCTCCATCTCAATTTTTAATCGTCGCGTTTCGATACCACACCGAGTTAACACCTGATCAATTACTTTACGAATGGTGGATTGAGAATCCAGCGCAATAAATTGCAATTTGTAAAGATCATCTTTCTGCACCGTAGTAATTCGAGCAAGAGAATGCAAAACAGGCAAAATAAGTGCTAGTTCGTCTTCTGCGTAGGGAATAATCTCTAAAGAGTCTTGTAATTCAGGGGGGATTTCACCACCAATAATTGCCAGGTCAATCTGTCCATTCGCCACACTCCAGGCAGTACGGCGGGTTGAGTGAACGTGAAGCTGCACCGCAACATCAGGATAATGTTGTCGAAATAGCCCAATCATCCGAGGTAATAGGTAAGTACCAGTCGTTTGACTCGCACCAATAATGAGGGTGCCACCTTGAAGATTTTGCAAATCTTCGATTGCTCGACAGGTTTCTTCACATAACGTGAGAATTCGGTCGCCATAACTTAGCAGTAAGTGTCCTGCCTCAGTCAACTGTGCTCGCCTACCCCCTCGATCAAACAACGGAACATCCAGTTGTCGCTCCAGGTTTTGCACCTGAAGGCTAACGGCAGGTTGGGAAACATAGAGGCTATCAGCCGCACGCTTAAAACTTCCCTCAGCAGCGATCGCCTTGAGAATTCGTAACTGATCAAGAGTAAAAGGAAGGTCAGACATGAGTGCTAAACCTGAGAAAAAGAAAAACCCTAAGGTTTCAATTCGTTAAGAAACAATCCGGGACGGGCAAGGAAATCTTGAAAAAACTAGCAGGTCAGGTTTCCAGAGTAGCGGCTTAAAGGAATTGTGAAGTTTGATAACCCCTAAATCTCCTAATTCCGTTCTGTTAGCCAAACCATTGACTCAACACAACACGAATAGAATTTAAGTAAGTTGAACTACGGAGAATCATAATCAATCAGTGGATTCTAGGTCGATGGAAACTTTACAACACTCAACTTGCCAACTCTGGACTGTATTTCTGGCACCCGTCTTGCTGAAGTAAGCAATTATTAGTATTAGAGCATCTTATGAAGCGGGAGGTTGTTCAGGATTTTTTGAATTTACCAGGGATTACAGGAATTGCCCTGATGGATGGGAGATCACGCCCATATTTTTGTGGTGTTGATCAGGCTTTAAACTTTCAACAAAAGGAAGCATTAGCCCAAGGCATCCAACAGGTAGTTGAGACGACCCCCGATGGATTCGAGTTTTTCGAGTTTCAGTTCACCGAGCATCAGGTTTACATCTATAAATTAGACCACGGCATCATTCTTCTTGTGCTGACTAGTAGTAATCTCATGCCACAGGCTTACGTTAAAGCAGTTGAGCAACTCAAAGCCGAACTCCATGATGATGCCACTAGCGCGATCGCCACTTTTCGTCTGTTAGCCGGAAATATCACCCTGTCTAATCAAACCTATTGGAAGCAGCGATCCGAAGTAACGTCCTCTACCCTATCAGGTCTGTCGTCCAACGCCACCAGTGCGAATACCAAAGTCTCGGTCAATAGCCAAAATGGTTCGCATAACTCCCCTATCAATCCCAATTCCAACCCCTCAGATGCTGACTTAGACCAGCATCCTGCATTACCTGACCCATTAACTCACTCAAAAACCAACCCTCCTGCCGCAGCAGATGAAGTCAATCTCAAAGAGTTGTTAGTTGCACTCAACCACCTTAGTCAGTTTACGACGCAATATTTAGGAACGACAGTTATCGCAAACTATTGGAAGTCAAGTCGCCCTGACATCGAGTGGTTGAATAGTTTTCAAGTTGACCGCTCTGCCCAATTTACGTTTATTACCTCATCTCCTACCAACGCCACTCAAACGATTAGTGCCGAGGAACATGAGTGTTTACAGCAATGGATTTCAGCCTTTGTTGCCCGTTGTTCTAAAGTCATTCGTGACTTCCCGCTCATTATTGAGCAAAGAGCACTGGATGATCGACAAAGAAACTTGCTGCTAAAAGACACACCGTAATCTCAACATTTCTGGAGTAATCCCCCAATGGCTAAAACTGTCAGACTAGAACCGATCGCCCAAGAAACTTCTGTCGAAACTAACGGCAATTTATTATCCGTTCTTATCAACAAAGATTTAGACGTATTGAGAGAATGCGGGGGACGAGGCATGTGTGCAACATGCCATGTCTATGTCGTCGATGGGATGGAAGGACTATCTCCCGTCAATCGACGTGAACAGCGGACTCTGGAAGTCATTACATCGTGTAAAACCAACTCTCGACTGGCCTGCCAAGCAAGGGTTTTAGCTAATGGTGTGGTTGTAGAGCTACCCCCTGGAATGTACATCAATTCACTACAAGATATTGAGGCGTTAATTGGGCGACGAGCCGATCAAAACCTGCTTCACCCCATCACAGGACAGGTGCTAGTTGAAGAGGGCAAATTGATTACTCGCTCGATGCTCAAACAACTTGAAGAAACTCCTACTTTCAGAGTGGGAGAATTTTTCTCTCACAGCGTTGACGTCTAGATAGCAGTGATCTTAGGACAAATTGGATGATTGCTATCTAGGTTGCCAAAGTCAGCAATCTGAGTGAATAGTCAAGTTTAGGGGCGATGCGATCGCCCCTCAGCCATTTTTAATCAGCCATTTACATAACTGTAGACACATGGTTTAGGGGCATTACCTGACATTACCTAAGAAGGTAAGGGGGCGAGCGTTGCTCCAGCAACCCCTACAGGGCTACTACCATAGCAACAGCAATAGACAGATCATCTGCAAAGTTTTAAGTTTTCTAAACTAATAGCTGATATCCGGAAAAATACCTGAACTGACATTGTTACTTCAAATTTCAATAAAGCTTACTTAAAAAATTTAATATTAAGACTTGTAAAGCCTTGATTAAAGGCATACTAACTCAAGTCTCTTCTCTAAAAGAATTCCCATGCTGAGCCAAATTAACCGTCTTAGTGTTCAAATAGATGGTCGATATGCGGATGATGCCGAATTACAATTCATCAGCGATTACATTCAGGCATTTCCTACTAGGCTGCAAACCTACATCAAGCTTCAAGCTGCTGAAGCCACCATCGTTCAACAGGTTTATGACAAAATGCGGCTCCTAAACCCAAATTTGTTTACTCCTGAGAATGCGGATCTCAGTAATAAATGGAAGCGAGATACGATCCGCACTTTACGCTACTCTGCGGCTGCCATGCTGGTCGATGATCCTGAAATATTGCAGGAACGGTTCTTATCGTGGTTTCAAACCATCATGCGATCCTTTGGAGCTCAGCAAAGTTGTAATATGACCTACGAAATTATGCAAGATGTTGTTAAACAACATCTCACTACAACTCAAGCAAATCTGTTTTGCCCAATATTGGTACTCAATCAACGCTATTTAGGAGAAGAGGCTTGAGGAGTTGAGATGAAGGAATTTAGCCTGTCTGTGGTGCTTAGAAAACCCTGTTAAGAGGGTTTTCGGCATGAGCTTAGACGGTCGGCAAAGCCTGTCGAGCCATCAAACATTGAGCACTCACGCCGAAGCCCCTAACCCCCCGTCCTAATGGACTTTTCAGGTACTATAGCTATCCTAAATTGTTTGTGAGATTGGGGAGTTGTCAGCATCGAACCCCGTTGGGATTGCCATATGACGATTCATTACAGAAGGGGATAGGCAATTGCACAGTCAATCTCGAAGCTAGCACTAATTGAAAAATCTAGAAGTTGATTGCAAGTCAATTCTAATTTTGTAAAATTTTTCATAGAAAGACTAAGAGTTTTCCGGTTAGTAGTTTTGGTGCAAGAAAAGTTTACTGAGCCAAGACAGTCCTAAATAGTGTGGTGCTAATGATTGATTTACAATCAGCGGAAGGATTGTTGATAGTCAAGGTTTTTAGATAATCAGTGTGCATTGATTTTGCATTCCTTAGACTGTTGTCTAAAAGATTTAAGTCACAGTCCTTGACCACCCTATAAATTACTGAATCGGCTTTTACTCATCCTGAGATCAACATTGGTAAGCGTAGAGGATTAGAAGGCAGGGAGGAAAGAGCATCAACTCACTCATGCTTAAGGGCGATCGCTCATTTGCTTTTTCTTCCTGATAGCTGTGAATAACTGATGAGAGTACTCTTGTCTACTGATCAGAATCATTACACGTCTTCAAAAGCTTCACGTCAACCTTATCTATGTTAGATCTACGGACTCTCAGGGAATATTCAAATTAAGGTCGCTTGTGAAATCTATTAAGACTTGACGTTTCAGCTAAGTGCTGTACTCGTTCAGTTGCATCTTCTCAATAAAAACTACCTCGACTCATTTTCAAATCCCAGGTTTAGCATCGCCGCATCTTCATCAAAATTAATATTCGGATACAAGAGCATATCTGTCTATCTTCCATCAAATGTCTTACGGCTTGTCATAACTGCCAATTCTTTCCATCCACTCACAACATCCACTCACAATTTGTTAAGAGAGCACTATGGTGACTGCAACCCAAAACTCCACCCAACTCAAGCACCCCAAGAAACACAACCATTATGGATTTAGTGATTTCTTCCACTTCGACCCTGATAAAGGAACAATCGTTGATTGGAATGGATCACACAATCTCTTCACGACAGAAGATTTCATCATCGGCTTAGTAGAAGGTTTAGAAGAAGAAGTCGGTGATGCTGCCGCCGCCACGATGTACACCATCGGTTGTGAATGGGGCAAAAAAGATGCCTTCTTCTTTGAGAAATGGTTTGAGAAAGAATTTGATCGCAACATTCGTCAAACGAACTTGCTTTTTCTACTCGAAACCTGGTGGTGGCCTTTTACCTCTCAAGGTTGGGGACGCTGGGAAGTAGACATGGGCGATCGCAAGCAAGGATTTATGTTTATCAACATCTTTGACTCAGCAGTAGCTCGCACGTTAGGCGATGTCGGCAAACCCGTCTGTTTTATTTATGCAGGTTTGTTTGCTGGCTTCTTCACAGAATTAGTGAAGAAACAGTTAGGTTGCATTGAAATTCAGTGCTACTCAATGGGTGAGACTTACTGTAAGTTCTTGCTAGGTGGGCAAGACCGTATTGATGCAGCTGCCTTTTGGCAAAATGAAGGCGCAACCGCTCGTGATATTGAAAAACGTTTGCGCTCTGGAGAGTTATTGCGATGAGCAGCATGACATTGGCACACACAAACGGAAATGGCACTACTGCCTCTGTTTCCAATAAAGCCTGGTTGACCCTGACAGCACGAGAATTTTTCTCAAGCATTAACTGGGATAACAACCCACCTGAAGTCCAAGAACTCAAAGCTCCCTCTCAAGAGAGCGGAGCACCACTCAATTTGCTGTTGACCGTGAGCCAGTTTTTTACCGCTGTAAATTGGGATGGCATGGCGATCGCGCCAACACCAACCCCCTCAACTCCTGCCCCACCAGAAAAAGTCATTGATTTTACACTAGAGGATTTCTCTGATCTTTTCTAACTGGGTCTCCCAAAGTTTTTGCCTATTGCAATTCAGCGGGTAAGCAACCTACCAATCTCTATTCCTTATCTCGCGATTTAGACTTATGCACCCACAAATCGAAAGCATCTTCAACGAAGCTGAGAATCGCTATCTCAAACCCGAAGAGTTGAGCACTCTTGGCCAATATGTTGATTCCTTACCTGAGCGACTTGAAACCTATCGCACGATTCGCGATCGAGAGCTTGAAATTATGCAGGCTGTCGCAGATCAACTCCAGATCGAGATGCCTCAAGAAAAAGTAGAAAACCTTGAACGTAGTATCAAAAATGCATTGCTCACACTGCGGTATTGCTCAATGGGCATGTTGTTGAATGATGAATCTTTGGTTAAAGAGCGTCTTATTGACTGGTTGAGTCAAACCATCAAGGTTTACAACACACAAACCATTGACTCAACACTACATCGGTTACTAAACCAGCAACTCGGTCAAGTGCTCAACCCTCAGCAGTTGATGCTGTTGAATTCCACATTAACTCCAGCACAAGATGCTTTGTTAGGGCAAGAGACCTTGACTGCTTCTGCATTGGGATGGTAAATGCATTGTCCTCTAACACTCTTTATCCCTTCTAATCCAAATCTATCCTGGGTTCATGCGCTATGATTTCCGTTGCTGATTTACTCACAAACAACCGAGTTCCGGGTAACTATTTTGCCACTGATGCCTATGTTCGGGGCGATCTGGAGATGGGCTTGCTCGAAAATCGACAGGGCGATCGCCTCTTAGCACTGCCAGAAACCTTTATCCAATCGATCTATGCGGGTTTAGAGCAAGAGACCGGACAAGCCGCCCGGTTGGTGTTGTTCAACTGTGGTCGTTGGTGGGGTAAAAGTTTCTATACTCGTTTTGCTGAACAAATTGGAGACTACTACGATATTGCCATTTCAGAAATGGCAATGGTCGAGTTCATGCAGGCTCTACAACAGTGTTGGATTACCCACGGTTGGGGAAAAATTGACCTCGACCAAAGCTATCAACAGTTTGGTTTCCTGATCGTCAAGATTTGGAATTCTCCATTTGCTAAACTGGCTCCTCCTAAAGATCATCCCGTATGCCACTTAGAGGCAGGAGTGATGTCTTCCTTTTTTAGCCAGCTTTCGGGTCGAGAATTGCATTGTGTTCAAACCACCTGTGAATCAATGGGAGCCGATTGCAATCGGTTTGTTTTAGGGTTGCCAAAACGATTAGAACCTGCTGAAACAATGGTTACCAATCTGGATCACGAAAGTATCATGCAACAGCTTTGTCATTAATATGGCAGGCGAGAATTTGGTAGGCAAACATTGGTAGGCAAACATTGTCTTGCAGTGTTGGTTCAGCTTAGACTGACTCCTACAAAATTTGTCTTGTACAGAATTTGCACAAAAGAGCTTGTACTAATTTGTACTAATTTGTTGAGTTGCTTTCAATGAAGAAGCGACCTTGAGTTAAGGTGGGCGAAGCCTATCCAAAGCCATAGACTGAATAGGTTATCAACTGTTATTTATCAAGTGGAAGTCTACCATTGTTGTGTCAAGTCCACTGGGAACTGAGTTAAAACGCTCAAAATATCGCCTCTTAGGACTGGTTGGGCAGGGGCAGTTTGGGCGAGTATTCTGTGCGGCTCACCGTCGCACGGGTCGTTTAGTTGCCCTTAAAAACCTAGAACACCAGCGGTTTCCGACTCACAAGTTTTTGCGTGAACTGCGTATCTTGCTGAGTTTACAGCACCCCAATATTGTGACCTGTTACGCCTTGGAGCATACCCGTACAGGCCGCTATCTCGTGATGGACTATTGTGAGGGAGGCACCCTCCGCAATTTGATTGATGGGGATTGCAGGCTCAGCATTGCCCAGGCTTTCCAATTAACGAGTGATATTTTAGCTGGGTTAGAGCATGCTCATCACCGTGGAATTGTGCACTGTGACATCAAACCTGACAACATTTTGTTAAATGTTTTGCCAACAGGTTGGGTTGCTCGGATTTCCGATTTTGGCATTGCCCGTCTCACTCAAGAACTAGTGGGTCATGAAGGCTTGGGCAACACTGGTTCACCTGCTTATATGGCTCCAGAACGGTTTTATGGGCAATATTCTCAATCCTCTGATCTGTATGCTGTTGGGGTTCTCTTATTTGAGTTATTAGCCGGATATCGACCTTTTTCAGGAACCCCGGCTGAATTAATGTCAGGACATCTTAATCGACCGCTTAAATTACCAGAGTCGATTCCAGATGTGTGGCACTCAATTCTCATTACGGCTCTTCAAAAATTGCCAGCCCGTCGCTTTCGCTCTGCATCCGATATGCTTGTTGCCTTGAGAACAGCTGGGGCGATCGCTGGATGTAATGCTCCCGGAAGTAACCCATCATCTATTTATTTGCCATTGCTGCAACCCCTGACCGTCATGGAGTCGCATCCTTATATCGCTCGCCACCAGATCCCACTGGAGCGGGCAATCACTTATATGGCGATCGCTCCTTTAGGTGAAGAAGACTCTACAGTTGCAGGGCTATATTGCGCAAGTGAGCAGCAGTTGACGTGCTATTCCAATGTCAATGCTTTTGTTACTGAACCGCATTCTTCTTCCAAGCTAGAGCTATCCGCTCCAATAAAAGAGCTAATTTCCTATGCTCAGGGAGGCTGTGCTATTACCTCAACGGCTGTGATGTTAGTCTCACTGCAAGACTCACGCAAGCCAAACGTCATTACACCCTCTGAGCACTTATGTCTTGCAGCCGTGGAAACCCAGGGAGATTGGTTGGCGACCGTGTCTTTGCTGCCTGCTGGAGAAGGCCGTTTGCAGTTCACAAAATTGCAACCTTCGGGTAGGCTAGCTTCTGACCCTATACCCCTCTTAAACCGCGAAAGAGCACAACACTGGGTCAAATTGCTTGCACTAGACAGGCACCACGTTGCGGTTGTTGCTCGTGTCAGTGGTGATGAGAGCGTTTCTCGTAAACGGAGCAAAACCTCTGTAAATACTGTTTTTGAGGTGTTGACTCGCCGAGGAACACGATTGGGTATGTTGAGCATTCCAGTGTGTCTGACTCAGATTCACCCAACTCTAACTCCATATCGGTTGATGGCAACGGATGAGCATGATCCCTATGCTCTGGTCATTGTTGATTTAAAGCCCTTCCGAGTGTTGCGGTTTGGCGTAGAGATTGCTCCTGTGTTTTTGGAGTCTACTGCATGGGGCTACATTTTGGTCGATGTGGCGGGACAGATCGTGTTGTTAGACAAATATGGGCAGCGCATTGGTCGGATTGAAGGGCCCAGTCATCCCACAGCGATCGCCTCCGTCAATAGTCATGAGCTGATTGTTGCAACTTGGAACGGAGAGGCAGGGTTCTCTTATGTGATTGATTTACAAGAGTTAGGAGTGGATTTATTGTTTTGAGGAGAATTGGAGATCCCCTTCTCTATGCCCCCAGAAAAACAGTATCTTAGAGGTTTTAGCAGGCGATCTTGCTACAACTTTGATTGTGTCTCCATTTCACTAGCTCTCTATCGTTTTATTCTTCATGCTCTACCAATGGCTTACCGATAGTCACGTCATCATGTTTGGGTTGCTCGTCAGTTTTGCGATCGCCCATAGTGGGTTGGCGGCTTTGCGCCCTACGGCTGAAAAGTTTGTCGGAGCGCGGTTATATCGGGTTCTATTTGCACTGGTCAGTCTGCCTCTAGCCAGTATTTTGATCATCTATTTCATCAACCATCGCTATGACGGCTTGCGGTTATGGAACGTGCAGGGAGTAACAGGAATAGAACCCTTTATTTGGATACTCTCAGCCATTTCATTTGTGTTTCTTTATCCAGCCACCTTTAATTTGTTAGAGATTGCGGCTGTTCAGAAACCTCAAGTTCATTTGTACGAATCAGGGATCATTCGCATTACTCGTCATCCTCAAATGGTTGGGCAAATTCTTTGGTGTATTGCCCATACTCTGTGGTTGGGAACAACATTTATGGTGGTCACATCAGCCGGACTAATTTTGCACCACTTGTTTGGGGTGTGGCATGGCGATCGCCGCTTACAGGAACGTTATGGAGGATCCTTTGAAACCTTAAAATCTCGAACCTCAGTTGTTCCTTTTCTGGCGATTTGGCAAAAACGGCAAACCCTTGAATTGAAAGAGTTTCTGCGTCCGGCTTATGCGGGGATCGTCGGTTTTGTTTTGCTACTTTGGTGGGCACATCCACTTTTGATCCGTGCAACTAGTAACGTAGGCTGGTAGGATGATCCCAAAGGAAATTTGAATAATTTTTTTAGAGGCGTCATGGTGCTAACTGTGAATGAAAAAACTTTTACCAAAGAAGTTTTGGGATCGCCGATTCCAGTTGTAGTTAATTTTTGGGCACCGTGGTGTGGCTTGTGTTATATCGTCAATCCTCTGCTTCTACAAATACAAGAAGATTGGGGGGATCAAGTTAGGGTGGTTAGCATAAACGCCGACGAAAACTTTAAGTTATCTAATACCTATCGGTTAACAACATTACCTACCGTCATGGTGTTTGAGAGTGGCACCCTGCATCAGCGATTGGACAAGTTTCGCAATCGAGATGACTTGCGGTTAGCGTCTAAGACCATTCAATCCGCATTAGCAGATCTCAATATGCAATACGGCTACTCGGCTTGACAGACAATCACCTCAATTGCAGGCAAGGGAACTTCATAAAAGTAGCGGCGGCGGAACTGCTCTTCGGCGATGGCAGCGAGAAACGGTTCGGCACCTTGTAATGGATTTAACTCTGCTGGATGGGTTTGCCAGTGCATCCAAAATCCTGACTCTGATGAGGTAATTTCAAACCCTAATGCTTGCAGGCTTCTAAAGCCTAATTGGAGGGTGCGATCGCCGATTCCTAATTTTTCGAGCAACTGGTTACGAGTCACAGGCTGTTGTGTTCGAGCCAGATATTTTGCTATCCCAACCAAGCGTCGCCAAATCTCGCTTGGAGGCTCTAACGAAGGAGCAGGGTAAGCGATCGCTAATTTTCGTCCCTCTCGTACCGCTCGACGAAACCAGAGTTGCAACTCATCCCAACTATCCGGGCAATGCGTCAGAGGCAATATCTCATGGGTTGCTAACTCAGCTATTTTTAGGGCAGGGTCAGGAGTATGACGCCAATCTAACAACCCATGAGTTGGGTATGGAGTTGTCAAGGAGCCGTTTGAGTTGTGAGGACGCACTGCCAGCAACCGAATTTCATAGCGTTTGTGATACATGTTGAAGTCGAGTTCAGCGATCGCTTCACAACGTCCTTTGGGGATTTCATCTCGATAGTGCTCCCACCAAATGCCTGGAAATGGACTTGCAGTTGAGTCATCTCGCAGCTCAAACTCCGTCTTGATATATTTAACTTTGCGCCCTCGCCAATCTTTGATATTGGCGTTTTTGACCTGCTCAAACCAACAATTGCGGATCAAAAGCCTGGGAACAGAATTGCCCATACCACACGGTTCTAACAGCTTTAGCTCACGAAAGAGGTCTTTGCCTAACTCAACAACTGTCACCTCTAAATCAGCTTGAATGATTCCACCAGGTTTAGCTTCTCCAGTAACCTGTTGTTCGCGAAGTTGACGGTTAATAGCTTCCGTAAATATCGGAATATTCTCTATAGGCAAGCTTAAACCCGCCGCAAAGGGATGTCCACCGAAGGTATGCAACACATGCTCTTGAGTTTTGACCAATTGATACAAATCAATCTGATTGACGGATCGGGCTGAGCCTCGCGCCAACGGACTGGAGCCATTGACTTGATCAGAGGGGTGAGAAAATAGGGCTTCTGTGCTAAGCAAAATCGTGGGACGACCATATTCTTGAGCGATCTGACCCGCCACTAACCCTAAAACCCCAATACTCCATTGCGGATCGGTCAAGACAATAACACTCACCGTTGACAGATCTAAGTCTGCTAGTTTTGCTCTAACCTGTTGGGCAACGTCTTTTTGCAACGCTTTGCGCTGGGTATTCGCAATTTCTGCATCTTCTGCAAGCTGACGACATCGCTCTAGATCACGACTGGTGAGCAACTCGACCGCAAAGTGAGCATCTCCATAAATGCGGCTAATGGCGTTGATACGAGGACCCAAACCAAAGGAAATATCAGTGGGGCGATCGCCACTGCGTTTGCACAGTTCCAACAACCGGGCAATACCCGGTCGCCTTGAAGTGGTGGGGTTTTGGTGTTGACGCAATCGATCAATTCCCTGCTGCGCCAAATAGCGACAATCTCCTTTGAGTTGTACCAAATCAGCAATTAACCCGATCGCCACCAAATCTAATAGGTGTTCCAGTGGCTCTTGCGGCACCTCTGGCAATGTAGTGTACAGTGCCTCGACCAGCTTATAGGCGACGGCTACCCCGGAGAGATAAGCAAGGGGATGGTCTAACGACAACGATCGAGGATTGAGAATAGCTGCTACGTTAGGACGCTCAGGTGGCAGAGTGTGATGGTCAGTAACGATGACATCAATTCCCAGAGTTTGAGCATAGTCAATTTCCCTCAAGTTCGTGCTACCTGTGTCACAGGTCACAATCAACTGACATCCTTTAGAGGCCAGGAGATCAATACCACCGATGGATAAACCATGCGACTCCAATAATCGATTGGGCACGTAATAAACCAACTGCTCATCTTTCGGAAAGAATTGCCCTAATCCATCCCACAAAACGGCTGTGGCGGTAATTCCATCCGCGTCAAAATCTCCCCAGATAGCAACCGTTTCCTGGCAATCATAGGCTTGTTGCAGCCGCGCGATCGCCCAATTAACCTCTTCTCCAAAGGCAAAGGGAGAGGTAGGTTGATAGCAAGCAGGATCTAGAAATCCTGCTAACTCTTGGGGGTGACGTAAACCCCGTTGCCACAGGAGGCGAGCAAGATACTGCCCCGGAACCTGAGCCAAACGCTGCACAACTTTTAGAAAGTCATCTGGAATGTCAAGTGAAGGATGAATTTGCCATTCTGGTGAAGGTTTAGGCATGCCGACACTTAACGTACCGTCTTGAGGCTTTCAATCCGACGGCTAAACAGATCGGTAAAGATGCTTAAGACAGTGCGATCGCGAGTAATGATATTTGCAGTTACCGACATCCCAGATTGCAATTGCACGTCTTGGTTAACTTGTCCATCGCTGACTCTGAGAAATTGTTGATCGAGCGTAATTTGAGCTGGAAAGCGATAGTAAGGATTGATTTGGTCGGGGGGCAAGGCATCCGAGCCGATATTAGTCACTGTACCCTTGATATCCCCAAACTCACTAAAGGGAAAAGAATCAATCCGAACATCGACAGGCATTCCTTCACTCACAAAACCAATATCCTGGTTTGTGATGTAGACTTCGGCCACCAAAGCATTACTGGGCACGATTTTGAGAATCGGTTCACTCGTATTGGCGACAAAGCCAGGACCTTTTGCCTGCAAATCAAACACAGTGCCATCGGTTGGGGCACGCAATGCCTGATACCGCAAGGTTAATTCTGCTTCACTAAGCTGGCTATCAATTTCAGATAGACGCTTTTCATTTTCAACGATCGCCTTATTCAGTTGACTGTCAATTTCAGCCAACCGTTTTTCATTTTCAGAGAGGCGATTCAACACATTGTTTTGTGAGAGAGCAACAGTGTTCTGATATTGCTCACCTGCTTGGGCGATCGCAAACTGGAGCCGCTGCTGTTCCTGGGTTAGACGATCAACTTCAGCTTGACCATTCATCACTTCCTGCTGTTGCCGCAGGTATTGAATTCGTGCTATGCCACCTTGTTCAACCAGCGGACGAATATCTTCAAGAATGCCCTGGTCAATTTCAAGAGTAGCCCGTGCTGTTGTGAGCTGTACCAGTGTCTGGCTCAGTTGACGTTGAAGCTGGGAGACTTCCAATCGTGCTGCTGCTGCTGCCGATTGAGTTTCCATCAGTCCTGACTGGAGCCGAGCCTGTTGATCTGGGGTTAAACCTGCCCCTGATGAAGAACCAGTCAGTTGAGCACGATAAATCTGATTTTCAGCGATGATAGCCGACCGATTAGACGTTAATGCCAGCATTTCAGGTGGCAAGGTTAACCCAGCTCCCTCTGGCACAGGACCATCGATACCACTCAATTGACTGCGATAAAAATTATTTTCTTGAATCAGGGAGGTCTTTATCTGTTGTAAGGAGCGTTGTTGAGCAGCGGCAGCCGTGGTGTCAAACCGAATCAACACGTCACCCTCTTTAACCTGCTGCCCATCATCTACCAAAATTTCTTTGATCACCCCACCGACTGGAGCCTGTACCTCTTGAACCCGATCCTGAGGCTCTAGCTTTCCAGTGGCTGGCACCGCTTCCTCAATCCGAGCAAAGCAAGCCCAAAGCACAACAAAGGTTGTGACCCCAACAATGCCCCAAACAATAGACCGTGACCACAACGAGGTTTGCTGAAGCAACACAGGTTGGTCAAACGCCTCGGTTCTAACCAACTTATTAGAGGCCATCGAGGGAGCTGACTCTTCTGACCCAGTGTCGTTCACCGTCGCCAATGCACCTCGCCCATTGGGTTTGGTTCCGTTACCGCCACCTCCATTTTGTCCGTTGGATGCAGGATGATTGTTCATAGAAATCCAGGTTTGAGAGTTCAGTGAGCGAAACTTAAGCGTTAGTCGATCGGGAATGATGCTGGTGATGATTTTAGATGATCTTACATCTGAGATTCTTGTTGTTGGTATAGACAGTAGTAGCGTCCCTTGAGTGCCATCAGCTCATCGTGGGTGCCCTGTTCAACAACAGAACCCTTATCCATTAAAACAATCTGGTCGGCGTTGCGGATAGTGCTGAGACGGTGAGTGATAAAGAAGACGGTACGACCCTGAAAAGCATCTGCCAGATTGAGACAGACTCGACGTTCCGAATCATAGTCTAGCGCACTCGTCGCCTCGTCTAAGATCAACAGTCCCGGGTTTTGAAGCACCGTACGAGCGATCGCAATCCGTTGTCGTTGTCCCCCTGACAGGGCAGAGCCTCGTTCTCCCACGCGGGTATTGTATCCATTGGGCAAACTCATGATGAAATCATGGGCGGCGGCGACTTCTGCGGCACGAATAATGTCATCAGACGAAGCATCCGGGCAGTTTAAGGCAATGTTTTCTTGAACTGAGCCTTCAAACAACAGGGTGTCCTGTGGCACAATCCCAATCTGTTGACGCAGCGAGTAGAGTTCTACCTTGCTAATATCATAACCGTCGATCAAGATACGACCCGATTCCAGATCATACAAACGAGGCAGCAATTTCATCAACGTACTCTTACCAGAACCACTCTGTCCGACAATGCCCACAAACATGCCTGCCGGAAACTCTAGGCTGACATTGTTGAGCTGTAGTGGCCCTGTTGTGCCAAAGCGAAACGAGACACTGTCATAGGTCACTGCCCCTTGAATCGAAGGCATAGGAATGTTGTAGCGATCGACTTCGTCTGCTTCGGGTGCCGCATCCACAATGTCACTGAGGCGTTCGATTGATAGCCCAACTTCCTGAAAGTTTTGCCACAACTGCGCCAACCGCAATAGCGGGCTAGTCACATAGCCTGCAATGATGCGAAACGCGATTAACTGCCCCAGGGTCAAATTGCCTTTGAGCACCAGATAGGCTCCCACCCAGAGCACCAGCAAGCCAGACAACTGGTTGAGGAAGTTGCTCGTAGAACTGGCGGTAGTTGACGTCAAGACCGTTTGGAAGCCAGCACTGACATAGCGAGCATAGCGTTGTTGCCATTGCCAGCGGGCGCGTAGTTCCATGTTTTGAGCCTTAACGGTTTGAATCCCTGAAACAACCTCGACTAAATAAGACTGAGTTTCAGCGTTCCGCTCTGCTTTGGTGCGAAGCTGATTGCGAATCAACGGAGAGGCGATCGCCGCCAATATCACAAAGAAAGGAATCGTCACCAACGATACGAGGGTCAAAATCCAACTGTAGATGAACATGACCACGATATAGATCACCGAGAACACGGCATCTAATACCACCGTTAAAGCAGTCCCCGTCAGAAATTGACGAATGTTTTCTAACTCGTTAATCCGAGTTGCCAGTTCACCGACCGGTCGCCGCTCAAAATAACGCAAGGGCAAGCGCAACAGGTGATCAATAATCTCTGACCCCAGTGCCATATCGATGCGGTTGGTCGTATCCACAAAGAGATACGTTCGCAAACTGGTGAGAATCGCCTCAAAAATCGCCAGCACCAGCAGGAAAACCCCTAGAACTTGCAGTGTGTCTACACTCTCCTGCACGATTACCTTGTCAATAATCACCTGAATCATCAGTGGGTTTGCCAAAGCAAACAACTGCACAAAGAACGAGGCAATAAAGACCTCCCACAACACCCGCTGATGCTTCTTAATGGAGGGCAGGAACCACTCTAAGCCAAACCGCTTTTGGGGGGTTTGCTGAGTCGGCTTCAGCAAGAGGACTTCCCCTTGCTCTCCCCAAGTTTCAACAAACTCAGCGGGCTTCCGCCGAACGATCCCCATATCAGGCACGGCAACTACCAGTTCTCGTTCACTCACTTCATATAGCAGAACGACTGTATCTTGCCATTTCAACAGGGCCGGTGCCTCTAACCGACCAATCGCATTGGCAGGCACCATCACTAATTGAGCATTTAAGCCCATCAATTCTGAGACTGCGCCACACAGTTCGAGCGACATACTCCCTGTTCGCTGGCTCTGGCTAACCAGGATGCGTTGCACCACATCTCGTCGGAAGGGAATATTGAGATGCTGACACAGCATTTGGAAACACGCTAATGCTCCGTCGATCGGCCCTGTACCCCGAATGAACGGATAGTTTTGAGTTGTGGTTTTGCCAGTCGTAGAGCGAATTTGGGGATCAGCCTCAGAAGGGCGATCGGGGGCATAGGGAATATCAACTTCGGCAGGAGTTGTGGCGACTGCTGGCTCTGCAATCGTCGTTGCCATCGGTTGCAAGATGGTTTTAGGAATCCCCAAAATACGGGCGGGTTCTGACCCAGTCACCTCTAATTGAGAAACCGCTTCGACTTTAATCGAGCTACCTACCTCAAACTGCTCGATCGCCCCACCTCCACTCACTAACCAGAGACGATTAGACTCTAACGGAGTCGTCGGAGTGCTACCGGGTGGCAAGTTGCAAATCACAGCATCAGCTTGGGCTTGTAATGCTAAATCTTTAAGGACTACATCTCCGATCGCTTGTCGATGAATCTCAGCCCCTAATAAGTCAAACACTTCAATCAGAGAACACTGACTACGAAACACCGCTGCCATTTCTGGCTCACGTTCTAGCAATGCTAGAAAGTCAGTAGCAGATAGCACTAAAGAAATTGTTTCAATCGAGGCGATCGCCGTTTCACAGGGCACCCCACGCACCAACCCAACCCAACCCAAAATCGCACCCGGTTGTGCCAAGCCCAGCGTAACAGGTCGCTGTGTCCGAGGATCGTACCCCAATTGCCGTGCCTGCCCCTCATAAATAATATTGAGCTGAGCTGGCATCTTGTCTCGCACTAACATTGCCTGCCCCATGCGATAGCGCAGCAATTGCAACTGTTCTGCTAATGCAGCCAGTGCATCCGCAGAGAGCAGATCAAACGGGGGCACCGTAGCCAAAAATTCTAAGACAGTGGTTTTGGTATAAGTCATGGGGCAGTCGAAGCCGAGGAGGTATTAGAAGGAATGAGATTAATCTGACCGAGTTGTTCTTGCAGCCACGTGTTAAACAGCTCATTTAGCAAACGTCGCCGCATAGCGTCATCTAACTGAGCTGGAATGAATCGCTCTAGTCGCACAATTACCAGCCACTCACCAACACGAGTCGGTGCCCACAACTGGCCAGGTTGACTGATAGAGAGCATTTGCGCCAGAGTCGGATTGGGCACACTCAATTCAACAGGACCAATTAAACCATCGGTTTGTGCCTCTGGCCCTTGTGAATACGTGCGCGCCAACTCCGCAAAGGATTGTTCCCCTTCCAGCACTCGAAAATACACTTCTTGAGCAATCCCTAAATCTTGCGTCCGAATTAATGAATAGATAACGCGATCGAGTTGAGATTTGCGATTGAGGAAATAGGACTCTAGCTTGGGGCCCCACGTTGATTGCTTAAATTTTTCAATCTTGACCTCACGCATGGCACGCGCCTCAAGCTGAGTGGCAGTCATGCCATGTTGTTGCAACCAGGCTCTACGGCTCTCTTCTGACGCCAAACCATGTTGAGCATAGAACTGTTGACAGGCCGCCTCTTTCTCTTCAGAGGTACATTCTATGGTGGCGATCGCCTGATCAATCAAGATCTCTTGTAGCAGTTGAGGCAGCATTTGATAGCTCGCTAATAGCGGAATAACCTCTTCTGCTAAAATCTGACGATTTCCAACCTGTAAAACGACAGTCATTTAGGTTAATCTCTTGCACTTCATTAACGATCTACTTCTTTTAATCTCAGGCTGAACTGAGCCAACCTACCCTTTATTTATCTCATTTCACTTTATTTATCTCATTTGAAGATTAAGATGAACACTCATAATCTAAATTTTTCAGTATGGTATGTAACTTTTATGAGTAAGCATACTAAGAAGACGACCTAAATGATCGTCCACTTTAGGTTAACTTCTGCTTATAACAGTGTCTTGATGAGATTGATATTTAGCAACGCTTTGTTACATCCAAGGCACTTCCAATCCAACTAATCGCCCTCAGAGAAGGTCTGAGAAATTCTTGGCAGTTAAAACCGCGACTACAAAAACAAAGTCCGCCCTAAACCCTTGAATTCTCAAGAAGGTAGTAGTTGACAGCCATTCTAGTCTGTCTGCGATCTAGAGCACCCTAGTAGACATCTGGTAAACATTATGTCTCGAATCCGCCGTAGAGCAACTTGACGCCAGTGCGGCTCCCTTAAAAAAAGGGGTTTTATCTGCACCACCCCAGGCTTTTCTATAAAAAGAGACTTCTAAAAAATAAATTGGGTTCAATTTTCTATCTTGACCCTACATATATACGCATAGCCATACGTATATACCTACATTAAGCCGAAGTTCCTCTCGTCTGATGAATTTCAGCTTAATTCTACGAATGAGGCAAAACCCTTACTTGCCAAGAGTTACCCGTAATTTATACACCTGTTCTATCTGGAGGTTGTGCTGAGTTATGAATTGAACAGTTAAGAGATGATCATCACAGTCATGAGTAAAACTACACCTCAACAAACACTTTTCCTTAACATTAATCCCACTTGTGATCAAACACTCCGGAATGAGTCGTAAGTCTTGGGAATTAGGGAAGATCCTCCCCTGAGGGATAAAGCTCAACTGAGAGATTTTTCTAATGTCAATTAGTTTACTTTTCTACCCATTGATAGATTAAGAATTTGTTTGCTCTACCTCTATAGGATGCTACTAAACCCCAAGACTGCTGTAGTAGACTCTAGTCAAGTCAGCCAACCTGGTTGAAATAGTAATGGAAAGAAAGAGGCAAGCCGTTCACATTCGTTTGCATTTGGTGATCCAAACAGAGATTTTTGTAAATATCGACACCTTATTCAGGTTGTTGGGCCACTCGCTAGATCTCAATATCATCTCTTTTTTTCCTTCAAGACATTGAGACTCTTTCTACCGTAGCCTTTGGGCTGATTTTGTAGTTTAGACAACCACGAAAACCTTCTTATGAGATAGCTTGAGGGGGAGCTGAAGTGGTTTATCAAGGCGATCGCCTTTGTCAAAATCGTTTTGTGGTGTCTCACACCCATCTACCTAAATGCATCTAGATGGGTAAAATCTATCTTTTATCTCCAATTACTTGAATCTCTTGGATCAACCGAGTAAAGTTATCAAAACTATAGCGACCCTACTCTTAGAAACTAGTTAGCAAAATTAAAGGAATACTCCAGGTACTTTCATAACAATTTTTTCAATTTTTGATATTGACAAAACCGATCATAGCTAGGATAACCATCTTCATATGACAGCAATATTCAATCATCACTCTGGGCAAGCAATGGAAAACTCTACGATGGATTCGACCGATACCTTGCAGTTTGAAACTGCTTTTGAGGATGACTTTTTTAATACCCTTGATACCAAGGAATTAGACACAGATGATGTCGAAGACATTCCTATTGATGTAATAGAGGATGTCATCAAAGATGTTGAACCAGAGACAGAAGACAGCTTGTCTGCATTTGCTGCTGATGATCAAGCCGATGAAGATGTAGAAGCGGTCATCGCTGAGCATTTTCCGGGATATCGAAAGACTATTTCTGATGACGCAGTTGGCGCGTTCTTTAAAGAAATGGCGCGTTATCCTTTGCTCAAGGCAGATGAGGAAATTGAGCTAGCTCGACGGGTCAAATTTTTAATTGAAATTGAGGAGTTGCGCGATCGCCTCCAGACTGAGCTAGACCATAACCCTTCTAAAGCAGAGATTGCCGCTGCTTTAGAACTCAACGAACGTCAGCTCGAACATCGCCTTTATCGCAGTCGCATGGCAAAGCGCAAAATGATTCGGTCAAACCTGCGCCTGGTCGTGTCGATCGCCAAGCGATATCTTAATCGGGGTGTTCCTTTCCTAGATCTAATTCAGGAAGGTGCTTTAGGCCTCAACCGAGCAACCGAAAAGTTTGACCCCGACAAGGGATACAAATTCTCAACCTATGCCTACTGGTGGATTCGGCAGGGCATTACTCGGACGATCGCCAACGATGCTCGCACTATTCGCCTGCCGATTCACATTGTTGAGAAGCTGAATAAGCTCAAGAAATCTCACCGAGAACTACGAAAAGAGCTGAATCGCAACCCAACTGAGGCCGAGTTAGCTGCTGCTCTTGATCTCACCCCTGACCAACTGCGCAATCTACAACAAGTGCGGCGGCGATCGCTCTCGCTTAACCATCGGGTCGGCAAAGGTGAAGACACTGAACTGATGGAATTGTTGGAAGACAGTAGCACGCTCTCTCCGGAAGCGCAGATGAGCGAAACTATGATGCGCCAAGAAATTCACAGCATCTTAGGAGATGTGTTGACCGAACGGGAGAAGGACATTATTTCATTGCGTTATGGATTAACCACCGGGGAACCTCATACCCTCGAAGAAGTGGGGGGTTTGTTTAATCTCTCTCGCGAACGGGTACGTCAGATTCAAACAAAAGCGATGCGGAAGTTGCGCCGTCCTCAAGTGGCAGCACGACTCAAAAGTTGGTTGAGATAGCGTCAGCCGCTCCCTTAGTTCAAGCATTGGGTTCTCCGTGATACTGTCAAAGCAGTGTTACTTCGTTTTTTATGCCTGATTCTGCAACTTTCTCGACTTCAGCACTAACGATTCGTCCTGCCACAGCCGCCGATGCCGCTGTTCTATTTCAACTGATTCAAGCTTTAGCAGACTATGAGAAGTTATCTCACGCTGTCACAGGCAGTGTTGCAGCACTTGCCAGGGATTTGTCAGGCGATCGCCCCGCTTGTGAGGCGATTTTGGTAGAACATGACCACACACCTATTGGATTTGCATTATTTTTTGCCAATTACTCCACATTTTTAACCAAACCTGGCATTTATTTAGAAGATTTATTTGTATTGCCAGAGTATCGAGGACAGGGCGTTGGCAAAACCTTGTTGTCTTACCTGGCACAATTGGCGCAACAGCGAGACTGTGGACGCTTGGAGTGGAGCGTCTTGGACTGGAACGAACCTGCGATCGCCTTTTATCGGCGGATGGGAGCCACCTTGCTAGAAGAGTGGCGGATCTGTCGGGTAACGGGTGATGCGATCGCAGTTTTAGCGAATTTGCAACCTCCTGCTTGAAAAATCTTCACTGCAGAGCCTGAAAGAGAGCGATAAAATCTAAGACATAAACCCAGATCATTCTTAATTAAGGTTGAGTCGCATGAAAACCATTTGGGTCAACGAGCAAATTGATCCCTCTGGGATTATCTACTCCTGTATTGCCTCCTGCAACGAAAATGAAGCTCAAGAATGTCATACGTCGTTTCAACAAAATCTGACCCCAGACCAAAAAGCAGCAGGTTGGATTGCCCGCATTCGTACTGTTGAGTCGTGGGATCTGGTTCCCGCCAATGCACTTAAACTCGATTAACTCTGCCACTCAGCTTGGAATGTTATACCGTTTCTATGTGAGCTTGCACTCAATCAATGTGAAACAAGGGGCTTAATCCCCTTGTCTAGTGCAGATTCATGTTGGATGCATCATTAAATGCATCCCTAGCGGTGGCGACGATATCGAATATCCATAATCTCGGCTAAACCTGCATCTTCCCAATCCAGAGGAGTGCTTTCATCAGCTGGCACAACTGTCACCACGGGTTGCTCAGATTCAAGAGATGGCTCTGTTGAGGGAGTCGAGACCGCGGCAGGCAAAGCATTCATAGCATGAGATGTAGGCAAAGCAGGAAACGTCATAGCTGCGACATCAAGCTGTTCAGGCGGGTCGATCTCAGCAGATGAAGCCCTTGCACCAGAATGTGTTTTGAGCGATCGCGACTCATAGCGGAGTTGTTTAAATCGTTGAGAGATCAGGAATGAACCCGCCACACAACTCAAGGCGATCGTCCCTAGTGCCCACAGGGGTAGAGTTTTAGGATTAGAATCAACCGCAATATCAGGCTGAGAGCTATCAGTGCTATTGGGGTGATCTTGTTTTGACAATTCAGGACTCATCAGACTGGTCATGGCAATTCCCATGATCAGCAACAAGAGCACCCAAATGCCACTCCAAAACACAAGAGGGTGCTGCCAGAGCAACTGCACCCACGACAGCAAGTTGATGGTGTTTGGTGCAGAATTTTTAACCCAAGGTTCATCAACAGGTGTGGATGACTCCAATGGTTGAGCTGGCTGACCTGCCCATGCATCACTCTCAGGAGAGGATTGCTGAAACCTCTGATCGCTATCCATATTGCCCTACGGTAGCTGCTAAATAAAAGATTTGATTTGTATTGTAGAACATTTGTTCGGAAGCTCCCACTTTTCCTTATTGAGGAAAATTTTAAGGAATAGGACCGCGTAGAACTGTCAAGACAGGTGATACAGGGAGGTGTAAAGCTTCGCCTCATCCTGGTTGCTATAGCCCTACAACGCTCTATTCACGCTCTGTTCATTGGTTTGAGGGGTATGAATAGGACGTTTGAGTCAAGTGTAATAGCATCTCAGTAAATTCACCTAGGTAATAACGCTGAACCTTAAACTAGAAAACTTACCGTTCATATTTCGGCCTTTGCGAGACTATAACTGGTTTATTGAGAAGAATTAAGCGTGGGACGGTCAATGATGCCGCTTGTCATTCAGGAAGAGTCGGTGCGGACATTTAATTTTTATCTCAATGGTTCTGTTTGGCAAGGCATGGTTTGCCAAAACAAGCTTTATAAGTTAGTGTCCTCATTTGAGCCAAATGACTGCCCTAAAGCCTATGCGTTAGGTTGGAGCTTGGGCTGTGGCGGAACCCCTGCCGTTATCACTCTGGCAAATCAAGGTTATGGGGTGTGGATTGATTTGAGATCGCACTCTCAAGCCAGTTTCTAAAAGTTCTAAAAATTACGCGATGTGCAACTTAGAGGTTTAGATCCTCGGTTACTTGTTCAGCATTCTCACAGTAATCTGATTTGCGTCACAGCAATCAACGATCTGAGGAAAGTCGCACACGAGGTAAAAAGTAGTTTTCTAAAGAACGCTATCAAACGCTCCCTTCTCCCAATACTCCGTTGAGAAAAATATCGGCAATCCCTTCTGCCATTTCCTGCATTTCTTGCGGAGACGAATTTTCAGCCATCACCGTATCACGACTAAAGCCTGCTACTGCAAACATTCCCAAAAATACCTGGGCAACAATGCGCGGATTCATACGGCGATAAACACCCTGATCCATCGCTGTTTGAAAGAAAGCCTCTGCAACATCGGTCATTTTGGCGATCACTTCTGCTTGAATGCGATCGCGCAACTCAGGATGAAATTGAGCTTCCATGAAGCACACCCGCAACATATCAGCATTGCGGTGCAGATTTAACATACGCTTTCGCATCACTTGAGCGATCGCTTTATAGCTACCCATCTCACTCAGTTCAGTGAGCAGATCGGTCAAAATTTCAATCCACCCTTGAGTCGCTACTTCTACTAAAATTGCCTTTTTGTTTTCAAAGTGGCGAAACAACGTGCCCTCAGCGACTCCTGCCGCTTCTGCAAGATCACGTGTCGTCGTGCCATCATAGCCACGACGAGCAAATAACCGCTGTGCTGCTTGAAGAATCCGAGTTCGAGTCTCCACCTCAGGTTGGGGTGGACGTTGAAAGATCTGCATCGCGGTAGCCAAGTGTGACAGACATCTGCATCGATCATTGTCGATCGGTTGTTTAAAACTGCGGCAGAAGATTTATACAACATTACGTTTGTTTAGAAATCTAGATTAAGGTTTGTGAGTAGAGAGAGGCTGAGGTTTGAATTTTGAGTTTTGAACTTTGAATTGTGAATTAGAGGTCGAGAGCGATTAGAAATTGGCCATCGACTGTTATCTCAACACCCCGGCCTCAAACCTCAAACCTCAAACCTCAAACCTCAAAACCCAAAACCCAAAACTCAAAACTCAAAACCCAAAACTCAAAACCCAAAACTCAAAACCCAAAACTCAAAACTCAAAACCCAAAACTCAAAACCCAAAACTCAAAACCCAAAACCCAAAACCTCCTACCTAATAGTCCTCCTTAGGTGGACGGGTGACTCGTAAAATGAGCGCACTCAATCCTAGAAACCAAATCAGGGCGATCAAATAGGCCATTGACATTAACTTACGTACTGATTGCTTAAGGCTAACCACATAATCGGCATGAACATCTAGCCCGATCGCCCCAACCACCACTCCACGAGAATTACGAATGGGCGCATATGCAGCAAATTGGGCACCCCGTTGATCACGACTGACAAAGGTTGTGAGGCTGAGTTGCGAGAGCCCTTGATAAATAGCCGAGTTAGATTGATCGATTGTGAATGGCTGCCGAAATGTCGTTGCCTGTTCAGGAGCAATCTTTCTTAAAACGTCTCCAATGATCAAGATCTCACGAGGCTGATCACCCCAGGTATAGCTGTAGGGATTGGCATAGGGAACTAGAGTATGCACTCGATAGAGCCATTCTTGATGGCTGCGATAGAGAGCATTATTAGTGGGTTCAGTTTGTCCAGCAAGCAGAGGAGTGCGGGTCAGGGTGGCAAACTCCTCGCCATTTACTCCATCCACTGTCGCATTCAACGCCTGCACCATCTCGCCTTTAATACGAGCAACCGTGGTCTCCCAAAGATAGTAGTAAAACCAATAAAACCCTAAAGTGACGATCGCCATATTGACAACAACAGTTGTCACCATCACAATCCATTTAGCGCGTTGGCGCGATTGATAAAGTGCCAGTTTGGCCGCTTGACTAGCATCAATGTAGCGGTTTTGAAGCTCGGTTGGCTTAAGGTCTTGGTTGATGCTGCTTGCAAGCCACTGCTCAGCATCCTTTAAGTCGCTGCCCCGTAATAAATAGCTGTCGTTGTAGTCTTTGCGTTTCCACTCGATCGCCCGAACCAAAAGACGAGTGTGAGCATGGATATAGTCAATATCTGTGTTGACTGCCTGGAGCAATTCTTGAAAGGCGTGATCGAAGTCATCCGTTTCTCGGAAAAAGATCCAGTTGTGTTTGCTGATTTGAGGGTGCACTTGTTGAGGATCAAATCCCTCTCGCCGCACGATTGGCAAAAAGCGTTTGTGGCAATGAGTCGCGTATTCAATTTCATCTCGACAAACCTTAGAGGTAACTGAGTCAGGGCTAATCACAAAAATGAATGTGCTAGCAGACTCAATGCCTCGTTGAATGGCTTGCCACCACTCTTCCCCTTTATAGATGTCATTCCAATCAACCCACGGATCTTGCCCAACCCGCTTAAATGCCCCGTCTAGCATCTCAACAAATGCTTTATCTCGACGAGAGTAAGAGATAAATACCTCGTTGGTTGGTGCTTTAGTCTCACTGGGTTGTGATTGAGTATGAACAGCAATATTAGACGATTGACCCTCAAGCATGATTGATGCCCCCGACAGCAGTGATTATTTGCTTGTACTCACTCTAAACGACCGTTTTGAAAGGGTAAAGGATTAAACACTGAAGCGTAGAATAAGGTCGATTTTTATTCTTGATGTTTTGCCAGCTAACTGAGGACATAGAGGGTGTGGGGGCGGTGCCCCCAGCCAGGGGTTCCACCCCTGCACCCCGTCCTAACCTGAATGACTACGGCTATACCTCTCATCTTGGCTCACGGTTTCTGCTGAAACTGTTGACAAGTGTTTTGAGCACCTGCGATCGCGTCTTTTTCAGACGGAGTCAGTTTTGCATTCAAGTGTGCCAAGAAACTATAACCTTGAAACTGATTACAGGCGATCGCTAACCACCGTTGCCAGGTCATATCGTGCCAAAGATACAGCGTGCCCATCTCATCTCCAGTCACAATCGTGTGTCCGTCAGGTTGAAAAGCAACGGCAGAGATGACTTTACCTTGTTCTCTAAACGCCTGCCCCAGTGGATTGCCGTTGGTGTCCCACAGTCTCAGAGTGCCATCTTCACTGGTGCTCGCGATCGTTTTTCCATCAGGGCTATAGGCAACAGCCGTGATATAGCCTTCATGTCCTTGAAACGGACTGCCCAACAGCCTTTTTGCCTCGACATCCCACTGCCGCAAAATGCCATCGCCCCCTGCACTCACCACCACCTCTCCCGTTGGGTTAAAGGCAACAGCTGCAATGCCAAACTGCTGCTCTTCTTGAAAAACGGCTAGAGAACGCCCTTGCAGATCCCACAGGCGAATGGTGGAGTCATCGCCACTACTGGCAATCAAGTCTCCCTTTGGGCTAAAAGCCACCGATCGGACGCTGCTTTGATGTCTCTGAAAGGGTTGCCCTATCGGTCGCTGTTCTTTGACGCTCCATAACTGAATTGTGCCATCGTCGCTACCACTGATAACCGTTTGACCATCGGGGCTGAAGGCGACCGATTGAATCGCCCCATCATGCTCTACCAAAGGTGCTCCGAGAGGTTGCCGTTGCTGCACATCCCAAAAGCGGAGTGAGCCATCAGCTCCAGCACTGACTAAAACGGTACCAGAGGGATCAAAAGCGATCGCATTCACCCCATCTGAATGGGCTTGCAACGGAGAACCAACCTGTTTCCCAGTGATATCCCAAAAGCGAATGGTGCCATCGTCACTGGCACTGGCAAAGGTGCGATCGTGGGGATTAAAGGCGATGGATGGAATAGCATCGTCATGGGCTGACACCCGTTGACTTGTCATCAGATTTTGCACATTCCACAGGCGAATCGTGCGATCGGCACTGGCGCTAATCAAGGTTTCGCCATCTAAGCTAAACACAGCAGGAAAGACAAACCCCTCATGTCCGCGAATGGGGGTGCCGATCGCGTTGCCCTGCAAATCCCACAGGCGAATGGTGCGATCGTTACTAGCACTAGCGATCGTCTGACCATCGGGACTAAAGACAACGGCTTGAATGGCAGATTCATGCCCAATGAACGGTAAGTCGATGGGGTTGCCCTCCAAATCCCATAGACGCACCGTGTTGTCACTTCCTCCACTGATCAGCTTTTGACCATCAGGGCTAAAGGCAACGGTCAATACGGCACCGTCATGCCCTCGAAAGGGTTCTCCCTGCGGTTGTCCTTGACGATTCCACAGGCGAATGGTGTCATCTACACTGCCGCTAGCGATGATTTGACCATTAGGGCTAAATACAACACTATACACAGAGTCGCTGTGCCCCTCAAACGGTTTTCCGATTGCCTGCCCTGATACATCCCATAGGTACACCTTCCCATCATCACTCCCGCTGACGATCTGCTGGCTATCAGGGCTAATTGCCAGTGAGTTTACAGCCCGATTTTGGGCTTGAACTGATTCGCCAATCCGATGTCCATCTGCTGTCCATCGCACAATCCTACCGTTGGCATCACCACTGACAATCAGTTGCCCATCAGGACTCCAGGCGATCGCATAAATTTCGGAGTCACTCGCCTGAATTGGTTCCCCAATCGGCTCACCCGTTTCCAAATTCCAGAATCGCAGAACACCTTTATTATCAGTACTCGCTAATCGTGTTCTATCTGGATTCAGGGCGATCGCATAGATCTCTCCCTCATGCCCCAACAAACGGTCTTTTTCTCGATTGCCCTGAATCGCGCTGAGTAAACTCGCTCGTGCTTCATCAAAGACCTCCTGTGAAGGGTTTTGTAGACTAGTACCGATCGTGTGTAGTGCCAAAATCAATCCACTGGTTGGCTTTACCGCCATCAAATTATTGACTCGTGCGACTCTTTCCCGTAACTCTGCCTCAGCTCGTCGATGGTGTTCTGCCTTACGATATTGCTCAAATGCAATTAGGGTTGAAGTTGCCGTAATCACCAACCCCAGTGAAATGGCACCTATCGTTAAGCGTTCTCGTCGAACCACTTTGCGGCTGGTACAAACAAAATCGATCTGCAAGGGCGCAGGTTGAGGATCTTTAGTTCCTGCCTCAGTCAGCCATCGTTCTGCCTTTCTTAAGTCACGGCCTCTCAGCAAACAACTTGAGTCTTGTCCTTGCTCCTTCCATTCGTTGGCTCGCACCAACAGCCGAGTGTGAAAGGTAACGTGTTCCAGGTCGGTTTCGAGTGTCTTGATTAACTTTGCAACCGATTCATCAAAGGAATTCGTTTCTTTGAAAAAAATCCAGTTGATGGACGCCAAGGTTGGATGAACCTGGCCGTATTGCACCTCTTTGCAGACGATCGGGATAAGCCGCTTACTAGAGGCGACCGCCAGTTCTAACTCAATACTGCATTCTCGTGATGCCACCCATTCTGGGCTGAGCACAAAAACAACCGCATTGGCTTGTTTAATGCCATCAGCAATTTCAGCCCGCCAATCCGCACTGGGGGGAATATCTTCCCAATCGATCCAGACATCCTTACCCTGCCCCACTAAAAAACTGTGGAGTTTATCAACAAATTCCTTATCTCTACGACAGTAGGAAATAAATACATCTGTCATGGTGCCTCCAGCTTGGCGGAAGTGGCAGTTGCAAAGATTAAGAAGGTCGTGGAGCCGGAGAACGTGGAGTCGGAGATGGAGTGGTCGTTTCACAGGGACCAAGACGGGAAGTCTCCTGACGCCGACAGGGAGGAGTTCTCACTGCTTTGGGTTCGCCTGTTTTGGATAGGGTGGTATGAGGCGATTCTCCTTTGAGGGCGATCGCTGCTGCATATAAAGGTGTTGTAGCAATTAACGGCAACAAAGCCCCTGTGATGAGAGTAGCTCCTAATAGTAGGCTTGCGAGTTTATCTTTATATCTAGTTTGAGTCATCTTCTTCCCTCACCCCAGTTACCAGAAGGACGAACCCTTCTTCCATCAAAACGAACAATGGGTCCTTCAATGCTAGTGCCGTCTGCGTTACAAACTTCAATTTCTCTTACAATTTGCTCTTGGCCATCACTGTATACACCTCTAAAGTCATAAAGACATTCGTTGGAGTCAACAGGAATTATGGCTATATCACCCGGAGATAGCTCCTGTGCAATTAGATCTTCACCCCAGTCGGCTTGAGTGACCGGAGTGAAATAAATTTCTAATAACGGAAGATCAGCCGTGTTTTGGATATTAAACGTTCTATCGTTGTCGTCGTAGTAGGTGTAAGTACCCTCGTCAATGCAGAGATCGACCTGATTTTCGTCAATGGGTGGTCCTTGATCAAACACACCTCGGACATCATAGAAACAGTCACTCCGACTGTCATCCACAACAATTTCTCGGACATCTCCCGGAGCAACCGAATCACCCTGCAACTTCTCAGCTTCTTCTTCCCAGGTAGATACATCGGTTGGCGAGACATAAAACTCCAACAACGTATAGTCTGTGAAGTTTTCAACCGTAAATGATAAGGGATCGCTCAGCTCATCTTGAGCCAATGCTCGTTGACCCCTAAAGGGGAAGTGCGTTGCATCGCCTCCCCAAGTCAAAATGGGTAAAGTCACAGCAGTTGCGATCAGAACTGAGTGACCCAGGTTTTTAAGCATGGTAGTTCTCCTGAGCGACGGGCAGATTGATCTGGATAAGTACACCGCAATTGATTATTACTTAAGTATTGATACGTAGCTTTATAGAATTTATGCGGAGTGTCATCCAGTTTTGCAGGTTGGGCGACCAATGGTTGAGAGTGCTGAGTGCTGGCTCGTCAGGGTGAATTCAGGTTAAACAATTGCCCACACAAGCCCAGCAAACCACCAGCAATCACGAGCCAAGCGGAGTTGACCTTGTAGTAGAACAGTGCGATCGCCCCTATTACCGCAATCCCAATCGTCAACCAATCGACGATCGCAGCTTGTCCCAGTTGCCAGGTGACAACCGCCATTAACCCCAATGAGGCAGCATTGACTCCATCTAAAAAGCCGCTTGCCCAGGTTGATTGACGCAACTTGGGCACCCAGGGATTGATGATCGCCACTAAGACAAATGCTGGGAGAAAAATGCCAATCGTGCCTGCGATCGCCCCGGCATTGCCTGCTAATAGGTAGCCCACAAACGTAGCGGTGGTAAACACGGGACCAGGGGTTAACTGCCCAACCGCGATCGCATCCAGCAGTTGTTGAGAAGTAAGCCACTGAGTTCTCTCGACGAGTTCTCGTTGCAAAAACGCCAACAACACATAGCCACTGCCATACAGCACGGCACCAATCTTGAGAAAAAATAGGAAGACTCGAATCCAATTAGGAGAACCGTATGCCCCAACCCCGCTGCCGACTTGGGCCAACAGACTGGGAATCGGTAACATCAACGCAGAAGCCGTTGTGCTGCCACCCCGTCCTCGGTTCTTAATCAGCATCACTGCGGCTCCAGCCAAGAGCAGCAACACGATCTCGTCACCACCCAAGAAAAAGGCAACGATGACAGCAATACCTGCCACGATAGTGGGAAGATCTTTAGCTGCCGATTTGCCTAACTTCCAGAGTGCCTGGAGCACAACTGCAATAATGATGGGCTTAATGCCATAGAGCAACCATCCCAACTCAGGTAATTCTTGATAACGAGCATAAAGCGCGGCTAATACCCAGACAATCCCCATCGCTGGGAGAATAAAGCACGTTCCGGCGATCGCCAATCCCCACAACCCAGATCGCTCATAGCCAATGTGAATGGCCAATTCCGTTGAGTTTGGCCCTGGAATCAGGTTGGTGACTCCCAGCAAATCCAGTAATTTTTCTTCAGTAAACCACTTGCGCCGCTTCACAAACTCATCGTTCATCATGGCGATGTGGGCTGCTGGTCCCCCAAAGGCGATCGTTCCTAGCCTAAAAAAGCCGATCGCCAACTCCTTGAGCCGTTGTCGTTTTTGCTCAGGTTCTAGCGTCTCATAAGGAGGAGACTCACTGATGTCAGTGGTTTCAGGCTTATCAATTTCGTGGGACATAGCTCAACGACTGCGATCGCACAGATAACTACTTTCAAACTCTTCCACGTTTCCTCAATAGATTCAATTAAAACTGGGTTAACTCCGGGCTAGGTGTCACGTGCTGAGTGAGGGCTAAGCCGTGCTGCGTACTGAGTAGGAGGGTTAGACAGTAGGAAAGGATAGCCTGTCATCCTTCATTCTTTTCTTTCCTATCTTTTCCCTCTTCTCTTCTTTCTTCTTTTTTCTTTCTTCCTTCTTCCTCCTTTCCTCCGACAGAAGCGAAATCGCACACGATCATGATATTTCTGGCACAGCACTCAGCAATCAGGTGTTTGCCATATTGCCCGTTTAAGAGTGCTAGATGGTTGCGTGGAGGATGTGATATGAGGTGGATGTCGGTAGGCGATAACCCAATTAGAGTAACGGCTTCGCATCGTCTACATCAGTTGCCGCTGGTGTTAGCCGGTCCCATGCTACGACGAACTGAGGCAGATGCGGTGACGGTTTGGGTTGCCTTGCAACACGCCTGTGTCGTGACACTCCAGGTTTATGCCACCCAGGATCAGGGAAATCAACTCGATCGCCTGATGTTATCGGGCACTCGTGAAACGATCGCTGTCGGTCAGCACCTACATATCGTGGCCGTTACAGCGATTCCAGTGGCGGACGACAACCCCGTTTCGCATCACCTCACCCCCGATAGCTTGTACGCCTATGACCTCCGCTTTAGCCCACTACAAACGGATGAGCGACAAGACATCCCGACAGATCTAACGATCTCAGATCTAACGTTGTTAGAGGCCATCCAAACCCCGTTTAGTGGTGAGACTTCCATCAGTTATTTTCAGCATCAGTTACCGACCTTTGCCTTACCTCCCTCTGATTTAAACCAACTCAACATCGTTCATGGTTCCTGCCGCAAACCCCACGGCAGCGGACGGGATGCCCTAATTTTTCTAGATCAGTTGTTGGAGCGGAATAGCCATGACCCCAACGCTAGACCCCATCAAGTGTTTTTGACAGGCGATCAAATTTATGGAGATGATGTGGCCGATCCCTGGTTGTGGTTACTAACCGATATTGGGGACACCGTGTTGGGGTGGCAAGAGCAGTTGCCGTTAGATCACGAGAGCACTATTCTGGCCCATCAATATCCACCTGGACAACGCAGTGAGTTGGCTGAAACCCAAGCTGGACTGACCGCTGGGCTGAAAAATAAACCGGAATATGCCAAAAGCCATCTGTTAAGCTTTAGCGAATATTGTGCAACGTATTTGTTAGCGTGGTCGCCTGTACTCCATCCACCGACGCTGCCAAATCAGCCACCCGATCTGCTCAAGGGGCGATCGCGATCGTGGCGACAAGAAGTTAAAGCCTTGCGGCAGTTTACTCAACAACTCTGGCGAGTGCGTCGAGCCTTAGCAAATACCCCCACTTACACCGTGTTTGATGACCACGACATTAGCGATGATTGGTATCTCAATCAAGCCTGGTGTTTGCGCGTGTTAGGCAAACCCTTAGGCAGACGGGTGGTGCAAAACGGCTTACAAGCCTATGCTCTGTTTCAAGGGTGGGGCAACACACCTGACCAATTTGTCGCAGGGCAAGCGGGTGAAACCCTGTTGCAAGCGATCGCCCACTGGTCAGCCACACAGGGCAAAGATGTCAAAGCAGATCAGACGATCGCCTCTCTTTTAGGGTTGCCGCCGCAAAACCCCCACACAGGGTTGCCCCAGTTTACGCGAGATGGAGAAACGTTAATTTTAGACCGCGATCGCGGTGCTTTGGATTGGCACTACACAGTGCGAGGCGATCGCCACGAAGTAATTGTGTTAGATACTCGAACCTGGCGCGGCTATCCTGCTGAGCGATCGCCCAAAGCACCCCCCATGTTGTTGAGTCCAACTGCATTTGAGCGACAACTGCAAACTCCCTTACAACTCACCGACCAACTCAACCAGTCTGGTGCTCAGATTGAACTGACGCTTGTGATTGCTCCTACTAATCTGGTTCATATGCGAGCCATTGACTGGGTGCAACAGTTAAATCTCAAACAGGGCAATGTTTACAACAACGATGTGGGCGATGCCTGGAACCTCCACAAAGGGGCATTGGCAGCATTGTTGGCAACGCTATTTGAGCAGCGCGATCGCATTGTTGTGTTGTCAGGTGACATTCATTATGGGTATGCAACCCGGCTCAACTATTGGTCACAGACACCATCAGCGATGGCTCCATCAAAGCCCCCTAAAACGCCACATGTCTTAGCACAGTTAACTTCTAGTGCCTTTAAAAACGCGGAGTGGAAAACGCAAATTGTTCACACTAAACTCAAGGCGATCGCACCAGAACCCTCACAATATTGGTTGGGTTGGCAATCTCCTCTGTTAGAACAGTTGCCAGACGCCCCCATTGCCAAACAAATTCACTCTTTTTGGAGAAATCCAGAAAAAGTATGGACTGCTGCTCTTCAAAACTCGCCAGATCCACCGGATTGGTTCTATCGCCTGGATTGGATCAAACGCCAACCTGCTCAACTAGCTTTTGAAGTAACTTTTCCTCCCGAAAAAAGTCAACAGGGCTGGCTCCCTCGCCTCTTACAACCGATGAGTTGGCTATGGCGCAATCGTTGGCTGCAAGAAGGCCCCGAAGTCGTTGGTCACAATAACTTAGGAGTGGTGCGGTTTCAATGGTCTGAGTCTAAAACTGTGATTCAAGATCTATATTGGCTTGCCCCCTGGCACCCCAATCAAGTCATCACTAGCCGCTTTGAGGTTCCCCTGACGCTTGATCCGTCACCCACTCTCAATCACAAATGACATCGTCAAGCGATGACGGACTCATAACGATTGGCTCTCAACACTCAGCACTCACTTCAACCAAGGGCATGACACAGTAGAGATTGCGCCCTTGAGTTTTAGCCTTATAGAGTGCCTGATCAGCGTTTGCAAATAATGTTTGGGGGGTGTGTTGAATGCTGGGAACAGTGCTAGAGATTCCCAGACTAATCGTGACCTGTTGACTAACGATAGAAGACGCATGGGAAATGGCAAGTTGAGCGATCGCCCCTCGAATCTGCTTTGCCATACAGACTGCTCCTTCGATGTCAGTATTAGGCAAAATAATGGCAAACTCTTCACCCCCATATCGGGCTACAAAATCAGCAGGACGCTTAGCAGTTTGAGCGATCGCCAGAGCAATTTGCTGTAAGCACATGTCACCTGCTTGATGACCATAGTAATCGTTGTAGTTTTTGAAGTAGTCAATATCGCAGAGCAAGAGAGACAGAGGCACTTGTTCTCGTTTAAGACGATGCCACTCCTGCTCAAGATAGGCGTCAAAACAGCGACGGTTTGCCACTTGAGTCAGGCTATCCATCAGGGCTAACCGTTGTAACTCTTGGTTGCTGGCCTGCAAATCTTGATATAGCTGAGAGTGTTGAATGGCGATCGCCACAGACTGAGATAGTTGCTTGAGCAGGTCAATTTGACTGGGTTGCCACAGATATGGGGCAGAACAGTGTTGAACTGCAATTAACCCCCACACTTGCTCACCTTGCAAAATTGGCACAACCAGATTGGCTCTCACTTGAAGCTGACTTAACAAATTGGCATAACACGGAGCCACCGACGCAGTTTTAACGTCAGCAATAGCTTGGATATGCCCTTGAGTATAGGCAAGGATGCACGAGTCTAATCGGACACAGTCATCCACAATCTCCTTGCCTAGCAACGACAACCAAGACTCACCAACTGACTCTGCAATAACAGTGCCCTTGTTATGGTCATCAAAGCGATAAATCAAAACGCGATCGGTCTGAAAGAGGTGGCGAACTTCTGCGACCGTTGTACTGAGAATGTCATTCAGGTCAAGCGATCGCTGGATCTGGTGCGTCATCTCAACCATCAATCTTTCTTGTGCTGCTTCTTGCCGCAGAGAGTCAATCGTTTGCTGACGATGGCTCGCGTCTTGCACCACCAACACCCCGCCAATCATATGGCCCTTGTCGTCTGTAATGGGCGAGGCAGAAAGACTGACAGGCCGTTCTGACCCATCTCGGAGGGTCAAAGTACAGGCATCGGGCAGAGAGATCCGAGTTTGAGTTTGAATGGCTGTAAGAATCGGGTTGGCGATCGCGTTTGAGGTACTGCTATCGTTTAATCGAAATATCTGAGTCACACATTGACCCAACGCTTCACTGAGGGGACATCCCGTCAATGTTTCAGCTATAGCATTCATAAAGGTAATGCGACCCAGGCAATCCGTCGTGATCGTTGCATCCTGAATGCTACTTAACGTTGGTTTTAACCATTTCTGAACGTTACTTAACTCTCGCTCGACTTGGTGACGTCGCAAAGCTGTCTCGATCGTGACCTGCAACTCCATGCGGCTAAAAGGTTTGAGTAAATAACCAAAGGGCGCAGTAACCATTGCTTGCTTTATTGTTTGGTCATCAGCATGGGCCGTTAAATAAACCACTGGAATCTGAAATTGAGTCCAGATTGTTTGAGCTGCCGCGATTCCATCCATCCTGCCATGCAAGCGAATATCCATCAGCACTAAATCAGGATGAACCTCACCTGCGATCTGCACAGCTGTTTCAGCACAGGCAACATTTGCCACAACGGAATGATCAAAAATCTGCAAAATTTCTTGAATATTCCAGGCAACCACGCGCTCGTCTTCAACGACTAAAATTCTTGCCATACGTTTGTGTTCACTGCCCAGTAGTCTCAAACAAACGACCACATTTCTATAACAACGTTATATAGCAATCCCAAAAGAGTGCACCTCTCACAACCCCTTTGGAATTGCTATCGCTAGCTTTTGAAGTTTGATATCGGAATGCTATTCATTAACATCGCCCCTTTATCTACCAAGAAAGGCTTATTTCTGTCGAGTACAGTCTCTCAAAAATTCAGTTGAAAATCACGCCTTGCTGCTCTAAAAATAGGCTTAATTAATCGTTGCTATAGCCCCAACGTTAATCTCTGAGCAAAAGCTCAAGCCTCACAAGCAGATCGTCTGAATGAAATTGGCCTCAGCGTAGGTAAGTGTCAATAGTCAATTAACAGGAACTTATATCAGCCACCAACTATCAGCTAATGGCTTAAAACTCAATTCACTGTCAATACAAAATTCCACCCTGATCATCATTCAGATCAATATTAATACGTTCAGAGATAAAAGAAGGTAGGTTTTGTGGGGATTATTCACATCAAAAGACAGAAATCTTATTCTTTTCTACTGAATAAAGAGATGTATATTTAATTTACAACTACTGACAAAAGTCTGTAAAATCAACAGATTTACATCGTGAATTGATCATAGTTGATAACAATTGATGTAAGTTTTAAGTCATGTTTGCGTGAGCTTAAAAACGACTTGGACAAGGTTTGAGACTGGTTGACGGGCAATCGCAGAAGTCCATTGCAGAGATTGCTCTCATTCTTCTGATGAAACCTGCATTTGAACATAAATCAAGGCAATCGTTACAGCCAGTAAGATCGTTGCAGCTGCAGCCGCATAGCCAAAATCAAATTGGGCAAATGCCTCTTCATAGATATAAAACACTAACAGATTGGTGGAATTGAGCGGTCCTCCACCTGTCATCACATAAGGCTGCTCAAAGCTGCGTAGGGTAAAGATCGCAGTCGTAACAGCCGCGAAGATCAGAGTAGGACGCAACCCTGGTAGTGTAATGTACCAAAACTGATTCAACCGATTGGCTCCATCTAGCTCAGCGGCCTCATAGCGACTTTGAGGAATCGTTTGCAACCCTGCTAGAAAAACCACCATGTTAAACCCAAGTTGTTTCCAAATACTGAGCACAATTAACACAGGCATTGCCCAAACCGGGCTGCCTAGCCAGGGAATGGGATCAAGTGCGATCGTTGCTAACGCTGCATTGATTGGCCCATCGTTTTGAAACAACCAGCGAAAACCCAGACCCACTGCCACAAGCGAAGTGATTGAGGGAATGAAATAGGCAGTTCGCAACAAGCCTCGCAACACAAAAGCCCGGTTGAGCAGCACAGCTAAGCCCAAGGGAATCGCCAGACTAGGAACAAGAGTCGCCAGCGTAAAGTAGACGGTATTGCCCAAGACTTGCCAAAAATCGGGGTTAATCAGCAATCGCCAATAATTTCTGAACCCAATCCAATGGATGCCTGCTCGTGTAAAGCTGCCTTCTGTGAGGCTGAGGTAGCCGAGATAGGCGATCGGAAACAACACAAAAATGCTGAGTAAGATCAGTGCAGGGGCTAAAAAAGCCCAGGCCATCAGAGTTTCACTAGAGCGGGCAGAGCTTGACCACTGACCATTGACCATTGACCATTAACCATCAAAAACTGCTGTAACAATGGTAGGGTAAGCATCCATAGTCTGTAATTCTTTTTCGATTCATGATATCTGATGTCTCGTCAGTTGATATTGGGTCACAGGCCATGCGAAACCATTCCTCTGGTGAGGTTGCCAGTTTAGTGTCGCCTGATGTTGCCGCGATCGCCCCTCGTTTTTCAGAGCCACCGTTGCGACTGGGGGTGATGGCGTCAGGGAGTGGCAGCAATTTTGAGGCGATCGCTCAAGCCATTGCCAATCAACAACTCAACGCCCAAATTCAAGTACTCGTTTACAACAATCCTGATACGAAAGCAGCTACCCGTGCCGATCGGTGGGGCATTCCCAAGGTGTTGCTCAACCATCGACAGTTTGACAGCCGAGAAGCGTTGGATGGGGCGATCGCAGAGACAATGCAGCACTATCAGGTCGATTTGATTGTGATGGCAGGCTGGATGCGAATCGTGACTGAGGTGCTGATCAACGCCTTTCCCGATCGCCTGCTGAACATTCACCCCAGTTTACTCCCCAGTTTTCGGGGTGCTCGTGCAGTCGAACAGGCTCTCGCCGCAGGGGTCAAAATCACAGGTTGTACCGTTCACCTAGTGCGCCTGGAGGTCGATAGTGGCCCGATCATCATCCAGGCAGCCGTACCGATCTTGCCAGAAGATACGGTGGAAAGCCTGCATCAACGCATTCAGGTAGAGGAGCATCGCATTTTTCCAGCCGCGATCGCCCTGCTAGCTCACCAACACAGCCAGACCCCGTAATTGCTTAAATGCTCTCACTCGGCAGCAAATACCTGTTCAACTGTCAGATTTAGCTCTGGAAAGGTTTGGAGTTGAACGCGATCGCCCCCCAAAAACTCAGTTGCCTCGTACAAATCTTCGATAGAGTTGAATACCGTGATTTTCGAGCTTAGGGGATCGACCACTACATATTCGGGAATTTCCCGCACGTTATATTCCAATCGCTTAGCCCGGTAGTCTACGGTTTTGGTCGTTTCACTGACCACCTCCACAACCAAAAAGGGAGCAGGTTCATTTAGCTCAATCACGGCTTCACGGGTTCTCAGATTACGCCACTGCTCTAACGAAATCACCACGACATCGGGAATGCGAGAGGTATCCCAGCGACCCCCACGAGGCGAGCGAATACCCACTGTCATCTGTTTAGATGTCCACTCCCTTCCCAATCGCTTAATTTCAGCGCGAAAGGCATCGTTCAAAAACTCTGCGATCGCTCCATGTTGACCTTCTCCCAAACTCATAGGAACCAATTCACCCTGCACCAATTCATAACGAGTGTCTGTGCCATCGTTATAGGTTAGATATTCTGCGAAAGTAAGGCGCGTTGTAGTAACCATTGCTCTAGCCGTTGACGATTGACTATAAACGATTGACCATCCACTAAACTTTTGAGCGATCGGTCAAAATCTCGTAGCCTTTGTCAGTCACCAACACCGTGTGTTCAAACTGTGCCGAAAGAGCGCGATCGACTGTAACCACCGTCCAGCGATCGGCTAGAGTGCGAGTAAATTTTGAGCCTGCATTGAGAATCGGCTCGATCGCCAATGTCATCCCTGCTTTGAGTTTCACATTGGGCATTTCGTGAGTGCGGTAGTTAAAGACAGAGGGTTCTTCGTGTAAGTTGCGCCCCACACCGTGCCCAGTGAAGTCTTCAACGACTTTAAAGCCATTGGCTTCGACGTGATCTTGAATTGCGCCTGCAATATCTAACAAATGATTGCCTGCTTTGACTTGCTCAATCCCTTTATAGAGGGCTTCTTCTGCCACTCGAATTAGCTTAGCAGCAGCAGGAGTGACATTACCCAGGGCGATCGTGATGCAGGAGTCACCATGAAACCCATTGTAAAAGGCACCCGTATCCACCTTGAGCACATCTCCTCGACACAGCACCTTCTTGCGATTGGGAATGCCATGCACCACTTCGTTGTTGACACTGGCGCAGATCGAGGCAGGGAAGCCGTGATAGCCTTTGAAACTGGGAGTCGCACCCATGTCACGAATACGCTTCTCAGCATACTCATCTAAATCAGCCGTGGTCATTCCAGGCTGCACCATCTCAGAAATTTCCTTGAGCACGGTGGCGACAATGCGGGCAGACTGTCGCATGATCTCAATTTCTCGAGCGGATTTGATCTCAGCTCCTCGGCGTTGTTTGGTGATCCGGGGGCCAGGAGTCGGTTGAGATAGAATGCTAGTCAAAAAATTCATGGATGGTGGAAAAATTGCAAGATGTGGTGGGAGGAGGAACATTGATAGCTCCTATCCTAAGGTAGCTCAGTTTTGTCAGATTCAAGGCAAGGGCTGAAGGCTTTGCCACCCGTCTCAGTTGCACCCTGTCAAAGAGGAAATTTCTTTCCAGGCTTGATTCACTGAGCCTCTTTGGCTTCGCACTCAGCCCTATCCAGCTTTAGCTCGTAGGCGTTGCTAAACACAGAGATGATCTCGTTGATTAAGACAACCGCTGATCAAGACAGCAAGGGAGGTTTCGCAAAACGCCCTGAGATTTTATACAGTTGATCAGCAACGCTCACTCTTGACCTATTTAATCGCCACAGTAGACGATCAAATCGATCTCGACGTCACCCAATCCAGCTAGAGCGGTGACTCCAACGGTGGTGCGGCACGGTAACCGAGTTGGGTCAAAGTAGGAGGCATAAATTTCATTCACCGTTGGAAAAAATCGAAAATCGGTGACAAAAATTCGTGCCATGACGACCCGGTTAAAGCTTGTCTCAGCGTGGTCTAAAACCAACTTGAGATTGTCCATAACCCGTCGCGTCTGTTCATCAATGGAACCGCGCACGATCTGCCCCGTGGCCGGATCTTCTGCTAATTGACCCGTGACAAACAAAAAACCTCCGGCTCGGACAGCATGAGAATAGGGGGCAACAGCGGGCAAGACGTCGTCGGGTAAGGTGATATATTCCAAATTTATTGCTCCTGAAAGACTAGTCCGTAAAGAACCATACGAATAGGTTCTCGACAGTACAATCTATCGTGAGGAGTTCAGTTGACACTGTGATTCTTCATGCTGAATGGCACATTAAAAACTTGTTGGGGGAGATCTGGTGAGCTACACAATTCAAAACGCGATCGTTCCAGTTGAGGCAGGATATAACACTGTTGATGTGCAGATTGAGGGCGATCGCATTATTGCCATTGCCCCCCACCTTGAGCCAAACGGTACTGTGATCGATGGGCGAGACAAGCTCTTATTACCCGGATTTGTGAATGCTCACACTCACTCATCTGAAATGTGGCAGCGAGGCTTGATTCCACCGCGACCTTTAGAACTGTGGCTAGGAGAGTTGCATGATTTTGCCCCGGTCGCTCCAGAGCAGGTTTATCTGGCTGCACTGGGAACAGCAGTTGAAACGCTGCTATCAGGGGGGACAACCGTGGTCGATCACTTAGTTTTGATTCCCGGACAGGAGAAGGAGTCGATCGCCGCTGCTGTTCGAGCTTATCAAGAAGTCGGCATTCGCGTATTCTTGGGGCCTCTGATTCAAGATGAGCCGTTGAGTGCGGGTATGCCGTCTGGCAAGTATGAGATTAAGCATGAGCCATCTGGCTGGAGCACCGAAACGGTACTTGATTTGATGCATGACACGGTGAAGAAATTTCATCACCCTGAGCAGGGCGTCAATATTATGGTGGCTCCTACCGGAATTCAGCTCTGCTCAGATCAGCTATTTGAGGGGTGTATCGAGTTGAGCGATCGCCATCAGTTGTGTCGTCATACCCATCTGCTCGAAACCAAAGCGCAACACATGCTGGCTTACGAGAAATATGGGTGTACAGCGGTGCAGCACTTAAAGCACCTTGGCTTTCTCAGTTCTCGCACCTCTCTGGCTCACTGTGTCTGGCTAGAGGATGCTGACATTCCCATCTTGGCAGAGACCCAATCAACCGTAGTGCACAACCCCCTCAGCAACCTGCGTTTGGGGAGTGGCATCGCCCCTGTCTTAAAATATCGTCAAGCCGGAGTCAACGTAACGTTTGGGTGTGATGGCTCTGCCAGCAATGACTCTCAAGACTTGTTAGAGGCCATTAAGCTTGGCACCATTCTCCACAACGTCACTGATCGCGATTACTACCACTGGATCACCCCTCGACAAGCCATCGAAATGGCGGCTCTGGGTGGAGCAACAGGCTTAGGCATGGCAGACCAAATGGGATCACTGACGGTAGGCAAAAAAGCTGACCTGGTTTTATATGACCTCAAGAGTTTGTCACTGTTGCCCCGCACTGACCCGATTGGCTTACTCGTGTTGGGCCGACCGATCGCCGTTCACAGTGTGTGGGTTCATGGCAAAGCCGTGGTCACAAATGGCACGGTCACAACGATTGATGTGCCCCAACTGCAACAAACCCTGTTTGACAAAAGCGAATGGCAGACTACGCGGCGATCGCCCTCTATGCAAGACATGGAAATGCACTATCGCCATGTCATGGGGTTAACTCCCACGAGTGAAAATTGAAAAAGAAATTTGATTTTCTCTCTTCTTTTTTCGCCTCTCTCAGCCTCTCTTCCTCCTCACGATAGAATTAAACCTGGGATCTTCAGAGGAACCTGAGGCAACAGCAGACATGATTGAAACCTTCCGACTCTGGCTCTATGGGCTAGAACAGTTCGCTAATGGGCAAGTAGCCGCTCAGTTGACTCACCTGACTCCATTAAGTGTGGGGATCATTTTTGTGGCTGGGTTGCTCACCAGTCTCACCCCTTGCATGTTGTCGATGTTACCGATCACGATTGGCTATATCGGCGGCTATGAGGCAACCAGTCGAGTTCGAGCAGCCGCACAATCGACCTGGTTTTCTCTGGGCTTGGCAACGACTCTGGCGATATTGGGCATTGTGGCAGCGATCGCAGGCAAGTTATATGGGCAAGTGGGCATAGGTCTACCAATTGTCGTCAGTGTTGTGTCGATTCTCATGGGACTCAATTTGTTAGAGGCATTGCCCTTACAGTTGCCGTCATTTACTGGGTTAGGGTTCATCCCCCAAAATGCTCCTGAAGGGGTGAGATCCTATCTGTTAGGTCTCACCTTTGGATTGGTAGCATCCCCCTGTAGCACCCCAGTATTAGCAACGTTGCTGGCGTGGGTTTCCACCACTCACAATCCCGTATTAGGAGGGGCCATGCTGCTGTCTTATACGGCGGGTTACGTTGCTCCCCTAATCCTGGCAGGGACGTTTACGGCTTCGATTAAAAAGATTTTAGAGCTGCGGCGTTGGTCAGGTTGGATCACCCCTACCAGTGGCGCGTTATTGGTCGGATTTGGCGTGTTTTCTCTCCTGTTTCGGCTGTTTCCTACAGGGGTTTAACGAAATTTCAATTCCAACGGACGCAATGAATCGCTTTCTTCCACACTTAAAATTCAGTACAGACGCGATTAATCGCGTCTCTTCGGCTCAAAATTTCTAACTGCCTCTCCATGATTCCAGACACTCCAGAGACTCCAACCCCATCCCGTCTGTCTAGCTTCAACCAGTTGATTCAGCATTACTTTCAAAAAGAATTGCTGCCTCTTCTGGCAGACTTACGGTTAGCGATTTTGTTGCTGTTGGCGATCGCCATTTTTAGTATCTCTGGCACGGTCATTGAGCAGGGCGAAACCCTGGAATTTTATCAAACCAACTACCCCGAACACCCAGCCCTGTTTGGCTTTCTCACCTGGAAGCTGATTTTGATGGTGGGGCTAGACCACGTCTATCGCACCTGGTGGTTTCTGGCTTTGTTGATTTTGTTTGGCTCTAGCTTGACGGCTTGCACATTTACCCGCCAGTTTCCAACGCTGAAGTCGGCACAACGCTGGAGCTATTACACCCAACCCCGACAATTTGAGAAGCTGGCATTGAGTGCTGAATTGCCGGATGGCTCTGTGGATGCCGTATTGCCGCTGTTGGCGGGTAAACGCTATCGCACCTATCACGAGGGAGACACGATTTACGCCCGCAAGGGCATTGCCGGACGGATTGGGCCAATTATCGTTCATGCCAGCATGTTGATTATTTTGGCAGGGTCGATTTTAGGAGCCATGACAGGCTTTTTTGCCCAAGAGATGGTGCCCAGCTACGAAACCTTTAAGGTGCAACACGTCTTTGATGCGGGGCCGTGGGCAGCGGCTCAGATTCCCAAAGATTGGTCTGCAAAGGTCAATCGGTTTTGGATTGATTACACCCCTAACGGCACGATTGACCAGTTTTATTCTGACCTCTCCATCCTGGATGCAGAAGGCAATGAAGTAAAACGCAAAACCATTCATGTGAATGAGCCATTGCGCTATCACGGGGTGACTTTATATCAAGCCGATTGGGCGATCGCCGCTGTGCGAGTGCGGTTTAACAACAGCCCAGTGCTGCAATTGCCAATGGCAAAACTGGACGTTGGCAGTGGGCGGGTCTGGGGCACCTGGATTCCGACCAAGCCGGATCTGAGCGAAGGTGTCTCGTTATTAGCCAAAGATCTCCAGGGCACGGTCTTGATCTACGATAACAACGGCAATCTGCTCTCAACTGTGCGCGAAGGGATGACCCTTGAGGTCAATGGCGTAACGCTCTCAGTGGTTGAGTTGATCGGCAGCACCGGGTTGCAAATTAAGGCAGATCCTGGCATTCCCATTGTCTATTTGGGGTTTGGATTGCTGATGCTGGGAGTCGCCATGAGTTATGTCTCTCATTCCCAGATTTGGGCATTGCAATCGGGCGATCGCCTTTACATTGGAGGCAGAACGAATCGAGCACAGGTTGTGTTTGAGCGCGAAATGCTGGACATTTTAGATCAGCTTGACCATCCTTTGAATTCCTCTCAACCCACCCAACCATCATGACCAACCCTGATCCCGAGATTCGCCGTTTAATCGAGTTAATGCCTGCATCAGGGCGAATGCACTGCAAACTCGTCAGCAAACCAGAGCAATCCACTGTGATCACCGCTGAGTTTCCGGTGCCCTGGAAACAAACTCGCCCAATTGTGATTAACTTTGACCTGTGGCGAGAAATGCCTCGTCCGCAGCGAGATTTAGTGCTGTTGCGAACGGTGAGTTGGCTGATGTCTGTTAAGTGGCTAAAGATTAATCCTGCTAGTGGGTTAGTCGCCGCTGGTGTGGTCGGCACCGTGTTTGAGCTGGTACAAGTTGACATGGTGGGGGCGATCGCCGCTGGAGCACTGACCACCCTCGCAGGCTTGCAAGTCTGGCGCAGCCACCGCAGCACCCAACGCGAACTAGAAGCCGACGAAGCCGCTGTGCAGATAGCATTGCGACGCGGATATTCTGAGTCAGACGCCGCACGGCACTTGCTCAGCGCAATCGAAGCCATTGCCCGCATTGAGGAACGCCCCGGCACCTTTACCGAACTCGTGCGCTGTCAAAACCTCAAAGCGATCGCTGGGTTATCTCCCGTGGGTGTGCCCCAATCAGTGCGGAGCGAGTAAGTAAGAAACAATAAAAAAGAAGAGAAAAAATGAATCTAATACCGATCTAAACGGATTTTTGGGCAGATCAAAGTTTAGGAGGGGCTTGGCAGTGTCAAGCCCGTACCAGGATCTGTCGCGTTTACAATTCAAATTGGTATGCTGACGACATAGGAGAGCATATCCAGTTTTTTTGGATCAGCCCAAGGGTTGTCGTCACTCATCTTGCCTTCTGAATTAGCAATACGTAACGCGATTGATAACCGCATCCTAGCCATTAACCCTCTTCTTTTTTCATCCTTTAGCCTTCATCCTTTAGCCTTTTCTATTCTCAACTTCCCTTTTTTTATGCTTAAAGAGCAGTCAAAACAGAACATTTAATGCGATAAATAAGCCAAGGCTCGACAACATCATCCATCGACAAAGGCAACAAGGGATTTGTATCCCTTGGAGTATGGTCACTTCATGGTTCTCAGTTTCGACCGATCCAATCTACTGCGAGGAGTTGCCCAAGCTACCAGTCAACTCCTGACCAGCAGCGACTTTACGATCGCCATTCACAATGCCCTCGCGACACTAGGGCAGGTGACTCAAGTCGATCGCATCTACATTTGTGATATTCATCCCCATCCCCTAACTGGAGAACCAGCATCAAGTCAGCAGTTTGAGTGGGTGCATGAGTCAGTTCCGGCGTTGATCGATAACCCCAACCTACAAGATTGGACGTTTACCGTTGGTCGGTTTATCGACTGGCTCAAGACATTACAGGCCGGAGAGACGGTCAGTTGCATCATCCGAGAACTATGCCCGGATGAGTTAGACCATATGCCCGTTCAGGATGTCTACTCTATTTTGATCGTCCCTATTTTTGTCAACGGCAACCTGTGGGGCTTCATTGGGTTTGATGATTGCAACCGCGAGCGTCAGTGGTCTAAAGACGAAGAAGCCGTCTTGCAAACGATGGCAGCTAGCATTGGTGGGGCGATCGCCCGTCAACAGGTTGAAATGGCTTTGCGGCAAAGCGAAGCCCAACTCCAACGGATCACCGCCAATGTTCCAGGCATGATCTATCAGTTTTTGTTAAAGCCCGATGGCACCCGACAAGTTTTGTTTGCCAGTTCTGGTTGCCAAGAATTGCTGGAATTATCGCCAGAGTTCATTCAGAGCGACTTTTGCCACATTGCCGATCTGTGTCACCCAGACGATCGCCTGGGGTTTGAGCAATCTGTCACTCACTCTAGTAACACGATGCAGCCCTGGAATTGGGAAGGACGAATTATCACAGCATCAGGAGAATTAAAATGGCTCCAGGGATTTTCACGTCCAGAGCGGTTATCGAATGGCAATCTCTTATGGGATGGGGTGCTGGTTGATATCACCGAGCGCAAGCGAGTTGAGGAAGCCTCCCGTCACAGTGAGTTGCGCTATCGAGCCATGTTGGATGCTAGCCCAGATTTAATGTTTCGGCTAAGCATGAATGGTCGATATCTCGACTTTAAAGGCAGTCGCGAAACCGATATGCCCCGTGAGGTGATCGTCGGGCAATATTTACATGATGTGTTGCCCCTCGATGTCGCAGAGTTAGCCTTGCAAACCATTCGCAAAACCCTAGCAACAGGCGAGTTGCAAATCTGTGAATATCAACTCCTCAATGACAAGGGTTGGCGCGATTATGAAGCCCGTCTGGTTGTCAGCGGTAAAGATGAGGTGCTTGCAGTAGTGCGCGATGTCACCGATCGCAAACAAGTTGAGGCAGAGTTACGGGCTAGCGAAGAGCGTCTTCAAAGCTTTTTTGAAGCCACCTCTGAGGCGGTGATCATCCATGATTTTGACCAAATTTTAGACGTCAACCCCTCCGCAGAAGCGATGGTGGGCTATAGTTGCCAAGAACTAATTGGCATGCCTGTTCTCGATCTGGTGGCTCCTGACTTTCGAGAGGGGGTAATCCAAGAATGGCGATCGCTCACCTCTCCCGATCAACCCTACTATTACGAAAGTGTCGGCATTCGCAAAAACGGCTCGACCTTTTTAGCCTCGGTGTGTGCCAAAGCTCTGTTTTATCGAGGACGCCAAGTGCGGGTTGCGGGCATTCGCGATATTACAGAACGCAAACAAGCCGAAGCCGCTATTCTGCAAAGTGAAGCTCGTAATCGGGCGTTGGTCAATGCCATTCCTGACTTGATGTTTTTGATTCATCGCGATGGCACCTACCTAGATTGCAAAGTAGACGACGATAACACCTCCCTGTTACCTGCCCATGAGCTGATTGGACGGACAGTCTATGATGTCTTGCCGCCGGACTTAGCCCAGCAACGCATGGCCTACATCGAGCAAGCACTCAAAACAGGTAAAATGCAACGCTTTGAGTATCAGCTACATCTCGATGGCAGCGATCGCGCTAGTTCTCTTTACCGTTCAATCAGTCCCAATTTGTCTCCGACAACCACAGACGAGGCTCATATCCGCGACTATGAAGCACGAGTCGTGGTCAGTGGAGAAGATGAAGCCTTAGCGATCGTGCGAGATATTACGGAACGCAAACGCTCTGAAGCCGCCCTGCAAACCTCTGAAGAAAAATTTTCTAAAGCGTTTCGCTCTAGCCCCAATCCTATGACGATCGCCACCTTGCACGAGGGTCTCCTGATTGAGGTAAATGATAGCTATATCGAAACCTTAGGGTATTCCCGCGAAGAGTCATTGGGAAAAACTGCCCATGATTTGCAGTTGTGGGTCAACCGCAGCGATCGCGATCAAGTGGTGCACCTTTTAACCCAACATGGATCAGTGCGGAGCTTAGAGTTTCTCTTTCGGGTTAAGTCAGGCGACATTCGCATTGGGCTATTCTCAGCAGAAATCATTCAAATCGAGGATGAGATGTGTCTGATCGATTCCATCATCGACATCACCGAACGCCAACGCTCTGAAGAACGGGATCGGCTGCTGGCAGAAATTGCCCTGCGGATTCACCAATCGCTTGATCTGCAACAAATTTTCAACACCACCGTGGCCGAGGTGCGCCAATTTCTGCAAGCCGATCGGGTGTTTATTGGGCAATTTGATGTTTCAGGCAACGGGCATGTGGTGGCTGAGTCAGGCAACCCCAATTTTTCGTCAGTACGCGATTGGGTGATTGATCAAGCGGCTTATGAAGAAATTAAAACCGTGTATCTTCAGGGCAGTTTTATCATTAATGACGTCACCCAAATTGACCTGCCACCGAGTGCTAAACATGCCTTTGAGCACTATCAGACCCGCGCCACATTAGGGGTGCCGATCGTCTCAGAAGGTCGATTGTTTGGGGCAATCGTAGCCCACCAATGTGGGGTTCCCCGTGAGTGGCAAGCCTTTGAAGTGAACTTAATGGAACAATTGGCCACCCAAGTGGCGATCGCCATTCAACAGGCACAACTGTATCAGCAAGTGCAAGACCTCAACACTGGACTCGAACAACAAGTAGCCGATCGCACTGCTCAGTTGCAGCAAAAAATGCAGGAACTGCAAGATCTCAACGACCTAAAAGACGAGTTTCTCAATGCTTTCTCCCACGACTTAAAAACCCCGGTCATGGGCATTTCTCTAGTGCTCAAAAATTTGCTGAATCAAGCAGGGGATCCGATGCCGATTTCGCGCTCTATTTTAGAACGCATGATGCAGAGCAGCGAGCACCAACTGCACTTGATTACCTCTCTGTTGCAAGCGCACTCCAGTGAAACCAGAGGCGTGACGTTGCATTATGAACTGGTGCAACTGAGCCTGTTGACCCAAGTGATCGTTGAAGATCTAGAACCCATCATTCTCAAAAATCAAGCCACGTTTACTAATCAAGTACCCCCCAACTTGCCGCTGGTCAATGCTGACCCCGTGCATCTGCGGCGGGTGTTTGAAAATTTGATTACGAATGCGTTGCACCATAACCCCCCCGGCATTCACATCACCCTCGATGCCACCTCAGAAGAAGAGATGGTGCGCTTTACGCTACATGACACGGGCATGGGCATGACTAAGGACGTGTGCGATCGCCTCTTTCAACGCTATACCCGTGGTCCAAAGTCACGGCATTCCACTGGAATTGGCTTGGGGCTATATCTCTGTCGCCAAATCATCACCGCTCACGGCGGCGAAATCGGAGCCTATAGCACTCCAGGTCAGGGGTCAACCTTTTGGCTGACACTACCTTTGGCGATTCCTTCAGTTGCTCAACCTAATGCGGCGCGACAGGATGAAGCATAGGAAGCCAGGGAAGTGGGTAGCAGGCTTCCGCCATCTGCAAGGAAGGGTTAGAAGCACACCTCAATCCCCTGAGTTAAGGTTGAGCGATTAACATTTCAGAAATGGCGAGACCTGACGTGAATTAAATGGTAGAGATTTAGCCATGACACATGCAACATGTGTTTAGACGGGTATGTTAAATGTTCAAATCCGCCGATCGCACCCGGACGATTTAGACAAAATTCTTGAAGTCCAGACCGCTGCGCTGAGAGCCTTATCGTTTACCTACGATTCTACTCAGGTGGAGTCTCTCGTGCGGAGTCAGGCAACAGCTCGAACAGCAGAAGACGAAATCAGGGTGATTGCAGAATATGAGGGAGAATTGATTGGATATGCCGCAATTATGGCGTTGAAGCCTCAGATTTCTGGGATCTATGTCGATCCGAGATTTGTCAGGCAAGGAGTAGGCAGCCAACTACTAGAGGCGATTGAGCACATTGGGATTGAGCGTGGATATGCCATCGTGAACGTTATCTCATCCCTGGCAACAGTCGATTTTTACAAAGCTAGAGGATACCAAAATCCTTTGACAACTGGTTTTTATTCAGAGCAAAAGCATTGGATCCGCTGTGTCAGCTTGCAAAAACAACTGATCAACATCCCAAAAGTTAAACGGTGGCGTCAACATTCCCATCGCTGGCTGAGTGGGCTAAAAGCAATCATGGTTTGGCTCCTGTTTCAAGTAGCCGTCATAGCGATCGCCTCTCTCGTTCTGTTTCTGATCTTTGCTATCCTCGTTCTCTTTTGAGATTGCCATTCTTGGCGGCACCCCTATCTATAAACCTTGCCCCATAAATAAAGCTTCACAACAATATTCTGGTTTTTGCCCAACAGTAGTGGTAGTACAAAATGAATCCATCAAGATGGGCAGAAGACTGAGTGTAATCCCAATCCGGCTGATGCAATATCACCCAAGAATCGGTTAGAACGGGGTGCACCCCTGGCTAGGGCTTTGCCCCCAAACCTCCTCAGATCAACTGTCTTGACAGTTGCTATAGCGACATCAGGAGAGTCAAACCAAATAATTTTGTGTAAGCAATTTAATCGCCTCTGTTAAGTGGGCAAACTAAAAACACGAACAATCCTTACTGGACTGGAGTAATCCATGAAGATCCTTGAGCAAACCCCCGATCGGTTGGTTCTGCGCCATCGTCCCTTAGGGTGGTGGATAGCAGGTGGTATATTTGCTCTCGTGGGTTTGCTGATTACCCTCTCAGGAGAACAGTCCACTCTGCGCTGCGATCGCATTCAACCCACTCAAGGAACCTGTCAACTCAGCCACAAAAGACTCCTCAGTTTTTCCTCTCGCACCCTGCCTCTAGAGGTGATTGAGGGTGCAACGGTCAATGTCACCTCCATTCAAAAGACAGATCACTACACGGTCATCTTGCAAACCCAAACCGAAACGATTGGATGGGGCGAGCTCTCGACTGATCGCCCTAGCACAGAAGCGATCGCGGCCCAAATCAATGCATTTCTCAATAACCCTAACGAAACCACGTTACTCGTTCAACAAGATGGACGCCTAAACCTTTTACCCGGTGGCAGTCTTGTGGTTGTTATTGGGGTTAGCTTGATCATCTTTGCCACCACCAGCAAGTGTGTCTTTGACAAACCAAAAGGCAGCGTCTGGATTCACCATCAACGGCTTTTTCACACTCAAACCGTGACTTGTCCTCTAGACGAGATTGAAAGGGCTAGACTGTCAAAATCGACATCGCGTAGCAAAGGTAAGACTGTTCATGAATCGCGCATTGTGCTTGTGCTCAAGTCAGACAAGTTATTGCCCTTGACCTCCAGTTACATGGCCAATCACAAAAGCCAGCAACATCTTTTAGAACAAATTCTGGTATTTTTAGCCTCGGCTCAGACTCACTCCTCTAGCCCATCAGAGGTTGATTTGATCAGCCATTTGCCCAGTCCCTCCTTGCTCAGAGAACAAAAAGCGATCGCCCAGTTAAAAGCGATCGCCCAACATAATCCAAACGATGCTGACGCCCACTATCGCTTGGGAATGGCCCTCTATCGCAGTAAGCAGGCTCAAGCCGCCAGTGAAAGCTTAAACACAGCAAAAGCCTTGTTTACAGCTCAAAACAATGCTCAAAAAGTGATGGAAGTGCAAGAAATATTGTGGGATTTGCAGCTAGAACCCCGATAGGGAGAGGCGATCGCCATCCTCTTTCAAAAGCTTGAAAGAGGGGCAAAGCATTTGCCTCCAGATCGAGAGTGTCAAATCTAGATTGATCGTGCAAATACTCTACCCCTAAACCCTAGATGCTGTTTAGATCAGATCTAAAGAGGCACTCTAGAAGCTAAACTGCGTTCTCAAGTTGCCCACATAAATTGTGGGATTGCTATCAAAATTATTGGCATTACCAATAATGTAGAAAGCAGGAACCAGCGCAATATTGTCAGTCAAGGGATAGAAATAGGTGGCTTCAAATTCGTATTGAACTCCACCATCACCCGATCCTGATACCAAAAGATCGTGTCCATCCAAGACAGAGAAGGGAATCATATAAGACAGAGTCAACTGTGACCCTTCCTTCAACAGATCCAGGAAGGCAATACCTCCTTGAACGGCCTGAGCATCGACATCACCCGGTTCAATATGGGTGATGCCATAGGTATAGCGTCCAAACAACCCAATTGTAGGAGTCACCAACCAGTCAAAGTTAGCACTGAAAGTGTCAGCCGTTGCATCATTCAGTGCTCCACCATTGCCGTCATCCAACAACCCATAAATTGGCTCCCCAGGCGCACCCCCAACCTGTCCAAACAAAGCATTCAGGTTCGAGCGGTTATACAGCAACCTCAAGTTAAAGTCACTGCTAGGCGAAAATGTCACCTCAGCAGTAATCGTATTGGTTCCACCAAACAAGCCCTGGCTAGGGTCAGAAGAGGTGTTAAACAAACCGCTCGGCAAAAACTCGTCATTCTCACCTAGATAAGCCACATTCAGACGAAACTGATCGTTAATTTTCCATAACAGTGCCGCACCCGAACCCCGGTCAATCGTATTGAGCAGCGTGCTGCCACCAGAGTTAAAGCTGCTCGCACCCGTCAAGAAAAAGGTGAAGCGATTGTTGTCAAAATAGCGATACCAGTTGATTCGCGGACCAACCACGGCTTGCAACGAATCGGTAATGGGAAACGAGTAAAAGATTTCGCGAACAATCACCGTGCTGGAGCCGATATCAACTCCCGCTGTTTGATCAGTAAACGGAGTTCCAAAGGTGTTGTACAGACCTGCCGATGCAAAGGCATTAGCCGGTGAATCACCGTTACCGACAGCTAGTTGAGTCACCAGGTTATCTTTTCCAGTAAAAGACGTAGAGAGGGTCAACCAGGTCAAATAACTAAAGGTAATCTCTGGATCGTCTTCGACTGTAGCAACCAGGGGACGCCCCGTGACCGGATCGCGTCCTGCCGGTCGAATGACAGATGGAGCTGAGAGATCAGAGGTTTCTACTTGAATATCGCCATCTGCAAAAGCACCCGTCAGGTTAAACCAGGTCAAGCCCCGCAGCACAGTCGTTGTTGAAAACTGGTTGGCTTCTAGTTCCGCAGTCCGTCCTTCGAGCGCATCGACTCGGCCTCTCAGAGTCGCCAGTTCCGCAGCAAACTCCTCTTGCATCCGTTGAATGGTTGCCAGATCATCAGCGGTGACAGCATCGGCTAGACCTGCGGCAATGAGTTCGTTCACTCGATCGAGACAGGCATTCAAACCCGCTGCAAACTCATAGCGAGTCAGGGTGCGATTGCCCCGAAAGGTGCCATCGGGGTAGCCAGCAATGCAACCATAACGCTCGACCAAACTCTGAAGTGCCTGAAACGCCCAAGCGGTTGGTTCAACATCAGAGAGTTGAGAAACCGAGGTTACTTGCGCTAAACCATCTTCATCCTCAACCACTTGTAGAGGATCTACAACGCTGAGCGGATCAGGCGTTTCTAGCGAAGAAGCCGCCAATGTGTCTTCAACTGTAACCGTCTGAGGCAGAGAATCACCTACCAGAGTGACCGGTTCACTGCTAGTTACAGGTTCATTGGCAGATCCTACCAACTCAGCATCTAAAGGATTAGGCTCTATTGCCACCACTGCTGAAGTATCAACAGACACCTCAGCTGCCAGAGCTGGAGCTGAAGTCATCCAATGGGAAATAAACACTGTTGAACTGATCAACAGCATGTACCACGAATATTTATGCATTTATCCTCACACCAAAAATCAAAACAAGACCGTAGCAGCCTGACCGTATCAGAGCCAGATAAGCCGATATGTAATTTGGAATACTAAGGAGAAAAAATGTGAGGAGAATCTCATAGAGAAATGTTACATAAAAGACTCAGTATCTTTAGCCACAGTTCTCAAGAGGGTTATATGTCAATTCTGAGAATATAAATCTGAGAATCTAAAGTGCGAAGCGAATGCTGTATTCTTAAATCCTTATTAACTCCGATTCTCTCATCGGCTTACCGGAGTATAATGATTATCAAAGGATTACTTGGGGAATGTGGGATTCAGTAAGCATCATAAATCCTGTTTCCCCCTTACAGAAGGAGTTTCAGCTATGCAAATTGCAAACGATGTTACAGGATTGATTGGGAAGACACCTCTGGTGCGCTTAAACCGGATTCCTCAATCAGAAGGGGCTGTGGCACAGGTCGTTGCTAAGTTAGAGGGCATGAATCCTGCGGCTTCGGTTAAAGATCGAATTGGGGTGAGCATGGTGCAGGTGGCGGAGGAGGCTGGACTCATTGCTCCGGGTAAGACGATTTTGGTTGAACCGACCTCTGGCAATACTGGAATTGCTTTAGCGATGGTTGCGGCGGCGAAGGGATATCAACTGATTTTGACGATGCCTGAAACTATGAGCCTGGAACGACGGGCCATGTTAAAGGCCTATGGCGCACAGTTAGAGCTGACTCCTGGTGCACAGGGCATGAAGGGAGCATTGGCACGGGCAACCGAAATTGTGAATGAGTTACCGAATGCTTTTATGCCGCAACAGTTTGCCAACCCAGCAAACCCTAAAGTCCACCGGGAAACCACTGCCGAAGAACTATGGGCAGACACAGATGGACAGATCGATATTTTGATCGCTGGAGTTGGAACGGGTGGCACCATTACTGGCATTGCAGAAGTGCTAAAACAACGAAAGCCTGAATTTAAGGCGATCGCCGTTGAACCTAAAGAAAGCCCTGTCTTATCAGGTGGCAATCCTGGCCCTCACAAAATTCAAGGCATCGGTGCAGGCTTTGTGCCTCAGGTTTTGAGAACTGACCTGATCGATGAAGTGATTCCGGTCAGTAGCGAAGAAGCCATTACCTTTAGCCGTCGTTTGGCACGAGAAGAAGGGCTATTGTCTGGCATTTCTTCGGGGGCAGCGTTGTTTGCGGCTATTCAGGTCGCCAAGCGTCCAGAAAATACTGGAAAATTGGTGGTCTTTGTGCAACCTAGCTTTGGCGAACGCTATCTCAGCACGGTTCTGTTTCAAGACTTGCCAGCGGTGGAAGTTGCCCATCTCAATGGTGGCGATCGCGTTGTTGCGGCAGTCAACTAGGGTCAACCTACTCCTGTCAGCCAACTCATATCAGCTTGGGTATGAGCCTCACCGATTCATTCCTGGCTATATAGGGCTTACGTTTGCGGCTCACTGGAGCTGACGGGGAAACCTGTGGTTTCAACGACCTAGATCCTGTGGTGAAATTGAGGATTAAGCAAACAATTGGCTAAGCCGTCGCAAATCAACATTGCCCCCGGTAATTACAACCCCAACGCGAGCACCAGGGGCAGGGTTAACAATGCCCTCTAACAGAGCCGTTGCTGCCAACACCCCAGTAGGCTCCACCACGATTTTGAGGCGTTCCCAAAAAAATGCCATCGTCCGCAGCAGAGCCTCATCGGAGACAGTGACGATCTCATCCACATAGTGCAATACCAACGGAAACGTGAGGCTCCCTAAGGCAGGAGTTCGCGCACCATCGGCGATCGTCTCTGGGTTATAAATCGTTTGCAGGGTTTTAGTGCGGAACGATCGCGCCGCATCATCAGCCGTGGCTGGTTCTACCCCAATAATTCGACAATGAGGAGAGAGGGCACGAGTGGCGATCGCACATCCTGACAGCAAACCACCTCCACCGCAACAAACCAACAGAACATCAAGTGTGCCAACTTCGTCAACCAGTTCTTTAGCAGTCGTGCCTTGCCCAGCGATCACATGAGGATGGTTATAGGGAGGAATGATCGTCATACCGCGCTCCTGGGCTAGTTGTTGACACAATTCCACCCGCTTGGCTTCAGCCCGATCATGCAACACCACATTTGCCCCATATCCTCGTGTTGCCTCTTGCTTCACCAAAGGCGCATCCCGTGGCATCACAATGGTGGTGGGAATGCCCAGTAATTGACCTGCCAGGGCAATACCTTGAGCATGATTACCAGAGGAATAAGTCACCACGCCGTGTCGTTGTTGCTCTGGAGTCAGTTGAGACAAGGCATTGTAAGCCCCCCGAAACTTAAACGACCCGGTGCGCTGGAAGTTTTCGCACTTAAAAAAGATCTGACACTGAGTGCGATCGCCCACGGTGCGTGATGTCATCACAGGCGTGCGATTGGCAACCCCCATCAGCCGCTCGGCAGCAGCAGCAACATCCACATAATTAACAGAACCGGAAACTTCTGGGGGTAGAATGCCAGTCACACCTAACCTCGATCATGCTATCGATATAAATGTAGCTTACGTTAGAGGTTAACTTCATTTCAGAGATCTACTGTGAGGTCGTCAACCCAAACCCACCACAGCTATGTTCAACAATCCCTTAATCAAAGGTTTATTGGTGTTTTTAGCGATCCTGTTTGTCGTCGCTCCATTTGCCGGATTAGTGCCTTTAATGCTGTTTTTATTGTTTGCTGGAGTTTTTTACGCGATCGCCTCCGTGTTTGACACCTCCACTCCCTCAGACCAGTCCAAGCCTCACTCCAATCCTTAAAACACCCTGCATCAGGTTATCACCAACAACTCTGGAGGCAGGTCTGAACGGAGAGGCAACGTCACTGTAAAGGTTGTCCCTATCCCTTCTTTACTGGTAAAGGTGATGGTTCCTTGATGATGGGCAACGCACTCTCGAACGATCGCCAGACCTAACCCTGTTCCACGAATGGTGCTGACATTACTAGCCCGGTGGAATAGCTCAAACAAGCGAGGTTGATCATCCGAGGGAATTCCAATGCCCTCATCTTGAATCACGAAAACAGCACTGTACTGATCACACGATAAGTGAAACGTCACAATGCTCTTAATGGGTGAATATTTAATCGCGTTAGAGAGCAAGTTTGTCAAAATCGATCGCAATAGTTTTGGATCCGCTTTTACCTCTGCACAGTCTCCTTCAGCCGCAAAAGCAATCTCATAATTGCTGCCCACCCCCATTTGCATCTCTTCCACAATTTCATAACAAAACTGCTTGAGGTCAAGCGTGGTCGGGTTAAACTCTAATCGACCTGCATCTGCCTTGCCAATCGTCAAAACATCTTCTAACAATTGAGTCATGTTTTGCACCGCCATCTGACTCCGTTGAAAATATTCTCGCTTTTTAGACTCAGTGACAACATCGTGATAACGCTCTAGCAATTCAAGAGACGTCCGAATGACCGTCAATGGGGTGCGTAGCTCATGAGACACCATCGAGACAAACCGAGACTTTAACTCATTCAACTCCCGCTCTTCTTGCAGTGCCAATTGCATCTCATATTCTGCTTGCTTGCCCTGGCGAATCATGTGCTCACGCGTGCGAATGCTGTCTACCATCGTCTCAAACACTTGTGCCAGGGTGTTTAGCTCATCTGGAAAAGGGCTTTTTGTGAGAGATGACAGATCCAGACTATAGGCTCCATCTCCAATGCGCTTAGCAGACTCTGTTAACTCAGTCAACTGCTGAGTCAACGCCCCCGACAAAAAGTAAATCAAGATAAATAGAACGGCATAGGTAATGACAAATGAAATCAAAACAAGGCTCCGAACTTCGGTCTGCACTTGATGCACATAGTCTGCCTGAATGTCTAATCCCAGAACGGCTACAATTTCGCCACGCTCGTCTCTTAACGGGGCAAATGCCGACAACCAAGTTCCCCATTGGTCGGTATAGATTTTAGGAGTTTCAACAATTTCACCCTCTCGCAAGACTTGGTAAGTGACTGGACTGGGGACATCAGCCTGCAAAAATCGAGCCGCTTTCGACGGGTCATACACAGACCATAAATCAGTTAAATAGACAATTTCTAATTGATCAGGTTTAACGGCTGGTGCCCCTATTCGGCGATTGTTGCGTGCCGTACCCACAGCATAGGAATAGAGCCAAACTCGTGGCTCAACTGAATGCACCGTTTGAAACCAGCGCAATTGATTGATATAGCGCAAGTCGCTTGAAAAACCACTGGGATTGCGTTCTCCCTCTGCGTAAAGTGCCATTAACTCGTCAACATCCACTCCAGCCGCTGCGCCAATCAATGTTGTTCTCATGTCAGCTTTTAGCCGAGTCATGATCTTGGCAGTTGCAAATGTATAGAACCAGTAGAAAGCACCCGCAAAGACAATGCTAAATACGATACTAAAACCGATTAGCAACTTGACCCGTAGGCTAACTGGTTGATTGTATCTTTTTGACTGCTTGGAGGCTGTTTGTCGCTCTACTGAGAGAGGGGGCTGCTGCAATTTGACCTCGTTGAAGGCGTAAATCAGAAAGTATTGAACTGTAACTGCCAACGGATAGGCTACTTGCATCTTAAACGAAAGCCACTGCTTCTATCAGTGCATCAACTTCCAAAACACTGATTCAGCATTGCTCTTACATGCTCTTTTCAATCAAAATTGAGGATATCCTGATACTTTTGGTTGCAACCTATAACAAATAAGGGTAGTCGTCTAAAAGTAATGATTTTTGAGTAAGGATACGCTGCGATGAGCGGGGCATATCCTTACTTGTTTAGGGCTACCCCAATCAATAGGTGGGAGTCATTAATTGTAAGATGCGTTTCGACTGCGCGTTCAATTAAGCTCACGCCGAAGTCTCACCGCTCTCATCTCTCTGACAGCGAGTTAAATGGAGTCAAAACCCGAATTCTAAACTGAGTTTAATGAGGTTCTCTACTTATAACCAGCTAGTTTAAATGATGAGAAAAATTGTGGCAGCATTTCTCTCTCATAAAATCTCTCTGCTATCTATAGCAATCCTAAATGGGTTGTGAGAGATGTAAACAACTCATCTAATCACAGCTTGAGAGTTAAGTGTGCTTGATTACTCTGCTATTAGCGATGACCCATTGATCACGAATACCAGACAGTTGCTTTCTAGCAATTTTTGGGCTTTCAGATCACACTACTTTTAATCAGTCGCTACTTAGTTGAGGCACAGTTCATGCTCTCAGGAAGATTTTGCAAACCCTCTTGTGAACCTGTGCCATCTATCAGAAGGGTAATAGAAGGTAATAGGTGTAATCATAAAAAACCGTACTGCTTTATAAAGTAGTACGGTGATATAGCAATCCTAAATGGGTTGTGAGAGTCGCACCCCGGAGGGGTGCGACTCTCACAACCTCACAACCTCCTAATTTCACAAATGATTTAGGACGGCTATAGTTCAGAATAAAAATCTATGGCGTAGCGGCAGATTTCCGGGGAGAGTCTATCTAAAAAACAGGTTTATAGAAGCTTGAAATAGTTTGTAAAAGCTCTCATCTTTCAACTTGAGAGTTTTTTACAAACCCGTTGCTGATCCTTGCTGATGGATGAGTCCAGTCAGAAGTTGTGAAAGAGTTGTGAAAAGGTTGTGAAAGAGTATAAAAAGTATTCGAGACAAGCAAGCGATCGCACTAAACGAAATTAATTACAGCTTGGATAGATAGCTCGATCACAGGGTGGGTTTTTGAGTTGAAAGTCAATCAATACGTGCTGATTAATGGAAGTGCTCATCGTTGAGGTCACGAACATGACGATTGCAAGAAGGATTTCCATAGGAACTAAATAGGGTAACTGCACCTGTGCAACATCATGTCTGATCAGTATCCAATTTGCGATCCGAGCATTTAACTATTCTTTTCTTAAAAAATCGATTGTCTTCGTAGATCTACGGGGTCTGAAGTAATTTTTATGGGCATCTCAGGCATTTTATAAACTCTTAAGGAAAATAAAAAATATCCTCTAAGCCTGCTATGACTGGGTTTTGACAACTGGCCGATGGAGGTGAGACAAAACCTTGTTACAAGTTTTGTATTCTTGAGCAAAGCAATTTGCCAGGTTACACACTGCGGTAAGCTTGAATGAGTGGCTAAACGCCCATTGGTTTAATATTTCACTGTATTTCTAAACAGCGCTTCACAAAATGGTTGCAAGTCTCCCTCGCACGATTCGGATTGGTTCCCGCAAAAGTCAGCTTGCTCTAGTTCAAACCCATTGGGTGCAAGAGCAGTTGCAACAAGCGTTTCCCAACCGAGTCTTTGACGTTCATACCATGAGTACACATGGTGACAAGATTTTAGACGTGGCACTCGCTAAGATTGGTGATAAAGGGCTGTTTACCAAAGAGCTTGAAGTTGGCATGGTCAATGGAGATATTGATTTTGCGGTTCACTCTCTCAAAGATCTGCCAACCCGATTGCCCGATGGCTTAGTCCTAGGCTGTGTTACTGAGCGCGAAAATCCGGCTGACGCACTGGTGGTTCATGCCAAACATCACGATAAACAGGTCGATACCTTACCTGAAGGGGCGGTTATTGGTACTTCCTCGTTGCGGCGATTGGCTCAACTGCGGCACCACTATCCTCATTTGACATTCAAAGATGTTCGGGGAAACTTGAATACTCGCCTCCAAAAATTAGATTCTGGGGAATATGATGCCCTCATTTTGGCGGCGGCTGGGTTGCACCGTTTGGGCATGAGCGATCGCATTCATCAGGTATTGCCACCCGATATATCACTTCATGCGGTTGGGCAAGGGGCATTGGGCATTGAATGTCGTGCTGATGATACTGAAGTTTTGACCTTATTAAAAGAACTAGAGCATCGGCCAACCGCCTTACGGTGTTATGCTGAGCGTTCTTTTTTGCGAGAGTTAGAGGGTGGCTGTCAGGTGCCGATTGGCGTCAACACTGAGTTAGAGGGAGATACGTTAACCCTGGTTGGCTTGGTTGCCAGTCTAGACGGACAACGGTTGATTAAAGATCGTGTGACGGGTTCAGCAGAGCAAGCCGAACAACTGGGGATTGACTTAGCTCATCGACTCAAGCAACAAGGGGCACAAGCCATTTTAGATGAGATTTTTGCCACGATTCAGCGGAGTTAATCACTCGGTTGGCGATCGCTCCTGATTACCTCATCATCGTTATAAAAGCGGGGTTTGCTCTCAATCAGCTTGAGGTCGCCCCGCTTTTTGCAGGCATTGCCCCTGATTTCTCTGAGTCGAGTTACGAAAAGGTTACAAAAAGTTGATAGGGTTTTAGATAGCTGAGCGATCAGCAGAGAGAGTGATCCCTCAGGGGCGGTTATCTCATCCGAGGAAACGGCTTTGCATCGCCACAGCCAATACCACTGTTTTGGGGACTTAGACAGCAATGCGAATTTTGTTTGTTGCAGCAGAAGCGGCTCCTGTGGCTAAAGTCGGAGGCATGGGAGATGTCGTCGGTGCGTTACCCAAAGTGTTGAGAAGGATGGGGCATGATGTCCGTATCTTCTTGCCCTATTACGGGTTTATGCCCGATAAAGTTGAGATCCCCACTGAGCCCATTTGGTATGGCTCAGCCATGTTTCAAAGCTTCCAGGTTTATCAAACCACTCTCCCTGGCTCAGATGTGCCACTTTATCTGTTCAAGCATCCGTCGTTTAACCCTCGCCGCATTTATTCGGGTGAAGACGAAGACTGGCGATTTACACTATTTTCTAATGGAGCCGCTGAGTTTTGCTGGAACTATTGGAAGCCAGAAGTTGTGCACTGTCATGACTGGCATACGGGCATGATTCCAGTGTGGATGCATCAATCTCCTGATATCTCATCGGTATTTACTATTCACAACCTGGCCTATCAGGGACCCTGGCGTTGGAAATTAGAAAAAATGACTTGGTGTCCCTGGTATATGCAAGGGCATAACGTCATGGCCGCTGCCGTCCAGTTTGCTGACGTCGTGACCACCGTGTCACCCACCTATGCTCAACAAATTCAAACCGCAGAATACGGTGAAACGATTGAGGGTCTATTATCCTTTATCAGTGGCAGATTGACGGGTATTCTCAATGGCATTGATACGGAGTTGTTTGATCCTGCTAAAGATAAGCAAATTGCTCAACCGTTTACGATTGAGACAATCGACAAACGAGCTGCTAACAAAATTGCTCTGCAAGAAGAGGTGGGTTTAGAAGTTAACTCTAAAGCGTTTCTGTTGGGCATGGTGTCACGATTAGTCGAGCAGAAGGGATTGGATTTGATCTTGCAAATCCTCGATCGCTTTATGTCCTACAGTGATGCTCAATTTGTCGTCTTAGGATCGGGCGATCGCTACTATGAAACTCAACTGTGGCAACTCTCGTCTCGCTTTCCTGGCCGCATTGCCGCCTACTTTTTGCAAAGCGATGGACTAGCCCGCCGGATTTATGCCGGGTGTGATGCGTTTCTCATGCCTTCGCGCTTTGAGCCGTGTGGCATCAGTCAAATGCTATCTATGCGCTATGGCTGTGTGCCTATTGTGCGCCGGACTGGGGGTTTAGTCGATACAGTCAAACATCATGATCCTGCTGCAAAAGCGGGAACAGGTTATTGTTTCGATCGCTATGAACCGCTTGACCTTTATACCGGGATTGTCAGAGCGTGGGAAGGGTTTCACTACAAACCAGAGTGGCAGGCGTTACAACAACGGGGCATGTTGACTGACTTTGGTTGGGAAAACTCTGCTAGAGAATATATCAAGGTTTATCGCCGGATTTTGGGATTGCCTGAAGAGGAGCCACAGGTGGTTGAGACTGCACCTGAGTTGGTGAGTTCGTGAGTTCGTGATTTATCGAGGTCACTAGTCATGAGTCACTAGTCATGAGTCAGTTGTGAGACTGATCCCCGGCTTCTGTTGGGAACCGACTTCAAGAGGTTTGATGTCATCACCAAAAGCCGGGGATCAGACAGAGTTTCACCTGGGTCAACGACGATCAGGTTTTTACCGTTAAAATGGTTAACCGATATGTGGTTTCCCCGGCTCCACGAGGGATCACCTTGAGGTAATAGACTCCACGAGGGGCAATCCCTGTGGTGAATTCTGAGGCAGTCCCCGTTCGATTTAAGAGATTAACTCGGCGACGATTTTGATCATAGATTTCAACATCCGCATTTGAGCGCAACCCCGTCAGGGCAATTGTGCCTGTGCAGCGTCGGGCCACGGTAAACCGATAAAAATCAGCCCGATCGTTCGTCCCTACTGAATCATCCACAATCACGCTGTTATCTCGAAACAAACCGAGATTGCGAGCATTGCCAAACGTGTTACCCGCCAGATCAGCCTGGGTCGTTTTAATTCTTGCCATACATGCAAAACCCTATAGACACAAGAATTGTGTCAGCTTAAGCCCTCATAGTCGGTGCTGACAACCCCGCTAATGGGGGAAGCGGGGAATGGGAAAGAATGAAGCTGAATTATGGTCAGGACTTAAGTATCATCATGAACGGTTGATCCCTGACGATTCACGACTCAACACCCAGCACTCCTGCTACTGCTGTGTTTAAAATAAAGTCATGACGGATTCTAATCATTACGACACGCTGGATATTCATTCGGCGGCGAGTCAGGCGGAGATCAAACAAGCCTATCGCCGTCTGGTCAAGCAACACCATCCCGATGTCAATCAGGATGGGGGCAATCACGATCGCATCGCCAGCATTAATGCAGCTTATGAGGTGTTGGGTGATCCTCAACGGCGACACAGCTATGATCAGCATCTCAGCTATCAAACTCACGGTGGAATCGATATTGAGGCCATTCGGCGCGATCGCCAAGAACGCACAACCGCCGCCCAAAATCGTCATCGTCGTCGCCAAACCGGACATGACAGTGATGAGCAGTTGCAGTTATGGCTCAATCGGGTTTATCAACCTGTGAATCGGTTGCTCAACCAAATCTTGAATCCTCTACAAGACCAGATTGACGACCTGGCGGCTGATCCCTTTGATGATGAACTGCTAGAGGAGTTTTTGTTGTATTTGGAGGAGTGCCGTGATTTCCTGCAAAAAGCCCAATCCCTCTTTCGCTCTATTCCCAATCCTTCTAATGTGGCAGGGGTAGCGGCTCATCTCTATTACTGCCTCAATCAAGTCGGGGATGGCATCGACGAACTAGAGCGGTTTACCTCTAGTTACGATGAACACTATCTGCACACCGGACAGGAGCTATTTCGGATTGCCAAAGGATTGCGGCGAGAGGCACAAGCCGCACTGCGAGAGCTTCCGGTCTAAGCTTTGAACGAGGTATAGCCTTCGCGTCATGGCTCAACTACTACCTTAAGCAGCACCTCAAACTATCTCGGATGACTCTTGTTTTTTGTAGCTCTATAGAATTTTTGCAGGCAGATAGCAAAAATCTAAGCAACAATGGAAGAAGTGCCTGAATAGGCACACAAGTTTTTTATCTTTTCTGTGCTGTTATGCCTCTCCCCGTTGTCGCTATTATTGGTCGTCCAAATGTCGGTAAATCAACTCTTGTTAATCGCTTAGCGGGAGTGACAGAGGCGATCGTGCATGATGAACCGGGGGTGACGCGCGATCGCACCTATAAAGAAGCATTTTGGGGCGATCGCGACTTTTTGGTCGTAGACACAGGTGGTTTGGTGTTTGATGATGACACTGAGTTTTTGCCCCTGATTCGGCAACAAGCTATGGCGGCGTTAGCTGAAGCCAGTGTTGCCATCATGGTGGTGGATGGGCAAGTTGGGCCCACCGGAGCAGATGAGACAATCGCTACTTGGTTGCGTCAGCAATCAGTGCCTGTGCTACTCGCTGTTAATAAATGTGAATCGGTAGAGCAAGGGTTGGTGCAAGCCGCCGAATTTTGGAGTTTGGGTTTAGGAGAACCTTATGCCGTCTCTGGAATTCATGGCAACGGCACAGGCGACCTCTTAGATCAACTCGTCACTTATTTACCCTCTACAAATGCTTTAGAAGAGACTCATGAAATTCGGGTGGCTATCATTGGGCGACCCAATGTTGGCAAATCTAGCTTGCTCAATGCATTCGTAGGAGAAAATCGGGCGATCGTTAGCCCTATTTCAGGCACCACGCGAGATGCCATCGACACGGTAGTAGAGCGTCAGGGGCAACAATATCGCCTGATTGACACAGCTGGAATTCGCAAGAAAAAGCAAATTGAATATGGCACCGAGTTTTTTAGCATCAACCGCTCCTTTAAGGCGATTCGTCGGTCAGATGTCGTCTTATTTGTCATTGATGCTCTAGATGGTGTCACCGAGCAGGATCAAAAATTGGCTGGTCGCATTGCCGAAGAAGGTCGAGCTTGCGTCATTGTCGTCAACAAATGGGATGCGGTTGAAAAGGATTCTCATACGATCTATGAGTTTGACAAAGGCATACGCGATCGCCTCAATTTTATGGAGTGGGCAGAGACAATTTATATCAGTGCCCTCACCGGACAGCGGGTTGAAAAGATCATCGAGTTGGTCAACACAGCAGCAGAACAACACAAACGTCGGGTCAGCACCTCTGTCATTAACGAAGTGTTAGAAGACGCTGCAAGATGGCATTCTCCCCCAACCACTCGCCAGGGGCGACAGGGCAAGATTTACTACGGCACTCAAGTTTCTAGCCAACCGCCTTCGATCGCTCTCTTTACCAACGAAGCCAAGTTATTTAACGACAACTACCGCCGCTATATTGAGCGACAGTTTCGCAAGAGTTTGGGTTTCACGGGCACCCCCATGCGCTTGTTGTGGCGCAGCAAAAAACTGCGGGAGGTCGAACGCAATACTGCTAATCGGGCAACGAAGGTGTAAGGAGATAAAGGCTAAAGGATGAGGAGTAAAAGATGGAAAATAGAGCTGTGTTATTGTTTATGGGCTGTATTGATCTCTGCTTTTAGCCTTTATCTTTCATCTTCAGGTTTAGTTCCGCTTCTTAGCCTTTATCCTTCATTGTTCATCCTTCTTTTGACTCATGGATCTGCTGCGATCGCTCCCCATTGGGCTTTACCTAGAACAACCCATCAGTTGGTTGCATCGGCTTGATCCTCGTGTCAAGTTAGCTTGGCTCTTAACGTTTTTGCTCACTCCCATCGCAGCAAGTTCTTATTGGCGATTGTCGTTAGTGGGTTGGCTGTTGTTGTTGACCCTCACCACCCTGATTCCGTTTCGAGTTTGGCGTAACCAAATGGGGTTGGTGCTGATTTTTAGTTTTCTGCTCTTTTTTGCCACGTTACTGGCTCCAGACGGGTTGAATGTCGATTATCAACCTCGGCTACCTGTTGAAGAACTGTCGTTTGCCTTCCCTGAATCAACATCCGCAACGACATCAGGAGCACCACAACGCACTTCTTCTGATGGGGCGATCGCCCCTGAACCAACAGTCAGCCCGGCGGCGACTGGAGTGGCAAGCATTCTAGAACGGTTTGACTCCTATCAATATGTTTTATTTCAACAAGGGTTTCTCCGCATTACCCGTCGTTCAGTTGAACTAGCCATTCGGATCAGCACACTGTTGTTTACATTGATCTACAGCACTAATCTCTATCTATTAACAACAGCCCCAGAGGAAATCACTGCTGGACTGGATATCCTGCTACAACCTTTGCGCCGCTTTAAAATCCCAGTGACTGAAATCGTTTTAACCCTGACGTTGTCTCTGCGGTTCATTCCCTTGGTATTGGAGGAAGTCCAAAATCTAGTACGGTCTGTGCGAACCCGCGCTATCAACTGGAAAAAATTGGGGCTGAGAGGCAGCACTCAGGTTTGGCTGATGATTGCAGAACGACTTTTAGACAACCTGCTCGTCAGGGCTGAGCAAATTGCCAGTGCCATGCAAGTGCGTGGTTTTACCACACCCAACCAACACCAGGTCAAGTGGCATGTGTTTCGATTATCGAAGGCAGATTGGCTAGCACTGCTGGGCTTATCGCTCTTTTGGGTAGCCCGGATCAGTTGGGGCGGACGATAAGAAAATCGCTAGAAAATTAAGAGTTTTGCAGTCTGTCAATCCTCCGGAGGGATGACCAAGAGAGACAAACTTGAGAATTTGGTAGCGTAGTGACACAATTTCTCATACAGTATTGAGATACGTGTGCAACAAAATATCTTTAAAATTTTTTGAAGAAAAATTATTGCCTATCGTTGACTGTTTTCGGTAGCACTACCCCCTTAGGGAGACGGCTTCACACCGCTCTAAGTCTGCAACTAACCCCCAGTTTTGCAACTTGGAGTCGTAAGCAACGGCATCAAAGCTATCGTCACACGTTGAGTGCCCCCTGCTCTACCAAGCGAATCTAAGCGTCTCAGGTCTCTAGCAACGACCTCATACCGTTCCTGAATGCTGCCCACTTTAAAAACTCATCTTCAACCCTCTGCGTAGGAAAGCTCTATGTCTCCCGTTCCTTCACTGGCACAGCAGTCTTTGGCACAATCTAAATCAATGAGCACGGAAACCTATCTCAACCACCCTACATTTGGTTTGTTGTATAGGGTTTGTATTGTCGAAGAGTCTCAAGAATTATTTGCTACGCTGTATGCCCAACGGTTATTTTTTCTAGTCACCAATACCCCAGAAGGCTTTCAATTTGACCCTGTCAGCCGAACGGATGCACGGTTGTTATTAGAAAATCGCATCCGCAATTTACGCCGTCAGGGGTTAGGCAAAGAATATGAACAGTTGCAAAAGGTGCATCGTCAAACCTTTCAGTAATCAACAGGGGGTTGAGATTTCGGGCTAAACCTGCCTACACTAAAAGCTTGAACCTGCTTAAAACCACATGAATAATGGTGCTGGCAGGGGTCATAGCCCACAGTTACTCTCAATCGCTAAACTCAATGATCGTGCCTGAGCTTAAGGAAACCATTGGCGATCGCCTCAGTCAGATTCGTCAAACTGTTCCTGATTCCATTCGCTTAATCGCTGTTAGCAAGCAAGTCTCGATTGATGCAATGCGAGTGGCCTATGAAGCAGGAGTGCGAGATTTTGCTGAGAGCCGCATTCAAGAGGCAACGGTTAAACAAGCCGCACTACAAGATTTGCCTGACATTACCTGGCATTTTATCGGACATCTGCAAAGTAACAAAGCGGCAAAGGCGATCGCCCAGTTCCAATGGATCCACTCTGTTGACAATTTAAAGCTGGCTCAACGACTCGACCGACTAGCGGTTGAACTCCATCAATCTCCTAATCTTTGCCTGCAAGTTAAAATCGTGCCCGATGACTCTAAGTCCGGCTGGGCTGTTTCTGAGTTGTTGGCTGATTTGCCTGCGCTCGATCAATGCCAACACCTCAAAATTGTCGGGTTGATGACTATTCCCCCTTATGGGTTAACCCCCTCAGAAACCCGCTCAATTTTTCAGCAAACCCATGATCTAGCCACCCAAATTCAGCAACAAAGCTGGTCAACTCTATCAATTCACCAGCTTTCGATGGGGATGTCAGATGATTATCCATTAGCGATCCAAGCGGGAACAACCATGATTCGCCTAGGGCGGATCTTGTTTGGTAAACGCCAGTAATTGATCAGAAACCGAGAGCCAGAGCGATCGCGATCAATTGCTGTTTAAAAAATTAGTGGGTGTCAGCGATCGTTTACAAGGATTGAAAAAGAAGCAAAGAGTTTTGCCAACTGTTTAAAGATGTCAGGTTGTACCCTACAACGCCCCATTTTCTGGCTCTTCGCCCCTACTAGAAATAGAGATTTTAGGCTGGATCGATCACGCTTCCGTTGAAAGCTCCTTAACCGATCATTGGCCGATCAGTTGTGAGTCAATCTTGGGCGATCGCCCTATCCTTCTCAACATCATGATTGCTTGATCAAAGCTACTGAAAAAATGAGTTTTATCAGGTAATGTAGAGTGAATGAATTGAGAATCTGTTTAATAAAGAGCAATACTCAATCACATTCGCAGGAAAAAGATCGATTTCAGGGAGAATATGGTGGTCAATTTATAAAATTGATGTATACTGTTGACTCAAACTAGACGCATCTTCAGAGGGTGTTCACGAATCGACGTCTTGGGCTTAAATTAGGACTTATAAACATTATCTTTTTGTTAAGTCCCGTTTGACTGCCTAAGTCAACAGGAAAGTTTTAACAAACCTGAATTCGGTCTACCTTGAGCGTTTAAACTGCGTGGAGACTCAATTCCTAGCTAATTAGCTAATCTACCTAGTGATGATGGAGCGTGAACAGTGAACAATATTTTCAGCAAGTTGCGAGATTTTGTAGGGTTGAATGACCCATCAGAATATGAATATGAGTATGAAGAGATGGACGGGCAAGAATATCAAAACCTCTATCAAGAAGAGAATATTCAGCCCGCTCAAGAAGAAGAACCTCGTCGCCGCCGCATGCGCGAACGAGTCCTCTCAGCCGAACCAGGAGTTACAGCTATGAACAGTGGTATGAGCAATGTCATCGGTATGCCTGGTGCAATTAATGGCATGTCTGAGGTGGTTGTGATGGAACCTCGCACGTTTGAAGAAATGCCTCAAGCGATTCGAGCATTGCGCGAACGTAAGTCGGTTGTTTTAAATCTCACCATCATGGATCCCGATCAAGCACAGCGTGCAGTTGACTTTGTTGCAGGTGGCACCTACGCGATCGACGGTCATCAAGAAAGAATTGGGGAAAGCATCTTCCTGTTTACGCCTAACTGTGTTCAAGTCAGCACTCAATTAGGTGCAATGGGCGAAGTGCCGATGCAACAACAGCCTCCGGCAGCGCGTCCTTCCCGTCCAATGGCTCCTACCCCCGCGTGGACTGGTGACCAAGCTCGGATGGCTTAAGTAGTTAGTCCTTTTGATCACTCTAACGTTCCAATTGACGATTCATGAGTCTCGTTCCCTGTTGATTTATCGTCTTAGCAGGTTTGACTGCTTTAAGCTTTGTTTGCCGCATTGCGATAAATCAGGTTTTTTGGCTAGATAGTGTTCGGATCGTATTAGTTCAGGCTGCACATTAGTTCAGGCTGCATTGTAATGTTTCCTTAGGAGCTGGCAATTCTGTTGTCAACAAAATTTGGTGTAATTGGTGGCGGGGTAATGGGGGAAGCTCTCTTATCCCGTCTCGTCGTGCAACAAATTTATGCACCTCGTGAGGTGCTGGTGAGTGACCCCCAACCCCAGCGTCGAGACTGGCTGACGCAGCAATATGGGGTGCAAGTGACGGATGATAATCAGGTTATTTTATCAACCGCAGACGTTGTGCTTTTGGCTATTAAGCCACAAGTGTTTGAGGCCGTTGTCTCTGGTTTAACCCGCTCTCGCACCGATCAATTGGTGGTCTCCATTTTGGCAGGGGTGCCGTTGAGCAAATTAGAGGCCGCGTTTCCAGGGCAACCTGTGATTCGAGCAATGCCAAATACTCCCGCTACGGTGGGGGCTGGCATGACGGCGATCGCCCCAGGGCAACACGCTACATCAGACCACCTAAAAACGGCTGAGACCCTCTTTCAAGCGGTTGGTGAGGTGGTACAAGTTCCCGAATCTTTGATGGATGCGGTGACAGGGTTATCTGGCTCAGGACCGGGCTATGTCGCTATTTTGATTGAGGCACTGGCGGATGGAGGAGTAGCCGCAGGACTCCCTAGAGCGATCGCTCTACAACTTGCGATTCAAACGGTGCGGGGCACTGCCGAACTAGTGCAGCAGTCCAATTTGCATCCGGCAGTTCTCAAAGATCAAGTCACCAGTCCAGGGGGCACCACGATCGCAGGTATCGCCCAACTGGAAGAACATGGGTTTCGGGCAGCCCTAATTGCGGCTGTGCGAGCCGCTGCTCAACGCTCAGAAGAGCTTGGGAATTAATTTAATGGGCTAACTATAATATCGGCTGGCTGTATTAAGAGTATAAGACAGCCATAACCACGGTCATAGTTCAGGTCATAGTTAAACTACAGCGGTCAGCTCTCATCCCGTTAGGCATTTAATGCAGATGAGGCATAGGGGTAGAACCTCTAGTAGGCAAATCTAGTAAGGGGCAAAACTTTACGCTCGATGCTTTATCTTATTGAGTAGCTATGTCGCAATACGAGTTTAAGCTAGGACGGGTTGCAGGAGCTTCATCATAAGCTCAGCCGAACATAAGCTCAGCCGAACGGTGGAAACCCTGTGCAGGGACTTCGCCTCCGCAACCTCTATCCAACGCTGATGCGTAGGGCTATATCAGCAGTTTACTGATCGCCAGTACTTCATTTCACCTGAAACGAGCCAACGCAATTGGAGAAGGAGATGGATGTACCTCAGTTGTTGGTGCAAGTTGTAATCGCCATAATCTGTGCCGGAATCGCGAATGTTTTGATCCCACGTCGGGTTCCGGGTGGCTTGACTGGATTAATTGTTATTGGGTTAGCAGGGGTCTGGTTTGGGCAATGGTCCTATTGGCTAGTACGAAACCAATACAAACTAGACCATGCGGTTTTGCATTGGAATGTTGAAGGAGTCTTAATTGTGCCTGCGATCGTCGGCTCGGTCATTATTCTCTACCTCGTGACCTGGTTTCTCTCATGGGGCAAATATGGAGAGTAATTGGGAGTAGGGAATAGAAGTCAAGCCGTGAACCACACCGCTTGACCCGTGGCAAATGACTCATCACTAGTAAGTAACATCAGTTCGGTTTAAGAGCCTAGCGAATAAATTCGCAGCTATCAGAGCGAAGTTCGCCTTCGCGAACTACAGACAATCAAGGGTTGAGTGAACCGACGCAGGTCGGTTTTACTCCTGTAGTTGCGGTTTCAACCGCCAAAATTCTTATCCCGAATTCACGTTAAGTACCGATTACAGCGATCGCACCCCGTGAGCCAAGCCCTGACAAATGCCCGTCATAAAATCGAGATCTAGTGTCTCCAGGCGATCGCTGATTTTGTGATAGTGAGGGTTTCGCATAAACGCCGTGTCTGTCACCATTAGTGCTCGATACCCCTGATCCCAAAAGGGGGCATGATCGCTCTGACGGGTGGCAGGAACTAGAGTCCCTCGCTGACCAGCAGGCAGCCACTGACAAGGCACCTTGCCAACTCGACGGATACTGCGGCTGAGTCGCATTAAATCGGGGATCGTTTGCCAATTGCCAACCAATGCAATGAAATCGCCTCGATTAGGATAGAAGTATTGCAGCCCCGTTGGATAACGTTGTGAACCGGGAGTGCGATCGCGATAGCCCAGCATTTCGAGTGAGAGCATGAGCCTCAGGGATTGCCCTTGCTGACCTAGCTGCATCGCATAAGCCTGACTGCCGAGCAATCCGCTTTCTTCTAAATCAAATGCAACCAACTGCACGGGATATCGGGCAGGTTCAATTGTCAACAGGCGCGCCAGTTCTAACAGGGCTGCCACTCCACTGGCATTGTCATCCGCTCCGAGTGAGCCAGGAACAGCATCATAATGTGCCCCAATCAAGATCAGTGATTGAGGGGATGACTGGGTAGCTCGCCCTGGCAAATTTAAAACCCAGTTGCGATGCACTCGTCCCACCCTAGTGAATTCGTAGGAGGTCACCTCGCCCCATTGCCCAAACTGTTGCTGAATATAGCTCTGCACATAAAAGTGTCCTTCAGTTGCCAGATAAGGGTCGCGATCGCGCACGAGATGGGTCAAGTGGGTGAGTAAATTGTCTCGCAGACTCATACAGGGTTATTGTGGTCGTAGCATTTTGGATTTTAGATTGGGGATTGTAAAACCAGCAGAAAACAATGTCCAGTGATGTTATTAGGACAGGCTCCAGTCCAAAATCATAAATTGTAAATCTAAAATCTCGTATGGCTGACTCCTCTACATTGACTACATTGGCACATTGGCTGGTTGGAGAATTTGACAACCAACTCCAGGCCCGAGAAAATCCGGCTTGGTTTGTCCATCTCAGGATGTGGCAACGTCCCTTAGCGCAACGAATTCAAGGAAACTTAGCCATCTTTGCCGAACAAGCCAATGCTCTCTATCTCGATCAGCCTTATCGACAGCGGGTGCTCATGCTTCAAGAACCAGAGCCAGGAGTGATTCAGGCACAGTATTGGGCACTCAAACAACCGGACTCATTTCGAGGAGCCGGAGCCAATGTAACCGTGTTGAGTCAGTTAAGCCACTCAGATTTAGAAAGCCTGCCCGGATGTGTGCTCACGATTACCCACCAGAGCGATCGCTTTGAGGCACAACCGCCCCCTGATGCCCGCTGTTATTTTCAATATGACGGTCAAACGCGACAGGTTGTCTTGGGCTTTCAAGTGAGTGCTGAGCAGTTTTGGAGCTATGACCGAGGGGTTGATCCTGAGACAGGGCAGGGATTATGGGGAGCGTTAATGGGACCCTATGAGTTTCGTAAACGCCACAGTTTTGCGGCAGAGTTGCCAATCTAATTGAGAGCAGGTTCCTCTAATGGGGCTGCTGGCTCGGTAGTTCTACAACAAAAGTGCTGCCGTTGCCAACCTCCGATTGAATGTCAATTTTGCCCTGGTGAGCTTTAATGATTTGACTGGAGAGGTGCAACCCTAAGCCACTGCCCGATCGCTTGTGATTGCCATGACGAAACGGCTCAAACAGAAATGCTCGATACTCAGGCGCAACCCCAGGCCCTGTATCTTGAACTTCAATTTTGACCCAATTCGAGTTGCTGCCTGACGATTTGGGCACTGTGCTCAGGCGGACTTCAACAAAGCCATTGTCAGTAAATTTAATAGCGTTGCCCACCAGATTCATCAACACTCGTCGCAACTCCAGGCGATCGCCCATCAACTCAATCGGGGAGATATGCTCAAGATTAGTGCGTAACTCTAACCCTTTGTCGATCGCCAGAGGCGTCAAAGATTGCAAGACTTCGAGCAACAGCTCTCGCATATCAATAGCCGTAAATGCCAAAGTCTTTTTGCCCGCTTCGTAGCAATAAACCTCCAAAAGAGCGTTGACCATCTCTAACAGGTTTTGATTACTGCGACTCATGATCGCCATTGCTTCGTTTAACTCAGGCGACAGATCACCCAACGCACCCTGTTGAATCAAAGACAGCATCCGATCGGCAGCAACCAGCGGAGTTCGCAAGTCATGGGTGAGACGAGAGACAAAATCTTCTCGCTGACGGGCAATTTGATCCCGTTCATCGACACTGTGTTTCAGCTTGAGCAGCGATCGCACCCGGGCCAACAACTCTTCAAATTCGATGGGCTTGCGAATGAAATCCTCAGCCCCAGTGTCTAAACCCTGGGCAGCTCTTGGTTTATCGTGAGCTGTGATTAACAGAATTGGAATAAACGGCAAGCTTTTGTTTTCACGAATCCGACGAGTCACCTCAAACCCATCCATTCCAGGCATCATGACATCTAGAAGAACCAGATCAGGAGAGGTTTTTTCGACCAACGCCAATGCATCTTTGCCGTTGTCTACAATATCAATCTGATAACCCTCTTCCTTTAAAATCGCCTGAATCAAATATGAATTATCGGGAGCATCATCCACGACTAGAATGCGATCAGGTCTTTTTGAACTATTTAATGGAAAAGACTGATTTGTAAAACTAAGCATTTGTATAAAGAGGGAATCGAAATTAAGGTTCGTTTTGTAAAAGCAGGATTTGAAAGTGATTGTCTCATCCCAGAGATGTTTTATACCTCAACCGAATGAGAGATTTTAATGCAGGGCGCAATGGAGTGATGAACTGGATTAACAATGCCCCTCGATGGTTGGCATGGGGAATGGCACTACCCATTTTTGTCTTGAATGGCTGGCTTATTTTACTACTGCTAGAGTATTTTCGATCGCCTGTCACCATTTTTATCAGTGCCACTATTCTGTCTTTTATCCTCGATTATCCAGTGCGCTGGCTACAACGTCGAAATGCACCCCGGTTGCAAGCGATTTTTCTGGTTGTCTTTGTAGTCTTATCGATTCTGTTTATTTTGGCAGTCACAATTGTGCCGATTTTGATTGCCCAGTTAGATGATTTGATTACCCGGTTACCTGGTTGGCTAGAAACCGGCAGTCAACGATTAGAAGCGGTTCAAAGTTGGGCGATCGCCCGTCGTTTGCCCGTTGATCTGAGCCAAGTCATGCTACGGTTTCAAGACGATTTGTCCAATCAAGTGCAGATTTTTAGCAGCCAAATTTTGTCTTTTGGGTTAGGGCTGGTGGGGAGTGTCTTTGAGCTGACCCTGACGATGGTGGTGACATTTTACATGCTGCTCTATGGCGATCGCTTTTGGCAGGGTTGGTTTCAATGGCTGCCTCCCCATCTCAATCTCAAACTGCGACGTTCCCTTCGCCGTAATTTTCATAACTACTTTATTGGGCAAGCCACCCTGGCATCATTGATGGCAGTTTTCATCACAGTTGCTTTTTTGATTCTTAAAGTACCTTTTGGTTTGTTATTTGGGTTGGCGATCGGAGTCATGACTCTCTTACCCTTTGGAGCCGTGTTTAGCATCTGGCTCGTCAGTTTTTTGATTGGCTTAAACAGTTTATGGTTAGGAGTAAAAGTGTTATTTGTGGCGTTGTTAATTGATCAAAGTATTGAAAGTGGCATTGCCCCACGTTTGTTGGGACGTTTCACTGGACTCAACCCAGTATGGGTGTTGATTGCCTTAATCTTAGGCGTCAGAATTGGTGGATTGTTAGGCTTATTGATTGCCGTCCCCACCGCCAGTTTTATCAAAAGCATCATTGATATGTTCAGTACTCCAGCCACTGACTCTCCTATTTAAGCAACCCTGATTTAAGCAACTCTGAAGCCTCTAAACGATCGCAGAGGCAAAACTTTTAGAAAGCAATCTCTTGCTCACTTCAACCCACATCTAAGTAGGTAGCCCTAATTAAACTGTGTTATAAAAACCGGGGGAACGCCCCTCCGGGGCGTTCCCCCGGTTTTTAATTACGACCATCTACTTACCTTGTCCCTTATTCTCAAGTCTTTTCCCATGCTGCAATCCGTTTCTCATTCCACAAGCGATCGCCTGTCTAGCCTGCTTCACGACCAGCGACAGTTTTTTGCCACCGGAGCAACCAAAAACATTGAGTTTCGTATGGCTCAGCTCAAAGCCCTCCGGCAAGCGATTCAAACCTATCAAGATGCGATTTTGGCAGCCCTCAAAGCCGATCTGCATAAATCTACATTTGAGGCGTATGTTGCAGAAGTCGGCGTCGTGAAAGACATTGATTATGCACTCAAACATTTGCGAGCGTGGGTTAAGCCAACGTCAGTACCCGTAGGGTTGATGCAAGCTCCTGGTCGTGCCCGCATTCAAGCGGAACCCGTGGGAACAGTGTTGATCATTGGTCCCTGGAACTACCCCATTCAACTCATGTTGTCGCCCTTAATTGGGGCGATCGCCGCTGGCAACTGTGCTGTGTTAAAGCCCTCTGAATTGGCTCCTGAAAGCTCTAGAGTGATCGCTGAGTTGATCAGCAAAACGTTTGAGCCACAGTACATCACTGTTATTGAAGGGGGCGTTGAAGCCAGTCAAGCTCTATTAGCCGAGAAGTTTGATCACATCTTTTTCACCGGAGGAACAGCGATCGGCAAGATTGTCATGGCCGCTGCTGCCCAACACCTTACCCCAGTTACCCTCGAACTGGGTGGCAAAAGCCCTTGTATTGTAGATGCTGATATTGATGTTGACATGACGACTCGACGCATCGCTTGGGGCAAATTTATGAATGCTGGGCAGTCTTGCATTGCCCCCGACTATCTGTTGGTACAACGTCGCATTAAACCGCTGCTATTACAGGCACTCGAAGCAGCGATTTATCAGTTTTATGGTGATGACCCCGCTCAAAGTGACGACTATGGCAGAGTGATTAGCGACAAACACACACAGCGGTTGTCATCTCTCTTGTCGAGTGGACGCATTTTATTAGGAGGACAAACCGATTTAGGCGATCGCTACATTGCCCCCACTGTGATGGATCAGGTCTCCCCCGATAGCCCGATCATGCAAGATGAGATTTTTGGTCCGATTTTGCCTGTCTTGGAATATGACGATTTAGACGAGGCGATCGCCTTTGTTAACAATCGCCCCAAACCTTTAGCACTCTACATCTTCTCCAAAAACAAAGCCATTCAGCAACGAGTTCTAAATGCCACGTCCTCTGGCGGAGCCTGCGTCAATGACACCTTTTTGCAAGTTGGTGTACCGGGTTTGCCCTTTGGCGGAGTCGGCGACAGCGGCATCGGCAGCTATCATGGCAAAGCCAGCTTCGATACATTTTCTCACTTCAAAAGCGTTCTCTACAAACCCTTCTGGCTAGATTTCAAGATACGCTATGCCCCTTATCAAGACAAGTTAGAGATGTTGAAAAAGTTTATTCGGTAAACAGTGGGAATGGGTGCATCTGATGGTCGAGGGAGTGGCGGTTGAAACCGCACCTACCAGAACAAACTTGCCTCCGCAGGTTCAAAACCCTCAGTCCGCGTAGGCGGACTTTGTTCCCATAGCCGTGAATTCATTCGCCGGGTTCAGTCTCTCAACGACTAGATGCGCCCAGTGGAAATGTAACTCGCCTGCGATCGCCAACTGGGGTCAGAGCGTAGCAAGTAGAGGATAGGAATTGGAATAACCCACAACCATCACGCACTCAGCACGCTCTCGCCCGATCAGCTATACCGCTCCTCTGCCCACGGTTCACCCCGATGGTGATAGCCATTCCGTTCCCAAAAGCCCAACTCAGTGCGATCGAGAAACTCTAAGCCATTGATCCACTTGGCACTCTTCCAGGCATAGAGGTGAGGCACCACCAATCGCATCGGTCCACCATGCTCAGACGGCAGCGGTTCACCAAACAAGGTGTGGGCAAAAAAGTTTTCTTCGCGCAGAAAATCAGCCAACGCAATATTGGTTGTGTACCCACCGTAACAGTGCTCCATGATGTGAACAGCTTTGGGATCAACTTCCAGATGTTTCATAAAGTCCATCACCTTCACCCCTGTCCACTGCACATCCAGCTTTGACCAGGTTGTGACACAGTGAAAATCAGCTGTGAAGTCACTCTGAGGCATCTCCATAAAATCAGACCAACTAAAGGTCTTCTCACTGGCCAATCCCCACACTTTAAACTGCCAGTTTTCAGTGCTAACGGTTGGAGTCTGTCCATAAGTCAACACGGGAAAGCCTTTGGCTAAATGTTGACCGGGTGGAACGCGATTTTGTTCGTCTGCTGTCGGCTTATGAAAAAATTTTCCCAGCATAACGTCAAGGGTTGAAGAATAAGGTTTGCCAGATGTCACAAGATTATCAGCTTGTCGTAGAGACATCTATCTACTGTGTAGCAGAAATGCAAGAAACCTAAATTAAAAAACAGGGCATGATTTGCCCTGTCGGTGAAGTTGATTTTAGAAGAAGAATGAAAGCAGGATGGCGAAAAAAACATCCTACGGCGTTACTCTTCTTCCTCTTCATCCTCTTGAGGATAAACAAAGCTAGTGGAACGTCCTGTTAATACAGATTTGCCTAAAGACAATGCTCGCTGAGCTTGAAGGGCTGCTTTCCGCCGCCAAGTCGCCTTCCGTTTGTCTCGCTTTGAATTTGATGTTTTCTTCTTAGGAGTCGCCATGACTGCACACGCCAGTTTTCTACAACCTTTCCATATTAATCGATCTTGAAGCGACTGATCCCATTTCTAGAAATTTGGCTGTGCATCAATATCCCTCCGCGAAACGCCCTTATCGCTGATCTGTGACTATTTGAGTTGGTGATCATGATGGGTTGAATGGGTCTGAGACTAGAAAATTTAAACTTTAGGGCGAGAGGAACGAACAGTGGAAAAAACAGAACGCAAAGGAATACAGGCTACAGTCCTGCTTTAAAACTATCGCGTACACACCAGTCCTCTCAGCCCCTAAATCTCCTAACTTTAGGAGACTTTGAGCCGTTGCCAAGGGTCTTGCCCTCGCCAGAAACACCCGGACTTGGCACCGATGCGAAGCGCATCTTTTGGGTGAATCGAAATACCGTCTGCTAGGAGGTTTGGAGGAGACTCCCCAATGCCTGTCTTTAAACGCTTGCAACAACCCTGCACCTCATTTAGAAGGAAACAGAGATCTGTGTACACGGTGGGCTTTAAAGAGGGAATTTAGGGATCGAAACCTGCATTTATAAATTAACCCGATGTGCGACTATTTCAGATCCCCGGTTTCTAGAGATGTAACGGGGCACCTTTCAGCCCGTTCCAACGAGAAATCGGGGCTCTAAACCCCTAAACTGCTTTAACGCAAGATAGATCGAGGCAAGCCCAATTGCCCACTCGGTGCAGCAGGCAAATCAAGGCGAACGGGGTTGCTATCGGTTGCCTCAGGGGGAGATATGACAGGTTCGTTGGTGATTGATGTAGTCGGCGCAGGGGTAGTTTGGGTGGGCTGAGGTGCAGTGACAGCCGCAGGAGGAACAGCAGTAGCCGTCGGTGGCATGACAGTCGCAGGAATGGTGCCATCGAGCCGCAATAAGGCTCTTGCACTCAGGAAGTAAGTTGCCCAACGCCGTGCATCAGGGCGGCTATTCCACTGATCACGGTTAACTTCTAACGAAAGCAGTGGAGCGATCGCTCCCCCACTTTGCCCCATGACCGTGATTGCCACTTCAGTCACTCCTCGATCACGACTAAAGCTGCGTTGAGCTACAGTTCTAGCGGCGGCTTCTGCTCTGCGAATGATCGTGTCATAGCTCTCTCCAGATTCGTGTTCTAGGGCGATCGCCACTCGATAAGGATAGGCTTGAGCCACTTGAGGTATGGCAGCGGCGATCGCCACCCAAGCCCCTAATATCGTTCCACACAGGGCAGTCAAGCTCAAAGATGTCAATTGACTGAAAAGATGGCGTTGACCTGTAATAACTTTCACACCCATAGCAACTGTCATAATCACTCTCCTCTTAGGTAGTGCTAGGTAAATAAGGCTTGCAATCATTTCAAAATTAGAGCGGCTCTGAAAATATTATTTTTATAATTTGGCAGGGGTGACAGGGTTGTTTTTTTAGCACTGTCATCAGACGGTTATCACGGTCTGGAATAGAATTTCAAAACTCAGCGATCGCAGCTTAAATCATGGCATCAGATGAAAGAATCGTAGAACAATTTGATCCGTTCATTCTTATGTTGCCCATCCCCGATTGTAGATAGATATATCAAATCCTAAAAACAGACTCAATCTAAATGGCAATATACTCCCTGGAATCAAGTTTGTAATCTTGAATGAGCGATCGCACAATGCCAAAACAGACGACATTGGGTTTACTCTAAAAGTCGCTCTATCGTATTTTCTATTGCACTGTAATACATCCTCAGTGATTGAGGAACTAAGTGCAATTGAAATCAATCTAAACTATATTTCTGGCATGAAGATCTTTACTGAAATCAATCCCGACAACTGAGTGTTTGGGGTTTGTGCGAAAAGTTAGGTCACATTCAAGGAGAAATGAGAAAAAAATTAGCTTAGGAATATTGCTGATTAGAATTAATTAAGAGATACTGTTTGGTTGAGCTATTCACTTCGTAAGTAGGTGATTGATGAGATCCTATGGGCACCCTACTGAAATAATCGTGATTTTGGGGCATCTGGAATGACAACTTACTGGGCGATCGCAATTGGTATCAATCAGTATCGATGCTTCCAACCGTTAATGTATGCTCAACGGGACGCTCAGGCGTTGTGGAGTTATTGGGCAAGCGAGGGGCACTTTCCACCCGAACAATGTCTGCTTTTAACTGACGCCTCTGTAACGATCGATCAATCGACGCACGAACCCGATCGAGACACCATTGAAAACACCATTGACTTTGTTTGTCAGCAATTGCAACCCGACGACGTGTTTTGGTGTTTCTTTAGCGGCTATGGGGTGCGCTTTCAAGGGCGCGATTATCTCATGCCGATTGATGGCGATCCGCGTCAAGTGCCTATCACGGGCATTCCCATAGAGTCACTGTTCGCCACATTGCGGACGGCTCCTAGCAAAAACATTGTGCTGGTGTTAGACATCAACCGCAGTCAGGGAGTTTTAGACGGTGAAGGAGTGGGGCATGAAGCCATAGCACTGGCCAATCAATTTGGCATTCCTTTGTTGCTCTCTTGCCCACCCCACCAGTTTTCTCACGAGACGTTAGCCCTGCGCCAGGGTTTGTTTACAGCGGCTCTGTTAGAAGGACTGCGGTTTCAAGGTTGCGCCACGATGGGGCAGTTAGCCCACTACGTCAGCGATCGCCTCCCCGAACTCAGCGAACACCATTGCCGACCTCGACAAGATTCAGTAGCGATCGTGCCTGCGGCTAAACAACATCTGCTCTTGGTGCCAGAACAAGCTCTGGTGATGGCAGGGGTGGCTTATTCTGCAAACCCATCCCCCACACAAACTCAAGGTGGAGTTCCCAGAGAAGGGGTCTTAGACTACAAGACTTATCCCAATGGCAGTGGCGGAGGAACAGCACCCATCCTCAACACTCCTTACCCCAATGGCAATGGGTTGGGAAATGGCAATTCCAATCCATCCGGAGCACCCGTAACATTAGACCCAGTAGCCGAGACATCACCCTCTGATGAAACAGACACACTGTTTTGGAAACGGTGGCGGCCCTGGGTGATCGGGGCGATCGCTCTGCTGATTCTCGCGGTGTTGCTGCAAAATCGCAATACGTTGAGCAATGACCCTCTGCCAGAACCATCGCCAACCTCGTCTGTTGTTCCTAGCCCCAGTGCAACTACCTCTGACACAACAAATCCTGCTCTGCCCAACGGCTCCAATTTAACAGCTCAAACCTTCAATCCACCGGGCACCCCTTCTGACCCAGTCGCACCCACTGAGAACCCTGACTCAAACCAGATTGACGCATCGCCTCAACCAGACCCCATGACCGCAGAGGGGGTCGCCCCTGCACCTGAAGGTGTGACCATTCCCCCTGATCCGGTTGCGACGATCGCTCCTACCCAAAACACAGCGTTACAACAAACCAACCAGGCATTATTGCTTCAGGCACGCGCCTCACTGAGCCGTCCTAGAGCGTTGAGTGCGACCAATCAAGCCTCTGACTTTAGCACTGCCATTCAAATTGCGAGTCGCATCAAGCCAGGAGAGCCGTTTTATCCTGAGGCGCAGCAAGACATCGATCGCTGGAGCCAGATTATTTTGGAGTTAGCCAAAAGTAGAGCCAGTCAACCCAATCAAGGGTCTGCGCTGATCGCGGCTCAAAACTATAGTGCTGCCATTCGAGCAGCGGGATTGGTGCCTGCTAGCCGGACTCAACTTCACGCCACCGCTCAGCAATATATGGCTCAGTGGAGCCAGGGGATGATGAACCTAGCCAATGCCCGTGCCAGGGAGGGACGACTCGACGTGGCCATCCGAACAGCGCAACTGGTTCCCAACAATGCACCCAGTTACACCGCCGCAACACAGGCGATCGCCGAGTGGCGGGCGCAACTAGGATATTACCAATAAAAGCCAGTTGTCAGTTGCGATCGCAACCCTCTCAAACACGACATTAATTTAACGTCAGCTTGGTTTAAGCAGCTCAGCGAATAAATTCGCGACTACCAGAGCAAAGTCCGCCGTCGCGGACTACCAAAATCAAAGGTTTACTGAACCGACGCAGGTCGGTTTTGCTCATATAGCAGCGGTTTCAACCGCCAAAATCCTTATCCCGAACTCAGGTTAATTTAGACGCAAAGGGGTAGCATCCAGCAGGTCAGCTCTCAGATGACCCCAAAACCGCTTGCCTGAATGCTACACCCTCACTTTCTTTAACGTTGCACCAACCGGATCTCGCTCGGTTCACTCGTCTCATTGCCTAAACGAGCGGTCGCTCTAACCGTGTATTCAACACTGGGAACAGGGATACGAGGTTGAGGCACTTGAACCCGAAACTCGCCCTGGCTGTTTGCCCGAATATCGCGATCGACCAGTGTTTCACTGCCAATGTTGCCGAGGTCAACACCCAACACCGAGACGCGAGATATAACATTAACCCGCACACTGGCATTAGGACGGGTTTGGCCGATTAAGGTAAACCCATTATCACTGACGCGATCGCCATCCTGGTGACTGGTAAACCGGGGCTTTAGATCCGTCGTGGTTGAACTTCCTGTATTCCCTGTGTTCCCTGTATTCCCAGAAGAGGGGGTTTGCCCTGTGGAACTTGTTTCACCCCAGGCAAAGGGTTGAGCCGCCGCTGCATAAACAGACTGATTTTGCCGCCGCAGACGACCCACAACCACTCCCTCAGCAACGCGATCGCCCGATCGCACTGAGATGGTTGCTACATAGACCCCACTCGATCGCTCTTGAGCCGCCACTTCTCGAACCGTTCGACCATCTTGAATCAACAACACCGATGCTTCAGACCCAGGTGTGCCGTTGATGGTCACGGAGAGGGTTGATCCAGGAGATTGGGTTGTGCCCACGGCATTGTGGGTGACAGAGGTAATGCGTACCAACTGCGGCTGTTGTACGTTAAACGACCAACTTGCCGTGCGTTGTTCTCCGCGAACATTGCGATATTGCACCTGCACCTGCACCTGACCAACGGGCAGCGGTTGATCTGGACGATAGGTAAAAAAGCTGCGCGTAATCGTGCTGCGACTGGTGACATCTTGTCCGTTCACTAAAATTCGTACCGAACTCGGATCAACTGCTGGAGTTGTTTCAAATTCCCCAGAGATAGAAGTATCCGGTGCAACGTTTTGACTATTCACCGCTGGGGTTTGCTCCACCACCTGTTGAGCCAAACCGACACTTGATAAAGCATGAGACGTGATAAGCAACCCTGTTGCCATCAATATCATCGAAATTCTTGTGTTCATAATGAATTAGACATTAAGCATTCCCGCTGCTATTAAGAAGTAACTATTGAGGCTCAAGTTCCAGTATTTCAACTGTCTTAACCGGCTCATTTACCACAATCCTTTTTCTAAGATATTGAGTATAAATACTTTGGCAATCCTTTAAAAGTAATGATTTTTGAGTAAGGATATGCCGCACAGAGCGCAGCAATCCTTACTTGTTTAGGACTACCAATACTTTTTAGATTAGATAATCAGTTACACAAATACACAAGATTATTGATTTCTATAAAGCTTCTTGATGAATCAATGCACACCCAGGTTATTCTAGGGGTTGATTCAGGCTCTTTCAGAAAAAGAAAATCAGTATTTATACTTGATCGACTTGTTTTCTTTAATTCATAAAAGAAACTCAAGGTAGAGTATCGACTTTGGGTTAATATCGGGTCAACATTTGTCAAAAGCCTGATTTTGATGAGGCTCCTTCGTATTTCCTCAAAGCCTCACTGAGCAAAGCTTGTAGGGTTTAGATACAATCTGAAACCCTTAATATTTATATCTTACGGAGATTAAAAAATCACGTTAGAAATAAGGAATTTTCAGGGCTTTAACAAGCTACGTTTTTAAAGATTTCTACCTATACTCGGAGGCTGGAGCAAAGCTTGTATTCATTTAACCTATAAAGTTTTATAACTAATAGTCTGAAATGAATCGTTAGAAACTTTAACCCATTGATAAACGCCAAAGAACAATAGGGGATCTACTGAAATTAATTTTCAAAACTCCTTTTGAACACATTTCAGTTATGAATTTAAAACAGTTAGAACAGCTGCGTCAGTGTTGTCTTGATCAGGCAGCGCTTGAGCGGATGCAACAGATCGTTGCAGATGAATTGGAGCAAGTTCAGTTTGAGCAACAACGAGCTTTATTCAGAGTCATCGCCAAAATTCGCGAGTCTTTAGACTTAGAGACTATTTTTAAGACAACCGTGACAGAACTGAGGCAGTTGTTGAATTCTGACCGGGTTGCTGTGTTCAAGTTCTATCGCAATGCTGGCTATAACGATGGCGAATTTGTGTCAGAGGATGTGCTGCCACAGTTTCCATCGACGTTGTCAGCGCAAGTGCATGATCATTGTTTTGGTCAGCAATATGCCATCCATTATCTGGGAGGGCGCATTCAAGCTGTTGCCGATATTCAAAATGCGGGGTTGCAACCTTGTCATGTGGATGTGTTGGCAAAGTTTCAGGTGCGGGCTAATTTGATTGTGCCGCTGTTGCAGAGCGATCGCCTCTGGGGGCTGTTGTGTGTGCATCAGTGTGCCAGTCCACGCCTTTGGAAAACCACTGAGATTGAGTTCACCAAACAAATTGCTGATCACTTAGGGGTGGCGTTGCAACAAGCTAAATTGGTTGAACAAACGACACGGCAAGCCAACCAACAAAAGGCGTTGCTGTCGGTGGTTAGCAAGATTCGGGAATCGTTGGATCTAGAAACGATTTTTAAGTCAACCGCGAGGGAGGTCCGTCGTTTACTCAATGCCGATCGGGTGGGGGTGTTTCGGTTTGACCCAGACTCAAGCTATGACGCAGGCACATTTGTCTCAGAGGATGTGTTGTCAGGCTTTGACTCTGTATTGGCGGCCAAAGTGGAAGATCACTGCTTTGGTGACAGCTATTCGCTGCACTATCAACATGGACGCATTCAGGCGATCGATGATGTCCAAAATTCCAGCTTAAAGGGTTGCCACATTGAGGTGTTAAGCCGCTTTCAAATTCGCGCCAATCTGGTGGTGCCATTGCTTCAAGGAGATACCCTCTGGGGTCTACTGTGCATTCACCAGTGCGCTCACGCCCGACGCTGGCAGGCACACGAAGTTGAGTTTGTCATGCAAATTGCGAATCATTTGGGAATTGCTTTGCAACAAGCAGAACTGTTGGCCCAAACTCGTACCCAATCTCAAGAGTTGGCCGAGGCTCTGATGGAGCTTCAGGTGGCTCAAACTCAACTGATTCACAAAGAGAAAATGTCTAGCCTGGGGCAGTTAGTGGCTGGAGTAGCGCATGAAATCAACAATCCAGTGAATTTTATTTATGGCAATCTGAACTATGCCAATCAATATGCCAAAGACCTGCTGGAGTTGCTGCTGCTCTATCAAGAGCACTATCCCAAGCCTCCTGGAGAGTTAGGCGATCGCGCCGAGCAGATCGACCTGGACTTCATCAGAGAAGACTTTCCACGCATGTTGAACTCCATGCAAATTGGAGCCGATCGCATTCGCCAAATTGTGCTGTCCTTGCGAACCTTTTCACGGCTTGACGAAGCGGATATGAAACCCGTCAATATCCACGAGGGGTTAGACAGCACACTAATGATCTTGCAACATCGACTCAACTCTAAAACTAGCCCTATCACCATCGATGTGATTAAGGAGTATGGCGACTTGCCCCTGATCGAGTGCTATCCCAGCCAATTGAATCAGGTGTTTATGAACATTCTCACGAATGCGATCGACGCCTTAGTTGGAGATGAGGATGCGATCCACCCATCCCTCTTGTCAGCCTTGCCTCTAGACCACCAGCCCAAGCAAATCGTGATTCGCACTGAACTAGTTACCGATGGTGACAATTCTCGAGCTGTGATTCGCATTGCAGATAATGGTTCTGGCGTTCCTGATGCGATTCAATCTAAGCTCTTCAACCCCTTCTTTACGACAAAACCAACTGGTAAAGGCACAGGGTTAGGATTGTCGATCAGCCATCAAATTGTGGTTGAACGTCACGGAGGAGTGTTGAAATATACCTCTCAGTTAGGTCAAGGAACCGAATTTTGGATTGAGATTCCAACACATCAACTCCAGGTCAACAAAGCCTTCAGTTTCTCTGCACAGACGTCACTTTAACTGCATTGCAACAGACACAACTACATTGCAACGGACAGCCAATCCACCTCCTACTATGAAGGCAGATGCCATGCTCCTTCATTTTAAATTCTAAGATTGCGATGACACTCCCTGATTCGTTAACGATCGCCTCTTATCTGGCTCCCAACATGCTGTGGTTTTATGAGGCTGTAGCCCAGTATTTAGAGCGATCGCTCTCACTGCCAGTGCAGATCACGCCCAGTCGGATTGACCCACTTGAGGATCCGATGCTGTTGCAAGACCAGTGCGATTTAGCGTTTATCTGTGGGTTGCCCTTAGTTCGCTATCAAGCGATCGCCCCTCACCAGTTGCAAGCCCTGGTTGCCCCCGTCATGCAAGCCTCACGATATGGCGATCGCCCAGTTTATTTCTCCGATATTGTCGTCAATGCCAACAGCGAAATAACGAGTTTTGAGCAATTAGCAGGCACCGTATTTTGCTACAACGATTTGGGGTCTAACAGTGGCTATAACCTGATGCGCCATCGCTTGATGCAGGGTGGCCATCCCGCTAACTTTTTTGGTCAGGTGGTGCCCTCTGGGTCACACCAAACGTCAATGCAATGGGTGGCTGAAGGCAAAGCCACCTGTGCTGCCATTGATAGCACGGTACTAGAGCAGGAATATCGCAAATTACCAGACCTGGCGCGATCGCTGCGAGTGATCGAATCGGTCGGTCCCTGCCCGATTCCACCATTGGTCGGCGCACAACGACTGGGCGCAGCAACCCTCAACCACCTACAAGCCGTGTTATTAGAACCTGATGCCGAGCTGCGATCGCACCTGCAACAGGCAGGCATTCAACGCTTTGCCGCCGTTCAACCTGAAGATTATGAGGCGATCGCCCAGATTTACACGACGACCTTGAGCAATGGGTATGCCACGATTTTGTGAGAGCGGCGGTGGAGTTATGAGTCGTAGACGCACTGGGCTGAGGGGTTTAGATCCCTGATTTCTCGGTGCCTCACGCCGACAGTCTGAAGGGAGACCGCACATGAGGATAGCGATCGCCTCTCAGTTGGGCATTTCGGTAGACCTGCTTAAACAGTTGTCGCTGAGCATGACTGCCTCCTACTTGCCACAAGTGAGGCAAGACAGGTTTGAGATGGGCGATCGCTTGGTGCCAGTGACCTGAGGCGTGAGCCATTAATCCTTGGGCAGCAGGAATCACAATCTCAGTCCAGACTCGGCGTTGAGACAGGGGCAGGGCTTGAGTATGAGCTGCCATGCTAGCCAACATCTCATTTGCCAAATGTCGCTGATCGGCACGGGCTAGCGCATAGATGTAATGTAAATCTTGAAATGGCAACGCATGTTCATGCAACCGAGGCAGCAAATGGGGAGTGAGTTGTTGCCAATAGGGTTGCACCTCAGCCCCTTGCAGTTCCAGGCGCAACAACAGTGCAATGGCTCCCACTTGATCCTTGGCTGAGTCTGGACGAGCCTTACCCCAAACATGCTGGTCATACAAGGCTAAAGCCTGTTGCAAATCACCCTCAGCCAGATAAAACAAAGCCACATGCCACCAATTATGGGTATACAGCATGGAGTTGCAGTCGTCCCACAAGGGTGCAAACGATTCCATCCAGGCAATGCCGTCTTGCGATCGCCCCTGCATCTCCATCACATGTGCCACGGCATGATGTGCCCAAGGGTTGTGGCGTTCTAGAGCGATCGCTTGCCGTCCTAGGGCTTCTGCCTCGGCCAATCGGTGACACTGTTCCAAGGCAAAGGCAGTCATTCCCAACCAATAGGGGTTGTTGGCGTTCTCTGGCAAAACGGTTTCAACGATGTGCAACAATCCAGTTTTATCCCCTTGATAAAAATAGTGATATTGCCCCTGTTGCACCGACAGCAAATCTTGAGGAAACTGCTCTGCCAGGGTGGTGTGAAGGGCGATCGCTTGGGTCATGTGACCCGTTGCCCAGGCGGCGATCGCTTGAATGTAAAGTTGCTCTCGTTGGGTGGCAGATGAGCTGTGATGTCGGGCGGAGTCAAGATGGAAAGTGGCTCGGTGTCGGTCAACTGCACTCTCTTGAGAAAGATAGTAAGCCGCCGTATAAGCATGAGCGATCGCACAGTCAGGATCAGCCGCAACCGCTTCTAAAATACTAGTTTCAGCATCTCGACCATAGACCAGAGCCTGGTGAATGAACCGATTAATAGCATTGCTTGCTGCTGTTGAGTCAGTGGTGATCTGTAATCCTTGACTGTCGTAACGCATTCCCTTTCTCCAGTTAAAACACGGTAACTTGGTCGGAATACCGTAAATTTATAGACTGAGTATGCCATGCAGAGATGGGCGATCGCAAGATTAAAGTACTATTCATTGATAGGATTACTGTAATTTTCAAGCAATGCTACAGATCAGCCAATGATATTAAATGGTATTAAAAGAGCCACTCTACTTGAACTCACAATTCCCAGCAAATTGACTCGTTGAGCATATAGCATTTGCATAACTCATCCACCAAGGCTAAGCGATATCCCTATGACTAGCAGCAACCCAGTGTAAAACTTCTTCAAATCTGGGTTGAAGACCTTGATTTAGGAATGGCTTCAGACTTTGATTCAGACATAAGTTGAGTCAAGCTGTTTCCTCCACTAAGAAGGTCACCCAGAAGAACAGGCTTGGAGCTAGTCCCTACAATTCGTGTCAGACCATCCAATAGCTATTTCTGTATTAGCAACATAACAGGTATAAAATAAAACTCACTCTTACGGATAAGGTTTAGAGATACTTAGCCAGTGAGGGCATCATTTGCAGCACCAGACATCAACTCACCTCAGTAAAAAACTATTTTTCAGAGGAGCCATTTAGCTTAAATCTGACGTCTCTAGAGGTTTTTCCAATTTTGAAGGGGATAGTTCAAATCAAGAAAAGTTATACAGTTTTTCTAAAATTTTCAGTTTCTTTAAACATCTATATAAATCTTGTGTGTTCTTATCTTTGTATTGAAAAGCTACGACGTGATGCGGGAAACACGGATGAATCGTGAATTTGTGATAGGTTCCTGGTGAACATTTTGATTCAACCCACCCTATCTCAAGGGAACTTAAACAAGCCATGGCTTTTGATACCACCTCAAGTTCAATGCTTAACGGGGCTAACGGCTATACCGTTGACCCTTTGTTTACAGTTGGTGAAACCATTGACGGCTATACGCCACCTGGAATTCTGGACGGTATTGGTGCCTATGCACTCAACGCCAACACCGTCCGTGTTTTGGTCAACCACGAGTTGGTTGAAGGTAGAAGCTATGCCTATCAAGTGCAAGGCGCAAACGGATCTGTAACCATTCCTGGTGGTGCTCGTGTTAGCTACTTTTGATATCAATAAGAGCACGTTTGAAATTACTGACTCTGGTCTTGCCTACAACCGCATCTACGACCGGGCTGGCAACATCGTCAACGCTAATACTCAATTGCCGTTTGGTAGCATCAGCCGCTTATGCTCGGCTCAACTGATTGAGCCTAACCAATTTGGTAATGGAATTGGTCTTACCGATCGCATCTATTTCACAGGCGAAGAGTTTAACAACGGCACTGAATGGGCACTCGACACCGCAACCGGAGATTTGTGGGCAGCTCCAGCACTGGGAGCAGCAGCCTGGGAAAACGTCACCGAACTGAATACAGGTCGCACTGACAAAGTAGCGTTGTTAATTGGAGACGATCGCCAGGGTGCTCCACTCTTACTCTATGTAGGCACCAAAAATCCCAACGGCAACTTCCTCCAACGCAACGGTTTGAGCAACGGTAAACTTTTTGTTTGGGTTGCCGATGACCCCACCAGTGCCACTGACATCATTGAAGATGATCCCAGTGAGTTTCGTGGAACTCGGAACAGCCTTGCAGGACAGTTTGTCGAGATCGCCTATTACCGTCCTACCTTGGCAGGCACTCCGGGTTACGACGCTCTAGGCTATGCCACCCAGACCACACAAGATGCTCTGGCAAGAGCTGTCAGTAACTTCCAGTTCTCGCGTCCTGAAGACGTTTCTACTAACCCTGCCGACGGCACTCAAGCCGTTCTGGCTTCTACAGGTCGGGCTGAGTTTGCGGGCGGAGCCGACACTTGGGGCACCACTTATCGCATCGATGTCAATTTCAATAACATTGATGCAGCAGGCGGTATCACCGCTCGAGTCGACATTCTCTATGATGGAAATGACGCGGGTGCAGGTCAATTCCAAGGGCCTGATTTCGGCTTACGGAGTCCAGACAACCTCGACTGGTCGGAAGATGGCTCTATTTACATCCAAGAAGATCGCTCTACAACCCCAGCGACATTGTTTGGGGGCACCTCTGGTGAAGAAGCGTCGATCTGGAAACTGAACCCAACCAATGGTGCTTTAACCCGCATCGGTCAAATCAATCGTTCAGCTGTGCCCACGGGTCAAACTGATAGTAGACCCACTGATCTGGGTAACTGGGAATCTTCTGGTGTTCTGGATGTATCTGAGCTATTTGGTCAACCTGCCGGAAATTTGTTTGTCTTTGATGTCCAGGCTCATAGCTTGACAGGCGGCCCCATTACCAGTGGCAACCTGGTTGAGGGTGGTCAACTGTCGCTGCTTTCGACTAACCGGACAATCATTGGTAATGCCAGACCCAACCGCATCACTACCTTTAATGGCAACGATGTCGTGTCAGGTGGCGGCGGAAATGACATCGTGTCTGCTGGATTTGGTGATGACTTGATTCGAGGAGGCAACGGTGCCGATAGTCTGTCTGCTGGTGGCGGAAATGACACCATCATCGCTAGCGCAGGTGCAGACATTTGCATCGGTGGACTGGGAGATGATGTGATCAGAACTGGACTCGGTGCTGATCTGGTTGTCATTGCTCGCGACTCTGGTTCAGATACAGTCCGTGACTTTAATGTGAGAGCAGGGGACAAGATCGGCTTAAGCGGTGGTCTGCGGTTTAGAAACCTGACATTCTCTGGCGATGACATTCTTCTACGAGGAACGTCTGAGGTTCTCGTAACCCTCACGGGTGTGAATACAACGACCTTAGGACGCAGCAGTTTTGTGATCGTGTAGTCAGCGATCGCGATAACTCAATAGTGGGGGCTTAGTATACTAAGCCCCCACTATTTATGCTTGAAATTTTCTCTATTTGTTATACCAATTTAGATCGCTATACCAATTCAGAGGATTGTTGAGCCACCGCCTGTTGAGGAGGTTGAGGTTGGAACTGGAACAACGAGTACACAACGTTCCGACGAATCTCAGTCATCATTTCGAGAAACAGTTCATATCCTTCGCTCTTATATTCGATTAACGGGTCTTTTTGACCGTAACCGCGCAGACCCACCGACTCTCGCAATGCATCCATCTGTTGCAGGTGTTCACGCCACAGGGTGTCAATTTGCTGCAAGATGAAAAACCGCTCTGCTTGTCGCATCAATCCGGGTTGAATGGCATCGACCTGAGCTTCTTTGAGATCATAGGCAATCCGAACTTGCTCGTGTAAGAAGGTTTTGACTTCAGTCAGAGTCATGTCTTCAAGCTGACTAGGCTCTAAGTCTTGCAAGAGATAGACAAATTCCTTCACTTTGCTAACTAGCTTGGGCAATTCCCATTCTTCAGAAGGCAAGTCAGGGTTAATGTAAGCATCAACGATGTCATCCATCGTCCGCTCAGCATATTTAATCACCTGTTCCTTCAGGTCTTGTCCTTCCAGCACTCGACGCCGCTCAGCATAAATGGCGCGACGCTGGTTGTTCATCACCTCGTCATATTCAAAGACCTGTTTTCGGATGTCGTAGTAATAGGTTTCAACCTTTTTCTGTGCTCCTTCCAGCGATCGCGTTAGCATGCCCGACTCAATCGGCATGTCTTCCTCAACTCGGAAAGCATTCATTAAGCCAGCAACGCGATCGCCCCCAAAGATCCGCAGCAAGTTGTCTTGCAAGCTGAGGAAGAACTTGGTGGAACCAGGATCACCCTGACGTCCGGCTCGACCGCGCAACTGGTTGTCAATCCGGCGAGACTCGTGACGCTCTGTCCCGATCACATGCAATCCGCCCAATCTGACGACTTCTTCGTGTTCAGCGTGGGTGTACTCCTCGTATTCTTTGCGAATCCGGTTGTAAATTTCCCGCAGTTTTAACAACACCGGATCAGGAGTTGGGGCTTTTTCGGCAGCGGTGGCAATTCGGTCTTCGGCTTCCAGTTCAGGGAGCGATCGCTCACCCCACTCACGCACCGCAAAATCAACGGCCTCTTTCAGCATCTTTTCAGTCTCAGCCGCCAACTCAGTCGGAAAGATTTGGGGAGAAGCTTTCCAGGTTTTTACCTTTTTGCTATCGGTTTGGGCAAAGCCCTTGCCACCACTGGGGCGATCGCGGAAGGAAACATCAGGAATTGCAAATTCGCCTTCATCCTCTGGCTGAACAATTCGAGGCATAAAATATTCCCGCACCTTCAAGCGAGCCATGTAGTCTGCATTACCACCCAAGATGATGTCGGTACCGCGTCCCGCCATGTTGGTCGAGATTGTCACGGCTCCTTTGCGTCCGGCTTGCGCAATGATCTCAGATTCTCGCTCAACGTTTTCTGGTTTAGCGTTGAGCAGATTGTAAGGCACGTTCTTTTCAGACAACAGCCGCGACAACAACTCTGACTTTTCAACGCTGGTGGTACCTACCAGCACAGGGCGTCCCACTTCGTGCATTTCTGCACACTCTTGAGCCACAGCAACCCATTTTGCGTTTTCATTCTTATAGACCACATCAGACAGGTCATGTCGTCCAGTGGGGCGGTTAGTTGGAATGATCGTCACTTCCAGGTTGTAAATCTTCTCAAACTCCGCCTCTTCGGTCTTAGCCGTCCCGGTCATGCCACCCAGCTTAGGGTAGATCAGGAAGAGGTTTTGGTAAGTGATAGTGGCGAGGGTTTGTGTCTCTGGCTGAATGTCAACCCGCTCCTTGGCTTCGATCGCCTGGTGCAGTCCATCGCTCCACCGACGACCGGGCATTACCCGTCCAGTGAACTCGTCCACAATCACAATTTCATTGTTGCGGACGATGTAATTGACATCTTTGATAAACAGTTCTTTGGCTTTGATGGCGTTAAAGACGTAGTGCGCCCAGGGATCTTTGGGATCAAACAAGTCCGTTACGCCCAAAATTTGTTCTGATTCAATAAACCCTTCGTCTGACAACAAGACGTTACGAGCCTTTTCATCGACCTCGTAGTGTCCGTTAGGGTCATCCTCATTTTCTTTGCGGGTCAAAGCGGCAGCAACCGCAGCAGCCCCCATATATTTCTCACTGGGACGCTCAACCTGACCTGAGATGATTAGAGGAGTCCGAGCTTCGTCAATCAGAACGGAGTCAACCTCGTCAATCACACAGTAGTTAAAGGGACGTTGCACCACATCTGCCATCGCAGTTGCCATGTTGTCGCGCAGGTAGTCAAACCCCAATTCACTGTTAGTGGCATAGGTGACATCGCAGTCATAGCTCTTTCTGCGATCGCTAGGGTTCATGCCCTGCTGGATCAACCCGACCGTCAGCCCTAAAAATCGATGGATTTGCCCCATCCACTCGGCATCTCGACGAGCCAGGTAATCGTTCACAGTGACGACGTGCACGCCTTTACCTGTCAAAGCATTTAAGTAAGAAGGCAGGGTCGCCACCAGCGTTTTCCCCTCGCCTGTTTTCATTTCAGCAATTTGGCCATTGTGCAACACAATGCCACCCAGCAATTGAACGTCAAAATGACGCAGTCCTAATACCCGTCTGCCTGCTTCACGAACAACTGCAAAGGCTTCTGGTAAAAGATCGTCTAAGGATTCACCCTTATCGAGGCGTTGCTTAAATTCTCCTGTTTTGCCCCGCAACTCCTCATCAGAGAGTGCCTCCATGTCTGGCTCTAACAGGTTGATTTCAACCACATCAGGTTTGTATTTCTTAAGCTTGCGTGCGTTGGGGTCACCCAGCAGAGTTTTTAACATGGCGAGAGGCTAATGAGTTAGAGTCAAACAGTCGATATTATTTAGAGTGACATAAAGCCACGATGCTTTGGGAGTGGTAATCTCCGCCCAAGTAGTCGGTCATTTAGCAGAGGGGCGATCGCACCGACCGTCTATCTATCATAAAACTTCTTTTCTTTGAATACAGCAGTTCTCAGAAGCAGTCATCTCGGTAGCCCATCATCCACACCTCTACGGTGCATTCTCCCACTCTGACGTTAACTGACGAAAGTTAAATTGCAGAGCACTGGGATGACAACTAGTGCAGCTATCGATCTGAATGCGATCGGGCAACTCGACTCTGGGGTGGAGTGCTTTAAAGTACCGGGAATCTTCGATGCGAAAGGGGAGCTGTTCGCCAGGTAAGGAAGGGCGTGAAAACGTGCGGACATAGTTCCAGACAAGCAGCAGAGCAGGTGCACGGAGGGGATTAATTTCGACCCCGTAATGGGATGCATCTTGCAGCAGGTTACGCCAAGTATCGGTCGGAAAGATTTGGGGAGGCAATCCGACATGGCAACTGGCGCAGTTCTCTAGATAGAGATCTTGACCCAGTTGATAGGCAGGCGGAACCACATCTACCGTGCCTACCGGGTTAGAACTGGCCGCTTGCGCCACCAGAGTTGCTGGAGTAGCACGGCTCGACTCAATAGGATTGGGTTCTGTGGCTTGAGCCAGACCAGTCCCTAACGCAACACACCACACGATCAGCACTAGAGCCAACACAGGGGTTACAAAGCGGTTCCCTGACTGGGGAAACCGTCGCTTGAGGTGGCGATCGCTCTCATGGGGGCGATTGAGCCATTGAAGAATTGGACGCAAGGTAAATTGGCGCAACACTTTCTTGAATGTCATGAATTCCAGACTACACCAGTCTCACTTACAGCCGAATAAAAAGATTAGATCTATCCTGGTTATTCTAGGGGTTTAATTGTTAAATATTGTGTCTAAGATAGATCATCAATATTGTCTCTTCGACAATTAATCCTTTTCTCACGTCGCGCGATTTTTAAGTAGACACGTTTTAATAGCAGAGAGGAACTGGGTGACGATGGATTGCAGCCATATTCAATTTTGTGTTGACAATGCCTCCCAATCTCAAAATTATCGCCCGATCGACATGGAACAGTTGCAGCACCTTTTTAGAGTCGCTGCATTTTGGGCATGCGATCGCCGCATCGAAGATTTAGCAGTTGCCATTGCTCACAGTAAACCGGTTGTCACGGTGTGGGATGGCGATCGCTTGATTGGGTTTGCTCGTGCCACCTCCGATGGAGTGTATCGTGCCACAATTTGGGATGTGGTGATTCACCCGGACTATCAAGGGGCAGGGTTGGGCCGCAAAATGGTCGAGACAGTGTTGATGCACCCCCATGTCAATCGGGTTGAGCGGGTTTATCTGATGACCACCAACCAGCAAAAGTTTTATGAGCGCATCGGCTTTGAGGAAAATCAAACCACGACGATGGTGTTGTTTAACCAACCCGTCTCGCAAGACCACTTGCCCATCGTCACTGAGATTTCTCAGCAATCGTTTTAACTCAGTCGTGAGTCAAGCTCACACTTGACCTATGGCTTAGTTGGGTAAGGCACTCGAATCAACTGATTGGTGTTAGGAGATGATATTTTGGCGATCGCCCCATCTAACCAGCGCACCTCGACGCTCTCAATTTGGGTCTGTGTGCCCAGCCCAAAGTGAGCCACAGGCTCCATTTGACAAAGGTAGCCACTCCCCGCATCGATTACCTTGGTTTGTCTGCGGTCAGCCGTGGTCAAGCTGACGATCGTCCCTCGTGCGGGGGCACCATAGGGTGTCAATGGCAAAACCCGCAACCAGCCATGTCTGCTAGAGGCTTCTTGATGAGCCACATGATATAGCGACAATGGTTGAGCACCCGACTCACCATGAGCAATCAGCAGTTCTAATCGCCCATCCCCATCAAAATCTCCGACGGCTGCTCCAGTGCCTAAACCTGACGGTTCCAGAGCATCTCCAGTGTCTAAGGAGATCCATTTGCTATTGCGCCAGCCAAACAACCGATTGGGTTGACCAATGTTGTTAAAAAACAGCTCATCATAGCCATCGTTGTCAAAATCAGCCGCAATCACGGTGCGAATGCGAGAGGGAATTGCCATCGCTAATGGGGCACTTTCCCGAAATTTGCTCGGCTCTTGCTGCAAATAAAGGCGATGCGGTCCTTCCCAATTGCCATACACCAGGTCAAACCGTCCATCCCCATTGGCATCTAAAACAGCAATGCCTCGCCCATGCTCATAGGGATCGTTGAGATTGGCGATCGCTGCAATTTCAACAAATGTTCCATCTCCCTGATTGCGAAACAGAAAATTGGCTCCATTTTCGTTCGCCGCAAAAATATCCATGCGGTCTGAGACGAGCGGTGCTGCCACCAGTCCCCGTCCACCCGTTCTGAAATCAACGCCCGCCTCTGGAGCTACATCGGCCAACATACCATCCCCATTTAGCTCATACAACCGCATCGGCCCGCCATAATTTGCCACCATGCAGCCATACTTGCCATTGCCATAGCGATCGACCCAGGCCACTGAGCGTCCTGCTGTAAGGTTGAGAGAATCTTGATTTTGTGGCAGAGAAAACAAGTCTTGCCAGATCCCATCTTGCCAATCAAATAGGCGATCGCCAAACTGCTTGCGCCCCGTAAATGAGTCTGTATTCAACACATAAATTTCTTCTCGCCCGTCACCGTCTAAATCACCTGCGGCCACCCCAATCGCTCGCCGACCCTCATCTGCTAGCACGTCATCAGCAATATCGACAAACCCCTCTCCCTGCCACTTGAGCACCAAGTTGCGTTCTCCAAAACCTGCCACAAACAACTCAAAGAAGCCATCTCCATCAATATCAGTCACTGCAATTCCATAATTGAGTTGAGCCGGATTGTGAAGTAAGAGGGAGCTTTTATCAATAAACATAGCGACTATGCCGAGGCTGCACCCAGCGAGATGAGGTGAGAAAACTCAATGAATCATATAGAATAGGCCAAACCTTTAGGTCTGACTATCTAAATGGGTCGTTGATTGCCAGTATTGTTAGCCCTGAAAAGAGCAGGATGATGAAAGGGTAGACTACGACAAATATCTGAGCGGAAGGAGAGAAACGCTCGTTATCACGTCATTCATTACCATCCCCTGCTTCAATCCTTTCCTATTTACGACCATCCAACTATCGTGCCAGGGTTGTGACAGTTTGACCAGAACTCCACATCTAAGACTTGGTTAACTGACAAAAGTTTTACAAGGTTAATGGCTTTGTTGCTCACTCGCCCCGACATAACTGTCTATGTCCTGGTCTCTTTAAGCCTAACCTGCAATGCATCCAGGCATCTGGGTTAGAAAAAAGGCTTTTAGAATCAAGAGAGAGGAATGATTGGTTAATCGTCAGTAGCTGGGTAATGACGATGACGCGATGAGCAGAGCAGTTACTTTGCCTCATTACTCAGAGCGATAAAGCCACCACAGCCATCACTCAGCCCTTCCCCTCCCACGATTAGCCCAGACCCAATTAATCCTCCCTCTTTAGCTTTTTTTGCCCCTCTTACCATCGTTGCTCCTATGAATCTTTGGACCTATCTATTACATCTTGCTGGCTCTGGTGCCGTTGCTTATGTCACTGCTGCCAATCTACGGGACTCTAAAACGCGCCCCAATGTGTTGGCTGGTTTTCAACTCGCAGAGTCTGGTTCGGTTCCTTTTTTACAAGCGTTAAGTCAACGAGCCGCCAATGAGGGCAATTCATGGTTGGCAGAACGACTCACCTGCCACGCTCAAGATGAGCAACGACATGGTCAGATTTTTGCCCAGGCTTTGAAACGGCTGAATAAGCAGGTTATTGACTTCAACAATCTAGCGAAGACCAATCCTGAGAGTGAACCCACTGAGCGACGACGCAGTCCCTTTTTTGAAGCCTATTTTGAAGGCTACGGTTCAGAACAGTTAAGCCCTCAAACCATTGATTGGATGGTGTTTTTTGCCAGCACCTATATTTTGGAACTGGATGCCAGCAAAGAGTTTGCTCGTATGGCAAGAGCTCTCCCAGATGATGCCGCCAGCATTGCCCTACAAAAAGGGTTGTTCAGTGTTGCCAGTGATGAAACAGGCCATGCGGCTTATCTATATGAGGCAATGCAGCGATGTGCCCCTGACACAGTAGTAGAGGCCGCGATCGCCCAATGGAGGACTCGTAAAGTCAATGCGCTGTTTGCGATGGTAGGCAATTTGTGGCAGAGGAGTGGCAAATTTCCGTCTATGGTTCAAGATGGAATCTCCCCTGAAATGGCTAGTCTGGTTGAAGACCCTATAGAAGCGGAGTCGGCTGTGGTTTCAGTACCCACAAGGGTTTAAGCAATCACGAGCCAATGGCAAATGTTCATTGGTCTTTGCCCTGCCATCGCTGTTAAGCCTTTAATTCTTATTTCTCGCTTCCTTAATCTCTTTACTTTTTTTCTCTCCTCTATGTCTGTTCTTCGTGCTTTATGGCTAGCTACAGTGGCGATCGCCGCCTGTAGCTCGATTGAGTCTTCATCAGTACCATCCTCACCAGCATCTGCTCCTGCCATAGCACCTAACGCAAGCCCATCATCGAGCGGCAGTGTGGCGGCGATTCCAGCAGCAGCAACCCGTAATGTGATTCCCACCACCCCCTTAGCGGTCAATCCCATTCGGTTGACCATAGCAGACTTGCCACAACCCTTTGCGACTCAAAGTGCTTCTAAATCACCCAACGTAGTAGGGATTCCTCAAAATCCATCTTTGCAAGTGCCAGAAGGGTTCGTCGTTAACGTTTTTGCAGAAGAACTCGATCGCCCCCGTTGGTTGACCCTCACTCCCACAGGCGATGTGCTTGTCACCGAAACTCGACAAAATCGGATTCGTTTACTGCGAGATGCGAATGGGGATGGAGCCGCCGAAGTAGTGCAATCTTTTGCAACGGCTGACAACGGCTTAGAGATTCCCTTTGGGATGGCGTTTGCGAATGACTTCTTCTTTTTAGGTAACACGGCTGAGGTACGCCGCTATCCTTATCAAGCAGGGCAAACCCAATTAACTGGACGAGGGGAGAAAATTTCAGATTTACCCGGAGGAGGGTATAACCAGCACTGGACTCGCAATGTTGTTGCGTCTCCTGATGGGCAACACCTATACGTGTCAGTCGGCTCTCGCTCCAATGTCGATCAGGAAAACCTGCCTCGTGCCTCAGTGCAGCGCATGAACTTGGATGGGTCTAATCAACAAACTTTCGCATTTGGCTTACGCAACCCAGTGGGATTAGACTTTCATCCCGCCACGGGTGAGCTTTATACCACCGTTAACGAACGGGACGGGTTAGGCGATGATCTGGTGCCCGATTATTTCACCCGCATTCAAGCTGGCGAATTTTATGGCTGGCCGTTTGCCTATCTCACAAGCGATCGCCTTGATCCACGACAACAACAAGGCGATCGCAGTCGTAACCCCGATCTGGCTGCCCGCACTCGCACCCCTGATGTGTTATTTCAAGCCCATTCTGCTGCTCTAGGTGTGCAATTTTATGATGGCAACACCTTCCCAGACCGTTACCGCAATGGAGCCTTTATTGCCTTTAGAGGATCATGGAATCGCAACCAGGGTACTGGATACAAAATTGTGTTTGTGCCGTTTAACGCCCAAAATCGTCCTCAGGGGTACTACGAAGACTTTGTCACCGGATTTTTAATCGATCCTAACGGGCCTACCACCTGGGGTCGCCCCGTCGGAGTCTTGGTACATCCCGATGGCAGCTTGCTCTTTACCGATGAAGCTAACGGGCGGATTTATCGCGTGCAATATCAAGGCTAGCGTTGCTCATTACCTAACACAAACATCTTGAAACTCCACAGACCGCCAAGGGTGTGGGTATTGTTATACAGTGGTTAACCGCATTGCCAAAAGAACCAACCATCAGGTCTTTCAGATTGATGTCGAAGGAAAATATAGCCAATGCCTCCATCACCAAAGTTAGGACCTTCACAGCCCCAATACTCTGAAGATAAATAAATGTATACACCCTTTTGAGAAGAGGGTTTCTGGAAAAATTTGTAGGAATCGCTAAGCTGACCAATAAATGTCCACCCTACACCGGGTGCTTCATCTGAACTTTGTACCCATTCTGGAACACTTCCAAGTTTTGTCCCAGCATATACTTTCTCGTGTGTCTCATCCGGCAGATTTCGGAGCCGCTCTTCATCATAAAATGCAGACTCTTCATCTAAAGAGATTTCATCGTCCTGAATAACCCAGTCAACAATGCGAGCCTCAAGCTCAAGGAATGGAGCATCTGATGGCAGCGGTGTGAGATGGTCTGAAAGCTCCTCTGAATCAAGAACAACACAAGCATTAGCTCCAGAGCCACCCTCCCAGGTTGGGCAAAATCCTGGATTGTGGTTGCATTGAAAAACAAGCAGTGTACGACCAGGCTTCCCTAAATCGAGTCTTTCTGGATGATGCACGAATTGAGCGAGAAGCGATTGGCTTTTTCCGCAATCACTACAAATGGGGTAATGTTCTGGCTTTAATCCCCACGGTAGACCTCCAAGTTTGTCTTCTAATTTTTCTTGAGGCGGAAGATCTACGCTCAGTTTTAGGTTAGGAACAAAGTATCTCAATCATTCTCCCCCTTTTGCTCTTCGCTTAATCCTAACGTGGTCAAGTCCTCTGGGGTATTGCAATTGAGGAGAATGCTGGGATCGCTCAGAGGCAACTCAGCTACCGTTTGAGTCTCTAACCAACGTTGAAACGATCGCCCCCCGGTGTCAATAAACCTCTGCAATTCTGGCAAACCCGATCGCCGATAAAACCCACATAACGGCTCCCATCGGTTAGACTGACGCGGCAAATACGCGATCGCCTCTGGTGAAATGTTGGGGAGTTGGGCGATCGCCGCTTGCAACACATCGGCTCTCAATCGCGGCATGTCACATGCCAACACTAACACCCAATCTGTGTTGACCTGAGCCAACCCTCTAGCAAAACCCACCAACGGTCCCTGAGGTTGCCAACTCAACATCGATTCACCTTCTGGAATGATTTGGCAATCGCTAGGCACAATCTCGTGATATCGCTCTGCCCACCCTGTCACTACATACACCGGATTGGCGCACTGTTGAGCGATCTGACAAACCGATTGCAATAATGGTATGCCATTGACAGCAAGCAGGGCTTTATCACACCCCATCCGTACACTGTTTCCACCTGCCAAAACGATCGCGGCTAATTCAGGCTTGGTTAGATTGATCAGCATCATCCGCTTCCCCTGTCCATATATAACCGTAGACACTCTACTCAGAGCATTTGGTTTAGAAATGACAGAATCAAGGCATAGATGGAGTGTTCTGACAAACTGGGCTATTGCTGTAAACCCTTGGAGATTTGCTTAAACCAGAGGCACCCGTACTTGGAACCGATGCGAAGCGCGGGTTTGGGTAAACTGAAACACCTTCTGCTAGGGGGTTTGGGGGAGGCAGTGGCGTCCCCCAATTGGGGGTTTGGGGGAGAATTCCCCCAATGCCTGGTTCCCCTAACTTCCATCCACTGTCTAATCCTCAATCTCAACTCGTTTTAACTTAGACGACAACCCCGATTTGATCGTAATTTTCGATTTGGGTACATCAAACTGCTTGGCTAAAACTTGAATCAACTCCGCGTTCGCTTTGCCATCCACTGGGGGAGACTTAAGGTGAATCACCCAGGAACCATCCTCAGCCATCTGGACAGCTTGTTTTTTTGCATTAGGCTTGACTTTAATTTGAATAACTTGCATGGGTCGCCCCAAAAAGATCACATCATCATTTGACCTGGCAGCTATAAGGCTTGAATCAAGCCAATCACCACTAAAACTGCACCCACCCCAATGCAGCCAACCATGCCATATAACGCTCCTTGAGCATTGCGATCGGCAGCTTTGGTCAGCTCTTCATCCGTTTTCAAGGAAATAATAAATTGCTGATCCGATACAGATGGTTTTTGAATCACCAAACCACCACTATCACTCACCATACCCAGCACTAACACCTTGCGATAAAGCGGCAAAATCGATTCAGAATACCGATAACCCAGGGTTCTGCGACTGCCAAACGAAGAATTTACCGCCAAGGAGAATCCACCAAACGATAGCAATCCTCCAACAGCTTGCTCTGGGCGAAACTCATCCAATATTTTAACTGTTTCAATATTGGCTCCATCAGGGTTGACCTCAATTGCACCTACCTCATCCCGAATCGTAAAGGGAATGGATTGCTGGTTGCTAGAGATCACCTCAGACCCCCGTTGCGTATCTCGATAAGATTTTCCTTCACTATCTTGTTTAGTAACCGTCTCCTCATACTCTCGCCGCACTTCCATCTTGTAATAGACACAGGATTGCTGCTTGAGTTCAGAGGTCAATGGGCGATCGCACTGAATTACCCCCGATAGTTTGACATAATCACGCCAGTTGCCCCCACCCATTTCTTGGGCGATCGCCTTTGACATTTGGCTCAACTCAGTCGTTGTCACTGCACGAGCCGTTCTCAAACAAAACGCCTTATTTTTCTGATTTTTTTGAACAAAAAAGAGGACGACACCAACAATTATCAAAACAACGCCTGCGATCAGGAATCCCATTTCATCCGCTCCATTTAACCCAGCTTGAGACATGTCATATCTCTCCAAACCATCTTGGCTGAGCAAATGCAGGATTTCAGGAAATGATAAAGAGAGTTACACAGTCTCAGATGGGGCATACGATTCATCAGGTGGATGAAATCGTGGATGTAATAATGACTCAACGGGTTGATCGGCTTTGAGATGCTGTTCCACAATTGACGTCACATCCTCAGAGGTGACCCGACAATACCATACCCGGTCAGGCATAACTTGCACCGTTGGACCCGATGCACACTGACCCATGCAATCACTGCCACTGGCATAGACTCCATCCAGATCTTCGGCTTGAAACGCGGCTAACACCTCTTCTGATCCATTTCTCGCACAAGACCGATGCTGACAAACCAAAACACAGCGACGCTTCATAAACGAGTCCATTCACCCATTACTCATATACCTGTCGTCTTAACTATCGCCTTATCCCACTGACCCCTGGCTTTGCATCTTAACTAACGCATCCACCGATCAAAGAAACTGCTAATCGATCGCTTGATTAAACGCCGCCGCCGCCATTTTTGAAAAGCATCTTCGTAGTCATCCCCATCTGTTTGCTGCAACTTCCAGGCACTCAACGCCATCAAGACTCCCCAACCTAAAAGCACATAGAGCGACCACGTCACCCCACCAGATGTGAGCAGATTTAGCAAGATGAGAAACGCATTCACAATCGCAAACCGGATGCTTCGTTGCTTGAGCCGATGACGTCGATAAAGATTGAAGGCTTGTCGCTCTCGGTTTTCGCCTTGCCGAGCGATCCACTCCTGCTCTGCTAACTGCAAATCCGTTGTTGAGATACCCAATTCATCAGCAATTTCTAACAACTGGGCACGAGTCAACTCACCAGCATCAGTTTGGCGGGCGATCGCCAGATGCAAAATTTCTTGGACGTCTTCCTGGCTGTAAAGATCGGTCATCGCAGTTTCAGAAGTGAGCATCAGCACATGTACCCCAAACCTACACTTCCGTTATACGAAAATTT
>JANRJA010000204.1:0-1986 GCA_033764315.1 Oculatellaceae cyanobacterium bins.114
AAATGGGTTGTGAGAGGCACACCCCGGAGGGGTGTGCCTCTCACAACCTGCCAATCTCACAAATGATTTAGGACTGCTATATATCTGTAAATATAGCTTTGGTCAGAAAGCTCAAGGCAAAGGCAATGGCTCAAACCCGGATGCTGGGGAGGCTTTCTGACTCGCCTCTGCCCCATCGAATGTAGCTACGGCTATAACAGGGCTAAGCAACAACATTCAAACAGTGCAAGCTAAACCAGTGTTGTGGATCAGTCCATACGGTTCTTGCTTGAAAACCTGCTTGTTCTGCTAAACTCTGGAATTCAGGAATGCTGTATTTATAGGAATACTCTGTTCGCAATGTTTCCCCTTGAGCAAACGGAATGCAGACTCCGTCTAAGTGAATGCTTTGATCGATCAAGCTGACTAAACCCATTTCAATGCGTCCTACCGGGTTATAGAACGCCCGATAACGAAACTGGTTGAGATCAAAATCGGCTCCTAGCTCTCGGTTGATGCGGGTCAACAAGTTCATTGCAAAAGCAGCCGAAATACCTTTGGTGTCATCGTATGCTGGTTCTAAAATCTCCTTACTCTTCTTTAAATCGACCCCAACTAACAGACTGCCATTGGCACCGAGCAAACCTGCCACATTTTTGAGAAACTCAATGGCTTCTTCTGGCTCTAAATTACCAATAGAAGACCCTGGAAAGAAGCCTACTCGCCGCTGATGGGCGATTACCCCATTAAGGGAACTGCTTTGCAGTGCTGAGATCTCAGGCAGCTTAAAGGGTTGGGTGTAGTCTGTGCAAATGGCGATCGCTGACAATCCTGGATAGGCTGCAACCAAGTCGCCGCAGGAGTCTTGTAGATGCTGTTTAGAGATATCCAGAGCTACATAAGTTGGCAGTGAGGACATAGCATCTAATAACACCCGAATTTTTTGACTGCTGCCACTGCCAAACTCAATCAACACACCATCATCAATTAGATCTGCAATCTCGTTGGCGTAGGTTTTCAAAATTGAGATCTCAGTTCGAGTGAGATAATACTCATCCAGGGTGCAAATGTCATCAAACAGTTGTGCTCCCTGCTTGTCATAGAGAAATTTGGGGGGAATTGACTTTTGAGGTTGGCTTAATCCTAAAATCACTTCTGCTCGGAGATCCTCTAAGGGAGGATGAAGATCATGCAGTTGAATGGTGGAGTTAAAACTGAGTGTTGCGCTCATAAAGGTTCCTGATAAGGGGTTTGAGAAGCGTTTAAGGTTTACTTAGCTAGACGAATGCCTGTAAATTGCCACCGGGCTGAAGCTGGAAAGAAGTTGCGATAGGTGTGGCGAATATGGTTGGGTGGAGTAACACAAGACCCACCCCGCAACACCATCTGATTGCACATAAACTTGCCGTTATATTCGCCAACGGCTCCAGCGGCAGGCTGAAAACCGGGATAGGACAGATAGGCACTTTGAGTCCATTCCCAGACATCACCAAATAATTGATCGGGTCGTGTCGTACTCATCGCCGGAGCAGGATGAAGTCTACCGCTTTCGAGCAAGTTTCCTGTTAAAGGCACTGGAGCCGCCGCAACTTCCCACTCTGCCTCTGTGGGCAATCGTTTGCCTGCCCAGCGAGCATAGGCATCGGCTTCATAAAAACTGACATGACAGACGGGTTCGTGTTCTCGTAAAGGATGTAACCCTGCAAGGCTCATAATCCACCAGTTGCCGTCCATCTGCTCCCAATAGAGTGGAGCCTCCCATTGCTCTTTTTGAATAGTTGCCCAACCTTCAGAGAGCCAGTATTCCGGTTTTTGATACCCTCCTGACTGGATGAATTCTAGATAGTCGCCATTTGTGACAAGAGTAGAGGCGAGGTAATAATCTTGAAGATAGACGGGATGGGAGGGCCCTTCGTTGTCAAAGGCAAAACCATCCTGTTCATGCCCAATGGAGTACAGTCCTCCTGGATAGTCGAGCCATTGCTCTCGTGTGGCAACTGATTCAGA
>JANRJA010000206.1:0-3981 GCA_033764315.1 Oculatellaceae cyanobacterium bins.114
GGGCTGGGAGATGACTTCCTGCATGGGGGAGCAGGAGATGATGCCATCTCTGGCGCAGAAGCAGTCCCAACCTTCTATACCACCGCACCTGTCACGAACTTCAATCCTCTTCAATATGATCCTGCCACTCGTAAGTTTGCCGCCTATGATGCCAATAATCCTCGTCAAAAGATAGCTAACTTCCTGCTAAATTTTGAAGCAACGACTGCTTCAGGTCAAAAGATTGACGACGGTAAAGACAGTATCTTTGGCGATTTGGGTCATGACTGGCTCGTAGGAGGCACCCGTAACGATCGCTTATTTGGTGGGCTAGGCGATGACCTGCTGAATGCAGACGATAATCACGATACCAATGGTGGGTTGAATAATCGGCCTGATGCCCCTCAATTTGCCGATGCTGACTTTGCCTTTGGGGGCGGCGGCTTGGATGTCCTGATCGCCAATACAGGAGCCGATCGCCTGTTTGATTGGACTGGGGAATTCAATACTTTCCTGGTGCCCTTTAGTCCCTTTGGATATCCCACCATTATTCGATCTCCCTCACCCCATGTATTCAAATTCTTGACAGAGTTAGGACGTGCGAGTGGCGCTGATCGGAGCTTGCAAGAACCCAATGGAGAGTTGGGCTTAGTCACGCAAAAAGATCCTCAGTGGAACGACCAACACGGTGCGCCTCGTGATCCACAAGCTGGCAATATTCCAGGAGTTCAGCGAGATACCCAGGGTAGGCCAGAAGATGATAGTGCGACTGGAGGATACTTTGGCAATCAACCTTTTGAGGTTATCCGGCAGGCAACTTATACCAGTTCTGACCCATCTCGTTTGATCCCTGACGAAGGGCAAGTCCTCTCAAGCCTCCTGATTACAGATACTGGCGAGATCCGTGATTTGAATGTGGTGCTCACCATTAATCATCCCCGGAGTTCTGATCTGGTTGTCACCCTACGTAATTCAGAAGGCATCGTGATTGAACTTCTGAATCAAGTAGGTGGCAGTGGCAATGACTTGAATGGTATTACCCTTGATGATGAGGCAACATTACCCATCAATGCAGTTTCTAGTAACCGCACCCGGATTTTCCGGCCTGAAGGAGATTTGCGTCGTCTGGAAGGACTCAGCATCACAGGTACCTGGACGCTGGAAGTGCGAGATGTGCGTAAGAAGAATGTAGGAACGCTGGTGAATTGGTCTTTAGTCGCGACGATCGCCTCCCTAGATACACCAGAATTATTAGCGGGTGCCAGTATGGTGAACTGGGTATTGCAGGACAATAATGCATTGCCATCAGCACTTCCAGAGATTCCCTCCGCCACTTCTAAACAGCTTGCACTGGAGACATCTCAGGCTTCTCCCTTAGCAGTGGAAGAACAGCGTTCAATTCCCCAAGATTTATCTTTGGCTCCTCCAGTGATATCAGTATCCAATTTAGAGCCATCTACATTGCCGCAACAGGATTCGCCAGTCTCTTCCGTATCTGAATCTTCCAATACAGAACCCTCTATGCCTGCTGTTGAACAACTAATTCAATCTGAGGTGGTTCAACCCTCTGACATTAATTCTTCAGCACCAATCGTTCTACAGACTGTTGAATCCTCTAGCCCGGTTACTTTGGAGGAACAAAACGTCACTTCATCAGAAGCAACAACTGGAACTATAAATTCTAATCCTTCCTCTGAAAGTCCCACTGTTACCACTGTTAGGGTATTGCAAGAGAGCATTCCAATCGCTAAAACAGAGACAAACCCTGAAGAAGCTTTGGTGAATGCTTCCTCGGCCTATGTAGTATTAACGGGGCAGCAACCTCAAGGCGCTAAAAGTGCATCAACTGTAGTACCTACTCTTTATAGCCTTAATTTCCAAAATCCCCAGGAACAAGAATTTAGAACGAATGGAAATTCCTCTATGGTTCAGCCTTCTCCAACAAAATTATTGATAGGTATTCCTCAATTTGGCTTGGCTTCTTTAAGAGGAACAGAATATGGGCAGCCCCAGCAATTTCGAGGGCGAAACTTCCACCTAGGTGGGTCAACCGCTTTCAATAAGTTTCAGATTTCTTTACCTGAAGGTCCAAATACCCAACCCAGGAGGAGCTATCGTCCTCTGCCCGAAATCCACTTGCTCTCAAATGATCGAGAATCAATTGGTGAAGGTTGGTGGCTCTACATCCATCACCGCAAGATCCGCCGGATTTAAGCCCAATTGAGTTGGCTAAGCGAGTCCTGATCTCATGCTTGCACAACGATGCAGTTATGATTTTCATGACAAGTCATAGCGGCAACAGCGCAACAGCAATCGCAGGGGTGCCTAATGAATACCGTTAGCAACCATTAGGAAAGCTGAAAAACAGATTGTTTCACTTCCGACGAGTGGTGCGCTGATTTGCTGATTTTTGAGTGGACTTTAATCTAGCCTTTTCAGGTTGGGGTTCTGGTTCTACCTTAGCTTCAGGCGTTGTTCGGGACGATTTTTGCTGAGCGGGAGCAGGGGCTTCAACAGGTTCAGAAGGACTCGGTTGGGCAGGACTGGGGGTAGGACCCTCTGGTTCTTTGAGCGATCGTCGTGCCAATTTGATATAGCGTTTTGCTGTCTCGTAGCTGAGTTCTAGGTCTGTCGCAATCACTTGAAGGGAATCTCCCAACTCCCGTCGTGCCAGAATCGTTGCCCACGTTTCGGCAATCTTTGTCGCTCGATCGCCTCCTGTGCGTTTCCGCTGAGCCGTAAAGATCTCGGTCAGTTCCCCAATGCGCTGAGCTAACAGATCTTGAATGGATGGAGGAGGTGGAGTTTCTGGCGCAGCAAACCAACCTAAAACTGTTTGTCCTAACCCAAATGTTGTTTTATGACCTGTACCACAGTAGGGAGCAAACCGTCCCAGGGCAATAAACAGGCGGGTGAAGTCGGGCTGCTCCTGTGCTTTTCGCGATAAGCCAAATTCGATCGCCCCGATAAATCCTGTAACTGAGCCTCGTTTGCCTGCCACCACCTTTGTGGACTGTAAATGATGCCGCAGGATAATTACTGACTCATCGATCCAATCGAGAAACTCCTCTTGATCCACTTCCTGGCCTGAAAAGTCGTTCCAGCGTCGTAGGTAACTATGAAACACATTCGTAGGCCACGGTAGGGGAACATGATGGCCTTTGCGCCGAAAACTGGTGGGGGAGTTGAAGCTGAGAATGATAGAGGGAGAATCAGGAACAGGGGCTGATTGACTGACAAAACTGATTGGGGATGAAACACAAGCTAGGAGGGAAGGAGAGCTTGATTTATGCTGGAAAGTTACCACACCTAACAGCAAAAACAATGGCTCCCACTTCCCGACTCTATAATGCGTTGAATGATTTTCTGCGTCAATGTGACATCGTGTGGCAGGATGCTCGTCACCTGCAAACGCTTTGCTGGATGATGATTGGCATGATTCAAAGCCAAAATGTTCATCTCAATGGATTGGACGTATATGTCGTTAGTCGTGCTCAAGTTGCTCAGTCTCATCAAAGACGATTTCGACGCTGGTTGTCGAATCGAAGAATTGATGTTGTTTGCGCTCATCATGCGCTTATAGAGCAAGCCCTGTCTCAATGGGGGCAGGCACGACTGTATCTGAGCCTCGATACCACCCTGGTGTGGAACTGTTTCTGCATCGTCTGGGTTGGGGTGGTCTACCGAGGTAGAACCATCCCAATTGCTTGGCGCATTGTCGCCCAGTCGAGTAGCACCGTTCGATTGTGGACAATTCAACGGGTCCTACGGCAAGCGGCACGAGTGATGCCCAATGGAGTGGCAATTGTCCTCTTAGCAGACCGGGGCTTTGCCGATGGCAAACTGATGAAGTACCTCAAGGAGAACCTGGGTTGGCACTTTCGTATCCGCATCAAGCGATCGTTCCAGTTTCAGATGGAGGGGCAATGGCTCAAGGTGTCATCCGTCTCATTGCAACCAGGGCAAGCTTACTTCACCCCGATGGTGTCCATCGGTAAAACC
>JANRJA010000207.1:0-10535 GCA_033764315.1 Oculatellaceae cyanobacterium bins.114
AGTGCGGTAGTCCAGCTCAATGGTGTGGGTTTTGCCCTTGCCCAACCAACCCCCCGTTCATCCAATCAACCCTCAAGTCGAACAACGGCAACCACTCAACCTAATCGTTCCCTTGACCCTGACCCCAATCCATTACAACTGCCGACCAAAGTTAATGAGGTACAGCTTCAAAGCACCCAATCGATTACATTACAGGAGGCGATCGCTCTAGCAGAGCGTAATAATCGAGATCTCCAAGTGGCAGAACTGACCCTGAAGCGCGGGCAGGCAGCATTACGACAGGCACGAGCCGCATTGTACCCAACTCTGGCAGGTGAAACCGAGATTGGATACGAACGGTCAGCAAACGATCGACTGGATGATTTGAAATACCTGAATGAAGATGCATCTCCAACGGGTGTTTTGGGTGGCAGAGTAGAAGTAAGTTATGACATTTTCACATCAGGCAGACGACCCGCTCAAATTCGCGCAGCAGAGGCTCAGGCTCGCTATGAACAATTAGAAGTAGAACGACTACGGGCACAAATTCGACTAGATGTGACCAATGCTTACTATGACGTGCAACAGGGTGATGAGCAGGTACGCATTGCTCAGGGAGCCATAAAAAATGCTGAGAGGAATTTATCTGACGCACAAGCCTTAGAAGAGGGAGGAATTGGCACAAAATATGATGTGAGTCGTGCTAGGGTTCAACTTGCAAATTCGCAGCAGGACCTTACAGATGCTCAAGTGCAGCAAGCAACTACTCGTCGTCAGTTGGTGCAGTTACTCAGCTTGTCTGAAATGGCAGACGTGAGTGCTGCAGATCCGGTGCAGAAGGCTAACGAATGGACACTGTCTTTAGAGGACAGCATTTTACTGGCATACAAAAACCGGGTTGAATTTCAGCAGCAGTTAGAGCAGCGCACGATCGCTCAACAGCAACGCAAAGCCGCGATCGCAGGTCGTTTGCCCCAAATCAGCTTGTTTGGTAACTATCAATTCTTGAATGAGTTTAATGAACCCTTTGGAACCCTTGATGGATATGCAGCAGGAGTACGCTTGAGATGGACGTTTTTTGATGGAGGCGCAACCTTTGCGGCGGCAGATCAGAACCGTACGAATCAGGCGATCGCAGAAACCCGTTTTGCCCAAACCCGCAACCAAGTTCGATTTCAAGTAGAGCAAGCATTCAAAAATCTGCAAGCCAACGACCGCAGCATTGAAACGGCAACCACTGCATTGAAGGAAGCTCAGAACGTGGCAGAGGTGGCAGAATTTCGGTTTCAGCAGGGCGTGAGCACCCAGTTGGATGTTATCACTGCTCGCAATGACTTAATCCGTGCCGAGAGCAATCGACTGAGAGCCGTTTTGAACTACAACCGTGCCTTAGCAGCCCTGCAACGAGCTGTTAGCGGACTCCCCTCGAACAAACCTGCCAGTTCTTCTAAATGAGAAACGGTTTAACGAATTTATCCTTTGATTTCAAAGGTAACAGTTATGTCTTTGCTTTTCCTCATTCCGCTGGTTATTGGCTTATTAGCCGCCCGTTCATCAAAAAAATGCACCGATGATCTTGCTGAACTCACAGGTTTCGTTGCAGCATTGAGTCTAATTCTAAGTCTAGTCCTAGCTCCCTGGCAGATTCTATTTCTGCTGTTAACGCTAATCATTAGTGCAAAAACTTCTCAACGCCAACGACCTGTTGCATGACGAAGCATCTCAGGCTTATCTTTCATCTCACTTTCATCGGAAGCAGCGAAACTGATATAAGTGCCTTTTCGAGAATAACCAACGAAAGATTTTAGTGATGTCCGAACGAATTCACCCCGTTGACCCATCGCCAAATGGTAAACGCTATTTATCTCGACTCAAGCAAGGACTCATCTGTATTAGCAGTTTTTCTCTTCTAAATAGCGGGATTGCGATCGCTCAAGCTCAATCAGATCAAGAAATTACTCCCATCGATCCAGCTTCCCAACCTGCTGTAGAAGTTGCACCAGCTATTTCTGCACCCAGTCCAGCCTTTGTTAAGACTACGCCAACGCCATCTGAAACACCCCCATCGGCTTCCTCTGACCCAATCACCACTGCACCCGTAGAGGCTACTGAGTCATATATCGATTCAACGCCCTACAGTCTTGGAGCTACTGATCGAGAAAAGCCTGTCGTCATTGCTCGTCCTACTCGAAGTCCCATCATTGCTCCAAGTTCAGTAAGCACCCGCTATTCAATGAGCGTAGATGCTGGCAGCGTGAATTTTTCAAGCGCAAATCCTGCTGGAATTTACCCTGGAAGCACTACCGCTTCTGGCACAAATTACTATCACAAACTGCCCTACCAAACCAAACCATTCAACACCATCAGCCTAATTTTTCCCCTTTCTATTCCGGCTCCCATTACTTCGATTTTTGGTTGGAGAGTTCATCCTATTAGTGGCGTGTTTCGCTTCCACTCTGGTACTGATATCGGCGCACCGTTAGGAACCCCCGTATTAGCTGCCTATGCCGGGAAGGTGGAGATTGCAGACTTTCTCAGCGGCTACGGTTTGTCTGTTTCCATCAAACATCAGAATGGAACCAAAGATACGCTCTACGCCCATCTGTCCGAAATTTTTGTCAACCCAGGACAATGGGTGAAACAAGGAGATGTGATTGGGCGTGTTGGCAGCACCGGAACTGCAACTGGACCAAACCTCCACTTTGAACTACGACAGTCAACTCCCGAAGGTTGGGCTGTAATAGACTCTGGCGCACAGTTAGAATATGCCCTGGCTGGTTTAGTGAAAGCATTGCAAACAGACAAATCTTCAGCCCAAGCTCGAAGCATAAAACAGAAACAAGTGAGCAGTCGTGTTGGTAGTGTAGAACTGGTAACCAAACCAACTCTTCCTTTTGAACTGCGCCAGTCAACGCTTGAAGCTTGGGCAGCATTGGATCCTGGTGTTCAGTTGGAATATATCTTGGCTCAACTGGTAAAACCGTTACAAACAGCGAAATCGCCTGCTCAACCTCGTAGCTGAAAATGCATTTAGAACTAATAATCAACAGCAATCAATAGAGCAAAATTTCACCCGGCTTTCATCCCAACCTGTCACACTTTTTACAAAGGCTTCTTATCAAAACAGTGCTTCTTCTCACTTCCTCGCCTGCTGTTCAAGAAGCCTAACTTTTGCTTCTGAAGCCAATGAAACTCAGATCGGCTTTTCAAAAAACAGGTCTTCTTCCTCGCTCTATCAACCAGACGCTGGAGAAATTTAGAAGAAGTTTAGATCCGAAGGGTGAGTCTGAGATTCTTGAAGAATTTCAAGCGTCTCGAACTCGAACAATTATTTCTTTACGCTACTTGTTAATCCTGCTGATTGTTCCATTACTAATCAACCAAATCTCCAAAAACTTCGTGATTGAGCCGTTAGTGAAAAATGTTTGGCTGAATCGACAGTTGGAAGTTTTTGTAAACTCAACTCAAGAAGAGCGCCTACTAGCAGAGTTGCGTGATTTTCAAGCTCAAATTCGATTTGAATCTCTCGTTAAAGAAAGTCCGGCATTCTCTGAACAGAAGATGCAAGAAAAGATTCACGATAAAGCGATCACTTTATCCGAGAAGTATACAGATGAAAGCATTAGTGCGATTAGCAACATTTTTGCAGATACACTCGCTGCGATCGCTTTCATTATGCTAATTATTAAAGGCAAAGAGCAACTTTCTGCCCTAAAACAGTTTGTTGATGAACTGATATACGGTCTAAGCGATTCTGCCAAAGCTTTTTTTCTCATTCTGCTCACCGATATGTTTGTTGGTTTTCACTCCTCTTATGGCTGGGAAATCCTGTTGAAAGCTACTTCACATCACTTTGGGTTGCCTGAGAGCAAGCAATCTATCTCCCTTTTTATTGCAACTGCTCCAGTCATACTAGATGCAATTGGTAAATACTGGATTTTTCGTTATCTTAACCGCATCTCTCCCTCATCTGTTGCAACCTATCGCAACATGAATGAATAAATTATTTACAGTTAAAGATTGAAGTTTCATCCTAGTTTCATTCCCTTTTGAGATTCTGTAAATACTAGCCTTTTAGTTGGCTATAAACCTGAGAGTTTCATTTCGGAGAAATGCAATGAAAAAGTTAGTTTATATAACTACTGCAACACTTGTCCTGGTGTCTTCAATTTCTGCTGTTTTGGCGATCGTATCCACAAGTTCTGCCGCTTACGCAGGTGAAACATCTGACTCTGCATACTGCCAGAAAGCCTTCAAACCAGCAACTTCAGGAGGAGCCGTGCGAGAACGGTTGACGGCGATGGCAAAGTGCAACTCAACAAATACCATCTCAAACACATCAGCCGTACAGCCGCTGAAGAGTTCGTTGACTACCAATTCCACTAATGCATCTAATGTCTGTGTCATTCCTCCAGCCGGAACTACAGGAGGGTCTATTAGGCAAAACTTTGAAGCTTCAACAAGATGCAACTCAGGGCGTTAACCATAACAGACTGAATTGCAAAGTAGAACTTCTGTAATTGATCGAAGGAGAACATTGATGAAACAGTTCACTGCTATTGCTGCATCTGTGCTGACTTTTACCTCTTTCAGTCCTGCTGCCAATGCCACTTCTGAAGCAAATGTGCCTCATATCGTAGGAGGGGTAGGAAATCCAAACAACACGTCTTTCCAGCCTGCCAACTATTCAATCAAGCTACATGTCACTGGCAGATCCCTCTTGCAAGTATCAATTGAGCCACCTACTGGAGGTCGATTAAGCGATGCGATCAAAATTACCGACCAATCTGGCAAAAAATTAGATGCCACTATTTCGCTGAATGGGCAGAGAGTTTTAATTGTCTTTGCTCAACCCATTGCACCAGGAAGTACCTTGACTATTGGTATGCAGCAGGTGAGAACACTAGACAACGAAATGGTTTGGCATTTTCCAGTCGCTGCCAAACTAGAGGGTATCTCTGAGGACATTCCAATGGGTGCAGTGAGAGTGCAACCTCATATCCGCTGACACCCGGTTTACACCTAGACTTTCAGAACCGGATATTTAACAGTCGAGTCGTGGTTGTATTTCTGCGGCTCGGCTTTTGACTGCGAAGTTGCAATATATACAAAGATATACAGGTGAGCAGAAAACTTTCACCGTACTTTCATTCTGCCTTGCCAGACTAGAAGTAAACCAATCCCCAGAGGGGGGATTTTTAGTTTAGGAGAGTCAGATGAAATACCTTGCTTTTGCCACTTTTGTTTTGATGCTCGTTGCTTCAGCCTTTACAGCAAATGCGGCAGAAACAAAATGTAAAGGCGATGCACTGCGAAAAAAGCCTCCGATACCGAATCATCCTACCCACATCCGTAATGTAGTGTGGCGTAATACGCGGGCGATGTGTCTTCAGGAACTTTCGCAGATGCCAAAGCCTCCGGCAGCAAGTAACATACCCTCTACCCAGCCGTCTTCATCAAACTAAACAACGGCGCGACGCTCATTCAGGGACATCTATACAATCTCAGTGAACGAACCAATAATTGATCGCTCCCGGATTGCCCTTCTGAAGCCAGGAGGATTTTTGCAGAAATTTCATCCTGTTTTCATTGTCACCTGTCAAGCTAAGAATGAGAGTTCTAATCCTGGGTAGGGGGATATTCAGTCGTCAGAGATGAAAGTTCTGTTAGTTGAAGATGAAATCGATTTGGGAGCAGCACTCCAGCGCACTTTGCAGCAGGAGAAATACATTGTGGACTGGGTGCAAGATGGAGCGGATGCCTGGGACTATTTAGACAGTCGGCAAACTCAGTACACGCTGGCGATTTTTGACTGGATGTTACCCAGTTTGACAGGTCCAGAACTCTGTAAACGATTACGAGAACGGCAGAATTCTCTGCCTGTGTTGATGTTGACAGCACGAGACCGTTGGGAAGATAAGGTGGTGGGCTTGGATGCGGGAGCCGATGACTACCTGGTCAAGCCGTTTCGGATGGAAGAGTTGCTAGCACGGCTACGGGCATTATGGCGGCGATCACCTCAATTTCAACCCACACAAATTCAGGTCGGCAGCTTCACCCTCGACTGCCATAACCGCACTATTTGCTGGCAATCTCCTCAAAAAAATGGCCGAACCGTTCGACTCAGCAAGAAAGAGTTCCAGCTCATGGAATACTTCATGAAACATCCTCGCCACGCTGCCACCCGTGACCAGATCCTGAGCTACCTTTATGAGGTAGACACTGAGCGGATCAGTAATGTTGTTGCAGCGCAGGTGCGGTTGTTACGACGCAGACTCACGGAATTAGGCTGTGAGGATGCGATTCAAACAGTTCCGGGAGGAGGATATCGGCTTAATCCCGCCTATGCAGACGCGGTTGTTTAGACGAACTCGCTTGCAACTGGCGGGATGGTATGCGGTTGTCATGGGGTTGATCCTGAGTCTGGGTGGGTTGACGATTTATCAGGTCATTATTCGGGCTTATTCAGTTTCGATCGACCGGGAGCTAGAGGCAGTGACTGAAACCTTACATAACGGGATCGAACTGAATTTGAAGCAACCCGGTCAATTAGAGCCCATTATTCAAAAGCTAGTTCCCGATGTTTGCGTAGTCGGAAAACCTTGTCTCAACAAAACGTTCTCCACCCATAACCACAACTCGTCTAATCAACATCACTCGATCAATACAATCCGTCAGAGTGACTACTACATTCAGTTTCTAGACAATTCGGGAAGCATCGTCGCTACGGCTGGGCTGCGTCCAGATGTACCTCTAACAAATGGTTCCGATACCTGGCAAACCGTTGTGGATTCGGAGGGAAATCGCTTTCATCAGAAGTCGTTGCCATTGCACACCCTCGACAATCAACTGTGGGGGTATCTCCAGGTTGGACGATCGCTGAAAGATTTGGACAGTCGTCTTGCTTCGTTGAAGTTAGCCTTCTTCATCGGGTTGCCCGTGATCACAACTTTAGTCGCTGTTTCCAGTTGGTTTTTGGCAGGAATTGCCATGCGCCCTATCTACCGCTCCTACCAGCAGATGCAACGGTTTACAACCGATGCCGCACACGAATTACGCACACCGTTAGCCGCGATTCTGGCAACGGTTGATTCAGTTTCAAGGTTGCCCAGTTTAACAGAGCTAGAAACACGGGATACGCTGAAAACGATTGAACGCCAGCTCAACCGTTTTTTTGAGCTTGTTAAAGATTTATTTTTGCTAGCCCGATTGGAGCAACACACGCTGGCAATTCAGAGGGAATCAGTTTGCTTAAATGACTTAATCCATGATTTAGTTGAAGAGTTTGCAGCCTTTGCCGACGCGAATGGATTAACCCTAGCAGCAGAGATTCAAGTTGCTAAGGAATTGCATATTCTGGCAGACGAAGACCAGGTTTATCGCTTGATTTCAAACCTGGTTGTGAATTCAATTCAGTATACGTCTACAGGTGGTGCTGTGACGCTGGTTCTCAATCGGGACGAAGGTCATGCTGTGATTCAAGTTCGAGATACCGGCATGGGAATTGCCCCTGAAGAGCAAGTACACATTTTTGATCGGTTTTATCGAGTGAACCGCGATCGCTCCCGTCAAACGGGTGGATCGGGATTGGGTTTGGCAATTGCTAAAGCGATCACTGAAGCTCATGAGGGAAATTTACAGGTACAGAGCGAAGTTGATCGAGGCAGCACCTTTACAGTGCGTTTACCCTTGAAATCACGTCCGATTAATAATCATGCAACCGTTATCTAAATCAATTTTTTGTCCAATTTAGTTTCTGAATAAGTATCAAATCATGAAATTTATTCATCAAATTAGCACTCAATTTCAACTCATACTAGGACTTAGCGGAGCAATTTTTGTTGCATTATCGAACCCCTCATTTGCCCTCACTGTTCAACCGAAGGCAGTTGATTTCGCAAAACAGGCGTTGGAGACATTCAAGCGTGGAGATGTGAAGGGTGCGATCTCTGGCTACACTCAAGCGATTCAAGCCGATCCTGACTTCACGAACGCCTACATTGAACGAGGAATTGCCTATCATGACATAGGAGATCTGAGTCGAGCTATTGCAGACCTTGACCGAGCGATTCAGCTCGAACCAAACAACGCATTAGCCATCTACAATCGGGGAGAAATCTACTCTGATTTGAACAAGTTGCCCCAGGCACTTGCAGATTTGAACAAAGCTCTAGAGTTGAAACCGGGCTATCCAGAAGCCTTCAACAATCGAGGTGTGGTATATGCCAAGATGGGCAAGTTCCAAACTGCTTTGAAAGACATTGAGCGTGCCATTGCGCTCAAACCAAACTATGTTTTTGCCTACAATAATCGGGCATTAGTACGAACCGCGTTAGAGGATGTTGAAGGTGCAATCGCTGACTACACAGAAGCCATTCGCCTTAATCCAAAATTGGCAGAGTCTTACCTGAATCGAGGCAGATTACATTTAACGACTGGAAATCGGCAGGCGGCACTGAATGATTGGCAACAGGCGGCTCAACTGTTTGCCGAACGAGGCGATCACACCCGCCATCAGCAAGTGCAGGGTGCGATTCAACAACTTCAACAAGTTAGCAAATAATAAAATCTTTAATGCAACGACGGCATACCTATTCTTGAGCAATGACATGAGCAATGGCAATTAAATACTCTGTCAAATTATTAAATCGTAAGGAAAAGCCATCTGACATTTGACAAACTTCGTGAACGCATTGTCGAGGCGATCTCAATCTTTGTCATACTTGTCTCCTTGATTGATAAGCTTTGGTTCAGATGGGAACTATCTACTTTGACTTCTACTAAAATGCGATCGCTCCTTTTCTTTTGTATGGCGGCATTCGGTGAAATTTCTGGCTGTTATGCCTTCTGGGCATGGCTCCGACTGGGCAAAAGCATGCTCTGGGTGCTGCCGGGATTAGTCGCTCTCACCCTCTTTGCAGTTGCCCTCGCCCAAATTGAAACTTCCAATGCCGGAAGAGCTTTTGCTGCCTATGGCGGGATTTATATTCTCTTGTCACTTGGGTGGTTGTGGACGGTTGAAGGAGTCAAGCCAGATCGCTGGGATTTATTAGGTGTAGCGGTTTGCCTGATTGGTACAGTGATTATTATGCTAGCTCCCCACAGGCTCTAAATGGGCTGCCACTTCTTGGTACAGATTCATCACATGGTTATCGGCTAAACTATAATACACATTCCGTCCCTCCTTGCGGTACTTCACCAACCGCATAGCTCGGAGAATCCGAAGCTGGTGCGACACAGCTGATTCACCGATCTTTAAACCTGCTGCTAAGTCGCACACGCACAACTCCTGACGTGCCAAAGCTGAGAGTATCCGCAGTCGGGTTGGGTCTGCCAGGACACCAAAAAATTCTGCCATCCGTTGCGCTTCAGGTATTGGCAGGATTTCTGGTTGCACCTGACGGACTGTTTCTAGGTGGATGAGACGGGTTTCACAACCCGGTGCATCCGGCTCTTGGATGAGTGGGATTGAATCTTTGCGGTTAGGCATAGAAAGAACTTGGTGTGACAACTGTAAATAAGATGGCTTCGCTTAAGCCCCAGTATAGAGCTAAGAATGGTTATCGTTCTATATATGAATATACTTTCAGATATTGAAGGTTTTGCTCTACAATTTTTGAATAACGCTTTAACCTGATTTGGCTACCCGCTATGACTCAAACTCCCTCGCTTAAAACTCAACAGATGCAAGTGGGTGGTATGGACTGCTCTAGTTGCGCGATGAAGATTGAAGGCAGCGTGGAGAAATTGCCAGGGATTGCTGAGGTGTCGGTCAACGTGGCAACGGGACGTATGGTGGTGTCCTACGATCCGCAGGAAGTCAGCGAGGTGGAAATTCAAAATCGGGTGACGCGATTGGGCTACACGGTTGCGATCAAGCAGTCGCGGACACCCACTTCATCTCATACTGACGACGGTCACGATCAAGATGACGGACACGATCACAATCACAGTCATGGCACTGGTGAATTTAATCTGAAAAAAGAGCTGCCTGCGGTGGTACTCGCGGTCTCGTTATTTGCAATCGGCATCATTTTTGAAGAACCGTTGCACAACACGCCTTATAACATTGGTGAGTTTGCCGTATTTATCCCAGCTTACCTGCTCAGTGGTTGGTCAGTGTTAAAAACGGCTGGACGCAATATTCTGAGAGGGCAGATTTTTGATGAAAACTTTCTGATGACGATCGCCACATTGGGAGCCTTTGCCATTCACCAACTCCCAGAAGCGGTTGCCGTGATGCTGTTTTTCAAGGTGGGTGAGTTGTTTCAAGAGTATTCTGTCGGGCGATCGCGGCGATCAATTAAGGCGTTGTTGGAAGTGCGTCCTGATAGTGCCACCTTGAAAGTGAATGGAACGGTGAAACAAGTTAAGCCTGAAACGGTCAATGTGGGCGATCAGATTCTGGTGAAGCCAGGAGAGAAAGTGCCTTTAGACGGCGAAATTCTGGAGGGCAACTCTCAAGTCGATACCTCTGCCTTAACAGGTGAATCGGTTCCTCGCATCGTCAACGTTGGAGATCCAATTTTGGCAGGCATGATTAACAAGTCGGGCGC
>JANRJA010000221.1:0-34387 GCA_033764315.1 Oculatellaceae cyanobacterium bins.114
TTAATGTACAACTTCAATACATTTCCAGGAAAAAAAGCTCGAAAAAAAGGGTCGTTTTGGGAGCAATTAGGAATTAAGTCTCGGATTGCGCAAGAGGAACAGAAGATGCAGGATAAGCTGCGCAACGTTCCTAAAGAACGAGTGATTTTTGCAGTACGAGAGCCACCTTTTGTAGAAAAACAAAAACGGAGAATTAAGGATTATCAACTGGCAGAACGGTATTGCGGGTATGTTTCCGGCCCAGACGATTTTGCCCCCATTACCGAACCTATGTCTGCAATTTGGTATCATCCCAACTCTTTTCGAGATTTAGATGAGATGGGGGTGCCTGATAAAGTTAGTCCTTGTAGTTGGATCACATCTGGGATCGATCGCACCGCTAATCACCAAAATCGCTTAAATTTTATAAGACTTTTGCGAGAAAGCGGGCTAGAATTTGACCTGTATGGACGAGGTCTACCGGATTGGGCAAAAGGAAACGGTCAGCTATTGAGTAAATGGAATGCGATGGCTCCTTATTACTACAATTTAGCGATCGAAAATTTTGCTGAGAACGATTGGTATGTTAGTGAGAAATTGTGGGACTCTCTGCTTGCTTGGTGTTTGCCCATCTATTATGGTGGTCCAGCCGCCGATCGCTTGCTACCACCAGGGAGTTTTTTAAGGCTCCCTAGCATGGATGAAAAAGGGTTGGCCTATATTAAAGAAGTGACAGCAACCCCAGATGCTTGGCACGAAGCAAAAGATGCGATCGCTGAAGCTCGTCAGGTTATTTTACACGAGTTAAATCTGCTCAATTGGTTATCTAAAACAGTCAAACAGCTCTCTAGTTCTTAGCTCACTTAGCCTACAGTTAACTCCAAATCATTGTAAGGATGTTTGTATGACACACGGTGTTTACACAGTTGCTAACGATGTTGTTTACGATCAACTCGTTGCATTTCTAAACAGTGTAGAGGTGAATGCAGGTGCAGATACTCCAGTTTGTGTCATTGCTTATGATGAGCGGACAGACAAAATTCGAGCCGAAATTGAATCTCGAAAAAATGTCACCCTTTTGAATGACCCTGGTCTATTTGAACCGTGGGAAGAATTTTCAGGGCGAGTGTGGAAAGCACATCCGAAAGCCATGCGGGTCTGGGAGAAACAGGGGATTAAAGGAGTCTATCGGATTGGGATGAACCGACGCTATGCTCTATTTGATCCAGCTGCTCCTTTCGATAAATTTATCTATTTTGATGCCGATACTTTAGTATTGGGTCCGCTTGATTTTGTATTTGAGCGGTTAGAGCAACACCCTTTCATTGTCTACGATTATCAATACAAAGACCCATCCCATATCTATAATCTAAAGTCTCCAAAACTGTACGATGTTTTTGATGAATCTCGTATTCGCTCAGAGATCTTTTGTGCTGGTTTTTATGCTGCTCAGAAAGGATTATTTAGTAATGAACAGCGAGATTGGCTAGTTTCTAGGTTAGAAGAAGGGGATGCTGAAGTTTTGTATTACTCTGCCCCGAATCAGTCGGTTTTAAATTACATGGTAATGCGATCGGGCGTTCCAGTACACAATCTCATTTTTCACTTGCCGGAAGATCAGCGCACAGGAAATGCAGCCACTTCAACCCGGTTTGTTATGCGTGATGGCACACTCTATGAAGATGGAAAACGTCGCTTGACCTATATCCATTACATTGGCATTAGTTCAAGGGCTTTTAATGAATTGTGCCAGGGGGTTAATCATGGCTTCCCTTATCGGGATGTTTTCCTGCATTATCGTTATCTCCATGAACCCGAAAAGCGTCCAGTTCTTAAAGGAAAGCCAAAACCTTTTGGTGCACCACCCAGTTTAATGACACGAGCACTACAAAAAGTTGGACTAGTAAAAGCAAAATGAGGGGTTGAGTGTGAGCCGCGGAATTTACATTATTGCTAACGATCGCGTCATAGAGCAAACAATCGCTTTGATTAAAAGCATTCGCTTTTATGACGCTGAAACTCCAATCGTGATGATTCCCTATGATGAAAACTATGGGGCGATCGCAAAACTTCTCACAACATCTTACGGAGTGCAAATTTATCAAGACTTAGAGTTTGTTGATCGTCTTTCTATCAAACTCGGTGAAGTATTTGGTAAACGTTTCTTCGCTCGCCCCAATCAGTTTCGTAAGCAGGCATGTTGGTTCGGCCCTTTTGATGAATTTCTCTATATTGATACGGATATTGTTGTCTTTGAGAAGATTGCTGACAATCTCAACTATCTCTCTGAATATGACTTTATCTGTTGTGATTACCAGCACAATGGAGGAATTGCAAATGTTTTTTCTCCCAAAGTCATTGAGTTGAATGTTTTTAGTGAGTTAGAGCTTAAAGATGTTTTCAACTGCGGGTTTTGGGGTTCTAAGAAGGGCATCATTACAGAAGATGATTTGTATGCAACTTTTGAGGAATGTGCTCAGCATCCAGAGTATTTTGATTTCACTCAAAAAACATCAGACCAACCCATTATTAATTACATGATTTTAAAGCGGGTAGAAAAACGCTTTAATATTGTTCGACGACCCGGAGGAGGACCTGGTAATTGGGGAGGAAGTACCCGATTTCAACAGGATGGCTATAAACTAATTGACCCTAATGTTAATCAACCATTGCAATATTTACATTGGGCAGGGATCAGAATTGAGCCAGGTTGCCCGTATTGGGAGATTTGGGAACACTATCGCTATTTGAATGAGGAAAAGCCTCCTTACCAACCCCCAATTAAACGCAAGAAAAGTCTGCGACAACGCTTAGCCGGTTTAATTAAGGGTAAGTAGACCTGAAGTGCTAGAGGTTGGGAGATTGTTGCTAGTTTAGAGGCTTAGCCCTCTCGAAAGATCCCAACCTTATAGTTAGCAGTTAATAATTAAGGAATTTGATTAACAAGAGATGGAGGGGCGATGTAGCCTAGTGCCTCTAATTGTCCTAAAACTTTGGCAGTACTCTCTTCGAGGGATTCCTCAGCGGTTTTGCATTCAACTTCAGGGTTGAGGGGTGGTTCATAAGGGTCATCGATTCCTGTGAACTGTTTAATCTCACCAGCACGGGCTTTTTTGTATAAGCCTTTAACGTCTCGCTGTTCACACACGTCAAGTGGAGCATTGACATAGACTTCAATAAAGTTGCCGATCTTGTCTCTGACCTGATCTCGAATCTCTCGATAGGGTGAAATAGCTGAAACTAAAACTATTACCCCATTGCGCGTCAGTAGATGAGCGACAAAGCCAATTCGACGAATATTTTCGTCTCGGTCTGCTTTGCTAAAACCTAACCCTTTGGTCAAATTTTCACGAACAATATCTCCATCGAGAACTTCAACCTTGAGATTTTGGGCACGAAGTTCTTGTTCTACCGCCATTCTGAGAGTGGTTTTACCTGCACCGCTTAAACCAGTAAACCAGACCGTTACGCCACGCTGCTCTGCACTCATCGATTACTAAATCTTCTACTAACTTTTCAAAGGTCTAGTGTAATAGATTATGACGGTCTAGTTGTGTCTTTTCTATCTGGCAATGATTGATGCCAGGAATCATAAGAATCGCGAATGTCATTCAAGCGTGATTAATCCAGCACGGTGTAGAAATTGGTTAGAGAACGGAGTCTGTTCTTGAAGTCGGGTATTTTGAAACAGGATTGTAAACGCTCCGGCTCCTAATCTTTCTTGAGGAAACATGCGATAACAAGGCAGCTTAGTTAAATGAGATTGATGTGGATCGAGGTGAGGAATCGAAACTGGAGAAAAATGAGAAAAGTGTTTTAGAAACCACTCACTTACTTGTTCATTTTCTTCTGGAGAGTAGGCACAAGTCATGTAGGCTAAATAACCTTGCGAACCGACAAGCTGAGCTGAATTAGCTAGAATTCTTTTTTGACGATTTGCATTCTTTTTAATTGTCACAGGGTGAAAACATCCAGGGTTTTTTTCATTTTTTGCCAATAAAGATTGACCTGTGCAAGGGGCATCTACAATCACTAAATCTGCTGTTTGTGGAATCTCTTGAGCTAGTATTTTAGAGTCAAGACTTGTAATAACTTGGTGGGTTGCTTGAGATGTTGCTTGATCGGCACTTCTGCATCGTTTTAGGTTAGAAAGCAAAGCTCCAATTCGCTTACCAATGACCTCGTTGCTCATGAGCAGTTGGGGCTGTAGTGCCCTCCAAGCAAACAAGCTTTTGCCACCTGGTGAGGCACACACATCAACTATGACTTGAACTGGTTTGGCGATCGCCAATAAGCTAGATGCAGCAAAAACAGAAGAAAAATCGAGGCAATAATAATATCCTGCTTGATGTAGAGGATGTTGTCCTGGTTTGGTGGCGATCGCTAATCGATCAATAAAATCAGGTTGCCAGGATAGAGGCAACTCTGTTTCAAATGGTAAGTTTTCGGGTTTAGGATGACACCACAAAATACAGGGGTGAAAGGGCTTGGGATGTATTAAAGCATCTACAAATTGAGCCTGAGTTTTAGCATCTGTAAATAATCGTTGACTCGATTTAAGTAATAAATTAGAAGCCGTTTTCATAGAGATCTTCAAGATGGGTTGTCAGGCCCAATCACACATCAATGGTTTGGGTATTTGTTCTGTTCCGACCGGATTGTGAGCTGATGATAGGATTATTTGGTCTGTGAGTGAGTGAACTTAAATCAGAACCGGGGGTAAAGAGGTAGAAGGACGTGGCATCTTTATCTCTTCGTGAAGGATTGGAGTGACTTGCCGAGAGTATTGAATTAGTCGCTCAGCACTGGTTGAGGCAGACAAGCCAGATAGGTCAATGGGATAAATGGGGGGTTTGCGCTGCTGGAGATCATACGTGTAGGTTTTGTCGTAATACTCCAGGATGATGTTAAACGCCTCAGTAAATTGCTGTTGACGGAGTTTTTCGACGGCCTGTTGGGTTCTTAATCCTCCCAGACGTTTACGAATGCGCTCGGTTGCGACTACCAGTTCTTCAACATCAGCAGAACCGTACATGCTCACCAGCAAGGATAGACGCTCTGAGCGCGATCGCACAATTTCAAGGACAGGTGCCTGACTCATTTGCTGAAAGAGGTTTTCTGGAATGCGGCAGGTGCCAATCCGTTTACTCTCAGCTTCAACCCAAACGGGTTTATCAGGAGAAAAAGCTGCCCATTGGCAAGCGATGTTGTTTTCAAACTGCTCATTACTGGGTTGGGGAGGCATTCCGAGGCTACCGAAACTACTGCCACGATGATGGGCGATCGCCTCTAAATCTAAGACTTGCTCACCTAGCTTCGTTAACTCAGAGAGAACAGCCGTTTTGCCTGTGCCTGTCATTCCTCCCAATATGATGATGGGTCGGGGGACAGGAGCCATAGCGTGAACCCAATGACGAAAGGCTTTGTAGCCTCCAATGAGGGTTGAAACGTGAAAGCCTGCCATTTCCAAGACCCAGGCAACAGCTTCACTGCGCATACCACCCCGCCAACAATGAATCCGCACAACGCGATCGGGTGCAAGGGTTTTGGCTTGAGCGATGAAGCCAGCAAATTTAGGTCCGGCGATCGCAAAGCCCAACTCGACCGCTTGATATCGACCGTTGTGTTTATAACAGATGCCGATTTGTGCCCGTTCTAGATCGGTGAACAACGGAAAACTAGCTGCTTCTGGAATGTGTCCCTGAGCATATTCAGCCGGACTACGGACATCCAGAATGATGCCTGGAGCAGTCAGAAAATCGGCTATTTCCAAACATTGGGGCATGGCACTGAAACAAACGGGGGAATGCCCCCTGGCTGTACTCTATCCATTGATCGTAATAGGTGGATGGTTTTCTGCGGCAGGGAGAACGCGACCAATCTTGCAACTGTGACCATATCCGTTGTCCTTTAACTCGGTGAGACAGGCCGCCGCCCGCTCTGCTGGGATGCTTGCCAGTAACCCTCCAGAGGTTTGGGGATCAAACAAAATAGGGTAAAAAGGGTGATTGCTAATAGCTGCCAAATTGTGGATTTCACGAGAGACAGCCCGATTTTGAAAATCGAGAGAACTCACAATTCCCTGAGGCAGTGTTTTATCCACTCCTTCTAACAGCGGAATGGCTGACCAGTCTAACTCAACCGCAACCTGGGATGCCCGAATCATTTCAACGAGATGACCTAATAAACCAAAACCAGTCACATCGGTGCAGGCAGTCGCTTGATGATGGCGAAAGCAGTTAGCTGCTGCTTGATTAGAGAGCAACATAGAGTGAATTGCAGACTCAATCCAGCGTCCTTTGGCTTGAAGACGCATGTCAGCGGCAAACAACGTCCCAGTCCCTAAAGCTTTTGTCAAGATCAACACTTGCCCTGGTTGCATTCCACTTTTGAGTAACAGGTGGTCTGGATCGATCAACCCATTACAGGCGAGTCCAAAGGCAAGACGATTGCTTTCTGTAGTGTGTCCACCGACTAAAACAGCCTTTGACTGATACAGCATCTGGGTCGCACCACATAGCAGTTGATATAGGGTTTCTTCTGTTTTGGTGGCGGTGGCATAGGGCAGACTGGCGATCGCCAGAGCACTTTGAGGGGTTGCACCCATCGCAAACAAGTCGCTGAGACAATGATTGGTGGTGATTTGCCCCAATACAAATGGATCGTCAATTAATGCGGAAAAGTAGTCGATTGTTTGCACCAAGAGTTGATCGGGTGGCACTCGAATCACCGCTGCATCATCAGGAGTCTCTAATCCTAAAACAATGTCATCTCGATCAATCCAGGGTTGTTGCTGCTGCACTCGTTGCAAGGCGCGTTCTAACACCGCACTGCCCACTTTAGAACCGCACCCGGCACAATACATGAGGGGAGGTGAGTTAACCTGGGTTGATTTTTTAGCCTGACTCAGATTTGCAGACGCCCCCCCTGTCATGGGTTGCAAGTTGATAAACCGTTTCATAAAGCGGCGATCGATGTGGTCTTTCCACTGCCAAATCCAGCGATCGGGACCCCACCCCAGGTGTCCACGGGTCGCAACCGCCGTGCGATCGCCTAGACCAATCAGACTTAACCATTGTCGTTGAGGGATATATTTTTGGAGCGGTTGGTTTAATAGAGTCCGACGCAGGTTTTCAAACAGAGGTTTGCCTTGCCGCACCGCAAACACTCCAGCTTTTGGGCGCGGATGCTGCAATAGGGTTGCAATATCTCCGGTGGCAAAAATATGGGGATGAGAGGTGGACTGCAAGTACTCATTCACCTGGATAAATCCATTCGCATCTGTTGCCAACCCCGATGCCCCTATCCACGAAGCCGCTGCTGCTTGAGTCACCCAAAAGAGGCGATCGCACGGTACCACCAGTCCTGATTTGCATTGCACTTGGTTGGCTTGCACCTGAATCACTTCTTCAGACAAATGCACCTGAATACCCCGTTGAGTCAACTGCGATCGCAGCTGATTGCGAATCCAAGCACTACTACCTTCGAGAATTTCGGCTCCTCGATGAAAGAGATGCAGGTCTAGCGGAGTCTTTGGTTGATTGGCTGCCTCATAGAGTTTTTGCAATCGAGCGTGAATGTTGAGTGCCAGTTCTACTCCACCTGTGCCTCCACCGACAATGCCTAACCGCAAGGGTTGGGAGGGCGATCGCTCAATGTCTGCTACTAGTTGATCCCAAACACTAAGAAAGTGCGAGATTGGTTTGACCGGAATGGCATACTCTTGAGCACCGGGCACATCTGCAATATGGGGAGTACTGCCAATATCAATCGATAACCAATCAAAGGCGATCGGTGGATGGTGAGCACATATGACTCGATTGTGGTCGAGATCAAGGGCGATCGCTCGATCCACAATGAGTTGGACTTGGGCAAATTGGGTTAGAGGGCGTAAGTCAATGTGACACTGATCAAAGTCATATAAACCTGCCACATATCCAGGCAACATGCCTGAATAAGGAGTGTGATAGACATCGGTAATTAAAGTAAGCCTCACTCCTGCTAGAGGAGCCATGCCAAACAACTTAAGGGCGATCGCATGACTGTGACCTCCTCCAATAAGCACCAAATCTTGGGTAATCGGTTGATGAGAACGTTGCATAGTGAGTATGTGACTTCGCCAGCATTGAGATAGATGTAGCCCAGGCAAAATCAGGCAATAGTGAAATCGATCCCTGGATTTATTGTCATAACTTAATATTGCTTCACTTGTATTGCTTCACTTGTATTGCTTTTCAGTGGCAGTTCTCTCTGGATTGTTGCTATGTATCGCTTGTGTGGTAAGAGAGAGCCAGGAGGTAAACTGTGTCAGAGTTGACCCTGACTCAACACGACCAAGGTAAAACGTTTTATGTCAAGGTGGGTGACACTATCTTGATTCACTTGTCTGAGAACTCGACCACAGGCTATGTTTGGTCAATTGACCCTATCCCTGAGTCCATCATAGAACTACAAGATTCTGCTGTTTCAAAGCAAAGTTCCCTGTGGATTGGGAGCAGGGGTGAACGACTGTTGACCTTTCAAACAAAGCAGCCTGGTTTTGCGACAATACACTTTAAGCTGTCGCGCCCTTGGAAAGATAGCTCTGAGCCTCGGCAACAGTTTGGGATCACCATTCAAGTCTGTCTATAATCGGATGATGCAATCCTTTGTGCAAGACCAGAGAAGCATGTGGTTTTCACTGCCTTATTTGGGATTGCTATAAGAGGGTGTCTTAAAAATCTAGATTTAGACAGCATGGGCAACTGAAGTCGTAGCCTTCGACGTGAGCCTCAGCCGAAGGCTACAAAGGCAAACCCTGCCTCCACAGGTTACAGAAAGCCTTGAGTCTGCCATTGCGGTTGCGGACTTTATTTTTGTAGTCGCGGTTTTAACCGCCCAAAACGTCTCAGACATCCTCTAAGTTAAGTCATCATAATGTGCAACTTTTCTGAAACTCCCGCTAACTCTCACCCTCACCCTAGCCCTTTCTCATAGGAGCAGGAACCAGAATTGCTGGAAACCTTTTTCTACCAGAGCAGGGTTGGGATGTGGGCAATGAGTCGCACATTACGTTAAATATCAATTGGTGCTGTGTCAAAACGATCAAAAGTCGTTATAAATGGTGACTATTGAGAAGGGATCGATCATATGGAAAAGTTAGGCACCCCCATTGGCGGTTATGCTCCTGATTTTGAGTTGCCAGGGGTCGATGGGTCTGTGCATCATCTTGCCCGATATTTAAAGCAATTTCAGGCGGTAGGGGTGGTTTTTATGTGTAATCACTGTCCCTATGTAAAGCTCTATTTAGAGCGTTTGAAACAGGTGCAAAACGAGTTTCAAGCTCAGGGATTCACCTTAATTGGTATCAATGCAAATGACGATACTCACTATCCTGATGATAGTTTCGAGAACATGAAGCAGTTTGTGACTGAGACTCAACTTAACTTTCCGTATCTACGCGATGTATCGCAGGACGTTGCTCGTAGCTTTGGGGCAGACCGGACGCCAGAGATATTTTTGTTAGATCAAGAAGGGGTACTGCGATATAACGGGGCGATCGATGACCACGCTCAAGACATAAGAGCCGTAAAAAAGTCTTACTTAAAAGATGCGATCGCTGAGTTGTTAGCAGGTCATGCAGTTACGGTTGCCTCAACTAATGCGATCGGTTGCACTGTGAAGTGGCGATGAGCAGCAATTCTGTCCCGATTCTCGATCTTGGCAGTTGTTTCTACTGTTATGGTAGGTTTGAAACAACTTGAGTTCAGAAAATTGTCACTAAATGGGGATTACTTATCGGCGGGTCTTATTAAAACTGAGTGGTGAAGCCCTTATGGGCGAGCTGAACTATGGCATTGATCCCGCAGTAGTTCACAATATTGCTCAGGAAATTACAGACGTTGTAGCAGAAGGAATTCAAACAGCGATCGTGGTTGGTGGCGGTAATATTTTTCGGGGAATAAAAGGTGCAGCCGCTGGGATGGATCGAGCTACAGCAGATTATATTGGCATGATCGCGACTGTTATGAATGCAATGACGCTGCAAGATGCGCTTGAGCAAAATGGAGTGCCAACACGAGTGCAGACAGCGATCGAAATGCAAGAAGTGGCTGAACCTTATATTCGTCGTCGTGCCATTCGTCATTTAGAAAAAGGGCGTGTCGTCATTTTTGGGGCGGGTTCTGGTAATCCCTTCTTTACTACTGATACGACAGCGGCTTTACGGGCGGCTGAAATCAGTGCTGAGGTTGTATTTAAGGCAACTAAAGTCGATGGGATTTATGACTCTGATCCCAAGGTTAATCCCAATGCTCGTCGCTATCAAACTCTGACCTATGGGCATGTTTTGAGCCACAACCTGCGCGTGATGGATGGCACAGCGATCGCTCTGTGCAAAGATAACAACATCCCCATCATTGTGTTTGATCTCTCTGGAAAGGGAAATATCAAACGTGCGTTGCTGGGAGAACCAATTGGAACGATTGTGGGAGGCTCTTGTGAAGTTAGCTGACGTTGAAAGTCATATGCAGAAGGCGGTTGAATCTACCCAACGCGCTTTCAATACCATTCGGACTGGGCGTGCCAACGCTGCTCTTTTAGATAAGGTTATGGTGGAGTATTACGGTACACCCACTCCACTAAAATCTCTGGCGAACATTAACACTCCAGATGCCAGTACTATTACCATTCAACCCTATGATCGAGGCTCACTAAATCTGATTGAGAAATCCATTTCAATGTCAGATATCGGGCTAACTCCTAATAACGATGGCTCTATCATTCGGCTCAACATTCCACCATTGACAAGCGATCGCCGTAAAGAGTTGGTCAAAGTGGCTGCCAAATATGCTGAAGAGGGCAAAGTTTCTATTCGGAATATTCGTCGAGATGCAGTAGACACTGTTCGGAAGCAGGAAAAAAGCAGCGAGATCTCTGAAGATGAAGCTCGTACTTTGCAGGATAGTGTTCAAAAATTGACTGATAAATACATCTCTAAAGTTGATCAGATTCTGTCAGAAAAAGAAGCTGATATCATGACGGTCTAATAGATGGCTTGGGGCGAAGTCAAACGCCTATAAACCTTCTGTTTGAATCTAATAATTAGTTACCTATCCGAATACTCACTAGATAAAAATCTAAAGGGTTAAATCAGTTTTCGGATAGGTTTTTGTCGTTTTGCTGCTTAAGCGATTTGTGTGGCAGAAAGAGAATTAACACAACGAACGACATAGGCAAGATGTAGGGGATAGCCTTGAGAATAGATTGCATCAACACACTTTAATGCTGCTTCTCGCGTTCTATAAGACCGTAGCACTCGCTCAGATCCGTTTGCATATTGGACGCACAATTGCCAAGTCATAATATCGCTCCGAACTTGATGAATAACCCCTGAAGAAACGTTTCTCTTCATCAATCCTTCACAATCATCGTAAGAACTTTATAAGAACTTTGTACTCCGTGCAACCATTGAACTTTTATCACTGAATAGGCACATGTCTATCCAACGGGTTGATCTGCTCTCAATTGATCCCCAATGAGTCGCACTCTCTCGTCCTCCTGCCTTTTCTAGCACTATCTGGCATGAGAACGTTTTACGAATACATTCTGCCAATGCTTGAATTGAGTAAGACAGTTACCACTTAGCATGACGACTTGGCACAAGAAACTGCCACAATAACCTGACTAAAAATTTGGTGTATGTAGGAGTAAGACCACTAATGTATGACTGTATTATCGTGGGTGCTGGACCAGCAGGAGGAACAGCGGCCTATCACTTGGCTAAACGCGGACGCTCAGTTCTGATGTTGGAGAAGGCGTCTCTGCCCCGCTATAAGCCCTGTGGTGGGGGGGTGTCTCCCCAAATAGCACAATGGTTCGATTTTGACTTTAGCCCAGCCATCTCTCTTAAAGTCAACCTGATTCGCTATACCTGGAAGATGGGCGACCCTGTAGAAGCTGAGCTAAAAACACCAGAACCGATTTGGATGGTGCGACGGGATAAATTTGACCATTTTTTGGTGCAGCAAGCGCAAAAGCAAGGTGCCGAACTACAGGACAACACTGAGGTCACAGGAATTGAGTTTCAGAGCGATCGCTGGCACGTCAACACCGCCAATGGAGCGATCGCTGGCCGCTATTTAATCGCTGCTGATGGTGCTAAAGGGCCAATGGCCAAGTGGCTAGGCTTTAAAGAGCGCAAGCGGCGGTTAGGAGCCGCACTCGAGGCAGAAGCACCCGCTAATGTAGAAAATCCTGATACTGCCCATTTTGAATTTGGTATGGTCAAAAATGGTTATATCTGGAACTTTCCTAAAGCAGATGGTTATTCTATCGGCATTGGCACATTTATCGGTGGTCAAGGGCAAGACTTTAAGAGCATTTTGAACGAATATGGCACCCTGTTTGGGGTTGATATTAAAACCTGTCAGCAATATGGGCATCCTATTTGCCTTTGGGATGGCAATCAAAAATTACACACTCAAAATGCGCTCTTAGCCGGAGAAGCAGCTTGTGTGGTTGATCCTTTCACGGCTGAAGGGATTCGTCCTTCAATTTTTAGTGGCATGAAAGCGGCTGAAGCGATCGACCACGCTCTGAGTGGAGAGCTAAACGCGCTTGATCAATATACTCAAATCATTAGTGATGAATGGGGATCAGACATGATCTGGGCACAGCGATTAGCGGGGTTATTCTATCGCGCTCCTGGTATTGGGTACCGGGTTGGGGTTAAGCGTCCCTCTGCTACAGAACGAATCGGTCAAATTCTCTGCGGCGAGATGCGCTACGCCGATGTTGCTACTCGTGCCATGAAGCGACTCAGCACAGGTCTGATCCCCGGAATGGGTGGCTGAGGAGTGGTGACTAGAAATTTCTTTTAGATACCCTACGTGTGACTATTCCAGATCCCCGGTTTCTAGGGATGTCACTAGGCACCTTTCAGGCACCTCCAACGAGAAACCGGGGATCTAAACCCCTAAATTGCGCATCGGGTTTTTAGGATAGTTGTGTGAATCGCTGTATTGATTAACTTGTGTTGCTTAACTTATGCAGTGATTCACAGGTTCAAAAGCAAGGTATGGCAGAAGTTTAATTAAAACTTTGATTTCGGGTGAATCTGTGGCTCCCAAAGACCAATTTGGGATAACTGGAAATAGTCTCAAATTTCTAGTAAGTAGGTGCATCATGACTTACAGCCTCCGAGTTGTCGACCTGCCACTGGCAGAGCGACCGCGTGAACGGCTCATGACTCAAGGCGCAAAAAGTCTGGCTACAGCAGAGTTAATTGCTATTTTGTTGGGGACGGGTCAAGGTGCAGGCAAGCTCTCAGCAGTTGGGTTGGGGCAATACATTTTGCAGCGTCTGGGTCAACATCAGCGAGACCCACTCGGTATATTGCGAGAGATTACGGCTCAAGAATTAACCCAAATTCCAGGGATTGGACCTGCTAAAGCCACTACCATCATCGCCGCGATCGAACTTGGAAAACGAGTCTTTAACGCCCGACCCTCTGAGAAAACGGTAGTTGATGACCCTGCGATCGCCGCTGCTGCCCTCAGTGATGAGTTGATGTGGCAGGGGCAAGAACGGTTTGCAGTGCTCTTGCTAGATATTAAGCATCGCCTGTTAGGAACTCAAGTCATCACCATTGGCACTGCAACAGAAACACTAGCGCATCCTCGTGACATTTTTCGGGAAGTGATTCGCCAGGGGGCAGTCAGGGTGATTGTGGCGCACAACCATCCGTCAGGGAGTGTTGAACCCAGTTCTGAAGATATTGCTTTAACACAACAACTCCTCTCAGCTGCTCAAATTCTCGGTATTCCCCTCCTCGATCACCTCATTTTGGGTAATGGTGACTATCTCAGTCTGCGGCAAACCACCCACCTTTGGACTGAATTTCCTCAAGGTGATTGAATAATAGGGATCCCATTTTAGAGATCAAGCGTCATAATGAACCAAAAGAGTTAGGACAGGGATGTTGCAGATATCACAGTCCTGACTTATACTAAAGCGTCGAATTAAGCACAGTGTTGTAGTAACAAAGCAACGAGGAGGAGCCTATCCCTGATACACTGACCCTGACCGTTAGCCTAAGAGGCACACGTGAAGTTAGGGAAAACTATCAACTATTTCGTCTTGCTGGACTGTTGGATGCCTTTTCTGAGCCAACGTTTCGGAAAGTACTGGACAAATTTGTTGAGGAAGGTCCACCTAATTTCATCTTGGATCTTTCCCAAATTGATTTCGTAGATAGTTCTGGGCTAGGTGCCCTTGTGCAGCTTGTGAAAAAAACGCAAACGGCTGGAGGAACCTTGCAAATTGTCACGAATCCTCGTGTAACCCAGACTGTTAAGTTAGTTCGCTTGGAGCAGTTTCTATCGCTGCAAACGTCAGTTGATGTTGCTATAGAAAATCTTAAGAAAACCTGATTCCTCATCTTTCTAACGCTTTACCTTTAAGCTCTGCCCAAATTCAGCGGTTGCCGCCAGCCGCTCTAGCGTATATTGGGGATGCAGTTTACGAACTTTATATTCGGGCTTACTACCTGATGCCACCCAAGCGGTTGCAGGTTTATCATAAACAGGTAGTTGATCAAGTCCGGGCGGAGGGTCAGGCGCGACACTTGCGATCGCTTGAGCCTCATTTGACGGCCATTGAGTTGGATATTATTAAGCGGGGACGAAACGCCGCTACCAATCGCCCTAAGCGGGTAGACCCAGATGTTTATCAACAAGCAACTGGGTTAGAAGCCTTAATTGGGTATTTGTATCTCACCGATCTCCATCGACTAATGCATCTGTTGGCACAGTTAGAGTTTGAAGTGCCCTTAGATGACTCGGTGGAGATTTGAGTCTGTGATGATTTGGGTAACTAGTTTCGTGAATTTGGTATTTGCAATAGTTAGGGATTGATGACATATGGCTCCGAAACATCGAAACTCCAGTTCCCAGAATCGTCCACAGCGACATGGCCCTTCTAAGGCGGCCCCTAAGCGTGCGGGCAAGCGCGTTATCACTCAACCCATTCGTTCTGATGCAGAGAGTGATACAGAGATTGAGCGTCCGACTCGGTCTAATAAAGTGAGACGGGGTGGTAATGCTCACGTTAAACGAAGTAGCAGAACTGTTTCTAAAGAGGAATCATTAGAGCCCAAGCGATCGCCCCGTTTAAAGAGCAACCAAGAGGCACCCAAACTCAGACGAGTTCAACGTCGGGCAGATACTCCTATAACCTCAAAAAGAGGGGCGATCGCTAACCCCTTTCAAGCCTCTCCAGCTGTTGATCCCACATTGACAACTGACACTGAGGCCGAAACTGATCTCATTTATGGTCGTCATCCAGTGTTAACGGTTCTTGAGAGCCAACGCACGCTGCATCGCATTTGGATTGCTTCCCGATTGCGGTATGATCCCCGGTTTCACACATTGATAGAACAAGCTAAATTAAACGGTGCCGTGATTGACGAAGTGGATCAACGACGCCTCGATCAAATCACGCAGGGAGCTAATCATCAAGGGATTGCAGCTCAGGTTTCTCCTTATGCTTATCTTGAATTAAGTGAGTTGATCCAAAAGGCTAAGGCGGCGAGTGATCAACCTGTATTGATTGCTGTCGATGGTATTACTGATCCCCATAACCTTGGGGCAATAGTTCGCACGGCAGAGGCCATTGGGGCTCAAGGCTTAATCATTCCACAACGACGCACTGTCGGAATCACCTCAACTGTTGTGAAGGTCGCTGCCGGAGCTTTAGAAACTTTTCCAGTAGCAAGGGTTGTCAATTTGAGTCGCGCCCTGGAAGATCTAAAAAAAGCTGGATTTTGGATTTATGGAGCAGCGTCTACTGCCAGTCAATCAGCACACTCTGTGAAATTTAATGGCTCCACTGCCTTGGTCATTGGCTCGGAAGGGGAGGGTTTGAGCCTCCTCACCCAACGAAACTGTGATGTTTTGGTCTCAGTTCCCTTACATGGCAACACACCCAGTCTCAATGCTTCTGTGGCAACGGGTATGTTGTTATATGAGATTTATCGTCAACGTTGGTCAAATATTGTTTCTCTAGATGCTTTGCAAAAGAAGGGGTAACAGAGTATAACAAAACTTGAAGCTTAATGAAGATTTTGCTGTTATCCAGACATACTTAAGAAACTCGATTGGGTTTTGAGATGAAAAGTCCTTGATGGACGCTGGTCAGTTTTTTGTGCATCTGTTGTATAGACAATAACGTGCGGAGATTATGAGCGAAATTTGGACAAACGTTCTTAACACGGTTGGACTGGCTTGGTGGGTAGAAGTCATTACAGAAACCCCTCGGTGCACTTACTACTTTGGCCCATTCTCTAGTAGTAAAGAAGCTGAAGCATCGCAGAATGGTTACGTGGAAGACTTGGAACAGGAAGGAGCACAGGGGATCAAAGTTAACATCAAGCGTTGTAAACCCAGCAGCTTGACGATTTACGATGAGTTTTCTGAAGTCAATGGTCGGAGTGCGGCTCGTGTTTTGAGCAGCCCGGTCTAGAGAATTAGAAACTAGAGTTGAACTGCAAGAGCGATCGCTCTACTCCAATTAGGTTGCTTGAAATGAGGTGTTTTAAGAGATCACGTTGGGTTGATGATCAATCCATGTGTCGATATCTTGGAGCACCTGTTCAGGGATCTCCCAGGGAAACAGGTGAGCAACCTGTGAATAGCAATGAAATTGGCAAATGCTGAGATATTGGGCCGTTTCTTGGCTAGATTGAGCTGTAATATGGCGATCGCACTCTCCTGCCAATAAAAGCGCAGGTGCTTGGATTGCCGCTATTGCCTCTAATCGGTTATAGCCTGTTTGTAAGGCTTGATTAAGGGCTTGATGAGCGAAGGTAGAGGTCTGGAGATAGGCAGGCATGGCTTCGTTTGCCAGATATTGATAGGCGACAGCAGTGTGCTGTTGAATCAAGTGACGGTAGAGCGATCGCTTGCCAAACGTGTCGATATTCCATTGCCAAGATGGATAAATTTTGTTGACTAGAGAGGCGATCCCCGTATGCAAGTTATCTTGCCAGGAAATGGGGGGATGACTGCCACGGGGTCGAGCGGCAGTGGCAATTAAAATTAAGCCACTGATTCGATTTGGCAATCTCAGTGCCAGTTCCATAGCTATAATGCCGCCCAATGACCATCCTAAAATTAGACACCGTTGGATTTGTAGGCGATCGAGCAATGCTTCCAAATCCATTAAATGCGTTGCCATATCAAATTCCTCAGAGACACGGCTTTGACCATAACCTCTGAGATCAGGTGCAATAGTTTGAAAACGGCGAGATAGATGGTTTGTGAACACAGACATGCTGTTCCCAGAACCCGGATGTCCGTGTAGACAAAGTAAGGGATAACCTGATCCCCGAACTTGGACTGTCAGTTGAATCGGCGAGGGGTGATGATGCATGAGAGGAGAAAAAAAGAGAGAAGACAGACAGGATGAAGGCTCAAGGCTGAAGCGCAATTAACTGATGACAAGTCGCTGGTGACAACTGACGGTTAACCACTCACCTTTGACGATTCACTCTTGATCCCCTTCTATTCTCCCTTTTCTTTTTTGCTTCTTCTATTTCTACCCTTCTTCTATTTCTACAAATGGCCTTCCTGCTCAATGTGTTTGGCGATGTCGTTAACGCAACGCCGTAGTGCTCGTTCGTTGGCACTGTAATTAAGGGCAATGGTCGCAATGTAGTATTCGCCATCAATGGTAAATGCCAGTGTGGTGCCGAGCATTTTAGAGTTTTGTCCTGTCTTTTCGCCCATCCAAATGGCTGTTGTGTTTCTTAATCCGTCATAACCTAAGACGGTGTCGTACTGGCTAGCCAAGATTTCGATCAACAGGTCGTCTCCAGGATGCTCTTTCGCGTAAATTTGCCGCATCATCTCAGTTAGTTCGTCGGTGGTGAAGCGATTGGGGATCGAGCCAGCATTGGCAGGATAAGTACTTTGACCCACCAATTTGTAATCTACAAATGTAACTGGAAAGCCGCGATCGCGCATTGTTTTGTTAATGTAATCGCGTCCCAAATAGTCAATCAACTGATTGGTAGCAATATTGCTACTTTGATTGATCATGCGTTGCAGCAATTTGCGAAGCGTATATTCAGACCCCACCCAAATATCAGAGGCATCTTCGGTGTAGTTGCCTCGACTGACCATAACTTTGGTGTCGAGGTTGATGTTATTGGTGGTGACTTTCTCCATCAGGGCGATCGCCACAGGCATTTTAATCAAGCTGGCAGGGCTGGCAGGCATTTTGTTACCTTGCCAACGGCGACATTCTCCTGACAAATGGCACACTGTAATGAACACATCTTCAGGCGGGAGTTCGGTGCGCTCGGCGATTGCTTTGAGAAAGCCTGAACGTGCTGTGTCGTAGTTGTAGGAGGCAGCAGATAGGTTCTTTTCATACGCTTCTAGCTGGCTGGTGGCGGTGGCCGTCAAAAAAGTATTTTGAGGAACTTGCTTGAGTGCATTGACAGCTTCTTGCCAAAGGGCGTGAATATTTTTGATGGTTTCAGTTGAATCATCTGATCTTTTTTCGAGATCGGTTGCTTCATCAGCCAGTTGACCCGCCCGATCCCAGTTTTTCTCGGCTGTTTCTTCAACCTGGATGCGAATCTCAACGGCTTGTAATTCTTGTAGCAGAGTCGTTGGAGTCGAGAAAATGCCAATTCCCGTTAGGGTAGGAGTCGCTTTGGGGGAGTCGAGATCGGCACGGAGGCGATCGCGCATCTTGTATAACTCTTGCAGAGAGCGAACTTGAGGCGTTTGAAGTTGATCGGTGTAAGGTGTTTCTAAAACGGGAGCAACTGACCGCTGTGGAACAGCAACCGTTGCCCCTGCAAATATCAGGGCAGTTATCGGAATACTAAAGAGATACCACCGACGCATGTCAACCTCACATCACCGAAACATCAACACAGGCAATCACTAACAGTGAAACCCGGAGCGATCGCACTAGTCTGTAGACGGGATGACCGAATTTACTACAAGGATATAAAAGCTGATTTTAGAGGGTTACAGCCACTCCTTGTCAGTGGGCTGAACCACAATCTTTGGCACCCGCAATAGCCTACCTCACAACAGCAACTTTAAATAACACTGAGTCAGACGATCGGGTCAGTCAGGTTATGAGGCATTGGACTATAGATAGTGCCCTCAGGGAATCAAAACACCCGCCATAGACTAAACGAAAAATACCCGTTTTGTTACAGTTTTGTCTAGAATTCTTTAATGTTTCCCTGATTGCTTAGATCTCATGAATCTTCGTTCTTTGAAAGCAGGAACGATTCACGTCATGATTCATACAGGAGATCAATCGATTACTTCAGGAAATTATTCCCTAACGAGGTCAGCCCATGCCATCCATTCGCGAGTTGCATGATCAACTCACTCGCAAAGAACGCTCTGCCGTTGAAATTACTCAAGCAACCTTAGACCGCATTCAAGCGTTAGAACCCAAACTGCGGAGCTTCTTGCATATTACGGCAGAGCAGGCGTTAGAGCAGGCAAAACAGGTAGATGCCCAGTTGGCTAACGGTGAACCATTGGGATCGCTTGCTGGAATTCCAGTGGCGGTCAAAGACAACATGTGTACCAAAGGCATTCCAACTACCTGTGGCTCCAAAATTTTGCAAAATTTTGTTCCACCCTATGAATCGACAGTCACATCCCGGTTAAGAGCAGCGGGTGCCATTATTGTTGGCAAAACCAACATGGATGAGTTTGCGATGGGCAGCTCTACTGAAAACTCTGCTTATCAACTCACCGCCAACCCGTGGGATCTGGAACGTGTCCCCGGAGGGTCTTCTGGAGGCTCAGCGGCTGCGGTCGCTGGAGGGCAGGTGCCGATCGCCTTGGGATCTGACACCGGAGGATCGATTCGCCAGCCTGCGGCATTGTGTGGCGTGGTGGGCATGAAGCCAACCTATGGTTTAGTGTCTCGATTTGGCTTGGTAGCCTATGCTTCGTCGCTCGATCAGATTGGTCCCTTTGGACGCTCGGTGGAGGATGCCGCTCGGTTGCTGGGGGCGATCGCGGGCTATGATCCCAAAGACTCGACTAGCCTAAAGGTTGAGATTCCTGACTATGCGGCTGCTCTCACGGGCTCAGGGGCGATCGCAGGCTTGCGCATTGGTGTGATCCAAGAAACCTTTGGAGAAGGACTGGATCCAGTCGTTGAAGCGGCAGTGAACAAAGCGGTTCAACAATTACAGGAATTAGGGGCACAAACCCAGGTGATTTCCTGTCCACAATTTCGATATGGGTTACCGACCTACTATGTCATTGCTCCTTCTGAGGCATCTGCAAACCTGGCTCGTTATGACGGTGTGAAATATGGGTTTCGGACTGACCAGCCTGATAACTTGCTCAGCATGTATACTCAGACTCGTGCTCAAGGGTTTGGGGCTGAGGTCAAACGCCGCATCATGATTGGCACCTATGCTCTGTCAGCGGGCTATTACGATGCCTATTATCTGAAAGCGCAAAAAGTGCGAACGCTGATTAAGCAAGACTTTGAGCGAGCGTTTGAGCAAGTTGACATTTTGGTTTGTCCGACTTCACCCACCACTGCTTTTAAAGCAGGTGAAAAAACGGACGATCCCCTCAGCATGTATCTGTCTGACTTAATGACCATACCAGTTAACTTGGCAGGACTCCCTGCATTAAGTTTGCCTTGTGGTTTTGATGATCAGGGGTTGCCGATTGGTTTGCAAATGATTGCCAATGTCTTACGAGAAGATTTGCTGTTTTCAGCCGCCTATGCCTACGAGCAAGCAACTCCGTGGCATAAACAAACGCCTAAACTATAGCAATTCCAGAAGCGCACCCCAACGGGGTGCGCTTCTTACAACTCCCTCATCTTACAAATGATTTAGGACTGCTATAGATTAGGAGTTGTTTGATATAGGGGTCGAGCTGCTTTTGCCAACTGATCGTCTTGCTCTCATGAAAATCTTGTTTGCGTCTTTTCGTTGGCTGTCGTTAAGCCTGCTTGGGTTGGTGCTAGTGACGTATGGCGGAGTTTGTCTCTACCTCTATTTTTGGCAGACTCGGTTAATTTTCTTTCCATCTCCCACGATTGAAACGACTCCTAAAGAGTTTGGGTTGGAGTATGAAGATGTCTGGTTGCCAGTCAAGGGGGGTGATTCTCTGAATGGGGAAACACCGGCTCAGTTGCATGGATGGTGGATTCCGGCTCAATCGACATCACGAGGAGTAGTGCTATACCTGCATGGCAATGGTGCCAATATCGGGGCCAATGTAGCGCAGGCAGAGCGGTTTCATCGGCTAGGTTTGTCGGTGTTGTTGATCGACTATCGAGGCTATGGTAAGAGTACGGGCGGATTTCCCAGTGAAGCAAAGGTCTACGAAGACGCAACTGTTGCCTGGAATTATCTGACTCAGAAACGTAATATTTCTCCTCAACGAATTTTGCTATATGGGCATTCTTTGGGTGGGGCGATCGCCACTCAGTTAGCCGTTCAACAACCTGATGCGGCAGGGCTAATTGTGCAGTGTTCATTCACCTCGATTCGAGAGATGACAAACCGCATTCGGTCTTATCGCTTGTTGCCGATCGACCTAGTTTTGACCCAACGGTTTGAGTCAATTCGTAAAGTGCCCCATTTGAAAATGCCTGTATTGTTTATTCACGGTATGGCAGATACCGAAATTCCATTTGATATGAGCCAAACTCTGTATGAGGCGGCTCCCGAACCCAAACGGCTCTGGCTGGTGCCCGATGCGGGGCACAACACTGTTGGAGATGTGGCAGGAGCAGAATATTTGCGAGTTGTCGGGCAGTTTGTGCGAGAAACAGTTCCTGACCCAGCCATTATTGACTAATCGGTGATGCTCTCTTTTGGCACCAAAACCGATACATGGCAGAAAAGGCAAAGGGATGCATTTCCTCAAACTGATCGAGCCAGGTTAGGTTTGTCATGGTGGGATCGTCAGGGAACTGTGCTTTGTATGCCTGAGCCAATTCTGGGGCGATCGGCTCTAACCCAATCAGGTGCAAGCCCAGTTGATCCAAAATAGCTCTGATTTGTGGCAGCGTGTAATTGTGTTCTTGGACGTGGAAAATCAGGTCACGACAACCGCTCAAGCTATAGAAATCGGGCGATCGCATGACTTGGGCGACTAAATCATCTGGCTCTAACGCAAAAATCGCCTGTCTAGCCTGTCGAATGCCTGTAGCGGTGCGCTCAAATCTGCGTTGAGCAATGAATGCTCGCGCGGCTTTGACAGATTGTCGTGCTCGTGCGTTATAGAGGGCTATTCGCATTAGCCCTGATGGTTTTAACAAGTTGACCAACCCCTGCCAACCCGCGATTGGATTTTCTAGGTGATGCAGCACCCCGATGCATTCAATTAAGGGAAACGATTGAGCGAGTGTTTCGAGTTCTAAAATATCGCCCTGCCGAAAGCTAATATTCTCAACGCCGAGTTCTTGAGCCATGCGGTTGGCATAGGCAAGACTGGTGCGGCTGAGATCAACCGCTAAAACGGTGGAGTTTTGGTAGGTTTGAGCCACGTCGATCGCATGTTTGCCCGTACCGCACCCTGCCACCAAAATGTCCAACGGCTGTTGCAAAATGGGTGGGGGTTCAAAGTGAGGCAGTAAGGTTGCCAACAGGGTTGTAAGCGGACGAGGGGCAATCTTCGGTAGATTAAGCCAGCGTGGATAGGGGTTCTCTTCGTATTGGGTTTGAACGGCTAATGAGATCGGGTCTTGAATCGGGGTAATCGCTGAAATCATTGGCTGAATGGCAGACTCTTGTTGGCGATCGCTCACACTGCGCTTGATCAGCACTCGCATAGTGGGATGCCAGGATGCAGGTGTCACGTCTAGCAAGCGATCGCTGGTCGAAAGGATATGCAAGGGAATGTATGTCGCTAATATTGCCAGTCGCACTTGAGATTCACGAGTTGTGTCCTCAGCTAATGCATTTTGACTCTCAAACTCGGCTCGTCGCTGTTGTACTGCCTGCATTTCGGCCTCAGTCATAGCAAAGACATACTCATTGTTAAAGCATTGCACTGCCAGAGCCGCCACAAAGCCGAGTGGGTCGGAGTTGGGAAATGGTTCTAACAGCAGAGCCTTGCGGAGGTGTGTGAGGAAACTCTCAAACTCTGGATCAACCAGGACAGAGCGGGTCAAGATCTGGTACAACAGAGATTGCTGAAACAGCCAATCTAACTCTGTTTGCACAGCCATGCTCAAAGGTGCTTCGCTGTGTTGCAAGAGGCTCGTCATTTCTGGAGTCAGCTTGAGCAAATAAGTGGCGATCGCCCCCAAGGTTTGTTGATCGACCTCTGGCAAGGCAAAACACCGCTCTACAACCTGCAAAAACTCAGCATCAACCGTTGAAAAGGCTAGATGAGGCAAACAACGAGCAAATCGGGAGAGATAGCCCCTATGTTCTGGTGCTAATCTCACCGCGACATAACTGTGGTTAAAAGCGACATCCCATTCGCCTTGCTCAGCTAAAACGCCTGCCAATTGGTGATGTATAGCAGAATCGCCAGGAGTTTGCTGCAATGCTTGACGATAGAGGGTCTCAGCTGTGGATAGGTCGCCTTGATCGACATGGCGATCGCCTGCCATTTGTAAAATATGAGCCAACTCAACTGCCCAATCAGCCACCTGGTCTGACTCCGCCTGCGCCATCACATACAACCAGGTAGACTCGGCTTCTAAGAGATTGCCGCTCAAGAGTTGTGCTAAACCCAACTGCCAATAATGAGATGCTTCATCTGGCTCAGCCTCAATACACTGCTCATACAGGGCGATCGCCTGTTCATATTGCCCGTGAGACAGAGCCTCAGATGCCTGGTTCAGCCATTCCGCAACGCCCATAGAAGATCAACATAGAGTTCTACTGCTTTAGTGTAAGCAAAGTTTTTGCTAGATCAGCTTGCCCTCAACTAGTCGAAACCCGAACCTAAATTGAGTTTCATTAGCGTCTCCTACTTAAATGAGTGCGTTTGCACTAAAGATGATTTTGAGGGTGCAGGGGGTGGAACTCTTCAAAACCCCTACTCCCTGTTTTTACAACTAAGACGCCTGCCTACTTACCGATGGGTTAGTACGTCCTGAGCTATGGCAGGTCACGAGTTTTTTGCTTGTTCAAAACGGGAGCAAGCATTCGATTGGGCAATAGTAAAACCAGCTTTTTCAAACAAGGCGATGCGAAGCCATTTCTCCGCTGGGATAATCGCCAATCTGTCATAATAATTGCTTCCTGGTTTTGAACTCGACTCAATCTCACTCAGCATCTTTTGGATTTTTTGGAGTCGTAAATCACACGCGGGTTATAGCGCAGCACTGTAAATTTGAACTAAATTAGCAACAGCGATCGCCACCATTGTTTAAGAGGACCATTTACCATGACAACCGAACTTGAAACTGGATTGCCCAGCATTCGCCAGATTCAAACCATGATTCGCGAAGAGCGGGAAGTTGAGTTAAAACTGATTACTAACGATTTATTGACAGGCAAGTTGCGTTGGCAAGATCACCACTGCATCTGTCTGATTGACCATTACGATCAACCCACGATCATCTGGCGTACTGCCCTTGTGTTTATCAAACCAAAGCTCTAGTTGTCTGTCTCTCGCATGCTCTCTAGGGGGGCAAAGTCTTGCATAGTCTCATTGACTGAAACGGTCACCATTGGCACTTGCAACTTAGGTAACAGTGTCAATGGCACAATCCATTGTTGAGCCCGCATCAGACTAATATCACTGCCACACAACAACAGGCGATCGCCTGCCTCTAACTCAGCGGTGCCATTGGGAAAGCGGGTAAACTTGCCTTCTCGTCGAATGGCTTGCACTTGCACCCCATGCTGACGGCTCAGATCTAAATCAGCTAAGGTTTTGTTGACGACAGGGCTGTTATTAGGCACGATTAACCATTGACAGCACGACATTTCTTTCGCCGGTACTGGGGCCTCTCCTTTTGCCAACTCGTTGAATGCAGCTAGCTCCTCTGCTTCCCCTACCAGCAACAGGCGATCGCCCCCTTGCAAAATTGTTTGAGCATCCGGGTAATCCATTTCTTCCCCGTCAGTGCGTTGAATTGCCATTAAACTAACGCCTAACAATCGCCGAAGATCTGCCTCTTCTAGGGTCATTCCCACTAGTGGTGAATTGTCAGGCAAAGCATACCACTGACGATTCATATCTTGAGTAGCCGTCAACAATTCGCGTGATACCTCGTCCAAAGACCGCTCTGGGCGCAAGTCGAGATAATGGCTGTTGCGAATATCTGCCACTTCGCGTTGCACGGTTCCAGGGTTGACCCCCATTTTCATCAATAGATGAGAAGATAACTCTAAACTTGCCTCAAACTCAGGTTGCACCACTTCCCGTGCACCTAGTTGATAGAGCAATTCAATATCTTTGTCTTGTTCTGCCCGCACGACAACATCGAGTTCAGGAGCTAGCTCTAAGGCCCGTTTGAGACACAACCGAGTGCTCATAGGGTCAGGCAGAGCGATCGCCAACCCTCGTGCCCGTGCTACTCCAGCCGACTCCATCACATGCAAGCTAGCTGCATTACCGTAAATATAGGAAACACCCAACTCGCGGACTTGCTGAATCACCTGCTCTGACTGATCAATCACCACGACTGGATATTGATGTTCTCGCAATAACTGCACAATGTTACGCCCTACTCGTCCATACCCACAGACGACAATGTGGTCTTGAGTGGGGATGTCTTCTGATATCTCAATATCGCGATCGGCCCCTTCTAGCCAATCTTTAATCCAGGGGACGGTTTCTGCCCAGACAAATAACTGAGGCACCAACCGCAACACAAAAGGTGTAAATACAAGCGTGACTGCTGTTGTCCCTAAAATCAGTAGATAAACAGGGCGAGATACGATCCCTAAGACCTGACCTTTGCTGGCCAGCACAAACGAAAATTCCCCAATTTGTGCCAACCCCAACCCTGCTATTAATGCAGTCTTAAGAGGATAACGAAAGGCTCGTACGAGAGGCGTAATGATCAGGAACTTGCCAACAAATACAAGGGCAACTAATCCCAGAATCAGCTCCAAGTTATTCCAAATAAAGACGGGGTCAATCAACATTCCTACCGCTGCAAAAAATAAGCTGGCAAAAATGTCTCGGATGGGTTCTACATAGGTCAAGGTTTGGTCAGCATATTCCACCTCTGAGATCATCAACCCAGCGATAAATGCCCCCATCTCAATTGACAAACCTAAGTGCTCTGTCAATAGAGCAATGCCTAAACAAAGGGCAACGACTCCCAACAAAAACAGTTCTCGACTTTCAGTGCGAGCTAGCAAGCGCAATAACGGGGGAATCACCCAAATTCCAGCAGCGATCGCCCCTGCCGCTAACAAAGCCGTTTGCAGAAACGCCCACCCCACTGCAATGCCAATCTCATCAGCGGGGCGATCGAGCGCAGGCAGCACTGCCAACATCAGCCCCAGAGCCAAATCTTGAACCACCAAAATGCCTAGCATCACCCGACCGTGGGGCGTCTCAGTTTCGTTACGCTCCATTAAGCACTTGAGCACAACGGCTGTAGATGAGAGCGACAAAATTGCTCCCAAAAACACCCCTTGGGTCGGCGATGTGACCCAACCAATTCCCACTGAAACCAGAGCAGTCACCAAAATGGTAGAGAGAATCTGTAGCGTTCCTCCCCCCAAACTGATGGCTTGGACTTTCTTAAGTTCAGTAAATGAGAATTCTACACCCAATGCAAAAAGCAAAAAAGCAGCCCCAAGCTGTGCCAATGTCTCAACCTGGACCAGTTCTTTGACTAACCCTAACCCAGCAGGACCGACCAACACGCCTCCCACTAAATAACCCAGCAACACAGGCTGCTTAAGTAGTGCTGCGATCAATCCGCCGCCTGCTGCCGCTGCTAACACCATTACCAAATCAACAATCAGCCTGAAATCTTCTTGCACGGGTTCCTAGCAATTCTGAGAGAAATGTTAAATACTCTTAATTCTTAGAATACAGAGTTTTGCAAGCGACTGGGAGGGATAGAGCAGAAAACCAGGCAATTTTTGAGAGTGAGAGAGCCTAGCCTAAGGTGTTATTTCAACACTCCTTATGAGGCATGGCACAGACCTTACCTAGCTCCACTGACCACTGACTACTGCCTCAGGACGATGACCATTCACCACTTTGCGATAAACAGTTGGAACTCTCTCAAAAGGAATGTTAGTCTATCTGGTCAATAGCTCTTGCCTCCTCATATAGCCCTTGCCTCCTCACTATGACTTCTCTCATCTCTAAAATTCGCGTTGCTTCTCCACAGCTAAATCGCTTGCTTCGCCAGCCTCGATTGATTCTCAGCCTATTTTTTGGGTTGGTTGTCTTGTTATCGGTCTTAACCAGTCCTGCTCAAGCGTTTCAGGTGCAGGTTCAACCGACTGATCCACAGCTTGGAGATACGCTATCGGTGATTGTGCAATCCGATCGCGCTGGAGCCACAGCCCCTACGGTGACGTTTAACCAAAAAACATACCCGATGTTTGCCCTCGGCACCAATCGCTATCGGGCATTACTCCCGACAACCCCCCTCGATCGCCCCGGACGATTCACCATTCAAGTCAGTGATGGACAAGATATCAGTAACTTAGCCGTGAGTTTGCGCGATCGCTCTTTCCCAACACAACGGATTCGAGTGCAAGGGGGTGGGTCTGACGGCACCGACTTTGAGTTTGCTCAGGTCAATGAGTTTAAGCAGTTAGTGACGCCAGAGAAATTTTGGAATGGTGCGTTTGCCCGTCCTGCTGGGGGCGACATCACCACGGTGTATGGGGTGAGGCGTTATTACAACGGAGTCTTTGCCGACAACTACTATCACCGTGGGGTTGATTATGCGGGTGGCACCGGAGCACCAGTCGTCGCTCCAGCACCGGGTCGAGTCGTGTTAATTGGGCGCGAAGCCGAAGGATTTCGTCTGCATGGCAACACGATTGGCCTTGATCACGGTCAGGGCGTTGCCAGCATCTTTATCCATCTCAGCCGCATAGATGTCAGAGAAGGAGACTTTGTGCAGACTGGGCAACGGATTGGAGCGATCGGAGCAACTGGATCTGCCACCGGACCTAACTTGCACTGGGGCTTATATGTGCATGGACAGTCAATCGACCCTGTGCCGTGGCGTTATGACGGATTTGAGTAAGATTTGAGTGAAAAATTTCACACAATCTATATCAGATCTCGGTGCCTTTTATAGAATCTGGGGCAAACTATAGCAGAGGGACATAAGCTTGCCCCCTCAACGTTGCCCTGGATATAGAGAACAACGATATGAGTATTGAGAAAATTGTTGAACAAGCCTTACAAGATGGCTATTTGACCCCTGCAATGGAGTCTGAAGTGGGTCGCATTTGTGACACGGCTGCGGAGCTTTCAATTGAAGAATATATGGCGTTAGACCGACTCATGGGAGCATTGCTCACTGGAGAAGTGGTTGCTGTTCCTCGTAAGCAGTTTATTAACGTCATGGAAGAACTGGTATTAACCGAGGCGATCGCTCGTGTTGCAGAAATTGAAGCAACCAGTGATTGCACATTAGATTTAGGCGATATTGCGGCTTATGCGTTAAACCGTCTTCCCCCTCTATATGCCACAACTGAAGAAGGGGCCGATTATCAACGGGGTCGCGCTCAAGACGATCTACAAGCTCTGATTGCTCAGCAAGTGAGTGATGCGATCGCCCGCAGTCTTGATCGTCCTGATTTCTATCCTGAACGGCAGGTGCTCGGCAAAAACGCGGGTGATGAGGTATTAAGCCAAGTCAGTACGTTGCTGAAAGCCTATGCTCATAAATATGAGGCAGAGCCTCAAAGTTAACCGATACATGAGGTAATAGTTCCTTGATCCGACTTGTCCTTGTGGCTTTCAGGCATAGCTTGAATTCTCAAGCTATTTGCCAAGAGTGACAATCAGAGTCATTGAGTGACCTATTCCGACTACGTACTGCATTTTAAGGGTGCTTTGAGTTGGCAAGCTTGGCTCAGACATCAAAGCTAAAGCCGTTGCTAAGACGGTGCATCGTTTATCTCTGCGATCGCAATAATGTTCGTTTTAGCGGGTAAAAGCCCGCTTTTTCTTACCTTATACGTGTTGGAAGGTTGATCTGAAGGCTTAGTACTGCTTTTCACAGATAGGGTTCGGAAATAAAACCAAGGGGGTGTGGGGGCTGCGCCCCCAGCCAGGGGTTTCACCCCTGCACCCCAAATTCCCACCCCTATTTACGATGAGTTGTACTTAGTATCTTATAGCAAGCATCAACAATTCTTTGGATTTAGCCGTCTCAGTTCTGCCAAGACGGGTCTTAAGCGTTGTAAGGGTTGCTATACAATGCAAAGAGAATCAATCTAATCAAGCATTCAATTTGCGTCTCAGGTAAACCCCACTATGGCAGTCAAAAAAGGCGATATCGTCCGTGCAATTCGAGAAAAGCTAGACAACAGCCTGGAAGCAACCGCAAGCGACACTCGTTTTCCCTCCTACATCTTTGAAACCAAAGGTGAAATTCTAGATGCCCGTGGTGACTATATGTTGGTCAAATTTGGGCATGTTCCTACGCCCAATATTTGGTTACGCGCGGATCAGCTAGAAAAATTTGAATAACGGTATGGTGATTCTAACGATCGCCTCTTTTGGGTTCCATTATGATCTCAACTGACTCTTTCCCCATTTACTGCCAATCCGCCAAGGTGACGATTGTTGGTGCAGGTAATGTGGGTGGAACATTGGCTCAGCGCATCGTTGAGCGCAACCTTGCAGATGTTGTGTTGTTAGATGTAGTTGCAGGTCGCCCACAAGGGATTGCCTTAGATTTAATGGAAGCTAGCGGCATTGAAGGACATAGCCGCCACATTAGTGGTACTACCGATTATGCAGATACCACTGGCTCTGACATCGTTGTGATTACGGCAGGCTTGCCTCGCAAACCTGGGTTAAGTCGAGATGACTTGCTGAGAACCAACGCTAAAATCATCGCTGAAGCTGCAAAACAGGCGATCGCCTATTCCCCTGATGCCTTGCTCATTGTTGTCACAAACCCGTTGGATGTGATGACCTACATCGCGTGGCAATCCAGTGGCTTACCCACTAACCGAGTGATGGGCATGGCGGGTATTTTGGACTCGGCCCGGTTTCAAACCTTCATTGCTTTAGAATTAGGCATTGCTGCCGCTGATGTAAGTGCAATGGTGTTGGGCAGTCATGGTGACTTAATGGTGCCCTTACCCCGCTATTCCACAGTGAGCGGTGTGCCCATTACAGATTTATTTGATGCTTCCATCATCGATCGCCTGATTGAGCGCACTCGCAATGGTGGGGCTGAAATTGTTGAATTGATGCAAACGGGTGGAGCTTACTATGCTCCTGCTTCTTCAACCTGCGTCATGATTGAAACCATCTTGCTCAATCAACCCCGGCTTCTGCCTATTGCTGCGTACTTGCATGGCGAATATGGGCTGCAAGACATTTTTATTGGAGTGCCTGCTCGCTTGGGCTGTCGAGGGATCGAGGGTATTTTAGAACTGAAGTTAACTGAGCGTGAATCAACTGCCCTGCATGCCTCCGCTCAAGCTGTGCGCCAAAACATTGAGAAAGCTTTGTCGCTTTTGTAAATGACTTTGGGTTGAGCTGTAGTGGTCTTATGGGTTTGTCGCTGTGGGTTGCAGTTCTTGCCAGTCTTGCCCCAGTTGAATTGTGACATCTGATTGTAAGTCACCTGTACTTTCTACTCGAACTTCACCCGTTCCTAAAACTTGTCGAATTGCCTCAGCCGTGTCGCGATCGCCATCTTGAGCAATAATGCGAGTCACCCTCAGGGGTTGAGTCCAGGGTTCATCAATCACCACATTGCTGTATCCAGCTTCCTCTAGAGTGCCTACTAGCCGATCGATGGTGGGGTCATCTCCGGTGCTATCTTGAATCGCAACACGGACATAATCTGGGACTACAGCTTCATTCACAGCCGTGCCTCCCTCAAAATATCGAGCGGCTAACTCCTCAATGCGACTGGGGCTAGGCAACCAGTAACTGGCTTGAAATTCGTCAGGAGAACTAAACTCTCCTGGTAACATCAACATTTGCACACTAGATCGATTCATCTCAGAGGCAAAACTGGTGAGTGCTACTAATTCTTCAACGCTTAAGTTGGTGTCGAGGTTTTCTTGAATGACAGATAAGATTTGGGGCAATCGAGTAATGGTGGCTGGACTCAAAGCTTGTTCCATCAACGCTCGCATCATCATCTGTTGGCGTTGAATCCGCCCAATATCGCCGTTGCGATCGTGCCGAAACCGCAAGAACTGCAATGCTTGACTACCGTCAAGATGCTGCTCTCCTTCTTTGAGATTGATATAAAGGTGCTGGCTATCGTCCTGATAATACATATCGTGAGGGACATAAATATCCACGCCCCCTAGTGCATCAATCAGTTTCTCAACCCCTTGCACATTGATCCGAATGTAGCGATCGACGGACACCCCACCCAATAAATCACTCGTTGAAGAGGCCGCTAACGCAGGCCCCCCATAGGCGTTAGCTTCATTGAGTTTGGTTAGCCCGATGCCTTCGACCCAGGTGCGTGTATCGCGTGGCACCGACAAAACAACGAGTTGCGACGTTGCAGGATCAAACCGTAGCAATAGCATTGTGTCTGATAGCCCTTCAAACGAGTTGACCAGGGCGTGATAACCCAAATCCTGTGTTTCTGCTGGCGGTTCATTGACATCGGAACTGAGCACTTTAACCCCAAGCACCAAGATATTGACAGGACGTGACAACCTTGGAAGTCGAAAATCCATGCCTGTAGAGATATCGCCTTGATCAAACACTTCTGCTTCTTCAGGGCTTAGCTTGGTCTGCATTAATGGTGTGCTGGCGATCGACACTGCCACCAGTGCCCCTGCGGTTGCAGACACCAAAGCCACTCCGAGTAACCCCAAAACCAACCAAACCCCTCTATTTTTTTTAGGTTTGGAGGGCTTGCGTCGCGGGCCGTTTGGTTGAGGTGATTGGGGATAGTAAATTCGGGTTGACACAAACTTGCTCACACTAAAAGGAATGCAAACTCGATTTCACGGTAGTAAAAATCAGATTAAAGACACTATATCTAGAGTCATCAAACTTGAAACAACGTCTTGAGCAAATATAGACCCTATATCTGTAAAATTCATCAATTTTCCCAAAAAATTATTGGTAGTGCTTTAAAGGTAGCGGTTTTGAAACGCAGCACATCCTCACTGATTTAGAACTCATTGGTTTAGAACTAGGTTGGAGAACCTCACTAACCTCAATTCAGCATGCGGGTTGAGCGCAGTCGAAACCCGCTGCCAGAGAGATTGAGAGCGTTGAGTGACTTGTTTTGAGTGAGTCGAATGGCAGTCAAAATGCATTTTACAGTTAACGCATCTTACAGTTAATGACACCCACCTACTGATTAAAAGATTCTAATCAACCAAAACAGATCAGGTTTTAATCCCCTTCATTAGCTTTAGCCAAGTGCAATAGAGTTGTCATCGTACTACTGGCTGATAGTACAACGCTAATGAACTATTTCTCTGCATTATGTTAAGGAAGGCGATCGCCCAATTGGCTCAAACCAGGTAACCAGATTGATTTACGCTGCCAAAGCCGCACCATCAACCATATATTTACTAAAAAATAACCAGAAGTCAGCAGACTGCTCATAATTAAAAGCGGCAAGGTCAACGTATCAGAGGCTTGTGCCGCTGTGCCCAATAATAAATACCCAAATAACCAACCTGTTGCCAGTAACACCGCTAAGCGGCTGACTGCCCGTTGCTGTTTATTGCCCTGTCGTTGATATAGCATCCACAACGCTGGGAAGAACCCAATAACCGGAACCAGATAAATAAACGTTTGTAGACGACGTAGGTCGTTTTCTCCGAAGGGGTCAGGGGTTTTCATAAATTAGCGGGCAAGCTTTAGTGATTAACAGTGCTGTGTTGAAAACTGAGAGGGTGGGAGAGCGAGCTATCTCCTCTTATTCATTCACCCTCTAAGCCTTCATTTTTTAGCCTTTAGCTCTGCTGTGTGCGTTCCTTTTATTGTTCCTATTTTTTCTCTAAGCGACCAATTCTTTTTGAAAAAAGTTTAGTGTACGATCCCAGGCATCGGCTGCGGCTGTTGGATTGTAGACTTCAGGACGAGTGTCGTTAAAAAAGGCGTGATCAGCGTTGGGATAAGTGTGAACTTCGATCGCACCACCTGCTTCTTGAATCGCCGCTTCTAGTGCCTTAACTGCATCTGGCGGAACAAAACTATCATTGTCGGCAAAGATGCCTAAAACCGGAGCCGTAAGCTGAGAAAAGTCAGGGTTAACGTTGGGGTAAATTCCATAGAAATCGACTACAGCTCCAATGTTGCCACTAACAGTTGCTGCCAACAGTGCTAATTGACCCCCCATACAAAAACCAATCACTCCAAGCTTGGGACTGCTGACCGCTTCTTGCCCTAACAAAAACCGGGTTGCGACTTGCAAGTCTTGAACAGTTTGGTCAATATTGAGTGCCATCAATAATCGTCCTGCCTCATCTGGGGAGGTCGTTTGAATGCCCTTAAACAGATCAGGTGCGAGAGCAACGTAGCCTGCCTGTGCAAAGCGATCAACCACTGATTTGATATGAGGCACTAGCCCCCACCACTCTTGCAGCACAATCAACCCTGGACCCGAACCAGATTCTGGCAACGCCAAGTAGCCAATTCCGTCAATGTCCATTCCCATGATTGCCCACTCCAAGTAAGGTTTTATTACCGTCAACACTCTAACATTTCACCAAATTAGAACGTTGAGGGGTGAGGGGCAGGAGGTGAAAGAAGGTATTTAGAATGCCAAAAAACTTCTATCAATTTCATAGAGTCAGTTTGATCCTTTGTGCTTAAGAGCTGATTTAGAGCTAATTTGTGAAGTAAATCTTGTACCTTAAATTGTTTAACCCCATGTGCGACTATTCCAGATCCCCGGTTTCTAGGGATATAAAAAGGCACCTTTTAGCGACCTCCAACAAGAAACCGGGGATCTAAACCCCTCAATTGCACATCGCGTATTGTTTACCATTGCTTACGTGATGTACAACTAATTTGCCCTCATCCCAACCCTTTTTCTGTAGGAGAAGGGTTTCCAAGGACTCCAGTTCCCTCTCTTGTGGGAGAGGGCTAGGGTGAGGGTCAAACCTGGCGGGAGTTTCAGAAAAGTTGCACATTAGGTTAACGTGAATTCGGGATAAGGATTTTGGCGGTTGAAACCGCAACTACAGGAGCAAAACCGACCTGCGTCGGTTCACTCAACCCTTGATTTTCTGTAGTTCGCGAAGGCGAACTTCGCTCTGATAGCCGCGAATTTATTC
>JANRJA010000227.1:0-33954 GCA_033764315.1 Oculatellaceae cyanobacterium bins.114
AGTGAGTAAAGCCGGAATGTTAGCTTTCGTGACAGGCAATGACACCGCCAAAATTTGATTGGGTCGCAGGGTCGCATCGTGACCTTTGGGCCCATCGAGCACATCAAAGCAATACCCTGTTTGAGGGTTCCAAAAGCGACCAAAGCCTTTAGCCATTTGTTGTGCCAACTGTTGATACTCCTCAGTCGGTTTGCCCAATCGCTGAGCAATCTGAATTAGAGTGGCGATTGCGTTATACCACAGCACATTGACCTCAATCGCTTTACCAATGCGAGGCGTCACCACCCACTCACTAATCTTGGCATCCATCCAGGTGAGTTGCGCTCCTACCTCTCCGGCATAGAGCAGCCCATCTTGCGGATCGAGGTGAATGTTGTAGCGATCGCCATCCTGGTAGTTGTGAATAATATTGGTTAACACAGGAAATAACGCTTGCAGCAGGCTATCGTCTTGAGTGGCAGCATGGTAAGCGCGAATCGCTTCAAAGTACCACAACGTCGCATCTACGCTGCCGTAATCAGGGGTTCCACCTAATTCAGGGAAAGAGTTGGGCAACATCCCCCGATCAATGTAGTGGGCGTAGGTGATGAGAATGGCACGAGCCACCTCAGGACGACCGACCACTAACGTTAATCCTGATAGGCTAATCAGTGTATGACGACCCCAATCGCCAAACCAAGGATAACCAGCCAAAATGCTCTTGCCTTGACTAAAGCCAGGGATGTCATGGGGAAATGCAATGGCAGAGTGGCTATCCTCTGGAATGGGACGCGCCACAATAAACTGGTCGGCACTCAGAGCCAGATGGTGAATCCAATCAGGGGCATGGGTTGCCCAAGACTGCGATCGCCACTGTTGTTGAATGGCTTGCTCATAGTGCTGCCGCTGATCAAGGGCAACGGCTCCATCTAACTCTGCATCTGGCTCTGTGCTGGCAACGACCGTCAACAATTGTCCTGGTTCTAACACGACCTCAATCGTGGCAGCGTGCAAATGGTCTTCTCGATCGTCCAAACCGCGATCGTGTTCTGTGGTCAAGTCAAACCCATAATACCAATTGTGAACAATTGATACTTTGCCATGAGGGGCCCATAGATAAAGGGGAGCACCATTGGGAAATGCCTTAACCCGAATACCTTGTTCGGTTGGTTCAATCTCCATCTGCCAATTTTGAGATTGGGTGCTGCCGTGGTGATCGCGATAATTTATGAGGGCTTTGAGCTTGAGTGAGAGTGGTTGGCTGGCCCGCAGCAAGCGATACTGCACATAGGTGGTGTTGCAACCAGCTTGCATCCAAACACGCTTTTCCAGCAGAGCATTGGCACAAGCAAACCGCCACACCGGAATCGAACCTTCTAGAGAAAATTGCTCAAGGTGCTGGTAACCCTCAGGATTAACAATGTCATCTGCCCAGCGGTTTGCGTATAGCGTATAGATCTTTTGGTTGTAGTGCACCGTTTCATCGAGCTTAGTCAGCATCAAGGTGCGCTGGAGTGGAGGATTTAATGCAGCGATTAATAACCCGTGATAGCGACGGGTTAGCGTACCCGCGATCGTGCCGCAGGCATAACCACCAATGCCGTTTGTAACCAGCCATTCGCGGGATTCTGCGGCTGATAAATCGCCACAGATTTCGCGACCAAATTGAATGTTCATAGGGGTGGAGCAAGCCGTGGGTTCAGGATGAGAGGTGTGGCGATCGCCCTCAAATTCAGACATTTGTGATCTGTAGAGTGGGTTAATCGGACGTAATCTGCGCCATCAGGTAGGATAATCCTTCTGCTAGCCAGTTGGGGATCATTTATTAAGTCTTTATTTTTAGCCCATCATGGCAGAATGAACTATTACGACCTAAGGAGTTTCACACAACCCATGACGATTCATCCCACACTTCAAACCGCTTTCCAGCAAGGCACTGCCCTGAAAGTCATCAGTGGCTTAACTAACTTTGATGCAGAACGAGTTGCCGCTGTGGTTAAAGCTGCCGATCGCGGTGGTGCAACATTTGTTGATATTGCCGCAGATGCTGATCTGGTGCGCCTTGCCAAGCAGCTGACCCACTTGCCTGTGTGTGTTTCTGCGGTTGAGCCTGAGCAATTTGCAGCAGCGATCGCAGCAGGAGCCGACATGATTGAGATCGGCAACTTTGATGCGTTCTATGCTCAAGGTCGGCGATTTGAAGCCGCAGAAGTATTAGAGCTGACCCGCCAAACCCGGGCGTTGTTCCCTCAAATCACGCTATCTGTGACCGTACCTCACATTTTAGAACTAGATCAACAAGTGCAGTTAGCCGAAGCATTAGTCGAGGCTGGTGCTGATATCATCCAAACCGAAGGCGGCACGAGCAGTGCTCCTGTCCATGCAGGGACACTGGGTTTGATTGAAAAAGCGGCTCCTACCTTAGCAGCGGCTTCCGAAATCTCAAAAGCCGTAACCGTACCTGTCCTCTGTGCCTCCGGTTTATCAAATGTCACCGCTCCCTTGGCGATCGCGGCTGGTGCAGCAGGAATCGGGGTTGGTTCTGCAATCAACAAACTCGACAACGAAGTGGCAATGGTTGCTGCCGTTCGCAGTCTGGTGGATGCATTAGCAACGGTCAAGCGCGATCGCTCAGTTGTCCGTTAAACCAAACAGCGATCGCTGAGTACTGTTGTTCGCCAATAGGGTTCGGAAATAAAACCCTGAATTCCGCACCCTATAGATGGTGGGCTGTACTGAGAAGTCGGAGTTTGAAGTCGGAGTTTTTTAGAAAACTCCGACTTCTGTATTTCCAAAGCTCAGTAAATTTCAGGGACAAAAAATTGCTCGTTGCGGGGTGGCCGCACGTAGTTCTTAGGCGCACTCTTACGAGGTGGCAGTTTTAGCGGTTCAGGGGTCATGTCTTCATAGGGAATCTTGCTCAAGAAATGACTGATGCAATTGAGGCGTGCTCGCTTTTTATCATCGGCTTCTACCGTAAACCAGGGTGCTTCTGGAATATTGGTGTGGGCAAACATGTTGTCTTTGGCTTGAGAATACTCCACCCAGCGATCGCGCGATTCTAGATCCATCGGGCTGAGCTTCCAGCGACGTGCCGGATCAGTCGTGCGTGATTGAAAGCGGCGTTCCTGCTCTTCATCACTCACCGAAAACCAATATTTCAGCAAAATAATGCCCGATTTGACCAACATCCGCTCAAATTCGGGGCAGGTTTCCATAAATTCTTGATATTGAGCATCGGTACAAAAACCCATGACATGCTCTACCCCAGCCCGGTTGTACCAACTGCGGTCAAAACAAACAATTTCACCCGCCGCCGGTAAATGAGGGACGTAGCGTTGAAAATACCATTCCGTCTTTTCGCGATCGCTTGGTGTACCCAATGCCACCACACGACATCCTCGTGGATTGAGGGGTTCAGTAATGCGTTTAATGGTGCCTCCTTTACCCGCTGCATCCCGTCCTTCAAACAAGATGACAATTCGAGTTCCGGTATGCTTGACCCAATATTGCATTTTCACCAGTTCGACTTGCAAACGAGCCAGTTCCTTTTCATACACTTTATTGGACAGCTTAGAACTCCCCTCAGATTCAGAGATGTGATGAAACACTCTTCGTTCTGGTTTTTGGAGCTTAGATTTCTGTTTTCTCTTTAGCTTTTTCTTATTTTTTTGTTTATCTTTCTTTTTATCTTTCTTCTCAAGATCCACTGTTGAAGTGTGATTTTCTGCGATCGCAGGAGTGGAATTATTCTGATGTTTAAGTTTGGTTTTCATTGTGGGAAGCGTATATTATCTGGGAACTGTATCTTAGTGGAGTAGCGTTGTCGCTTGATAGTAAGAACAGAAAACTAATTGGTTTGTATTGAACGTCACTAAGGACGATAAACATATAAAAGTTTGCACACCTTAATAATTTGAGCGTGCTTCGTTATTTCTCTTGTAGTGGCTACTTCATGATTTTAACAAACCTCATAGGTTAAGTTTTTCCGCTGCATTACTTAGTAATTTAGCTCACCTCTACTCTTTGATCTTGGGTTAGCTCGTCATTTAAGTCATTTATAGCAATCCAAATCCGGGGTGCGCCTCTCACAACCTGCCAATCTCACAAATGATTTAAGACCGCTATAGAAGGTCGATATAATCGTTAAGGGCGAGTGGGCTTCACAGTGCCTTGCAGTTATGAGCCTCATGCATGAATCAGTATTTTGCAACCGTGGCGCGAGGGCTAGAACCGCTGGCAGCGCAAGAGTTAGAGCAGTTGGGTGCCCATGCGGTAGAACCGGGGTTTTGTGGGGTTGCCTTTGAGGGCAATCGCACTCTGTTATATCGCGTCAATCTGTGGGCACGCTTGCCGTTCCGCATTCTCATGAAGCTGCATGAGTTTCCTTGCCAAAATGGTGAAGACCTCTATCGAGGTGTCCAGCTCATCGACTGGTCGCAATATCTCACCCCTGACCTGACCTTAGCGGTCAATGCCACAGGCAAAAGTGAGCACCTGAACCACACCCATTTCACCGCACTTCAGGTCAAAAAGGCGATTGTCGATCAGCAACACGATCGATTGGGCGATCGCTCTGATGTCAATCCACAATCACCCGATGTGCAGATCAGTGTGCATATTCAACATGACGTCTGTACAGTCAGCCTCGATAGCTCAGGTCAGAGTTTGCACCGCCGAGGCTATCGTCCAGCGGTCGGTACTGCACCGCTTAAGGAATCCCTGGCAGCGGCATTAATCCAATGGTCGGGTTGGCAGCCAGAGCAGATGTTTTATGACCCGCTCTGTGGCTCTGGCACGCTGCCCCTAGAGGCGAGTTTAAAAGCACTGAATGTTGCCCCAGGGCTATTTCGCGATCGCTTTGGGTTTGAGACCTGGCTAGATGCTGATTTGCCGTTGCTCAAGAGTCTGATTCAATTGGCAGAAGCCACTCAAAAAGAGAGCCTGCCTGCCCCGATTTGGGGCAGCGATCGCGATGAAACTGTGATTGAGCAGGCGATCGCCAATGCAACCACGTGTGGTGTGCTAAACCATGTTTATTTTGCCACCATCGACTTGGAAGATGTCGTTGCACCCGCTGACAGCGGTGTGGTGTTCTGCAATCCCCCCTATGGTGAACGGTTAGGACGAGATAGCGACTTGGGCGCGTTCTATAAACGGTTGGGTGATGTGCTCAAGCAACGCTTTAAAGGCTGGACAGCGTTTGTGCTGAGTGGCAATAAAAACCTGGCGCAGTCAATCGGGCTGAAATCATCTCAACGATTTGCGGTTTATAATGGTACGTTGCCCTGTCAGTTAATGAAGTATGAACTGTATTAACTATGCTGCGATTAACTGAAATCAAGCTGCCCCTTGACCATCCTCAAGAGGCGATCGAAGCAGCTATCCTCAAAAAGCTACAAATCGCACCAGAGGAATTAATTCGCTATACGCTCTTCAAGCGCAGCCACGATGCTCGTAAAAAAGGGGAGATTGCGCTGGTTTACATTGTGGATGTGGAGACGACGCAGGAAAAAGCGTTGCTAAAACGCCTGAAAAGAGATCCCCACGTGATGCCCACGCCCGATATGAGCTATCACCTGGTGACGCAGGCTCCCAGCCATTTGAGCACTCGTCCCATTATCATTGGCACAGGGCCTTGCGGCATGTTTGCTGGGTTGCTGTTGGCTCAAATGGGGTTTCGTCCTCTGATCTTAGAGCGGGGCAAAGCCGTGCGCGATCGCACAGCAGACACCTTTGCTTTTTGGAAAAAGAAAGACACGTTAAACCCCGAATCAAATGCCCAATTTGGCGAAGGCGGTGCGGGTACTTTTTCAGATGGCAAGCTTTACAGCCAGGTGAGAGATTCCAACCACTACGGGCGCAAGGTGCTGACTGAACTGGTCAATTCTGGAGCGTCACCAGAAATTCTCTACATCAACAAGCCCCATATCGGCACCTTCAAACTGGTCGGCATTGTCCAAAGCCTGCGTGCCCGCATTGAGGCACTGGGCGGTGAAATTCGCTTTCAAAGTCGCGTGGTAGACATCCATATCGAACAGGGACAGGTGCAAGGCGTAACCCTTGCCAGTGGTGAAACGATCGCCAGTCAACATGTGGTGTTAGCAGTCGGTCATAGTGCCCGTGATACCTTTCAAATGTTGTTTGATCGCGGCGTTTACATTGAACCCAAACCGTTTTCCATTGGCTTTCGGATTGAACATCCACAACCCCTGATCGATCGCTGTCGATTTGGTGATCAGGCCGGTCACAAGTTGTTGGGTGCTGCCGATTATAAGCTGGTGCATCATTGTCAAAATGGTCGTTCGGTCTATAGTTTTTGTATGTGCCCAGGGGGTCTGGTCGTCGCCGCCGCATCTGAACCGGGGCGGGTCGTCACCAACGGCATGAGCCAATATTCGCGCAACGAACGCAATGCCAATAGCGCGATCGTAGTGGGCATTACTCCCGACGATTATCCGGGGCATCCTCTGGCAGGTATCGCCTTACAACGTCAGTTAGAAGAGCGAGCTTTTGAGCTAGGTGGCGGCACCTACGACGCACCAGGGCAACTCGTTGGAGACTTTCTTGCCGATCGCCCCTCTCACGCTTTTGGTACCGTTTTGCCCTCCTATGCGCCAGGAGTGCGATTGGGTGACTTAAGTACGAGTTTGCCCGACTTTGCGATCGCCGCTATTCGTGAAGCACTGCCCGCTTTTGACAAACAGATTCAGGGCTTTGCCATGCCCGATGCGGTGTTGACTGGGGTTGAAACGCGCACCTCATCTCCCATTCGGATCAAGCGCAATGAAGAGTATCAAAGCTTGAATACTCAGGGTCTTTACCCAGCAGGGGAAGGAGCAGGGTATGCCGGGGGCATCCTGTCCGCTGGAATCGATGGCATCAAGGTTGCAGAAGCCGTGGCGTTGAATATGGTGCGATCGCTGAAGTGAGACACATGCCTCAATTCTGTTCAAGTTCTTGTCGCTCAAGCATCAGTCGCTTGGGATGAACTCGCAACAGAGAGACACCCAACACTAGCAACCAGATTTCCCAAAGAATAAAGCCAACCGGGGTGGTTTCTAGAACAGGCATTCCAGGAATCACGGTTGCCAAAAGTTCGCTTTGCCCCAACAACAACAGAGGTGCAGTGAATAGCCCCAACGCAACCACCCAAGATTTAAAGATCAGCGACGATCGCATGGCTAGCCCAACGCCTACAGTCCAGCCTATGAGAAATGTCTGGCCTAAGTGCTCGCCAATCACAACGCCCCCATATTGATGCACCGCCTGATAGATCACACTAACGGCTTCACGAGTTGTGGCACTGGCATTTGGAGCGGTGTAAAGATTTGCCAACACCGGAACAACAAACACCCAACGCATCAACCCGATCGCTTGCAAAACGCCAGACAACGCTCCCATAAACGTGGCGATCGCCAGATAGGGCGAATGATGGCGATGCATGTGTCCATGCAGCACCTGATGCAGCAGCAGACTAGCGGGAATAAATAACAATGCCGCTAACCCAAAGGCAAACCAAGTGAGAATGAGCCGCGTTCCACCTGCATGAAACTGTGTCAGCACAACATCGACAGGTTCTCTCAAAATATCGTCATAACCAAATGTTTGAATCAGCAGCGTGTAGGGAATGTTGGATAGCACCACCAGCAAAATAAACAGAATGCCCGTTGTGCGAGCGAGTTGTAGACGACTCATAAGACGTTCCAATCCATAGGGTTAATGCCACTAGCAACAGCCCTGTGTCGATCAGTCGGTTTAGACAATTCATGGCGTGGCTCTAATGGCTGATAGCTCCACAGTAAGGGGTTTTAATGAGGAACCGATTGATACGCAACGCCAAAAAATTGACAGAGGATGCCAATCTTGACCATCAATTCAGCCGATCTGACTTGCCGTGACACCCTCTAGTAGACACAGCTCTTTAAATCAGGTCGATTGAGAGCATCAACCTGATTGTTCATCTCACCAGTTAATCATCTTTTTTGGATGAATTTGATCACTGCGATCGCCAACAGAAAGGCAACACAACCCAACACAGCTACGGTGGTTTCTTGAATCTTGGCTGGAATAATCACAATAAATCCCTGATCTTTAATCAGTGCAGAGAAGCTTGAGACACAAAACGGCATGAGATATAACCTAAATGTTTGCCAATGATCTCTTTTGCCAGTCTTGTTCGGAGCAACACTTAACATCAAACCCGTGCCAATGACAGCACTAATTCCGATCGAATTAATCCAAATCTTGGGCGCAGGATCAAAATAAAAGTAGACGATGACAACATACCAAATGAAATAACACCAGAGAATTGCTTTATCTAATTTGATCTCGTCAAGATATCGAATTAACCATTTCACACTTAATTTCATCCAAGTACTGAGTTAAAACTATCTACTTTAACCTGAGTTCGGGATAAGGATTTTGGCGCAACTAGCCAGATTTTATAGGAGTCGGTTCACTCAACCCTGGATTTTCTGTAGTTCGCGAAGGCGAACTTCGCTCTGATAGCCGCGAATTTATTCGCCAGACTCTTAAACCGAACTAACGTTAATATTAGGTCTTTTGTTGTCAGGTTTATAACCGTATAACGCAGCGGATTTAGATTAGTGGGCGAAGTCCGCCAAGGTCAATATCGGGAGTTGGTGCTGCTTGATTTGGGCAATTACTCCAGAGGGGAAACTGCTTTGCATCACCTCTTGGCAGTTTTCTCCCAAGCAGAGATAGCCCTGAAGCTGGGTTGCCAACACCTGCCACTGAGGTGCAGCCAACTGTGGCACAGGAGCAACCCCCGGTTCCTCAATGGCAAGGTCATATTGCATCGCCACGGCCACTACCACATCTGCTAACAAATAATCAACATCGATTGTCTCTGGCAAGTCGCTGATATCAATCAAGAAAGCCATATTTTCTTGATTAGGATGATTTAATAGCGTGGCGATCGCCTCTCCCAGTCGCTCATACAGCCAGTCTTCTGGTTGTTGCCAATCGACCAAAACCAAAAAGTTGACTGGACGGAAAACTAGATCAGTCAGCGTCGTTTCGACCAACACTGATTGCACGATCGCTGCCATCGTTGCCCACGAAAATTGATGCGATCGCTGTAAACCTGTCTCAACCAACGCATGGCGAATCGTCGGTTTTTGCACATCACACAAAGCGTCTGCCAACGCATTGACATCCTCCTCATCCACGTACAATGCTGCTTCTCCAGCCACCTCTGGAATCGAGGAATTGGGGCAGGTAATCACCGGACAACCACACGCCATCGCTTCTAAGATCGGCATACCAAACCCCTCATACTTTGAGGGATAGACCAGGGCGATCGCCCCTGCATACGCCAGTGCCAGTTCTGCATCTGTGAGCCGCAGCAAGTGAACCGTAACCCCTGCGGTGCCTGCCCGCCATGCTTCCGGGATCTGGGGTTCAAATGCTGTACACACCAGGTCAAACCCGGTTTTGCTAACAAGACTAGCAAACGCTTGAAAGAACAACTGATTGTTTTTGTAGACATTCGGATTGTCGGCTCCAATCACTACAAAGTAGGGCTTCTGGATGCCATACTTACGACGAAACTGGGCGATCGCGGCGTCGTCTCCAGGTTGAAAGGTGTTACTCACCGCACAATACGCCACTTTCACCGGAGCCGCCAACGGGTGGGGCGAAAACCGCACCACATCATCTGCTGTGTTTTGAGAAATCGCCAGATGCCGAGTCGCTTGAGCGATCGCCCGTTGCTTGGCTTGCACAATCGGATGGGTTTGCCCTTCGCCCATCACCTCTGGAATCATGTCATAGACCAGTACCACCGAGGGGGTCGAGCGTGGCGTCGTAAAGTAGGTCGAGATAAACACCTGTGCCCCCAAGCTATCGCACACCCGTTGCAGCATGTCGCGATCGCTGTCAAGGTTGTTAGCGTTGTAGGGTTGCACCGGGTAATAGTGAATGCCGGGAATTTCGGGAGCGGTGCCCGCTCGATCAAGTACGACGAGATATTTCGCGAAGCCATTTGCTACCCACTCTTCTAATAGCGATCGCCAGACTCGGGCAATGCCCGTTCGATGCAGTTGAAAGAACACACCATCCACAATAACCAGGGGAAGCATGGGATCAGGAGAAATTGCCCGGTGTTGCAACTCGGCAGTTGAAAGGAAGTGCCATTCTCCTGTAAGTGTAATTTGGGCGATCGGCACCACCCCCCGTGACTCGGCTCGATCGACCATCGTCAGATCGTGAACCCAGGAAAAGTAACGCCGTAACCGCACCGGAAAGTGCTTTTCCGCTTGTAAGGTCTGCCATTGCGAGAGTGCTCCGGCATAGCCGTAATAGCGTTCTTTAAACTGCAATTGTTCCGGCAAAACATAGGCAAAATGTTGAAAGATTAGTCCATTTGCCTCGGTTTCGTCATGCCGAAAGGGATTGACCCCGGCGACATCGCGCCAAGTGCCATTGGACAAGGGTTCTACCAGTTGCGGCGGTTCGTGAGCTGCCCACACACAACCGGGACGATATCGCCAAGTACGTAGCCAATCCTGCTCTGGGTTTTGAGCATAGCAGTTGCGAGTGCTGATGATTAGATCTTGCCCGACAAAATACCAACACCAATAAAAAGCAGCGGTTTTCTCCGGTTCAGCCTCAAACATCGCCTGTGCAGTGACCAACTGTTCCACTGTCCACAGTTCGTCTACATCCACTTGCCACAGCAAGCATTCTTCTTGGATATTGACCAATGGGGCATTCACCATCTCTCGTTTGCCATCCCAAAATTCGCCCAGGGGTTTGCGATAGAGCGTGATCTGCTCTGGATGTTGTGCTGCCAAGTCATCAAGATACTCGGTGGTGCCGTCACAACTGCGCCCCTGCTGATGGATATCGGGTGTCACCTGCCCCCCCAATTGCAGGCTCCAAGCTGTGTCGTGTTTTAGCTCTGCGACTCCTTCGATAACATGCCAGTGCCAAGGAAAGGGCAATTGTTGGAACACATTGAGGTGATAGCGAATGAAGGGTTCGCCATTTAGAACAATGGTGAAGAAGTGGATGGGGACGGTGGAAGGCATGACAGGTTGCCAGTTGGCTTGCTAATTTTGGATTTTGGATTTTGGATTTTGAGTTTTCTTCATTCTGGCATTCCAACTGTGCAGGTAAACTGGCCGTGGTATTTGGCAAAGAAGGTGTGGAGGCGATCGCACGCTTCCATAGGGGAGAGGTGCAACAGGTCTTCAACATTGGCATTCCAGGGAAACTTTTCTTGGCGATCGCCCCGTTCTAAATAACCCTGGCGATAGGCATCTTCTGGGGTGAGGGCAGGCACAGGACTCAACTCTGCCGGAATCAAAAAGGCGTTGTTATAGTGCAATTCCACTAAAGCGTAGTTATAGCGTTGACAGAGCAAATCAAGCTGACAAATACTTTGTCCATAAAAGTGGTCGCCTGAGTAGACAAAATTTTCATCCCAATGAACGGTAAATCTCAGAGGAGGAGGCACTTTCTCATTGATTTCAACACAGATCAAACGGGGACGAAATGATGTAAGAATTTGCTCTAAAACGTAATAATCATAGCTATCAATATCTAGATTTAAGAAACTAAATTGTTTTGGAACTTGATGAGCTGTTAACAGAGAAACAACTGTCTCAGGCGTAACAAAACACTTGCTGAGATTGACGTTAGGAAACTCACTATATCGATCCGCGAGTTGGGTAAATCGATCGCGATCGCCTTCCACAGCTAACCCAGACCACCCCTGTTTAAACAAGAAGTACGTGTTAGACATGGTGATGCCATCACTGGCAGCAATATCCACACAATAGGGCGGCTCACTGTTCGCTTCGTTGTCTACTTCACTTAACAGGTCGAAGTAATATTCAATCCGGCTCTCTTCATCTAAATAGGAATATTTAATCCGTTCTTGAGGAGGCTCTACAAAGTAGTGGGGAGCCAATTCTCGTAAGTGCTGCTCAATGATCCAAGCCATTACCCCATCATCTGCCGCCGCCCGTCGCTGATATTCCACAAACAAGATATCGACTAGCTCTGCCGTCCAACTATCGAGTTGGTCAGGGGTTGTCTCCGCCATACTGAGAAACCAGGTAGTCTGTGCTTCAGCTTCTTGCCCCTGCAACAACAAAATTAACCCTAGATACCAATAACTCGATTTGAGATCGGGGGCTAACTCAATCAGTTGCTCATAATATTGGCTAGAGTGCTCATAGTCTTCGAGCAAGAAAGCAGTCAACGCTTGCTGTTGTAACGCGGCTACATCATCAGCCAACTGAAGCTGGCTGTTAAAGGCTAGTATTTCTTGGATCGTGGGGAGCGATCGCAACCCTTGTGTGACCACCTGAGGAATTTGTGACAGACTTTCAAGAATTTCAGCTGTGAAGTTATAGCGGGCATCTTGCCCATAATTCAGCGTCAGATAAACTAGCAATTCCAGAGCATAATCTGGAAAGTCTGTAATGTCGGCAACACAGGCCAACTTCAAAATCTTGTCAGGATTGGGGTCAGGGGTTTGAATGAAATCTCGAAAATAGCAAGCATCTGCCCAAATCAAACCACCGGGATGCACTTTAGAGGCGATCGGCACCCGTCGCAATCCATGATTGAGGTTGCTTAAATCAAAAAGTGAAAATCCCTGTTGGCGCAGGTGTTGATCCATATCGCTAAACAGCGATTGCCCAACATAGAGTTCTGTAAATTCGACTTCCGTACGAATCGCTGAAATTTTCTTTAAAGCGGTGGTTGCACCCTGCAACACCTGCAATTCTCCACCTTGCACATCCAGTTGAATGAGATCAATCTCTGTCACTCCTTCAGACTGGCAAAATTCATCTAGCGTTGTCGTTTCAATCTCTGTGGTCGATTCCAGTCGAATGAGTTCTGCATTCGCAGCATATCGATTGATATACGCCTCGCTGGGAGGATAGAGTGAACTGCAAGCAGGATGGCGCGTGATGTGTAAGGTATATTTCCCAGACGCACTCCACAAAGCCAGGGGAATATGCTTTTCGACCCAATTGACCTGTCTTTTCTGCAAATTGTCATTCGCAACTTTGCAGGCTTCTTCATCGGGATCAAACCCATAAATCGTTAAGTTGGGAGCAAAAATGCTCCAACCCTGACTGCCATAGTCATCTTCGATCGCTAGTTTACGAGAACCCACCAAACAAACGGTGATATGTAAGTTCTCTAATCGTCCGTTGCGTTTGAGGCTGGGAAGAAATATAGCCATGTTTACACTTGAGTAAAGTCTGAGCTAACCCTCACAACCCATTTTGGCTTGCTAAGGTTTGCCTGCTTGTTGGCGTGCCTCAGCCAATTGTGCAGCATAATCAGCATTATCAGGATTAAGTTGAACTAGTTTTTCGAGAGGAGCGATCGCCCCTTGCGGATTACGCATCTCTAAGCGCGTGTTGGCTAGCCCTTCTAAAGCTGTGATATTGTTAGGCTCTCGCTGCAATACAAGTTCATATCCTCGTATTTGAGCATCTAACGATGGCTCTTCGCTAACGATGGGTGCAGCCTGGTCTTGAGATAGACCCGTCTTCCACAGGTTAACCGTGCTCACGGCCATAGAGCCTAAAAACATGACGCCAGAAATCCATATAAACGTCCGTCGTTGTGCTTGAGTTAGAGCCATAACTGGTGTGTTGCGTAAGGGATAGTCTTAACGTACCCAGTTCGCAGTAGAGAGAGATCAGGAGGGCAAGCAGAGAAGGTGGGCAGTGCCCACCCTACCGGGAATTGCTATTGACAATCATCCCGTTATGCCAATAGCGCGATCGCACTGTCACTCAAGTATTGCCGGACGTTATCGACGACGGTTAGCTTCTTCAGCCCTTCGGCTTTCAGTTCTGGGAAGTCGGCAAGCCCCATGACGATCGCATCGGCAAAGTTATAGTCGGGGTTGTCTCCGTGTTGCAAGGTCAAGTATTCCAGGATTTCAAGCGCGTAATCGGGGAAGTCCATCACATCGGCAACACACGCCAGTTTCAACAGTTGATCGGGGGTTTTGAAGTGAGCCTGGGCAAAGTCAGGTCGTAGCAGATCGCGGAAATAAAAGGCATCTGCCCACAGCAATTGACCGGGGTGAGAGAGCGATTGGATGGGCGATCGCATTCTCAGGCGGTGAGCCAGTGCCAGGTCAAACAGGCTAAAGTCACGCGATCGCAGGAAGGTGTCTACATCGCTAAAGAGCGGCTGATTGCTATATAACGGGCTGAACTCAACCTCAATCTGTACGGCTAAAACGCTACGTTCGAGCAAGTGCTGGCTCCCCTGCAACACCAACAGGTCTGCTCCCTGCACGTCTATTTGGAGAAAATCGATATCGGCGATCGCTTCCTGCTGACAAAACTCATCCAAGGTGGTGGTTTCGATCTCAATTGTGAAGTCTAAATTGACTCGTTCTGGCAATCCGGCGAAACGGCTTAAGTAGGGTTCATTGGGCATGTACAGCGAACTGCACATGGGGTGTTGGGTGACATAGAGCGTGGTTTCTCCCGGAGTGTCACTCAACGCTAAAGGAATGTGCTTCTCAGTCCAGTTGGCTTGCCGAGCCTCCAGATCAAAATTCGCCGCATCACACGCTTCTGGGTCTGCATCAAACCCATAAATGGTGAGATTAGGGGCAAAAATGCTCCAACCCATGTTGGCGTAGTCGTCGTAGGTGTTGATCTTGCGAGAGCCAACATTACAAACGGCGATGTGAAGCTGGTTCAACCGACCACTGCTTTTCAGACTGGGAAGAAAAATCGGCATACAGGGGGGAGGGGGGAATAAGGGAGATAGGGAGATAGGGAAATAGGGAAATAGGGAGATAGGGAGAGACGCGATTAATCGCGTCTGTACTATCGCGTCTGTACTATCGCGTCTATACAATCGTGTCTGTACTATCGCATCTGTACTATCGCGTCTGTACTGTACTGGTGTGCTATTCCTTGGGAATCGCCACTATATTGAGGTTGCCCCGCAATTCGCTAATTGAGTCAATGGGCAACAACTCTTGTAAATAGGGGCGATAGCGAAAGAGTTGATAGCCTTTTGCGATGAGAAATTCAGCCACATCGGTATTGCTGGCATATTCATCGGCAGTGCTCAACCCAGCCACGTTTTCATAGAGAATCTTGGGAGCAAACTCAGTCAACAGGCGATCGCTCCCCATCAATACCTGCAATTCATGCCCCTCAGCGTCGATCTTGAGCCAATCCACTCGACTCAGGTTTTCTCGCTCTAATAGGTGATCGAGGGTGAAGCAAGGAATTTCTTCAAACTCGCTGGTTTCTAGTTCTTCATCTTCAGCAACTACGCGATTGAGTTCGCTGGCAGAGCGCAATGAGAGACGCAGGGTACTGTTGCGATCGCTAGCGGCTCCAGCACACACTGTCACCCAAGATAGGTTGTTGACACGACAGGTTTCTTGTAAACATTGCACGCATCCTGAAAAGGGTTCAACTGCCAGAACTCGCCCACTAGCCCCCACCCGTCGAGCCGCACTAAAGGTATAGACGCCGACGTTTGCCCCCACATCTATCACAGTCATACCGGGTTGAATCTGATCCCGCCAAAATTCCATTTCTGCTTCAAACCAATCTCCTTCGGCTAATAGCACACTGGTAACGATACTCCGAAGATTGGGTTCGACGGCTAACACCATATCCTGCTCAAATGGCACATACGTCACGGCACTTTCGATGGGAAGTTGCGCCCATTTCCACTCGATCGCATCTGGATGACGGTAAGCATATTTGTGAGCCGTGTTGCGCCAAAAATCACCTGTTTTGGGATTTTCTGGTTCTCGATAAGCCAGATACATCGCTTGCAAAACAGAGGCATGATCAAACGCAAATTTGCGTGCCCGTTGTAGGTAGAATAAACCTTCCCATTGTTGCTGAATCAGACTAGCAAGCCCCAGTTTAAAATTAATGTAGGCTGACTGTGGAGAAAGTTGACTGGCAAGCTGAAGAAATCGCAATCCAACTGTGTTGTAAAACACAACCTGCGCCTGACATAACACTTCAATAAACAGCAAAATCGCTTGAGTATAACCATCTTCAGCATGCAGTAAAGTGTGAAATTGTTCTTGACGAGCGATCGCCAAATTTCGCCACTGCAAAGGCAGATACACCATGCCCAACGGCAATCGATCAATGGAGTTAAAGGCAGGTTGCAGGGTCGAAATGAGCTGAGAATAAGCACTGTGAGCCGCTTCTTCTCGGTCACCTAGCATACAATGGGCGATCGCCAAATGAGCCGCACACAGAGGGTGTTGATCCAGATCAACTCCTTTTTGCAAGGCATCAAGAGCAAATTCTAGATTAATGGCACGTAGCTCAGAGTTATCCGTTTGCTCTGCTTCAATCAACGCTAAAACAGCAAAATTGTTGAGTTCGATCGCAGAGGTGGGTTCATCCCAATCTGCATTCTCTAAATCAGTGCCTAAATTAACAAAGGAATGGGTTGTTAATTCAGGGCAATTGTGATGAATGTATTTCCAATACCATTCAATCGAAGCGGTTGATGAAGAAGATGGGGTCATACAGAAATTACGGAATTATACTGGTTACACTAAAGTAAAAAATATTGCGTTGGAATTAGCGATCAGTGTCGGCTAAATCTCATTCAAGTTGGCATCAGCTTTTGGGCACGTCCATCGTAGCACTCGTCTGCATCGTGGCGATTGGCTTATTGCAAGTTCCTCAGCTTGCCACATTGCGCCGTCAAGCCACTGCTCCCAGTGTTGAAAGTTTGCGACAACAACTAGAGGCTCAAAAAGTTCAGTTAAATTTACTGGAGAAAGTTCCTGCATTTGGCTTTGACAATCTCATTGCCGATTGGGCTTTTCTTAACTTTTTGCAATATTTTGGTGATGAACCCGCCCGACAACAAACGGATTATTCCCTTAGCCCTGAGTTTTTTGATGTGGTTTTGGCTCATAATCCCCGGTTTTTAGCGGCTTATCCATTTCTTTCCACCAGTACAGCCCTTTATGCCGGAGAACCGGAGCGATCGATTAACTTGATGAATCAGGGATTAGAGTCTCTCTCACCCACCGTACCCCCTGGTTCTTTCTTTGTCTGGCGCAACAAAGGCATTGATGAGTTGTTGTTTTTAGGAGATGCTCAAGCAGCACGGCGATCGTTTGAAACTGCTGCCGATTGGGCCAGTCAATCTAAGGTTCCTGGAAGTGAGCAGATCGCCGCATTATCTCAACAAACGGCTCAATTTCTCGCCAATAACCCTGACAGCAAAACGGCTCAGGTTGCTGCCTGGGCAATGGTGCTAGAAAATGCCCCCGATAATCGAACTCGACGCACAGCCGTCGATCGCATTCGCCTCTTAGGGGGAGATGTAGTCGTCAGTCCCGATGGCAGCTTTCAGATCATGCCACCTGCAAGTGATTGAGGCAGAAGGATAAGGGATAAAGGATGAAGGATAAAAGGGGTGCGGTTAACGCAGCGTAACGAAACCCGCACTCAAAACTCAAAACCCAAAACCCAAAACCTAAAACTCAACAGCATTATCAACTCTTAACTATCACCTTGCCGCTGTGGAGCCTCGATAAATCCGGTCTTCTTGCTCTGGCGAGAGCCACGTCAACGGAAAAGCATCAGGTTCTGGAATGGGGCAACTAACATTAGATTTAGTAATTTGAATGGGGGGCAGTTTAGTGCCTGCTTCCGTTGGGGTACTCGTGCTGTGTACGGGCAGAAATGCATGTTGATCCGCGTTATACCCCAACACCTCACCCGACTCGATGTTATAAATCCAACCGTAGATCTTGAGTTTGCCCTGATAGAGTCGCGAGTGAATGATGGGATAGGTTTTGAGGTTTTCGAGTTGGGTTAAAACATTTTCAGCGATCGCCACTTCGATCAGTTCTTCCCCTTCATAACTGCTGTAGTGATCTTTAACTAACCGTCGAGTTGCTTCTGCGTGCTTCAGCCAGTCATGAACTAGGGGCATATTTGCCTCCAGGCTCTCTAGCTTTAACAGTCCTTTCATGGCACCACAATGAGAGTGACCACAAACAATAATTTGCTCAATTCCCAAAGCGTTAATGGCGTATTCGATCGCTGCCCCTTCACCCCCGTTTGCCGCTCCATACGGAGGAATAATATTACCCGCATTGCGAATCACAAATAAATCACCTGGCTGCGCCTGAGTGATCAAATTTGGATCAACTCGTGAGTCAGAGCAAGTAATAAACAATACTTTGGGATGCTGCCCGTGAGTCAGTTGCTCAAATAACTCGAAGTTGCTACAGAAATAACTATCCCGAAATTCTCGTAGCCCTTGAATCAAGTCTTTCATACGCTGGTTCCCTTCCAGTACAACTCATCTAGTGATGAGCGGTGTTGAATCTAATTTTGAAGGGCAGCACCAATGCTCAGCCTCCCCAAAACCTATAACTTTCTTTTATTGTCCCACTGAAACGGAGTCTGTTCATCACAAGAACATTGATTTTCATCCTGATTCCAATGCGGGTTATTGATTAATTGGATTAAGCAGATTTATTGATCAAGGCATTCCTGCCTCAAAAACAGGTTGAATCATTACCTGTTTTTAACATTTATAGGGCTTTAAAGACTGAACGGTTACTGGGACTGGCTGCATGATTCGGATTCTACTGGTAGACGACCAAGCGATTATTCGCGAAGCCTTAAAAGTTTTGCTAGAGCAACAGCAAGACTTTGACATTGTGGGAACCGGAAACGACGGTCAGGCTGCAATTGATCAAATTGAAGTGCTCAAACCCGATGTGCTGTTGATTGACATTCTGATGCCAGGAATGGATGGAATCACCGCAACCCAAATCATTCGCCAACGGTTTCCTGATACAAAAGTTATTGTTCTCAGTGGGCATGATGACGAGCGATATCTCTCTAACGCTTTGCGTGCTGGAGCCAAAGGATATTTGCTCAAAAATACAGCAGCCGAAGATCTAGCCAACACAATTCGTTCGGTTTATCGAGGGCACACCCAACTGGGACCAGGACTTGTCGAAAAAATTATGGCTCGTGTACCAGAGTCGCAGCCTGCTAGTGCTCCTGTAACACCTCCACCTCCACCCCCAACTCCACCCCCAACCTCCGGTATCCCAGAGCCAGAGCTTTTATTGCTGTTGGATAGCTTTGACACAGAAGCGTTACCAGAATTTGTCAATCAAGTGCTTGAACAAAACATTGAGAGTGACACGTTGGTGCGTTTAGGACGATTTCTTAAAGAAAAACCTACCAATTTAGCTGCGCTGTATTTAACGGGAACCCTGTTAGGCGAAGCTCAAAGTCGCAAGAAAACAGCGTTGCAGTATCTCAAATTTGGTTTTAAGGAAGGAATCCGGCAGAAATTAGGGCGAGAGGGATTACTGCTGTTTTATCGAGAAGGGCTGGTGTTGGAACCAGAGGTTGCTTTTTCATGGTTAACCCAACCTGGAAGTCCCTGGAACAGTGAAGACGGGTGGGCATTCCTATTTAGAGAAGCAACAGAGCGTTTTGGCAAAAATTCTACCCCATACCGTTCCCTGCTTGTATTGCGACAAATAAGAGCGATGTACACAATGGCTAGGGTTTGTACCTCACTGAATTCAAAACTAGTAGCTCTGCAACAAGGTTTTGAACGGCTAGATAGTGCAGTAAAGCGGTGAGGTTTAACAAATTTCTATGGAGAAAACTATGACAGACTTAGCTCAAGTTGAGCGGGAACTAGCAGAATTGGCGAATCAACTGAGACAGTCCTTTAGGGTCTTAGATGGGTTGGCTCAAGTTCAACAGCGATTTGAGGAGTTATCTCAAACCCATGCAAGGATGAAGGACTATCTAGATAAAAATGGCTCATCTGGGGGCAATGTAGCTCAGTTAAAGAAAACCTTAGACGATCGCCTGGTGCAATTTGAAACGGGTATTCGGGCAGATTGGGACAATATTCGACGAGAAATAGCGATCGCCCAAAATGATCTGACACTTGCCGATCGCAACATCAATGCTGAACTGATTACCTACAAGCAAGAAATCGATCAGCGATTAGATGCCATTTTGCTGGAATGGGAAGAACAGCGTGAGGCATTGCAAGTACCGATTGAAGACTTTGAGGCTCGTTTGAGAGCCGAGATGAAAGCGGCCATGAACTGGGTCACACAATCAGGGGTCAATTCTGGTCAGGTTGAGATGCTAGATAATCAGGTGCGAGGGACTCGAACCTCGATTCAAACCCTGGAAAAGCAACTCCGCACTATGCGGAACTGGCTGGTTTTTACCGTCATTTTGATTGTGATTTTGGCGTTGGGGTTACCGCTCATGCTGTTTGTGGCAAAACCGACGAATCCCAATCAAGTTCCCGCAATACCCAGACGAACCTCGACTCCAACCTCAGAAGAGCCTGTGCAGTAATCGAGAGCGATCGCCCTGCGTAAGATGCGTTTTGACTCTCATTCAACTGGCTCAGGGCAATCTGCTTAACGCTCTCAATCTCTCTAGCAGAGGGTTTTGGCTCCGCTCAACCCGAAGTCTGAATCGAGTCTAATGAGGTTCTCCTACTGATACCAATTTGAATTGAAAACACGACAGATCTTGGTACGGGCTTGGCAGTGCCAAGCCCCTCCTAAACTTTGATTTGCCCCAAAATCCGTTTAAATCGGTATGAGTTACTATTTTTGAAGTGGCTATTCTTGAAGTTGCCCTATCTCGGCGGCTGATACGAGTGTTGTTCAGAGTGATAAAATCGTTGCCTGGTATCGGTTCTCAGATCAAACTCTGAGCAAGATATGTGATGGAGGCAAACAAGTTCGATTTTGTGGAGCAGAAGTTACAGCAACGCCGTCAAGCGCATCAGTTCCGAGTTATTGCTGCCTTTGACCCCGATGATGCTGTCTATGGCATAAGAGGCGATCGCTGCTTTTTAAATTTCAGTTCCAACGACTATTTGGGTTTATCAAAACATCCGCGATTAATTGAGGCAGCCCAACGCTATACCCAACACTATGGAGCAGGCGCGACGGCTTCTCGCTTAGTCACTGGCACTTACACCATTCACCAACAACTCGAAGAACAACTGGCGATCGCTTGTGGTTATGAAGCCACACTGCTGTTTAGCTCTGGCTTTCAAGCCAACTCGACGGTCTTACCTGCATTACTAGATGCATCGGCTTTGGTGTTGTGCGATCGCCTGGTACACAACAGTTTGATTCAGGGCATTCTCGCCAGTCGTGCCCGGTTTATGCGCTATCGGCATGGCGATCTAAACCATCTCAAAAGCCTCTTGATCAAAGCCACTCAGCAGTCCTACAGCCGTGTCATGATTGTCTCAGAGACGATCTTTAGCATGGATGGCGATCGCAGTGATGTCACAGCACTGACGCAGTTGGCGCAAGACTATAACGCCATTCTCTATCTAGATGATGCTCATGCATTAGGGGTGATGGGCAAACAGGGCATGGGGTTGGCGGCGCATCAACCGGGAATCGACCTGATGGTGGGCACGTTTGGCAAAGCATTTGGAGCATTTGGGGCGTTTATCGCCTGCTCACACAAAATACGAGATTACCTGGTGAACTATTGTCCCGGGTTTATCTATACCACCGCTTTGCCGCCTGCCGTGATAGGAGCAATTACCGCAGCATTAGAGCTGATTCCAACCCTTGATGCTGAGCGGTTGCACCTGCACCAACAAGCCGAGTATCTGCGGGGTCAGTTGCGGCAATTGAGCTGCAATCCAGGCAACTCTAGTTCCCACATTGTGCCCTTATTGTTAGGAGACGAAGAGCAGACCCTGCACCTGTCTCAATGGCTCGAACAACGGGGCATGTTGGCGATCGCCATTCGTCCACCAACGGTTGAGCCGGGAAGTGCTCGTCTACGGATTGCGCTATCGAGCCAACACACCACAAACCATGTAGACACACTGATTCATGCAATCGGGGAGTGTTATGAGTCAAGCCATTGAGGCGATCGCTTACCACGGTTGGGGGTTTGATCAAGACTGTTGGGCACTCTGGCAAGCGCAGTTTGCTGAGCACGCGATTTCCTTGCAAACCTTTGATCGGGGTTATTTTGGTGCAGCCCACACTCCTACATTTACAGATAACTTCCGCAAAATAGTTATGGTGCATTCCTATGGATTGCATCTGTGTTCGCTAGAGCATCTGGCTCAAGCAGATATATTGGTGATCTTCGCCAGTTTTCTACACTTTCATCCACAGGAAAATCGCAACCAACGGCGATCGCAACGAGTGTTGCAACAAATGATTCTGGAATGTCAACGGCATCCTCAAACTGTATTAGCTCAGTTTTATACCCAGTGTGGACTACCGCTAGAGGATACATTGAGGCAACATTCAAGTTTCAATAGGGAGCGATTAGTCTCAGACTTACAAGGTTTAAATACAACTCATTTGGATGTTCAGGCATTAAAAACAATTCCAACTATTGTCATTTTTCATGGAATCACCGATCAAATTGTGTCCCTGAATAAAGGACGGGAACTATTAGAATTATTGCCCGATCGCACTCATTTCTTCCCAATTGACAATGCTGGTCATGCACTACCCTTCACCCATCTTCACGAGTGTTGGAAAATCTTGTATGAAAGATATCTGTAATTCAAAATAAGAGCCAATGATTCTTTACTCAGCACGGTTAACTCATGACTAACACCACCTATAAAGATCAAGTCGTTACTAGTTTTAGTCATGCCACATCAACCTATAACACACACGCCATTGTGCAACAGCAATGTGCTCAAGAGTTAATCTCACTCCTGCGATCGCGCCAAAAACAGTTACCAGAAGGCCCTGTTTTAGAAATTGGTTGCGGCACAGGATTTGTCACTCAAGAATTAATTCATCATTGTGGCGATCGCCCACTAAAAATTACCGATATTTCCGCATCAATGCTAGAGGTCTGTCAACAAAATCTGCATCTCACAACAAAACAGCAGCAACGCATCTCATTTCAACAAATGGATGGTGAAGCCTATAATTCTGATGAAGCTGCTTATGCGATCGTGGTTAGTAATTTCGTAGTTCAATGGTTTGAACAACCCATTCAAAGCTTACAAAAACTCATAGCAGCTTTAAAGCCAAGTGGCTTGTTATTGGTTACTTTTCCAACTCATCACAGCTTCCCAGAATGGCAACAGATCTGTAAACAAATTAACCTTCCATTTACAGGAAACCCATTACCCAACCCTCACTATCTCATTCAAAAACTCACTCAAAAATCAGTGAATTGTGTGTGGTATGAAAAAGAAATTAGTACTGTTTACACGCATGCAATCGATTTTTTTAAAAGTCTTAAATTAATCGGAGCAGGTTTAAATCGATGTCATCAAAAACTTTCTCCGATCCAAATGAAGCAGTTAATTCGCCATTGGGATCAGCAACATCCAGAAGGAATTCAAATTCACTACCATATTGCTTTTCTAATGATTCAGCAAACTGAATGATTGCAGTCCTGATTTCATACACTAATTTCACATAGTGTTTGGGGAAATCTAGTTGTTGTAATAGCGTTTTAAGAAGTGTTCTTACCCATATTTTCTCCCGCAGGAATTAAATTGGCATGACTTTATTTCAATTCCCTGATCGGTTTTTTGTCACTGGCACCGATACCAATGTCGGTAAAACGGTGGTTTCAGCCATGCTGACTGTGGGACTCAATGGTATTTATTGGAAACCTGTGCAATCAGGGTTAGAGCCAATGACCGATACTGAGTATGTGCGATCGGTGACACAGTTGAATGAAGCTCATTTCCTTCGCGAAAGGTTTCGCCTTACTCAACCCCTCTCACCTCATCGCGCCGCTGAACTGGATGGAGTCGAGATTCGGTTGGCTGACTTTCAGTTCCCCAATGTTTCCCCAACCGCTCCTTTGATCATCGAAGGCGCAGGCGGATTGATGGTGCCGCTTAACAAAACTGACTTTATGATTGATCTGATCCAACACCTGAGCTTGCCAGTTTGTCTGGTTGCTCGCAGCCAATTGGGTACGATTAATCACACTTTGCTCTCGCTGAGGCAGTTGCAACGGGCAAACATTTCAGTGCTAGGCGTGATTATCAATGGGGAGTTAAACCCCTCTAATCGAGAGGCGATCGCGCATTATGGACAGGTGCCCATTCTAGGAGAATTGGCACCGTTGACCGATATCAATCCAACCACCCTCAACGCTGCATTCCAGCAATTATTCAATCGTTGAGCCATCCCATCTACGTGCCCCAATGCATCACATTTGGTATCCCTTTACTCAAGCCAAAACCGCTTCCCCACCGCTCAAAGTTAAGTCAGCTCAAGGGGTCTGGCTAGAGTTAGACAACGGACAGCGTCTGATCGACTGCATCTCAAGCTGGTGGGTCAATCTCCACGGACACGCCCATCCCCACATTGCCGAAGCAATTTATGAGCAGGCAAAGCAACTGGAGCATGTGATTTTTGCCGGGTTTAGCCACGACCCCGCTGAACAATTAGCCACCCAGTTGATGCAACGCCTACCCGCTCCGCTGAGTCGAGTGTTCTTCTCAGACAATGGCTCCACAGCGGTTGAGGTAGCCCTCAAAATGGCATATCAGTACTGGCACAATCAACAGCAGCACCGCACTACGTTTATTGCCTTTGAGGGTGCCTATCACGGTGACACGGTTGGGGCGATGTCAGTTGGGGGGCGATCGCTCTTCTCTGAAGTCTTCTCAGACTTGCTCTTCGATGTGAAATATGTTCCCTTTCCAGGGACACACCTGGGGGATGAGCAGGTTCAAGCCAAGGAAAGTCACGCCCTAGCCCAGCTTGACCTGGCTCTAACTCAGTCGTCTGATCGCATTGCGGCGATTTTGATCGAACCCCTGGTGCAGGGGGCAGGGGGCATGCAAATGTGTAGACCTGAGTTCCTTCAACAGGTGCACCATCTGGCACATCGCCACGAAACATTACTGATTTTTGATGAGGTGATGACCGGGTTTGGGCGCACTGGCGATTGGTTTGCGTGTCTCAAGGCTGGGGTTGCCCCTGATATTATTTGCCTCTCCAAAGGGTTGACTGGAGGCTTCTTACCGCTGTCTGTGACGGTGTGCACAGAGACAATCTACAATGCGTTTTACAGCGATGACCCCATGCACACTTTCTATCATGGACACAGCTACACCGCTAATCCGTTAGGCTGTGCAGCGGCGATCGCTTCCTGGACATTGATGCACGAAAACGAAGCCCGCTTCCGAGGCATGGAAGCCCTGCATCGACACCACTTGGCTGACCTGCAAGACCACCCTCGTTTAGAAAAACTGCGCGTTACCGGGACGATCGCCGCAATGGATATCGTCACTAACGACCAACCTGGATACCTCAACCAGATTTCTCGCACCGTTCGCGAACGAGCGATCGCAGCAGGTCTCCTCCTGCGTCCATTAGGGCAAGTGCTTTACCTGATGCCTCCCTATTGCATCACAGATGACGAACTGGCGTTTGTGTATAGCCGCATCAAGGATATGATTTGAAATTGCACTGTGTTTAACCTCTAACCATGACTGCGCCGCGCCACAACTGGACCACTGCCGAAATTCTGGACTTACTTCAGCAACCTCTACTGGACTTGATCTATCAGGCCCAAACAGTGCACCGTCAACACAATTCTGCTAATGAAGTGCAATTGGCGACTCTGATGAGTGTCAAAACTGGAGGCTGCGCCGAGAATTGTGCCTACTGTCCTCAATCGGCCCACTACCAAACCGATGTTGAGAAAACAGCGATCGCCCCTGTTGCAGAGGTAATCAGCCGCGCAGAGCAAGCCAAAACCTTAGGCGCAAGTCGGTTTTGCATGGGCTGGGCATGGCGCGAGATTCGCGATGGAGCCTCCTTTGAGGCGATGTTAGAGATGGTGCGGGGAGTCCGAGCATTGGGACTAGAAGCCTGTGTTACTGCTGGCATGCTCACCGACTTACAGGCGCAGCGATTGGCAGATGCAGGGTTAACGGCCTACAACCACAATCTTGATACTAGCCCCGAATACTATGACCAGATCATCACCACACGCACCTATCGCGATCGCCTACAAACGTTAGAGCGAGTGCGTCAAGCAGGTATGACGGTCTGTTGTGGTGGCATCATCGGCATGGGCGAGACCCTGAGCGATCGCGCTCGTCTGTTGGAGGTCTTGGCAAATCTCGATCCACATCCAGAGAGTGTGCCCATAAACGCCTTGGTCGCGGTTGCTGGAACACCCTTAGAACAACAACCACCCATTGATGCTTTTGAGTTTGTGCGTATGTGCGCCACGGCTCGAATTCTCATGCCAATCAGTCGCATTCGCCTTAGTGCTGGGCGCACCCAACTCAGCCGCGAAGCACAAGCCCTCTGCTTTTTAGCTGGAGTAAATTCTATCTTTTATGGCGATCAACTGCTGACAACGGCTAATCCAGAGATTAATAGCGATCGCCAACTGCTAGCAGACCTCAACCTTAAAACAACTGAATTGGTATAACCGCTTGTTTCTCTAGAACTGAGGAAACATAGGGAACATCTATTTGAGGGCGATCGCCTGCTCCAATATATAAATTGACAGTTGCAATATGACATAACCCTTGCCTTGGCTTGAGTGTAGGGGTTTAAAAGTGATAAACCCCCTACACCAAGAGCGTGTGGCTCAAACCCTAACCAAACGGCATCCAAAAGTCAGGATTGAGCAGAACCGACTCCTTCCTATTTGGGTAGTTCTAAACAAGTAAGGATGTACCCCGCCGCGCGGGGCACATCCTTACTCCAAAATCATTACTTCTAGAGCACTATCCCTATTTGTTAGGCTGAGGAGTCATCCGCAGATAGGGCTTCACTTCAGTTAGACCCTTAGGAAACTTCTGTTTTGCTTCTTCCGTGGGGATCGAAGGAACCACAACTACATCATCTCCATCTTTCCAGTTTACTGGAGTTGCAACGCCGTAGTTATCGGTCAGTTGCAACGAGTCAATCACTCGAAGAATTTCTTCAAAATTCCGTCCAGTGCTGGGTGGGTAAGTGATGGTCAAACGCAGTTTCTTCTGAGGATCAATCACAAACACAGAGCGAACCGTCACCTTAGCATTGGCGTTGGGGTGGATCATGCCATAAAGCTCAGATACGGCCTTATCTGCGTCTGCCAGGATGGGATAGTTGACTGTCGTGTTTTGAGTTTCGTTGATATCGCTGATCCAACCCGAATGAGAGTTAGCATCATCAACGCTGAGCGCGATCACCTTAGCATTACGCTTGTCAAACTCAGGCTTTAGTTTAGCCACCTCGCCTAGCTCAGTGGTGCAGACAGGGGTATAGTCTGCGGGGTGAGAAAACAAAACAACCCAACTATCACCCGCCCAGTCATAGAAATTGATATCCCCTTCACTAGAGGATTGAGTAAAATTGGGCACCGTATCACCGAGTTGAAGAGCCATAGCCGACTTCCTGTAATATAGAGAACAGATTTTTGGGATTACTTCAGATATCTTCCCATAAAACCCCACTAATCCGCCCGGAGTTTAGATCTTTTTCAGGGTTGGTGTAATCGCTCTCAGATAAGGCTTTTAGAGCAATAGGGAAGGACACCATTAGGGGTTTGTTGGCGTTTGATGACGTTGATAGGTAGCCCGACCTAAGGCGATCGCCAATGATCCCAACACAACACAGGCTGCTCCAGCAATTCCCAAGAGGGTTAATGGCTCTCGTGCCACAATTTCAGGGACGATTACCGCTCCTAAGGTCACTGAGATTAGGGTAATAATCGGCGTCATTGATAGCACTGCACTAACCCGTGACGCTTCCCAGTGGTCAAGTGCCTCTGCAAAAGCTCCATACGCCAAAAACGTGTTGAAAGCACTAAACAGCAACATGCCCCATTGTAACGGAGTCAGTGTCAACAATTGCTCTGGTGAGGCAAACGGGGTAAACAACACCGCACTGCCCCCGTAAATAATCAGCATAATCACAGGCGATGAAAGCTGTTGCAGAAGTTGTTTTTGTGCCAGCGCATAGACTGCCCACACAGCCGCCGCCACCACTAAAATACCAGTCCCTAACAGGTAGTGAGTCGGAGCCGTAACCAGCGATCGCAATTGATCGTTAAAAAAGAGTGTCATTCCTAAAATCAAAACGCTTAAACCAAACCACTGCTGCAAGGTATAGCGTTCTTTAAAGATCCACAGGGCCCCCATGCCAAAAAAAACAGGGGCAGTCTGAATGATGACTTGTGAGTTGGTCGGTGAGGTCTGGTGCAACCCCTCTAAAAAGCAGAGATAATTGATAGCCAAAAATATCGTCGCGATCGCCAACAAATCTAATCGAGTCGATCGCAATTTTTGCAACTCTGGTAACTGCCCTCGCACAGCTAAGAAGAGAGCCAACAACCCAAACGATATTAAAAATCGAAACCAGGTCACAGTATAAACATCAAGTGCCTGTAGAGCGACTTTAAGAGCAATCGGTAAAACACCCCACAATAACGCTGTCACCATTGCCAATGAAAACCCTAATCGCCACCGCCCAGAACTTTGGTGAAGCGTCATTCTAAACTCTGTAGCCCCCATATCAAGATCGACAGTATGTCACAACATCGATCGCGTTCAATCCTGCTTGCCCGGCGTTAAAGGGTATGTGGTTGCAAATGCTCCTTACACCAGCCCGCAGCCTATCACCATACAAGATGCCTGACCGGGTTGCTTCCTCCGACAGAATCACCTGATCGTAGGAAGCCAAACAATAAATCGCTTGAATTCGCTAGTTCTTGACAAGATACCAGGTTACCCAAAACCTATAGGGCTCTAGATCCAGATGAATGATTGTTGCTAATGAGACACATGCCGTTATATAAACGGCGATCGCTTTATTACAAAAGATTGCACACCTTTAAGTAATTTGGATGATGATATCAAGCCAAAGTAAACGATTTAATGTGATAGATAACCCTCTTTCAGGAATCGTCTAACGATTGCATTTCAACTATGTTTGCGCTTGCTCACTGGCTTATACAAGTTTTACAGCCGATTTTAGTTCCGCTCTGTTTTGTGGTGGCTTGGCTAGTAATGACTTTGGTTGCCTGGAGCATCTGGAGTGCAATACGCGATAGCGTCGCCAACGCCAAACAGATGCATCGCATTCCCTGTGCCAACTGCCAATTCTTTACCCATGACTATCACTTAAAGTGCACTGTGCATCCAGGCACTGCCTTGTCAGAAGAAGCTGTCAACTGCATGGACTATGAGCCAACTCGCAGCGTGTAGTGGGTTAAGTCAGCCTCACTCCTATCCCTTTCAGGCGATAAAATTAGGGATATGAAGACCATCTTAATTGGGCTAGTCCGGGCTTATCGGGTGTTGATCTCACCGCTATATCCTCCCGTCTGCCGCTTTCAGCCAACCTGCTCACAATATGCCATAGAGGCGATCGCTCGACATGGGGCAATTCGAGGGTCTTGGTTAGCCATACGGCGCATTTCGTCTTGTCATCCTTTCCATCCCGGCGGCTACGATCCGGTTCCTCCTTTGGCAAACTCCCCGAAGGATAGTTCTGTCTCTGAACGTAGCCCAGACTCAGAAGAATGATCCTATGAGGGAGTATAAATCAACCCGTGTACGACTTTCCCCAGATCCCCGGTTGCTGTAACGCAAATCAGACTCCTTTGAGGATACTGAACGAGCAACCGGGGATCTAAACCTCTAAGCTGCACATCGCATTAAATTAAGCAAATAAAGAGGTTGTTGACAAAATCCTAAGGATCTTCATCGTCGTCATCATCGTTATTGATCGCGGTAACTGGTAAATCGTCGTCATCGTCGTCGTCATCCTCATCATCTGGGACTTCTTTAAAGCTGTCTAAAGCAGAAGCTCCATTTTGATGCTCAGCCTCCTCATCTTCATCAACCATACCAGGACTGATCAAGGTGATATCCCAATCATCGGGAGGAATGGTAGAAACGGCGTCTCGCTTTAACAAGTAATAGACCGCTTGCACTTGAGGACCAAAAACAATTTTGTCTTCGTCCTGCAAGTCATGAGCTTGTAATTTACGGCCATTGATCAACAACCCATTAGCACTGGGTTTGCCTTTTAGATTACCGTCTACGATACGGTAATAATAGCTGCCATCCTCGTTCGGTAATTGTACCAAGGTGGCATGGCGACGAGAGACAAACTGAGAGATCAGTCGAATGTCGCATTTTGGATCTCTGCCAATTGAATAGACTGGACTGTCGAGGATAAATTCACGACGCCCTTTGTTGTCTTCAATAATCAACAAATGGTTCTGGTGCGATTCTGAACTTGCCATTCAATGATTAATTCGGTAATCCGCTCATTAACAATGATGATGCTCGACAGTGTTGCTTAGCTAATGCAGATCTTTAGAACGGTAATAAGATCTTGCTAAGCGTTGGCTTGCACTAACCCGATAGAGTTACAGTAGTCAAACTTGAGAGAACTGGGTACAGGGGTAAAACCCCTGAGCGAAGATAAATCTCACTCCCTGTCCTCAATTTTAGAGCTATTGCTAGCTCTGACTTAAGCCAACTCAATAGAATAATGTAACTGTTCTCTCCTCTAGTAGTACCCTTATTACCCTCAGTCTTTAACCATTCTTCGCAAAAACAGTGAATTTGTGACGACACTAACCGAACTGAATGCCATTATTGCACCTGCGACGGCTGGACTCAGAACAATACCGAGGGTTGGTAGAAGGACTCCAGCTGCAACTGGAATGCCCACGATATTATACGCGAATGCCCAGAACAGATTTTGACGAATTGTATTAAATGTTGCTCGACTGAGGCGAATCGCTTGGACAACATCTTGGAGGCGATCGCGCATCAACACAATTTCGGCGGTTTCGATGGCAACGGCAGTGCTGGAATGGAGCGAGATACTGACATCTGCCTGTGCCAAAGCAGGCGCATCATTAATGCCATCCCCGATCATGGCCACCTTGACTCCCTGTTGTTGCAGTTGGCTAATCGTGGCCGCTTTTGCCTCAGGGCGCACCCCCGCAAACACATCTTGAGCTGAGATTCCTGCTCGTTGAGCGATCGCAGCCGCAACCGCAGGTTGATCCCCTGTCAACATCATGACTCGCAGACCCATCTTCTGCAAATGATGAACGGTGGCTGACGCATCGGGTCGGAGGGTGTCTTGAACCGCAATCAGCCCCACTAAGGTGGTGTCTTTGGCGACATAACAAACCGTTTTGCCCATATTTGAGAGGGCGATCGCCTGAGCTTGAGCAGCATTGGGGATGCTCACCCCCGACTGCACCAACCAATCTGAGGTGCCGACACGCACAACATACCCTTCGACTTGAGCTAATGCTCCCTGCCCTGACTCAGTCTGAAAGTTTTGAGCTGGCAGTAAGAGCAACTCTTGCTGTTGTGCACCTTGCCGAATTGCCTCCGCTAGCGGATGCCGAGTACCACTCTCAACGGTAGCAGCCAGTTGCAGCACGCTAGCGGTTGACAGATCGGCCAACGGTAGGCAGTCGGTGATAACGGGATGCCCGGTCGTCAACGTCCCAGTTTTGTCAAACACAACGGTTTGCAAACGATGCACTTTTTCCAGCACATCTCCCCCCCGAATGAGTAACCCTTGTTCTGCTCCGACGCCACACCCGACAAGAATGGCGGTTGGGGTAGCCAAGCCAAGGGCACAGGGGCAAGCAATCACCAGCACAGCGATCGCCAGCTTGAGGCTGAGCAGCAGCGGAGAGGGATGGGTCATGACGGCATGAGAGGCGTGCATGAGATGCCCGCTTTGCAGCATCACACCAGGAACATCCCCAAACAGGGGGATACCCATGAAATACCAGAATAGAAAGGTCAGGAGGGCGATCGCCATGACCCCATAGGTAAAGTAGCCTGCGATCGTATCGGCTAAACGCTGAATGGGGGCTTTGCGGGTTTGAGCGGCTTCAACTAAAGCAATGATTTGAGCAATGGTGGTGTCTTTGCCTGTGCGAGTAGCCCGAATGGCGATCGCCCCAGTTTGGTTGAGCGTGCCAGCGGTAATCACATCTCCAGTTTGTTTAGCTACAGGCACCGATTCACCCGTCAACATGGCCTCATCAACCGTAGTTTGACCCGCAATCACCTGTCCATCCACTGGAATCTTCTCGCCTGGAAGAACTTGCAACCACTCGCCCACCTTGACTTTCTCAGCCAGAATCTCAACCGAAGCCAGGGTTGTAAAATTAGTAGCCAGTGCAGGTTGAGCAGCCTCACTGCCCTCTTGAATGGGAATGAGCCGTGCCAGGGTTGGTTTCAGCGCAATCAGAGACTGCATCGCAGCTGCCGCACGGGTTCTGGCTTGCTGTTCTAAAGTCCGCCCCAGCAAAATGAACCCCAACAACATGACAGGTTCATCAAAGAAGCACTCCCAACCAAGTTGCGGCACCAATAGGGCAACAACGCTAGTGGTATAGGCCGTGATTGCGCCCAAGCCAATCAAGCTGTTCATATTGGGGATGTTGTGACGCAACCCGCGCCAACCATCCACCAAAATCGATCGCCCAGGACCGATCAACGCCAGCGTCGCCAACCCCCAATGAAACTCAATGGAGCTTAATCCTGGGACGTGCCAGCCAAAATGGTCGAGGTGCCCAATTCCAGAGAGTACGAGCAAAATCGAGGCGATCGCCACTCGCCACAATTGAGTTCGGGCTTCTTGCCGATGTCGTTCAGTGGGGTCAACATACCCCGATGTCTCCCCATCCGGGTCGGCTGACGTTTGACGTAGCTGAGTTGGGAAGCCAATTTCTGTGAGCCGATGCGCTAAATCAGTCGGATTAACGGCTTCTGGGCAATATTCCACCATTGCCACCTCAGTCACCAAATTAACAGCGGCAGACACCACCCCTGCTTGCTGAGTCAATTGACTTTCAACCGCTTTGACACAACCCGCACACTTCATGCCGCCAACATCCAGGGCGATCGTCAAGTTAGGAGTGTCTTGCGTGGTGTTAGGTGCTGTATCTAACAAGGGGGAATGCATACAGGCTTAAATTAAGGAGATGGTTAAAGCACCCTGATTATAGGACAGCGATCGCTCAGACAGTCTGAATCAGGGACTACTGACGTTATAACAAATGATCAAAGCGGTCAGACTCTCACCCCTGATAAGAGTCTAACCGCCTTCTTTAATTAAAATGAGCTATGTGAGCCTAAAGGCTCTCCCGGTTTTACGGTTATAAGTAAGGCTTATAACCTTGCCTGACGGCATTTCAGACCTCGGCGGCAAGATTTTTTGTATCTTAAACTACCGTTTTAACCGGGGATCCGGAAGAGCCAGGTGCTCTTTTATGAAGAGACCCAGAAAACCAGACTTTTCTATCACCTAGGGACTAGATTAATACCAATTGCTTAAGAGGCTCAATCAGCCTCTATCTAGTTTTATTGTCTCCTGCACTTAAAACGGAGACAAGTGCCCAAATCCAATTACCAATAGCAATTGGAACGGCAATCAACCAACCGATTATAGGAATAAATAAGAGAAGAAAAACAACCAAATCAAGTATGATTTGAATTATCCCTTGGGCAATCTTCCCAACAATAAGCGTACCAATTCCGGGGAAGAAAATGTTGATAATAATTGCTAAAATTTTCATAAACCATCCTTCAAGCAAAGTACTAATAAACTTGACAATTTAGGCTGGAAGATTGTTAGAGAACGATTCGCTATAGTTTTAAGCATCTGGTGATCCATTCTTTCTCCTATGATTCATTTTTTCTCCTATAAAGAGGAAGATATTTATAGGTTCCAATCTGAAGCAAAGATTCTCAAAGCATTATTATTAGCTAAATTTCAGTAAACTACTTATTGAAGATATAATTTCCAAGACAGGCTTTCCGACTTCCCCAACAGATTTTGCCGCGTCAATCAAGCCTTCAGCACTTAAGCTGTACCATTTTCGTGAAGGTTTATCCTTTAAAGCCTCTAACTTAAATCTATCAAAGTCATCCTTCAAAGAAACCTGCTGCTCTTTTGAAAGT
>JANRJA010000001.1:0-14754 GCA_033764315.1 Oculatellaceae cyanobacterium bins.114
AGAGGCAGGAGCACAAAGCTTTGGTCGGATTCGGGGCTATCTTTCCACTCTTAAAAAGCAGGGGCATCCTCTACTTGATGCCCTAGAACAGCTATTCCTGGGACATCCCATTCCCCTAATTCTTCAGCCTGAGTAGTTACGCAACGGGTACAGAGCAGACCGCCTACACCTGGAATGATGAGAATCGCTTGGTTGGGGTGCAGACTGCGGCTGGAGATGTACTTTCTTACGTCTACAACTCGGAGGGTATCCGCACCAGTTCAACGACCAATAGAGCGACGACCGAGTACTTGGTTGATGCCAATCGGGACTATGCTCAAGTTTTGGAGGAGCGAGTCAACGGAAATCTGATCGTCAGTTATATTTATGGGCGGGATCTGATTTCTCAGGAGCGGAGCAATGTCACATCGTTCTACTTAGTCGATGGGTTGGGGAGTACTACTGCACTAACAGATGTAAGTGGTAATATTACCGATACCTATACTTATGATGCCTACGGAAGAGCGGTTAGTGAAACGGGTAGTACCCAGAATAGCTACCAGTTTGCTGGAGAGCAGTTTGATGAGAATCTAGATGAATATTACTTGAGGGATCGATACTACAACACAAATGTTGGAAGATTTACTAGAAGGGACTCTTATCCAGGTCATATCTCGAATCCATTAACACTTCACAAATATGTTTATGGGAATATCAACCCTGTTAATCAAATTGATCCGAGTGGTTTAAGTTCCATAACTGCAAGTGAAAGCTCTTGCACGAATTTAATGCTCAATATACTTAACAATATTGGAGCAAGTATCTCTACTGTAGCTAATCCAACATCCATACAGTTAGCTAAAGCTTGGGGGATTCTATTAGCCGCTGGGATTGGAACAATCTCTTTTCTTGTTCTTAAGGAGATGCAGAGTGATGGAGCAATTGAGTATAAGATTTTACCTGATGCAGAACCTGAACCACAACGTAGAAGAGAGCCAACATCTCCTACTACCTTCCAGGATATGAATCAAATGCGGGTACAGGCTCAGGACGCTCCTGGCAATACTTTGGGAGTTCCTATGTACAATGTGCCTGAAGTAGGAGTTACCCTCAGCCAAGTTTACCAAGGTGTTGGAATACTTTGGCAACAAAGAGATGCGATAAGTGGATGGCTTCCACGGAGTTATGATACAGCTTTTATTAAAGGTATGGCTTATGTAACTCAAGCAGCACAAGATATTCAAGAAAATGGTGGCACTTCCGGTCGCGGTGGTGAACAACTGGCAACATACCAATGGGATAGAAATGATGAAAAAGGTAATAGAGCAAAAGCTGCTCGTGGCAGTCTTCGGTTTGGAGACAGAAAATACTACAGAATTGATTTTGAAAATCTTCGAGGTCGTAATCTTATCTCTTAAGTAGCTAAGTAGATAATTGAACAGTTCTGCACAATTTGCTTGCATAAGCTTCTAAGAAGAAAAGCTTAATTATTAGAGGTTTGAGTAGCAATGGATGCTGTTGGCGAACGTACTACGCGTAAGATTACGCAAATACGACAGGCTCTGAAATGCTTGCTATCTCATTGCTTATAAAGCTTGTAACACACCTGTAGAAGCATTTGTAACACTTTCGCCAACAGCATCAGCAATGGAACAGAAAGTTACGCTAAGAGGTGTACCAGTTAAACTTGCCAAGAATTAGAAATCTATAATCTATTGGTGTTTCAGCATCAACACGAGTTTCTATCCTGTTACTACTCAAACCTCTATTACTAGAATCTTAGATATGTCCAAACAAAAACTATTAACTGAAATAACGGTTGAGCAAGAAGATTTAATACCTGTATATTGTAAAAAATGGCTATTGTCTCAAAATCTGACGGAAGTTGTAAACTATTCAGAAGTCATTGAATTAGTTCAGCTACTTTATAAAGTGAACAACTATCTGGAACCTGAGATACTATTTTATAGTAGTCCGTTTCAAGCGATTGAATCAGTAAAACAAGATAAAAATCTTCAAAGTCGTTTAGGTCAAAGCATTCAAAATAAAATTTCCAGAAGAACACTTCACCATCTTCAAGACATAATCAAACAACAAATGAGTAGGGAAATTTTTGTTAGGATACGAAATCAGACTTTGTTTTCATTGGTTCCATACGACGTTGAACATCTTAAAAATATACCTAATTACTTTCCATATACAATATTAGAGTGCTTAAGAAGTCAGCTAGTTATAGATCTTGAAAAAAAAGATTCTCGACAAGATTCAATCAGCCTCGATCAACTTATAAATTGTCTAATCAGACCATCAGAGTGGGCGAATTGGGGATGTACGATAGATTTTTGTATTTCAGTTCTGCAGCTGAGTTACGATGTTCAGAAATGGCAGATCCTTAGGAATTTAATTTGTCAAACTGGCTTTTTAATTCCATGCGAAAAAGTTTGTATTCTTTGTGAAAGACCAAGTAAAATTTCTTTTGATGAGAAGAACTTTCTTCATGCTGAAGGGCAACCCGCTCTTCTATTTAGAGATGATTACAGAGTTTACGCTCATCACGGTAAACACCCTTCTTGAGGAACCTAGTGCAATCGCTAATGCAGTAGCTCAGTGGTGAATTACAAGACCTGCGATTGCCCTAATACTGCGTGTACAAGTGGAATTATCATGAGTTACTGCCTGCGCCGACTTGTCTTCTTCGCCCGCTTCAGCAACGCTTTTGCCTGTTTGCTAGAAGGACCATCAGGAGCATAGTCCTCAAACAAGTCCTCCATCTCACCCCCAGCAATAGCTTGATAACTCATCGAAATCACCCACCACAAAGGCATCCCTAGCGCGATCGCTAATGCTTGGTGCCTTACAACGGAGTCTTGGAATCCATCGAGTGCTAACAGTTCCTCGTAGTTCGGAAATGGCGTGAAGCCAATGTAATTGCTATAGCTGTGAGGTTTACGCAAAATCACCTCAACTTCATCTGCCTTCTCCGGTTTACCGAAAGCAGCAGAGAGTTTTTGAGCATCTCCACCTTTAATGTCTACTCCTGTTTCGCTCAAGATGGGTTGTCCAGGTTGCCAATCTTGCTCTGCGTAGGTTGTGTATTCATCAACCATGACTCCATCCTGTGAGAGGTGATACCAGAACTGGGAGTCATCTCGCAAATAAACTGCTAACGCTGGACAGGAGAATTGAGCAGAAAGATGAGTTGCCCAACACACCAAATTTCCCTCAATCGTCCCGTGATACTGCTCCAAAATCTCATGCGATCGCACTCCTAAACCTCGGATTTTATTCTGCCCCTCCTGAGAATGAGAAAGGGCAAATCTTACATGCGCTAGTACCTCATCATGATGTGTCTCGGGAACTCCTATCAAGGCACTTCTCTCATAAGCTTTGCGTAACTTGTCAGAAATGGAAACGCTTTCAAAACTGTCATCATAAATTACCGTAAAGCCATTTTCTGTAGGAGAAATATAGCTGTTCTGTTTGATAGACGACAGATAGTCTAGAACATCCTTCTGACTGAGACCATACAAAGTGAGATTGGTGTATCGAATTCCCATATATCCTCTGAAAGCTATTTTGACGGATGTTAGTTTTGGACTGAAGAAGCCGTTTTCTAGGTCAGCAAAGCTGCTGCTGGGGATCTAGAGTTTCGAGCAAGAGCAGCCGAAACCTTGACCATCAACTCCTCGATTGCATGAGCGACGAGCGTGGCACTGGCCCGGATAACAGTAAAGGCAAGGCGTGTATTAATAAGGTCGTACACAATAATTCCCGGCGAGTGATTTCTAACCACAGCAAAATTCGTGCTACCAGGAATAGGGACGATTGGTAGAGGAGTATAGCTAGTACCTCGTCCCCAGTTTGTAAGTCCTACATTAGACGAATGCAACTCGTGTTGAGCTTGAGTGAGTTTGTTCTGTGCGCTTATAATCTGGCTTGATTTGTTTGGTTTGATTTCATATAGTTCATAAATGTCGAAGTCAGCTAGGTCAGGGATTTGACGATTAATGGCTCGTGCCCCTGGATGTTGTGGATTACCTGTAGCTGTGCGTATTACCCTTAAATAGGTTGGTCTATTAGCTCCACGACTGAATGGTGGACGAGGATCAAAAACACGGGAGTACCGAAATATTCCTCTTGGATCGCTTAGGGGATTAGTTCTATTGAAAATACCAGCTTGCCCAAGAAAGTGCCATCCAACTATGTTATGAACCATGTTCCCTTCATTAAGCACACTCAAGTACCCACTGAAATCAACATAACGTACTGGATTTGAGTTGGCGTAGATGTATTTGTTAAGAGTTAAAGGGTCAGTAGGTCTACCTTCCCAATCATCTCTTCTAGTAAATCTGCCAGATTCTGAATTGTAGAATCTGGCACGTAGATAGTACTGGTCTAAATTCTCATCAAACTGCTCTCCGACAAATTGATAGCTATTCTGGGTACTACCCGTCCCACTAACAGCTCTTCCGTAGGAGTCATAAGTATAGGTACGGAGCTTTCAGAACACTAAAGATCTCAGCGACCTACCTGCCTTCTATAGTTGAAATGTCACCCACTGCAACATACGACCCTTTTAGATGAGGATGCGATCGCCTTTCTTCAATAGCAGCGATATGCTGGAGAAGTACATTGAGGGATTAGTGCTAAACCATGACCATCGATGCAACTCAACAATCCCAAACAGTCGCATCCGGCTGGATACCGCCTGAACCACCAACGGACTTAATTTTTGATGACGGAGAACCTTTGGAGACTAACCGCCACCGCATTGCGATGAATGTCCTGATTCGTTCACTGCAACAAGCCATGAGCGATCGCAAAGACTTTTTTGTGGGTGGCAATATGTTTGTCTACTACAGCCGCAATCAGACCATGAACCGTGACTTTCGTGGTCCTGATTTCTTCGTTGTGCTTGATGTTGATGGTGAACGCGAACGTCAAGGCTGGGTCGTGTGGGAGGAGCAGGGACGCTACCCTGATGTCATTATTGAACTGCTCTCGATCAGCACTGCTACAACCGATCGGGGAGTGAAGAAGGATCTCTATGAACGGGTCTTTAGAACCCCCGATTACTTTATTTTTGACCCATTCGACCCCCAATCTTTAGAGGGTTGGCATTTGGAACTGGGACGAGGCTACCAACCATTAACGCCAAACGAACAGGGCCGGTTGTGGTGTGAATCCTTACAGCTTTGGATGGGAACATGGCAGGGAGCCATTGACCGAGAGCCACCAACAGGTAGTTGTGATTGGTTGCGCTTCTATAGTCCAAAAGGTAACTTAGTTTTATTACCAGAAGAAGCTGCTCAGCAACGAGCAGAGCAGGCTGAACAACGGCTCACCGCATTGATGGAACGCCTACAGCAGCAAGGTATTGATCCGGGCGAACTACAGTAACACATGAGCCGCATCCCTATTACCAAAACTCTAAAGATGAAATTTGGAATCGGTAGAAATCTTGCTTGAGCGATCGCCTCTTTTATACGCAAATCCTACCAGATTCACGGACTAAAGTTTTACTGTACGAATACGTCATAGCTATACTTATGACGCCTACGGAAGAGCAGTTAGTGGAACGGGTAGCACTGAGAATAGCTATCGTTTTACTGGAGAGCAGTTTGATGAAGAGCTAGATGAATATTACTTGAGGGATCGATACTACAACGCGGAGACTGGACGTTTCACAAGAAGGGATGTGTTTGATGGTAATTTGGCAGAGCCATTATCTCTACAGAAATACATCTACGTTCATGCAAATCCGGTAAATGCGACTGATCCTACCGGAATGTATCAAGAAACAAGTCTGACGGGAGAAACGCTGCGTCGTATTTGGGAAGCAGATTTGAGAGCTACCCAGTTTGAGAAGGCTGTTAGTGTTATGGGACTGGTTGCACGAGTTGCCGTACAAGCTGCTGAGGTTGTTGCTCGAGGCTATATTTATGCTCAACAGATCCCTAGCGCAGTGGTGAGATTCCTTGGGATTCCAGCCATTGTTTGGGGACTAGATTTGCCTTATACAACTATCCATATTTTGCGTGCCCAAACAGGCTCAGGTTATACAAGTCACAATCAAAAAGGGGAACTGTTTGGTGCGATGCCTCTTCCTTTGCTACTCAGTCATGGAGGAAATAATGAACGAGGATGGTACAATTCCCAATGCCCCTGTCAAGGAAGACCCAGTGGTTATTGGTGTGATGAGTACCCTTACAATGCAACGTGGCAGGGTGGTAAGAAGAATTATGATGCTGGACTTGTTTCTATTCAACCAGTACCAGCTAGAGAGCAAAGGGGAACTGGAAGTCAAGCGGCAAGACTATCGAGCTTTTATGCTGGAGCTATGGTTCCGCGTGGACAAACAACCAATCCTTTAACTTGGTTCATCACTTTTGCTAATCCTGCAACTCCAACAACTTACTGGATCGATCGGCAAGGAAATCGTCAGTCTTTCTAAGAAACTCTTAATTAATTTATGCCTTATGTCAGTTCTACTAGAAACCCTAGAACGAATAATGGGTTGGTTGCAGCAACATACTCCCACACATGCCGCATCGTTTAGACCTGGGCTTAGATACAACGAAATCTTAGAAGCAGTTGGGTCTCTTCATGCAGAACTACCGAGTGAATTTTTTGAACTTTATCAATGGCGAAATGGAAGTGAAGATGAACAACACACCCTTTTCTATCCCATAATGCAGTTTTCACCTATTGATGCTGCACTGATGGATAGTGAATGGATTAGTGAGGATCGTTCAGTTGAGGAAGGGGGATTTAAGTATCAAGGCTACCGTCTTTTCCCATTCATGTGTTTTGAGGGGGATTATTATGCAGTCGTATTAAATAGCGTAAGGCAACCCACTTCACCAGTTATTTGGATTCCTAAAGCTGACAATCAGGTAATTCCTTGCTACACAAGTATTACAAGCATGATGCTAACCTTTGCGGAGTGTTATGAAACAGGAGCTTACTATTTGAATGAACAGGGTTATCTTGAACAGAATATCCAGGAAGTAGCACAAACTTCTCGTAAGTATAATCCTGAAATTGCTAATTAATTTGACACTTCTCAGATTGCTCTAGGAATTGATAGAGAACGGCGGTCGCAGTTCTTGTGATTCTCTGGTTGTTCACTAATGCAAGTGACACTCCTCATTATCAGATCACGTTAACAACAGCGTAACACCTCAAAGATGTCTGAAAGGCGATCGCCCCCAAACTAAGCCTCATCGTCGTCTATCACAGACTGTGAAGCAAGCGTTATCTCCGCAGCTGAACTCTCTAGTGCGATCGCCCTTGGTAGGTTGGGTTGACGGAGGAAACCCAACATTCGCCTATCTCTTATTCATGACTCATATCCAACTTCCTCCTTAAACAAAAGGGTGTTTTACTAACTGATGATGCACCGGATTGTAGTGAATATAATCCACATGCTGGCTCAAATCATGCTGATCGCGAATTTGGTGCTCCCAAAAGCGGTCTAACGTCTGTTCCTTGGGTCGCTCCGACACGATTGCCCTGTCCATCATAAGTTGATAACCGGGAGTGTAATTGAGAGTGCGATCGCCCCAAAATTTAAGTCAGTTGACTACCCAATCCATCAGAAATAAGGAGCCTTGGGCAGTGTTGAAAAGTTAGGATGAGGAGGGAGTGAGGCTGCAACCCCTCGACAGGTCATGCAAGTTGCTTTGATGAGAATAAGCTGCCTGCATGACCTTGTTGTTTTAGGGGAGGTTAACTCACAACTTTTTCTTTAAACAGCTTTCCGGCACTAAAGGCAGGAACTCGTGTTGCTGGAATCGTCATAGTCTCACCTGTCTTAGGATTACGACCTTCACGAGCAGAGCGTTCACGGGGTTCAAAAGTGCCAAATCCAACTAAAGTTACCTTTTCTCCAGATGAAACGGCGTCTTGAATGGTTTCTAGCACTGCACTGAGAATTCGGTCAGCATCTTTTTTGGAGACATCTGCCTTCTCAGCGATCGCATCAATCAGTTCACCTTTGTTCATACTTGCAACTCCTCAAACTAGGGGACAATAAACATCTGAGCAATTGTACTACAACTTTTTAGAAACTTAATCAATCTAAAGATTTTAATCTCACATCTTTCACTGATGAACAATATAAACCGTTTGTTAATAAACCATCTTTACAACCCAACTCTTGACAATACAACCTTATATAGCAGTCCTAAATCATTTGTGAAATTAGGTGTTTGTGTGTGTCGCACCCCGGTGGGGTGCGACTCTCACAACCCATTTAGGATTGCTATAACCTTCTAGATAAACCCTATGTACGACTATTTATTCCAGATCCCCGGTTTCTAGGGATGTAACTAGACACCTTTCAGTCAGCTTCAACGAGAAACCGGGGATCTAAACCCCTAAATTGCATATTGCGTAAATAAGGTATTGGGCACTGGTTCTGCTGTTGGCGTCTGCTCTTCTGGAGGTTCATTTTCCCTGTCATTTTGAGCCATCTCCTAGCTCAGGAATAAAGCCCGTTCTGCCTGTCTGCGACGAGTTAAACCTGCTAACACTTGCCCACCTGCCCGATTCCAGCGCAACAGTTGGTCGGCAGCAGCTTGATAATGCCCCTGGTTTAACAGCTTTAGCAGAGTTGAAGTTGCTAACGCCCGCTCTCCAGCATTATAGGTAAATACGACCAATGCTGAAAATTGATTACTATTCAGAGGCACTTTCACCAAGCGATCGACAGCGGCCTCAAATCGTTGTAAATCTCGTTTGAGGAACTCTTCAGCTTGAGCCTGAGTAATTTTTTGACCCGGTTTAACCCCAGATGTTGTGCCATAACCAATGGTCCAAATCCCAACAGCATCTTTATAAGCTGTGAGCGACAATCCTTCAAAGTTTTTCAACAACTGCAATCCCTTTGCGTTGATGTGCTTGACCTCAGGAGTTGGCGCAGGCTTTGGAGTGGGTGCAGGAGTCGGAGTTGGCGCAGAGCCATATAAGACTACTTTGCCATCTCGCAAGATCTGCACATCTGGACGAAAAACAAACCAAGTTGTGAGTCCTTTGATAAAAAGTTGTTTCCCCTGATTATCAACCCCTAACGTAACTTTCAAATGATTATCTGAAACAGGTGCGTATCCTGAAATTGGAAAAACCGTATTGTTTTGAATCAGTTGTCGTTGATCGGGAGCCAAGCTAGAACCTGGAGCAGTACTTTGCTTTAACCAGGTATCAGACACCGCCTTTAAGACCCATTCAGATGCGGTAGGTACAGGGGTTGGAGTAGGTGTAGGGACAGGCACAGGAGTAGATACAGGGCTCGGAACGGCAGAGCCAGTTGGTAAGGAAACAGGTACCCCATTCTTTAAGAGTTGTATGTCAGATTTATAAACAAACCAAGTATTACGCCCCTTGAAAAAAATTTGCTTACCTAGAGCATCCCGACCCAGGGTCACTTGAAAGTGGGTGTTTTTAACGGCTTGAATTCCCGCAATGGGTATTTCAGTTCTTGCTTTGATAAATTGTCGCTGATCTTCAGGAAGGGTCGATCCTTGCCCTGTACTCTGTTTAAGCCAGCTATCTAAAACAAATCTAATTGCATACACCATAAGCTAAACCCCATACCCTGACGCCTTTCACCATAACTTCTTTGTAGCCTGAGTCAAGTCTCCATCAGCCGTTTTTCTTATCTTAATGGTGTTTTATAAAACAAACGTGAAGCTATTATCAGATGGAGCTTGGGTTTTATGCTTCAACCCAAGCTCTGTATGGGTTACACGATCGCCAACCCATCCTACAAATAATGGTGCTTTCCTACTTAGGAACGCAAATTAAATAACATCGATTTTTTTGTTAAACTGACCTCTCCCCCTGCCCCTCTCCGACTCGGAGAAGGGTGCCATAGGCGGGGAGAGGTTCCTGAAGTTATTTAATCTACGATCCTGAGTCATTGAGATGGGAAACGTCATCAGCCATTTAGATCAGGCGTAAATTGAAAGATTGCCAAACCGATCAAACTAATTAAACAACTGAATTGAATGGCTAGGCTCATGACTCGTAATCTTGGATCAGCACCCACAATATGGATAATGGAGTGCAACAGTCGGAACGTGATATAAATACTGACCAATACATCGACTGTAACTCCAGATATCCCCCGTACTGTGAGGAGAAAAACAACTCCTAAATATAGCGGCAGATTTTCAGCCAAGTTAGCCTGGACTCGAAATAACCGCCAAAGCAAGCTGTCATCGTTGATCACCCCGAAGTCTTTAGGACTGCCTCCTGCTGCCAAATAACGGATTCTTACGGTAATTAAGAGAACCACAACGGCGATCGCCCATAGCGTGAAAATGACTAGCCCCCAAAGTGGAACCGTCATAGGTAAAATGGATAATTTTTCAGCGATAAGACTTGTACTTTGCATACTTTGCATCTTTTTCCAATAGAGGTTGCTCTTACTGTAAAAAGTCAGTGCATTCAAACTCTAGAAAAAAGTTGCGGAGGTTTAGAATATTCTTGCGGTTTTTTAGAGCTTGCTCAAGCCAATCACAGAGTGTTGTTAGAATCCGATCGAAATTGCAGGAGTTGTTTGGGTGTAACCCCGATTAGGCGTTTAAAGGATCGAGTCAAATGACTTTGATCACAAAAACCTGTTTGAGTTGCAATTTCGACGATGCTCAGATTGCTATATTGCAGAAGGTACTTTGCTTGATTCAACCGACATTGCACAATGTATTGATGAGGTGTTACTCCCATACTTTGTTTAAACAGTCGCAAGAAATGATAGGGACTGAGTTGAGCGATCGCTGCAATCTTATCTAATTTCAAATCTTGATGGAGATGAACATGAATGTACTCTTTTACAAGAGTTAATGTCGCTTGAGATAAACCATTTGGGTAATTGGAGAGTTTGGGTCGAGTAGCACAGTAATGTCGTAGTAAATGAATAGCTAACGCAGTTTTAAGACTATCAATGAGCAGATAACCGCCCATTCCACCCATTTCAGCTTCTTCTTTGAGAGCACAAAAAAGACCCTGGATGAATGCATCTGGCTCACTCATAAATTGAGGTAACAGCTCAATCTGGTCAGGGTTTACCCAGTCCTGTCCTACTTGTCGAAGTAGACTTGGTTCGAGTGCCAGCACCATAAATTGAGCCGGATCATCCCAACTACAAGAATGCATAATTCCTGATGGAATAATGGCAATATCTTTAGAACCCCGTCTTTCTCGCGATCGCTTACCATCGAGCGATCGCATCCCAGGTGCATTCCTGCTGGATAAGCCAACAAGTCCACATGCCAGTACGTGCATCGTGTGGTGATGTTCACCAGTCGCAAAAGTCGGTTGTTGATGCAGTTCAAGATGTACTCCATTCCAACCTACGCTCTTTAAGACAGCAGGTCTGGGGACAATTTGATCCGATGCATTCTCCTGGCAATAGTCCAATAGTTTGACAGCCCGGTTTAGTTTTTTCATAACCTGTCATCGCTAACGGATACCTTTATTGTGCCTAACGTTTACCTTTCTCATTTAATCAGTGACCATCTTTAATCAGTGACCATCACCCATCTTTATTCAGTGGGAATTTAGTGAGAGCTAAGTAGATAGGCACACCTACTTGTAGACTGGGTTACGCGATCGCGTAACCCATGTAGACGTTGGGTTTCATACTTCAATCCAATCTACATCATCTTATATTTAATTTCACCCACCCACTCACCATATGGCATGAGGTTGAGCATCCATCACAAGGTATAAAATCTCAGAAACGGTGAGCTTCAGGAAACCACCAGGTTTACTTTCTGATTCTAGAAGAATCCTTGTAAACACTAGGTTTCATGCTTCAACCCAACCTATTCACACCCTAACTTACTGAAAAGGAAGTGACCATGAAAAAAGTAGCCGTATTTGGCAACGCTGGAGGTGGTAAATCGACTCTCAGCAGGCGATTATCGGAGATTACTGGCTTACCCCTTTATGTTTTGGATAAGCTTAAATATCAATCGGGGGGCATTGAAACCCCACAAGAAGACTTTAAGCGCATCCATCAGGAAATTCTAGCGACTGATCACTGGATTATTGATGGGTTTGGTTGCATAGAGACTCTCTGGATGCGACTTGATATGGCAGATAGTCTGATTTTCGTTGATCTACCGATTCACATCCATTTCTGGTGGGTAACGAAACGAATGATCACGGGTCACTTTAATCCGCCCGCAGGTTGGCCTGAAAAAAGTCCAATCATTAAAAGTTCGATGAATAGTTATCGAGCACTTTGGTTGTGTCACAACTATTTGACTCCAAAATATCGGGAGTATATTAAGCAAGCTCAAAGTACTAGAGGTGTTTATCACATTCAATCTACTGAGCAAATCTCACAATTTTTTCGGTTGATTGAAGATGAGATCAACTTTAAAAATAGTGCATCCGCTGAGTGACGAAGTTGTTAGAAATTAGTAATCGACGTTTGGCGAAGCTCAGACGTTCGGCGAAGCTCAGTCGAGCCACGGGTTTTGCTCTTATGGCGTTTGGCTGAGGCTCACACAAAGTCTGTGATTTCAATCGCTAAGTATAAAAGATTGGTCACACGGTCAGCTGTTGAAGAGTAATACCGATTTAAACGGATTTTTGGGCAGATCAAAGTTCAAGAGGGGCTTGGCACTGCCAAGCTCGTACCAGGATCTGTCGTGTTCTCAATTCAAATTGGTACAAGATGGCGATCGCTATTGACACAACTCGTGGGGCAAAGCGTTAGGTAACCGGGAGTTGGTTTACTCAATTCTGAGTGCCTCAACCGTTGAATATAGCTGATCAACTTGTGAAGCTAATATAGCAATCCTAAATGGGTTGTGAGAGGCCCATCTCACAACCCATTTAGGATTGCTATGTCACAAATATTTAAGTCTAGCCCCAATAGTGTCTAACTAACTGCAAGATGTCACCTAAGAGAGATGTCACAGCAGGAACTTAGTAGTATGTCTATTCGTTTTTTTGCAACGAATCGGGATCAGGATCAGCTGGGTCGCGACTTGAAACGGGATACCCGATTAAAGCTTCAGACGGGTGGCTATTACTGGATTGATACACGCGGTTACATGGCTCACTATCTGTCAACAACCGACCCCTCAAAGATGCCCGCCTCGACCATTTTCACCAATTCTGAAGCCGAAGTTTTTAAGGTTTTTCTCAATAAACCAGCCGTGAAGCGAGTAATTATTGGAATTCATGGGTTCAATGTTCCCTTGCAAGGAGCCATTACATCTTTTTCATTGCTAGCAGACATGCTGAAGCAAACTAAGAAATTGGGACCAACCATTGTTACTGATCCAGTTTTAAATATAAAACGAAACGCACAAACTCGCCAAATCGAAGAAGTGATCACTGATTGGCGTCATTTAAGTAACTCGGACTCGTCGGAACCCTTGGAACAGATTTTGAAGAATTCGGTGATTTGGCGTAAAGTCAAGGATTTAGAACACGTCAATAGTCTGGATGAGCTGAAACAAAAGCAATTTAATCGCTTGGATGACCCTGACGGTGACGTAACTGCTTTTGTTGGGTTTTCCTGGCCCTCCAATGGCAAAGTGCTCGACTATCAGTTCGATCGCACTGAAGCCGTCTCTAGTGCTCCCATTTTAGGGAATTTGATCAGTCGCATTCGCACTCAAAATCCGAGGCTTAAAGTACATGTAATTTCTCACAGTATGGGCAACTACTTGACCTGTCATATGTTGGCTGGGTTAGTGAATAAAGTGACTGTTCCTCTCGTGGAGGAAGGTAAATCAGACGAAAAAATTAACGCTCAGATTTCCCGTCGAGATCAGGGAGGCGATGATAATTTCTTTATCGATCGCTACATAATGTTGGCTCCCGATGTAGAACGGCGGGCTGTGACTCAGTGTGATGTAGATGCTATACCAGGAACTCCAGCAGAGTACTTGGGGCCATTTTATGCGGGGCTATATCACCTGGTAGAGGAAATACATCTGTTTTACTCCGGGTTTGATACTGCATTGCAGGCATCAGTGACTGAAAAAGAAGCGCGGGAAACATTGGAAAAGGTGAAAACATTCCTTAGTGGGCCAAATCTGGAAAACCGCTGGGAAAGCAGTCTGGGACTAAACCCTCTCCCGCCTCTCGCTCCTCCCAATATGTATGACCACAATGGCGTAACGCTGACCGATCGCAAACTAGACCACGGTGATTATTTTGATGCTCTGGCTATTGGTGAAAGAATTTCAGAAATTATTATGTCTTCTAAAGTGTGAACAGACAAGGGGCTTATGGAAGTTAAAAAAATAGCTCGGCAATTAATAGAAGGCTTTCAACTGTTTGAGAATATTGCACTCCCAACAGAGTGTGGTGGTGCCTTCCAAAACACAGGGTGCATGATAGCTAAAGAATCTATGTAAGCCGTGGAAAAGTAGAAGAAACGACTCAAACCACAAGCGAGTTCGATACGATCGCCACCTAGCGTTGGGCGATTGAGTCACTTCTGAGGCAAACTAAGCCAGACCAAGTCGTGATAGAGACCAGTTCCATGACTAACTTTAGCTGCCCTAGACAGAGATATGGCACCTTATCTTGGGTGCTAGCTGATAACGGTGTACCGCAGTCTTGGTCGATGATTCGACGACTAATAGGTATGAGAACAGCACTAAGAGCCTATCCGAAAACCTGAATTGCCCTTATAGCAATACATGCAAAAGCAAGGTGGATCATCGCTAGATAGTTTTGTGGTTTCTTCTCCCAACGAATTAATAACCGTCGAAAGCGGTTCATCCATGAGTGTGTTCG